>CALRWS020000032.1:0-61303 GCA_943371935.1 Chitinophaga pinensis | reverse complement strand
GGCCTGAAGGCCGCTCTACGGGGGTATTTATGGGCCGCTGTTCGTGTCCGTCGGCAGCGTGTTCGTCGGTGAAAATCGCGATCCGGGTCGCCTGCGGCGGGAGGGGGAGGGAACCGCAAGCGACCCGGATGCGAAAGCCTTGTATCTCTCAGCCGCCGACGGGCCCGGTGCGCGCCTCGCTGGCGCGCACCCGGAACCACGCCGCGTACAGCGCGGGCAGGAACAGCAGCGTCAATGCGGTGGCGACGATCAGGCCGCCCATGATCGCCACCGCCATCGGCCCGAAGAACGCGCTGCGCGACAGCGGCACCATCGCCAGGATCGCGGCCAGCGCGGTGAGCACGATCGGCCGGAAACGACGCACGGTCGATTCGACGATGGCGGTCCAGCGATCGTGGCCGCTGGCGATGTCCTGTTCGATCTGATCGACCAGGATCACCGAGTTGCGCATGATCATGCCCGACAGCGCGATCACGCCCAGCATCGCGACGAAACCGAACGGCACCCGGAACACCAGCAGGAACAGCACCACGCCGATCAGGCCGAGCGGCGCGGTCGACATCACCAGCAGCACCCGCGATACGCTGCGCAACTGCAGCATCAGCAGCGTGACCACCACGAACAGGAACAGCGACATGCCGGCTTTGATCGAATTCTGGCCGCGCGCGGAATCCTCGACGCTGCCGCCGATGGCCATGAGATAACCCGCCGGCAGCGAATCGCGGATCGCATCGAGGGTCGGATCAATCTGGCCCACCACCGTCGCCGGGGTCGGCCCGTTGACGATGTCAGCGCGCACGGTGATCGTCGGCAGCCGGTTGCGATGCCAGATCACGCCGTCCTCGAACACCGACTCCAGACGCGCGATCTGCATCACCGGCACGACCTTGCCGCTGGCGGTCGGCACCGCCAGGCTGCCCAGCAGCTCCAGGCGCGCGCGCTCGTCCTCGGGGCCGCGCAGCAGGATGTCGATCAGTTCGTTGTCCTCGCGATAGGTGCTGACGTGCAGCCCCGACAGCGAACTGGACAGGAAATTCGCGACCTGCTGCGTGCTCACGCCCAGCGCGCGCGCGCGATCCTGATCGATGACCAGCCGCATGACCTTGCTGGGCTCATCCCAGTCCAGATTGACGTTGATGACGTCCGGATTGGCGCGGATCTTCTCCATGACCCGATAGGCGATCTCGCGTACGCGCTCGACGTGTTCACCGGAGACGCGGTACTGGATCGGATAACCGACCGGCGGGCCGTTCTCCAATCTCGTCACCCTCAGCTGCAATTCCGGGAACTGCTGCCGCACCTCGCCCATCATCCAGTCGCGCAGGATTTCACGGGCCTTGATGTCCTTCGTGATCACCACGAACTGGCTGAAATGCGTCTGCGGCAGTTGCTGGTCCAGCGGCAGATAGAAGCGCGGCGAACCGGTGCCGATGTAGGCGGTGTAGGTTTCCACTTCCTTGCGCGCCGCCAGCAGTTTTTCCAGCTTGCGCGCGGCCTGGTCGGTCGCTTTCAGCGAACTACCTTCCGCGAGTTCGATGTCGACCATCAGCTCGAGCCGCGTCGAATCGGGGAAGAACTGCTGCGGAATGAAGCGGAACAGCGCCAGCGACACCACGAACGCGGCCACCGTGCCGCCGATCACCAGCCAGCGCCTGCGGATGCACCAGCGCACCAGCGCGCGGAAGCGGCGATAGAATCCGGAGTGATAGGGATCGTGCGCATGCGCGCCTTCGGCGATGATCGGCGCCGGGCCCAGAATGCCCGCGTACTGCGGCCAGCGGTCAGCCAGACGTTCGCGGAATGCGCGTATCCGGCCTTCCAGCGAGCGCGGTTTCGGCACCGCATGTGGGTCGGGCAGCATCTTGTCGCCGAGATACGGTATGAACAGCACCGCCGCCACCCACGACACCAGCAGCGCGATGGTGACGACCTGGAACAATGAGCGCGTGTATTCGCCGGTGCTCGACGCGGCGGTAGCGATGGGCAGGAAGCCGGCCGCAGTGACCAGGGTGCCGGTGAGCATCGGGAATGCAGTGGTTTCGTACGCGAACGCGGCCGCGCGCAGGCGCGAGTAGCCCTGCTCCATCTTGATCGCCATCATCTCCACCGCGATGATCGCGTCGTCCACCATCAGCCCCAACGCCAGCACCAGCGCACCCAGCGAAATCTTGTGCAGGCCGATGCCGAAGTACTGCATCGCGGCGAAGGTCATCGCCAGCACCAGCGGAATGCTGACCGCAACCACCAGCCCGGTGCGCACGCCCAGCGAGAAGAAGCTCACCAGCAGCACGATGATCACCGCCTCGGCCAGCACGCGCACGAATTCGCCGACCGAATCGCGCACCGCTGCGGGCTGGTCGGCGACGCGGTGCAGATTCATGCCCAACGGCAGCGAGCGCTGCAGGCGTTCGGTTTCGGCATCCAGCGCCTTGCCCAGTTGCAGGATGTCGCCGCCGGGTTTCATCGACACCGCGATGCCGACCGCGTCCTCGCCCATGTAGCGGATGCGCGGCGCGGCGGGGTCGGCGTAGCCGCGGGTGATCTCGGCGATGTCGCCCAGACGCACCGTGCGGTCGCCGGCGCGGATCGGGAATTGACGGATCTCCTCCACCGACGTGAACGCGCCGCTGACGCGCAGGCGCACGCGATCGGTAGCGGTCTCGAAGAATCCGGCCGGAGTCACCGCGTTCTGCTCGGCCAGTGCCTGCTGCACGACCGGCAGCGGAATGCCCAGCGTGGCCAGCTTGGTGTTGGACAGCTCGATCCAGATCTTTTCGTCCTGCAGGCCCAGCAGTTCGATCTTGGCCACGTCCGGGACGCGCTGCAGTTCCAGTTCGAGGCGCTCGGCGTAATCCTTCAGCAGCGCATAGTCGAAACCCTTGCCGCTGATCGCGTAGATATTGCCGTAGGTGTCGCCGAATTCGTCGTTGAAGAACGGGCCGACCGTTCCCTGCGGCAGCGTCGGGCGGATATCGCCGATCTTCTTGCGCACCTGGTACCAGAGCGCGGGCAATTGATCGCTGTGCAGTGAATCGCGGGCGATGAAGAACACCTGCGATTCGCCCGGACGCGAATACGAGAGCACTTCCTCGTAGTTGCCGGTTTCCATCAGTTTCTTTTCGATGCGGTCGGTGATCTCGCGCGAGACTTCCTCGGCGGTGGCGCCCGGCCACGCGGTCCTCACTACCATCACCTTGAAAGTGAAAGGCGGATCCTCCGATTGGCCCAGACTGCGATACGACCAGGCGCCGACGATCGCCAGCACCAGCATCATGTAGAGCACCAGCGAACGGTTCGCCAGCGCCCACTCGGAGAGGTTGAATCGGCGCATGGTCAGGCGGCCCCGCGCGTCGTGGAGCGGGCCTCACCGGTGACGGCCTCTGCCTTGACGTTGCCCCCATCCCATCCTTCCCCCGCAGGCAGGGAAAGGGAAGTGATTGCCGTGCGGTAGGTGCTTCGAAGACCGGATGCTGCAGCGTTCATGTCGATGGCTTCTGCCGCAGCGTGATTGCCCCCATCCCATCCTTCCCCCGCGCACGGGGGAAGGGGAGTGATTGCCGTGCGGGAAGTGCTTCGAAGACCGGATGCTGCAGCGTTCATGTCGATGGCTTCGGTCAGTTCGATTGGATGGGGCGGTTGGTGCGGTCGACCGGCAGCACCGGCTGACCTTCGTGCAGCAGATGGCCGCCGGCCATCACCACCCACTCGGTCGGCTTCAGCCCTGACAGCACCGCCACGCCATCCGCGGCGTACGGACCGATCCCCACCGGCACGGCACGGGCCTTGTTGACCTTGGGATCCACGGTCCAGACCACCGTCTGACCCTTGTCGCCGCGATGCAGGGCCGACAGCGGCAGACGCAGCGCGTCGCCGCTCAGGGCGGCGGGGATGTACACGCGCGCGCTCTGGCCCAGATCGACGCGGGCGGCATCGCCTTCCAACGTGGCGCGTGCGGCATAGGTTCTTGCCTGCGGATCGGCCGCGGGTGCGATTTCGCGGATCCGCCCGGGAATCCGCTCGCCCTGCGCGCTCCACAGTTCGATCACCACCGCCTGACCGACCTTGAAGTCGCGGATGCCCGATTCCGGCAGCGCGAACGCGACCTCGCGGCCGCCGTCGGCCGCCAGTCCGAACACCGCTTGCCCGGCCGCCACCACCTGCCCGGCTTCGACCTGACGGCTGGCGACGACGCCATCCTGCGGCGCACGCAGTTGGCTGTAAGCGGCCTGATTGCGCGACAGATCGAACTGGGCACGGGCGGCACGGGCCTGGCCTTCGGCCGCGCGAAGCGCAGCGGTCTGCTGATCCAAGGCGGAGCGGCTGACCAGTTGATCCTTCGACAGGCTGGCGGTGCGCGCATGATCGGCGCGGGCGCGGGCGAGCTGGGCATCGGCAGAGGTGAGTTCGGCCTGCAGCGCTTCGACCTGCAGGCGCAGGTCGCCGGGATCGAGTTCGGCCAGCAGGTCGCCTTTGCGCACCCGGTCGCCCACGTCCACGAGACGGCGCACCAGCTTGCCGCCGACCCGGAACGAAAGCGTGGCTTCCTCGCGGGCGCGGATCTCACCGGCATAGGCACTGAGGCCATCGGCGCCATGCCCGGTTGCGGCGTCCGCACGGGCCACCAGCACCGGCCGCGGCGGCTGCGAGGCCTTCTCGCCGTTACCGCAGGCGACCAGCGTGGCGGCGAGTATCGCCAGACCTGCCGCTCTGAAGCCTGCCATTCTCATTACTGCTGTACAACGCATTGCCATGGCCGCCTCAAGCGATCCGGGAGACCTCGGGAAAGATCATCCGGGTGGAGTATTCCGATGAACGGATCTGGATTAGTAAACTCGCTGGTATCGTATAAATAACATACCAATTAGTCTAGTATTAAAGCATGGTCGTTTCGAACCCCAATCCCCCGACTCCCGAACCCGCCAAGCAGGCCGGCCCCGGGCGCCCCAAGGACCTCGGCAAGCGCGCCGCGATCCTGGAGGGCGCCAAGCGCCTGTTCAGTCAGCACGGGTTCGATGGCGTGAGCATGGACCAGATCGCGGCCGAGGCCGGGGTCTCCAAACTCACCGTCTACAGCCACTTCGGCGACAAGGAATCGCTGTTCAGTTCCGCGATCCGCGCCAAATGCGAGGAACAACTGCCGTCGGCGCTGTTCCTGGCCGGTCTGGAAGGCAACGTGCGCCAGCAGCTCACCGCGATCGGTCTCGCGTTTTTCCGGCTGATCACCAGCGAGGAAGCCATCGCGATGCACCGCATGATGATGATGCCCGGCACTGGCGACACCCACGTCCGCGAGCTGTTCTGGCAGGCCGGGCCGCAGCAGATCAAGGATATCTTCGTCGACTTCCTGCGCTCCCGGGTCGCACGCGACGAACTGCGGATCCCGGATATCGCGCGCGCCGCTTCGCAGTTCCTGTGCCTGATCAAGGGCGAATTGCACATGCAGATGCTCTGCGGCATGTGCTGCGGTGCGCCCGCCGACGACGTCGAACGCCATATCGAAGCGACCGTGGACCTGTTCCTGCGCGCTTACGGCCAAGCGCCATACAGTGATGCCGTCGGGGCCCCGGGTTGATCGGCCGGATGCGCCCCCGCCGTGCTCTGTGTCCCGGTGACTTCCGGCACTCAGCGGGCAACCCCGCTTGCGGCGATCCTGCGTCCCGTGGCAGCGATGTCGTCGCGGCAGGGCCATCCCGGTAAACTTCACGCCCGATCACGCGTTCCCACCGCAGCCAGCGCCGCAAGAGACCCCGAGATGACGATCGATTACGCCAAAGCACGCGAAACCATGGTCGAACAGCAGGTTCGTCCCTGGGAAGTGTTCCAGCCCCGGGTCCTCGAGACCCTGGCGCGTCTGCCGCGCGAACGGTTCGTGGTCGAAGCGCACCGCGCCCTCGCCTACTCCGACCTGGCGCTGCCGATCGGTCATGGCGAGTCGATGATGAAACCGGTGCTGGAAGGTCGCGCATTGCAGGCGCTGTCGATCACCGCCGGCGAAGACGTGCTGGAGATCGGCACCGGCAGCGGCTATCTGTCGGCCTGCCTCGGCAGCCTGGCCCGCGACGTGGTCAGTCTGGAACGACATGCCGATCTGGCCCAAGCCGCGCGCGCGCGACTGCAGGCGCAGAGTATCGGCAACGTCCGCATCGACACCATCGACGCCATGCAGTGGGACAGCGAACGCCGATTCGACGCGATCTGCGTCGGCGGCGCGGTCGCCACGGTCCCGTCGCGCTTCCTCCAGTGGCTGCGTCCGGGCGGCCGCATGTTCGTGATCCACGGGCTGGCGCCGGCGATGCAGGCCGCACTGGTCCGCCCCGCCGACAACGCCGCCGGTTTCCAGGTCGAATCGCTGTTCGAGACCGAACTTCCGTACCTCGTCGGCGCCGCACCCGTCCCCCAATTCCAGCTGTGAGCCGCCTGCACGGCACGTTGCCGACCGCGGATCGTTCAATACCTAAAAGGAAGACCATGACTCGCCGCCCTCTCGCCCTTGCCCTCGCCCTGCTGGTACTGCCGCTCGGCGCACAGGCCGAAGATCTGCTGCAATCCTACGAACTCGCGCGCAACAGCGATCCGCAGTTCGCGGCCGCCGAGGCCGGGCGCCTCGCCACCCGCGAAGGCGCGGTGCAGACCCGTGCGACCTTCCTGCCGCAGATCGGCGGTTCGGTCGGCGCGAGTTACTCCGACACCACCTCCGAACTGGGCAGCGGTCTAGAGGTGTCCGACGGCGGCGGCGGCCGCAGCTACGGTTTGTCGGTGGACCAGTCGATCCTCAACTTCGGCAACATCGCGCGCCACCGTTCGCAGCTGTCGCTGGCGGAGGCCGCCGACTTCCAGCTCGAGGCCGCCGGCGACTCGCTGATCACGCGCACCGCCGCCGCCTATTTCAACGTGCTGGTCGCGCTGGAGACGCTGACCGCGGCGGAAGCGCAGGAAACCGCGCTGAAGAAGCAGTTCGACTTCGCCGACAAGCGCCTCGAAGTGGGCCTCGCCCCGATCACCGACGTGCACGAAGCCCGTGCCCAGTACGACCGCGCCCGCGCCAACACCATCGTCACCCGCAATGCGCTGGAAGACGCGTATCGCGCGCTGGAGGAAATCACCGGCAAGGAAGTGCGCGCGCTCAAGTCGTTGCCGCAGGACTTCCAGCCCGAGCTGCCGTCGTCGCTCGACGTTGACGGCTGGGTGAGGACCGCGACCGACAGCAATCCCGCGCTGAAGGCGAAGGAACTCGAACTGCGTTCGGCCGAAGCCGGCGTCGATTCCGCACGCGCCGGCCATCTGCCCAGCATCGGCCTGCGTGCGACCTACGGCAACAGCCGTTCGCTGTTCGACGGCAACGTCGGTCCGACCGGCATCGATTCGTCCGACACGTCCACCGTCGGCCTGACCGTCAGCATCCCGATCTTCTCCGGCGGTGCGACCCAGTCGCAGGTGCGGCAGGCGCTCGCCCAGCGCGACGTCACCGGCGACCAGCTCGATCAGCAGCGCCGTGCGCTGGTGCGCAACACCCGCAACGCGTACCAGACGCTGGTCGCGGGCATCAGCGAAGTGGAAGCGCGCAAGGCCGCGGTGTTCTCCGCGCGCAGCGCCTACGACGCTTCGCAGGTCGGCCTGGAAGTGGGCACCCGCACTGTGCTGGACGTGCTGAACAACCAGCAGACCCTGTTCGACGCCGAGCGCGAATATGCGCTGTCGCGCTACAACTTCCTGCAGAACCGACTGCTGCTGGAACAGGCCGCGGGCACACTGGACGTCGATGACCTGCAGGACGTCAACCGTCAGCTCACCACCGACGCCATCACCCCCTCCGTGCCCTGATCCTCGCGGACGGAGATATCCCACGATGGCCCGCGCGATGCGGGCCATCGTCGTTTCGAGCGGTTCGATCCGGTGCATCCCGCACGTTCAACGCCCCACAGCGCATATTTTGGCATGCGCTGTGGATTGCGCTCCGCCGATGGCCGAGCCGGATCGAACCCGAGCGGCGATCAGCTCGACGAGCAGCCGCCGTCCACGCTGCAATAGATCTCGCCGATGTATTCCCACCCCCCGGGCCAGCACTGATAGAACACCCACAGCGTGCCGGACGCATCGGTCACGGATGTTTCCGCCACCGTCCAGAGCGTGGCTTCGTTGCATTCCGGCAATCCCATGGCTTGCGCCTTTGCCGGAGCGGACAGACCCAACGCGACCGCCAGCGCGACCGCTGCGATACCAGACAAGAAACCCTGTTTCATGATTTTTCTCCTGTTGCAATGCGACTGATGCGACGCATTGCGTGCAACCTTGCGCCATCAGGGCGCATAAGGAATCGATGTGCGTTCACGGTGGAGTGCAACGCCCGAAAAGGTAATAGCAACGGGACACGACGAGCAGATCCCATGTGCTGTTGACGCAAACGTAAGTCGCATAATCGACGAACAACGGCGAATACTCCGTCGTCATCGCATACTCACCTTCGTTTTCCTCAGCGCATGTCTCCGACGGCGTCGGCAATGCCGACACGCTGCCGCTGGAAGCCATGCCAAATGCGAAAATCACGGCACACAAGCCGTTGACCAGAGAATGTCTAGCCATACCGATACTCCTTGAATCTCACGACCGTCGGTCGGATACGCAAAGCACGGTCTTCCTGACGCCGATCGAACACGACGGCCAGTGCCGAAGCGTCGAAGAAGTCATTACGCATCGTATTTATATGCACTCGACCGGTCGCAGGATGCGAACCGAATCACATGAAACTCATCCGCGACAAAATCGTTTGGATCGATTAAGCGCAATGCATAGAGCGCATTGAATGCCGGGCACGAAAAGGCATGCAATCGCACGGATCAAACAGGATCGCATCGCAATCCGGTTACAACCCATCCTCGATCAAAGCGAGGGTACGACGCAACGCGCCGCGCCCTTGTTCGACCAGCATGCGTCCGGCGGCGACCATGCGTTCGCGCTCCGACGGATCCGCCAGCAGGCGCTCCACTTCCGCCGCCGCCCCCGCAGCATCGGGCACGATCCTCACCGCATCCGCCTGCCGCAGTTGTTCGGCGATATCGCTGAAGTTGTGCAGATGCGGGCCGGTGACGATGGCAGTGCCGACCGCGGCCGGCTCCAGCAGATTATGGCCGCCCACCGGCTGCAGGCTGCCACCGACGAAAGCGACGTCAGCGCAGGCGTAGAAGCTCATCAGTTCGCCGAGGGTGTCGATCACGAACACCGCATCGTCGGCATCCGGCAACCGGGTGAGCTTGCGCGTCGCCACCTGCAGCCCCGTGTCGATCGCCAGCTGGGTCGCAGGACGGAAGCGCTCCGGATGCCGCGGCGCCCACAGCATCAGCAGGTCGGGCCAGCGCGCGCGCAGGTGACGATCGATGGCCAGCACCAGCGCTTCTTCATCGGGATGGGTACTGGCGGCGATCCAGACCGGGCGCTCCGCCACGCGGTCGCGGAATTGCTGCGCGAACGCTTCGATACCCGGATCGACCCGGGTGTCGAATTTGAGATTGCCGCAGACCACGACCTGCGCATCCCGCGCGCCCAGGCGCACGAACCGCGCAGCGTCCGCGTCCGACTGCGCGGCGACCGCGCGCATCGTGCGCAGCGCGCGCCCGACCAGCGCGCGCAGCGCGCGATAGCCGCGCAGCGAACGTTCCGACAGCCGGGCGTTGACCAGATACACGGGAATGCCGTGATCGCGACAGGCGAACAGCAGGTTCGGCCACAGCTCGGTCTCGACGATCAACGCGATCCTCGGCCGGAAATGACGCAGGAAACGCGCGACCGCACCGGTGAGATCGTAGGGCAGATACACGTGGTCCACGCGATCGCCCCACAGCGCCTTCACCCGTTCGGAACCGGTCGGGGTGATGGTGGTGACCAGCACGCGTTGCTGTGGACGATCGCGCAACAGCGCATGGATCAGCGGTGCGGCGGCGTTGACCTCGCCCACCGACACCGCATGCACCCAGAGATGTCCGTCGCCGGGCGTCGGCGCGGGCGATCGATAGCGCGCATAGCGCTCGTCCCAGCGCAGCAGATAGGCGCGCTGGCGGAAACCGCGCCAGATCAGGTGGTACACGGTGACGGGCAACAGCAGATACAACGCCGCCGAATACAGGCCGCGCAGGATGTGCTCGATCACGCGTTCGTAGCTGTCGGCCCGCATCGCGACAGGATACCGGGTGACGGCGGCCGGCGACGACCGGCCCGGGCCTCTACAATGGCGCATGCCTTTCGAATTCGACGCTCCGCCGCCGCGCGCGGCCCGACATTGGCCGACCTGGTTCGGTATCGGCACGATGGCGCTGCTCGCACGCCTGCCGTGGCGCCTGCAGCGCGCGCTGGGCAGCGGATTCGGCGCAGTGCTGCGAGTCGCGCTGGGCAAACGCCGCCGCATCGCCGAACGCAATCTGGCGCTGTGCTTCCCGGAACTGGACGAACGCGCCCGCGACGCGCTGCTGCGTCGGCATTTCGCGGCGCTGGGCACCGCCATCCTCGAATTCGGACGGGCGTGGTGGGGATCGGTGGAACCGCAGCGACGTGGCCTGATCGTCGAAGGCCTTGAACACATCGAAGCGGCGCGCGTGAACGGGCGCGGCGTCATCGTCGTCTCCGGCCACTTCACCACGCTCGAAGTCTGCGGTCGGCTGCTGTGCGATTTCGTTCCGCTGGCCGGCATGTACCGGCCGTATTCGCAGCCGGCGATGGAGTGGGCGGTGCTGCGCGGTCGCTCGCGCTACGCCGCAGGGATGTTCACCAAGCAGGACGTGCGCGGCGTGGTGAAACACCTCAAGCGCGGCGGCCTGCTCTGGTATGCGCCGGACCAGGATCCGAGCAAGGGCGACAGCGTCTATGTGCCGTTCTTCGGCCAGCCGGCGAAGAGCCTGAGTTCGACGCATCAACTGGCGCGACTCTCGGGCGCCGCAGTGGTGATGTTCCAGCATGTCCGCCGCGACGACGGCGGCTACACCCTGCGCCTGTGGCCAGCGCTGGACAACTTCCCCTCCGAGGATGCCGGCACCGACACCGCACGGGTGATCGCGGCGATCGAAACGATGGCGCGCGCCGCGCCCGAGCAGTACCTGTGGATCCATCGCCGCTTCAAACGGCGGCCGGACGGCGCGCGGGTTTACGACTGAAGGTCGGCACGACCTCGCGCATACCAGTCGTCGAACCACCCGTCGGGATCCGGCTCCGGGTCGTCCATGGGGGTTTCGATCCGCCAGCCATCCGCGAAGTCGAACACCACACGCTTCTGAAAGCGCACAAGACGCAGGCTCAGCAGATAACCGCCCGGAAAGCCGCGCGCATGGTCGAGCCACTCGCGTTCCCGGGCACGGCTGCCGGGCCGTTTTACTTGCGGATAGGTGCTGGAATGCAGAAAGGATTCGTTGCCGCGGAGTATCCGCCATGGCGGGTCGAGCCACAGGTAAGGCACATGGCGTCCCTTGCTCGCGGCGCGGCAGAGCTTGATCGAGTTCGTTGCGAATGTCGTACGCAGCCGGTGGAACCGGAATTCACGGGCGATCCCTGCGTAAGTTTCGAAATCCCGGAGCGACATGCCTGCGCCTTCAGCGCGCCGCCGCCGAAGGATCGGCCTGCTCGCGCGCCAACAAGCTACCCGCGAACAACGCCGCCAGCAGCAGCGTCACCCCGCCCCAGAACGTGGAATAGAACGCGAGGTGGGTGTTGAACGGGAAGACCGTGACCGCCAGCGCCAACATCGCCGGATACGCCGCTTCGCGTGCGGCCGGCTCGGCATAGCGCCAGGCGCGTCGCGCCATCGCCGCGCCGGCGAGCCACAGCAGCAGGCCGATGATGCCGGTCTCGCTGAGGATTTCCAGCACGATCTGATGCGCATGGTAGGCCGGGCCTTCGCCCCAGGCGGCGACCACGCCGGGCTCAGGGTCGCAGGCCGGGAAGGCTTCGCGGAAGCCGCGGGGGCCGACGCCGTTGATCGGATGCGCCTTGGTCATGCACCACGCCGCGCTCCAGATGCGGCCGCGGCCCGACAGCGCGCTGTCGACGCCCGCGTGATCCCCGTTGAGCCCATGGAGGGTGCGTTCGACCCGCTGCTGCACCTGCGGCGACACGAAGGTCAGCGCGACCAGTAGCGCGCCGCCGAACGCGAACACACCGAACAGCCGCTTCCAGCCGAGCACATGCCAGCCGGACAGCAGCAACACCAGACCGAAGGTGATCCAGGAGGCGCGCGCGCCGGCGAGCAGGATCACGCAGCCGATCGCCAGCGCGGCCAACAGCCAGCCCCACTGCCCGAACCGGCGGCCGGCGGCGTGCATCGCGAACGGCGACAGGCTGGCCAGCACCAGGCCGAGCTTCAGATTGCACGGCCCCAGCGCCCCGCCGAGGCGGTCCAGCAGCAGATAGTCGTTGGCGTCGCACAGGCGATGGCCGCTGATCGCGAGTTTCGCCGCGTCCATGGCGAAGAACCATGGGCTGGTGCCGCTGGCCGCCTGCACGATCGCGTCGAGCGTCCACACGCCGACGATCGCGGCCAGACCGACGAAGGTGATCCGCCGCCCGCGCGCATCCGCCACCGCCGACGCGGCGAGCCACAGGAACGGCAGATAGCGCAGATCCACGGCGGCTTCGCGGAACGCGCGGGCGCGGTCGACCGCATCGATGGCGCCGATCAGTTCCGGCAGCCAGTAGGTGAAGAACAACACGCTGGTCAGCGCCCAGGCCTGCGCGCTGAGCAGGGCGCCGCCGCCGCGGAACCGGACGAAGATCAGACGGCCGATCGCCGCGAGCGCACCCAGCGCCATCACTGTTTCGGCGATGCCCGGCGCCGGCCACAGCGCGACGAACGCCAGCACCCAGAACGGCGCCCAGCGCCAGCCGGCGGCGGGAGCGGATGCGGTTTCGGCGGTCGTGGCGGGGATCGTCGCGTGGCTCATGGGGGTCATGTGGGAACGGGTTCCCGCTTCAGGTCGTGGTCGTCAGTTCGTCGTGGTCAGTTCGTCATAGCAGGCCAGCGTCGCCGCCTGCATCGCCGCCAGCGAATAGCGCTGCAGGGACGCGGGCATCGTAGCGGGCATCCCGTTCGAAAGCGTCATTCCGTCCGCAGGCGCGGATGGCAGCGTCAACAACGCGCGGGCGGCGCGGTGCAGCGCGTCGGTGTCGAACGGCGCCACCGCGCCGGCCGGCAGCAGTTCGCGCAACAGTTCGCCCACGCCGCCGTGCGCCCAGCCCAACACCGGACGCCCGACCGACAGCGCTTCGATCACCGTGCGCCCGAACGCCTCAGGCTTGCGCGAGACCTGCAGCACCAGATCGCTGGCGGCGTAGGCCTCGGCGATGGCGGCGGTGGGCGGGGTGATCGCCAGCGCCTGCGCGAACCCGCCGCGCGCGGCTTCGGCTTCCAGATCGGCGAGGTACTGCTCGCGCCCGGGCTCGCGCGCGCCGGGCATCCACAGCCGCGCATCCAGGCCGTCCGCACGCAGCGCGCCCAGCAGCGCCAGCGCATCGGCATGGCCCTTGAGCCGCGTGCCGCGCCCCGGCAGCAGCAGCAGCGGGCCGTCGCCGCCCAGCGCGGGATGCAGCGCGGCGATGCGCGCGCGCGCATCGCGGTCGGGTCGGGGTGCCGGCGGAAAGGCCGCGGGATCGATGCCGCGCGGAATCGTGCGCAGCGTCGCCGGATCGGTCGCGGGATAGTGGCGCAGCACGTACTCGCGCACGGTGTCCGATACGCAGATCACCCGCTCGCCACGGGTCATGATCGCGCTGTAGCGCGAGGGCGAGTTCAGGCCGTGCACGGTGGTGACGAAGTGCGGACGACGCTGTACAGGCATGCCGCGCAGCGCGAACCGGCCGACCCACGCCGGCAGCCGCGAGCGCGCATGCACGATGTCGGCGCCGGTCTGCGCGAACAGCGCGCGCAGCGGGCGGACGTGGCGGAAGGTCAGCAGCGACTTGCGGCCGATGTCGAGTGCGACGTGTTCGGCGCCGCCGGCTTCGAGCTGCGGCACCAGCCGGCCGCCGGCGGACACGACGATGGCGCGATGCCCGGCGCGCACCAGCGCGTCGGCGATCTCCAGCGTGGAACGTTCGACGCCGCCCGAATGCAGCGCCGGCAGCAGTTGGACGACGGTCAATCGGCGCCGCATCGGCTCAGCGCCTCGTGTCGATCAGTCAAGCGCGCCGTCGACGAGCCGGCTTTCAACGAGCACGTACACCGCGCCGCAGTACGGGCAGGTCGACGTGCCGCCTTCGGCTTCGATCGGCAGATAGACGCGCGGGTGCGAGTTCCACAGCGCCATCGACGGGCTGGGGCAGCTCAGCGGCAGATCGCCACGGTGCACTTCGTAACGTTGCTGGGCGTTGGCTTGGCTGGGCTGGGAAGTGGTCATGGGGTCGTCCTGCGCGGAAGCTGCATTTTAGCCCAGCGCGCGGGCGGGGGGATGCCGCAGAATGCGATGTCGGAGAATGCCCACTGCGGCGATCCGCGCTGTCGCCTCGCCTCGTTGCAATCGGAGCGCCACCCATGTCGCATCTCGAAATCATCGGCCGCCGAAGTTCCCACTACACCCGCCAGGTGCGGCTGCTGGCGCACGAATTGGAGATCGAATACGCGCTGCAGCCGATCCACGACCTGATGAGCGAAGACCCGGCGGTGTTCGCCGGCAATCCCGCGCTGCAGCTGCCGGCGCTGCGCCAGGGCGACGCCGTCATCTGGGGCAGCCTCAACGCCTGCCGATGGCTGGCGCGACAGGCGGACGACGGCGTCGCGCGGGTGTTCTGGCCGGAACAGGCGGCGAGCGCGCTGGCGATGAACGCGCACGAGGTGCTGGCGCACGCGATGGCCGCGCAGGTGGAGGTGGTATTCCACGAGATCGTGTCGAAACGGCCGCCGGATCCCGCCTCGCGCAAGCGGCGGACGAGCCTGATCGAATCTCTGGCGTGGCTCGACCGGCATTGGGACGGCACCCGCGCCGAACTGCCGCCGACCAAGATCGCGATCTTCGATCTCGGGCTGTTCTGTCTGCTGGAGCACCTGCCGTTCCGCAACCCGATCGATCTGTCGTCGATGCCGCGGTTGACGGCGTTCGCCGCCGCATTCACCGCACGGCCCTCGGCGCAGGCCACGCCCTACCTGTTCGACGCACCGCCGCCGGAAGCAGTCACTCAGCGCTGAATCCGGGCCGGAGACACCGCCCGGAAACGCAGACGGGCCGCAATCTGCGGCCCGTCTGCGGGTCAACCCTGGAACTTCGCTGCGGGTTACGAACCGGTCTTCGGCACGTCCGCTTCCGCCTTCGGCACGATGGCTTCGGTGGTGATCGTCAGCTTCACTTCGTCGCTGACGTTCGGCGCGTACTTGCCCACGCCGAAATCGCTGCGCTTGATGGTGGTGGTGGCATTGAAGCCGGCGGCTTCGCGCTTCGCCATCGGCTGCATGCCGACCTTGTTGATGGTCACGTCGAGGGTCACCGGCTTGGTGATGCCCTTGATGGTGAGGTCGCCGACGACCGTCAGCTTGCCCTCGCCCGCGGCCTTCACCGAAGTGCTCTTGAAGGTGACGTTCGGGAATTTCGCGGCGTCGAAGAAATCCTCGCTGCGCAGGTGGTCGTCGAAATCGCCGACGTGGGAATTCAGGCCCGACAGCGGCAGGGTGACTTCGACCTTGGAGGCGCTCACTTTGGCCGGATCGTAGGTGATGCTGCCGTCGACCTTGCCGAAATGCGCGATCGGGTTGGAGAAGCCGAAGTGGCTCCAGCTGGCGACCACATCGGTGTGGTTGGCGTCGATCTTGTAGGTCAGCGGCGCGGCGAAGGCGACGGTGGAGGCCAGTGCGAGGGCAGCGGCGACGAGAACTCGTTTCATCGGAAGACTCCTTGATGGATTGCGTGATGGGTTGCGTCGGGGGACACGCCACAGAGGCGCTGGAAGGGTAAAACGTTGCGGGCACGCAACGCGAGTGCGATCACTCGATGCGGCAGGCCTCATCGAAGCCCAGCCGCGGCGAGCGCGGGAACAGCGAGGCCGGGTCGCCCTGGCCCAGGTTGACCAGGAAGTTGGAGCGGATCGACGTCCCGGCGAAGAAGGCCGCGTCCAGCTTGGCGTTGTCGAAGCCGGACATCGGACCGGTATCGAGGCCGAGCGAGCGCGCGGCCAGGATCAGGTAGGCGCCCTGCAGGCTGCCATTGCGCATGGCCACGGTTTCCAGCACCGCCTCGGGCTTGCCGGCGAACCAGGCGCGGGCGTCGACATGCGGGAACAGCACCGGAAGTTTGTCGTAGAACGCCATGTCGTGACCGACGATCACGGTGACCGGCGCAGCCAGGGTCTTCTCGCGGTTGCCGTCGTCCAGCGCCGGCGCCAGCTTGGCCTTGGCCTCGGCCGAACGCACGAACACGAAGCGCGCCGGGCAGGCATTGGCGGCGGTCGGGCCCCACTTCAGCAGTTCGTACAGACGCTGCAGGGTGGCGTCGTCGATGTCGCCGGAGAACGCGTTGTAGGTGCGCGCGGTGCGGAACAGTTGATCCAGAGCGGAGTCGGTCAGCGGCGAAGACATCGGTCGGAATATCCTTGGTCTGAAGATAACGAGCCGGCAGTGTAGAGTCCGTGCGGCCGGGTGGCAGCGGCACGGCAGGAACGAATCGAGTCAAATCCGGAACAATGAGCGATACTCACATCGATTCAACGCAAATTTGTTCAGTACGCATCCGCGCGATCAGCGATGGCCGCGCCGGCAACGCCCGTCAGGCCGATGCGCTTGCGGGCCTGCTCGCTGGCGGCGCCGGCTTCGATTCCCTGACCCTGGACCCGCGCTCGCCTTGGCGCTGGACCGCGCCGCGCCGCTGGCCCGGCGCAGAGCGCGGCTATGGCCCGGGTTTTGCCTCCCTGCTTGCGGCACCGCCCGTCCTGGCCGTGGGCTGCGGCCGTCAGGCGGCGCTCGCCACCCGGCTGCTGCGGGAGCGCGGCAGCAAGGTGGTACAGATCCTCGACCCGCGGCTTGATCCGGGGCACTGGGACCTGGTGGTGGTGCCCGAACACGATCCGCTGCGCGGGCCGAACGTCATCCCGATGATTGGCAGCCTGCATCCGGTCGACGACGGCTGGCTCGCCAAGGCCCGTCGGGATCACGCCGCCTATGCCGATCTGCCCTCGCCGCGCACCGCCTTCCTGCTGGGCGGCAGCAGCGCGCATGCGCGCTTCGACCGGATGGCGTTCGAAGTGATGGCGGCGAAATTCGAAGCGGTATTGGCCAGTGAGGGCGGCAGCGTGTTGATCACCACTTCGCGGCGCACCGACCCCGAACTGATCCGGGCCCTCGCCCATCGCTACGACGACACGCCCGGCGTGGTCTGGCGCGGAACGGAGGATGGCGCGAATCCCTACTCCGGCCTGCTGGCCTGGGCGGATCGCATCGTCTGTTCGCCGGACTCGGTGAACATGATCTCCGAAGCCTGCGCGACGCGCGTACCGGTGTTCGTGTTCGATCCGGGACGCGTGCGCGGGCGGCCGCGTGCCTTCCTCGATGCGCTGCTGGCGCGCGGGCGGGTCCGCGCGATGGATGCGAGGCTCGCATCGTTCGATGTCGAGCCGCTGCTCGAAGGCGCAAGGGTGGCGGCGCTCGTGTCCGAGCGCCTGGATTTCAGGAAGGCGGGCTGAAAGAGGTCAGGCGTCGGCGGAATGCGAAGCGGCGTTCTTCTTCGCCGCGCGCATGCCGATCGCCACCGCGCCCATCGCCAATGCCGCCAGCAGCGGCCGTTTCTTCAGGGTGCGCACAGCGCCCAAGGCCAGTGCCGCCAACCACGGCCGGCCGGTAATCGAACTGGCGAGCAGCCCCATCCAGCCGCTGCGGCCGGCGACCGCGGCACTGATGCCACCGGCTACTGACGCCAGATTGCGGATTCGCCCGGTGCTGACCCGCAGCTCGCGCAGGGCACCGGCCACTTCCGCACGTTCGATCGAGGCGCGCATGCGCAACATCTCCATGCGCAGTTCGCGATTGACGGATTTTTCGCTCATGGCGCCTCCACGTCGGTTTCCGGCGCCGATTGACGGGCGCGGGCAACGAAGATGTCGCGGTCGTTGGACAGTTCCTGGAGCGTCTGCGAAAGCACCGGCGGCGCAGCCGCGACTTCACCCATCAACCTGCGCAACACCAACAGCGCACCCACCCCGTAGACCGCGAGCAGTATCGCCAGCGTGACCCAGCCCAACTGCGGCCACAGCACCACTGTGAGCAGCGCTGAGCCGACAATCAGGGTCAGCAACAGCAGCACCATGGTCAGCAGCGCCATCGTGAACCAGCGCAGGATCTGGGCGCGTGCCTGCGCGAGTTCCAGCGATGCGAACTCGGCGCGCGACAGCAGCAGATTGACCGTGGCCGCCGAGAGGCGGCGCACGGCGTCGAGAGGCGAAGCCGAAGCCATGGCGGCTTTGGGTCAGCGACGCGAGACGAGCAGGCCGACCAGGAAGCCGACGCCGGCGGCTACACCAATGGCACCCCACGGATGATCGTGGACGAAGTCGTCGGTGGCGCGGGCGGCGGCGCGGGTATTGGTGGCGACGGCGCTCTGCGCGTCGTGCAGACGCTGCTTGGCGCGGCCGAGCGCTTCGCTGGCGCGGGCACGCAGGGCCTGCGCGCGTTCGCCGGTGGCGTTGGCGGCTTCGTCGAGCAGCGCTTCGACGTCATCGAGGACGATCTTGGCGTCGGTGACCAGCTCATCGGTATTCAGGATATTGATCTTCGACATGGTTGACTCCGTGGCTTTGTGTGGGGGATGAGTTCGGGAGACATGGTCCGGAAAGATCCGGAGACACCCGATTTGGCGCCTCGACCGGTTCGTTTCAAGCCGTTCTTTTCACGAAATGCTCGTTTCAGGACGCCCGTTTCAAGCAGGATGCTGCATCGGGATGTTTCCCCGGGGACGAGCATACCGCGCGAAACGCCCGAAGCCACCGTCGTCGTCCCCCGTGTCGCCCGCTTCCGTTCATACACGGCGATATCGCCCGAATCCGGCGGAAAAACAAGCGCTTGCGCGTGCATTACGCATGACATCGACGACCTCTTCGTGCAGAACGCGGAGCGCTGAGCGACAGGCCACGCGGATCGCGACGCGCAGCGCGCTCATCCCTCGGCGGGGCCGGATGCGAACGCCGCCGACGCCGAGGCGATGACGGCACGCGCAGCCGCGACATCGGCGTCGGGCGCGACGATCCGTGCCCGCCGGTCCAGCGTGCAGGCCAGGCCCGCGTCCAGCAGCGTCGCGTGCGCGGCATGCAGCCGGCTCCCCGCCGCGGCGTCGAAGACACCCGCCGCCCGCAGCGCGTCGATCAGCCCCGGCGTGTCGCGCGGAGCGAGCAGCGACGGGTCTGCGGCGGATCCGCGCAGCACGCCGTACTGGAGCAGGAATTCGAGGTCGACCAGACCACCCTCGCCCTGCTTTAGATCGAAGCGTTGCAGATCGAAGCGAGCGGCGCTGGAACGATCCAGCTCGGCGCGCATCCGCGCGCGCATCGACGCCACATCCTCACGCAGCTTGCCGCCATCGCGCGGCTGCGCCAGCGTCTGCGCGCGCACGCGCTCGAACTCCGCGCACAGTGCGGCATCGCCGGCGACGGCGCGCGCACGCACCAGCGCCTGATGCTCCCAGGTCCACGCGCGCTGGCGCTGGTAGTCCTCGAAACTGGCGATCGTTGAGACCAATAGCCCCTTGGCGCCGTCCGGGCGCAGGCGCACGTCGATGTCGTACAGCCGGCCGGCGCCGGTGGGCGCGCCGAGCAATGCGACGATCTTCTGCGCCAACCGCGCGCCCCAGCGCGGCGCATCCAATGCGCGCGCGCCATCCGACATCGCGTTCGCCGGCGCGTCGTAAACGAACACGACATCGAGATCGGAGCCGAATCCGAGCTCTCGACCGCCGAGGCTGCCGTAACCCAGCACCGCGAAGCGGAAACCCTCGATACGGCCGTGCTGGGTTTCCAGTTCGCGCACCGCGAGCCGATGCACGGCGTCGAGCATCGCATCGGCCAGCGCAGCGAGCACCCGCGCGGTCTCCACGCCGTCGACGCGCCGGTCCAGGGTCGCCAGCGCGATGCGGAAACTCAGCGCCTGGCGCGCTTCGTTGAGCGCGAGCAGCGCGGCTTCGGAATCGTCCTGCTGCAGCGCGGACGCGCACGCGGCGTGGAACTCGTCCGGGCGCGGCAGCGGCCCGGCGACGCGCACATCCAGCAGTTCGTCCAGCAACAGCGGATGCGCCGCCAGCCGCTCGCCCAGCAATGCACTGCGGGCGAGCGTATCGATCAGCCGCGACAGCGCCGCCGGCTGCTCGTCGAGCAGGGCGAGATAACTTGCGCGGCGCAGGATCGCGTGCAGCACCGCCAGCAAGCGCCGCAGCGCCAGAAGGGGTTCGGCCGAGACCGCAACGCTGGCCAGCAGCGCGGGCATCAGCCGGTCGAGCCGGATCCGCGCCGCGTCGGACAGATCGCGCACGCCCGGCGCGCGCGCGAAATCGCGCAGCAGCTGGTCCACCGCCTCGACCTGCTCGAAGCCTTCGTCGCGCAGGGCGTCCGATGCGCCGGTCTCGCGTTCGCCGTCGCCGGCCTCCTCGCGCAGCGCGCGCCAGTACGCCACCAGCGCGTCCGGCTGCGCCGCGCGTCCGCGCGGCGCCAGCAGCACGTCGAATTCGCGGCTCACGCGCTCGCGATGCGTCTGCAGCCGCGCGTACAGCGCCGCCCAGTCGGATTCGCCCAGACCCTGCGCCAGCCGCGCCCGCGCCGCGGGATCGTCCGGTAATTGCTGGGTCTGCGCGTCGCGCAGCATCTGCAGGCGGTTTTCGAGCAGGCGCAGAAAACGATACGCCGCGATCAATCCGTCGCAGGTGTCGTCGGTGAGATGCCGCGCATCGCGCAGCGCGCGCAGCGCCGGCTGCAGGCGCCGTTCGCGCAGCGCGGCTTCGCGGCCGCCGCGGATCAGCTGCAGCGCCTGCGCCAGGAATTCGATCTCGCGGATCCCGCCCGGGCCACGCTTGATGTCCTCGGCCATGTCCTTGCGCGCGACTTCGGCGGCGATGGTCGCCTTCATCTCGCGCAGGCCGTCGAGCGCGCCGTAATCGAGATAGCGGCGGTAGACGAACGGCCGCAGCGTATCGAGGAACCGCGCGCCGGCATCGATGTCGCCAGCGACCGCGCGCGCCTTCTGCCAGGCGTAACGCTCCCAGTCGCGACCTTCGCGCTGGAAATAGTGCTCCATCGCCGGAAACGACATCGCGATGCGCCCGGCGGTGCCGAACGGCCGCAGGCGCAGGTCGACGCGGTGGCAGAAGCCCTCGGCGGTGACTTCGTCGAGCAGTTTCGCCAGCTGCTGGCCCAGGCGGGCGAAGTAATCCTCCGCCGCCAGCGCGCGCGGGCCATCGCTGTCGCCGTCCTGTTCGTAGGCGTAGACCAGATCGATATCGGAGCTGAAGTTCAATTCGCCACCGCCGAGCTTGCCCAGGGCGAACACCACCAGCCGCACCGGCGATCCGTCTGCGCCGCGCACCACGCCGGAACGCTGCTCGAACTCGCGCTCCAGCGCCGCCAGCCCGCACTGCAGGCAGTCTTCGGCGAGGCGCGTGGTCGCGGCCAGGGTTTCGTCCAGGGTGTCGAGGCCCTGCACGTCGCGCCAGATCAGGCGTACGGATTCGGCCAGGCGGAAGCGACGCAGCAGGGTCGGCCAGTCGGCGCGGTTTTCGACGGTCAGCGCCGGCAGCGGCGATCGCAGCGCGCCGTCGTCGTCGAGCAGTCGCGGCAGCAGCGCTGGCTGGCGCAGGCAGACGTCGATCGAGAAGTCGCTGGCCACCGCCAGCGCGCGGATCCGCGCCTGCATGACCGCATCGTCGGGCAGGTCCGGCAGCGCGGCGCGCAGGCGCGCGAGCGCGCGGTCGGCGACGGCGGAAAAAGCGGAATGCGTAGGTTGGGGGTGATCCATGCGCGGATTCTGGCATCCGGCGACAGCAACGCGGGCAATAAAAAGCCCGCCCCGGTCGAACCGGTAGCGGGCTTGCTCCCTCCCCCACGTCGGGATGCGCGGGCATCGTGAAGGAAGCGTTATCTCAACGCACGCTGCACTGCAAAAAAGAACTCATGGGTACATGAAAGCCGAAGGGACGACCGGCTGACCGAAGCCCCGGTGAGTTGCGCGAAAGTCTGGATCTTCCTCGAAAAAAACGCTTTCATCGAATGATTGCGGGCGCAGAGCGGGCTTCGTCTTTATCCCGCCGCAAGCGGATCGATACAGCCGGCACATCACGCCGATCAGAACCATTCTCGTTTGCAGCGCCATTGCGACGAGGCGATGCGCGGATCCTGCCCACCGCGTCGTCGCGCGCAAGGAAAAACCCCGCCTCGCGGCGGGGTCTTCGCATCAACGAACGGCCGCGCGATCCTTCGGCGGATTGTGCTCGTCGAACCATTTGCCGACCTGCTGGTACCAGAACACCGAATTCTGCGGTTTCAGCACCCAATGGTTTTCGTTGGGGTAGTAGACGAACCGGCTGGGCACGCCCTTGTTCAACAGCGTGTGATACAGCTCAAGCCCGTGATTCACCGGGACGCGCAGATCGGACTGGCCGTGGACGACCAGCGTCGGCGTCTTGAACGCAGCGGCGCCCAGATGCGGCGAATTGCGCTCCAGCACGGCGCGGTTGTCGCCTTCCCAGAACCCGCCGAAACGCGGTGCCTCGGCCGAGAAGTCCGCCGCGTACTGGCCATAGAGGTTGTAGACCGCCGCATGCGCGACCAGCGCCTTGAACGGGTGCTCGCGGCCGAGGATGAGGGTGGTGAGGTAGCCGCCGTAGCTGCCGCCGCCGGCGACCATGCGCTCGCGATCGATCCACGGCTGCGCGGCGAACCAGTCCGCGGCCTTGATCACGTCCTGATAAGGCTGCTCCGCCCACTCGGGATTGATCGAATCCGCGAAGTCCTGGCCGAAACCCGAGCTGCCGTGGAAGTTCGGCCATGCGGTGACGTAGCCCCAACTGCCGAAGACCTGTGCGTTCCAGCGGAAAGCCATGCCGTCGGTGATCGCGTTGTGCGGGCCGCCGTGGATCAACATGAAGAACGGATACTTTTTCGTGCGGTCGAAACCCGGCGGATAGTTCACCCACATCTGGATGTCCTTGCCGTTCGCGCCCTGGTAGATCACCGATTCGTAGGTGCCGATCTCGGTCGCTGCCAACAGCGCATCGTTGATCGTCGACAGCTTGGTCGCGGCGCCGCTGCCGGCATCGATCCGCACCAGCGTCGGCGGTTCGACGAAACTCTCGCGCAGGCCGACCAGCGTGCCGCTGTCGGATACCGCCAACGCGTTGAACGATGCGCTGGCAGTGACCTTGCGCGGCGCGCCGTCCAGCGGCAGGTCATAGACGCGCACGGTGCCGGCGTCGTCGATCGCGCCGTACAGGCGGCGGCTGTCGCGCGACCACACCAGGCCGCTGGCGCTGCGGTCCCAGTCGGCGAACAGTTCGCGGGTTTTGCCGGCGCGGCGGTCCTGCAGCATCAGCCGGCCCTTGTCGGCGTAGAAACCGCGGATGCGCTGCTGTACGAAGCTGAGGTAACGCCCGTCCGGGCTGTATTGCGGCCCGCCGTCGCTGGCCTTGTTCGCGGCTGTGAGATTGCGCGCGTCCTTGCCGCCGCTGCCGTCCGCGCCGATGGCGACGGTGAAGACGTCGTTGTTGCTGTTGTTGATCGCGGGGTCGGAATCGGCGACGAAGGCCAGCTCCTTGCCGTCGGGCGCGATCGCGAAATGGCCATCGGTGCCCTGCACCGCGCCGCGCGGCAGCTGCAGCCCGGTCGGCTGGGTCAGCGCGCGCACGGCGGGCAACTCGGCACCGTCGGCCGCGGGGTCGAACGCCACCGAAAACACGTGGAACTGGCGCTCATCGAGATACTGGTCCCAGGCCGAGATCGGGCCGCCGTCCCAGACCATCGCGGTCATCTTGCGGTCCTTGCGCTCGTCCAGGCGCTTGCCCTGATCGGCCAGCGGCAGATCGGCGAACACCCGCGACACGAACGCCAGACGCTTGCCGTCGGCGAACCATTTCGGGCTCTGCACGCCGGTGGCGAGTTTCGTCAGCCGCCGCGGTTCGCCGCCGCCGAGCGGCATCACGTAGAGCTGCGGCGCCTTGTCGTCGCCGCGCTGCGAGGTGAAGGCGACGGATTTTCCGTCGGGGCTGATGGTGGGCGCGCCGTCGTTCGCGGCATCGGTGGTGAGTCTGCGCTGGCCGCTGCCGTCCGCATTCCAGATCCACAGATCGACGTAGGACTTGTCTTCGTCCATCGCGAAGCGCGTCACCGGCGCGATGACGGTGCGACCGTCGCGCGACAGCGTGGGCGCGCCGATGCGCTGGATCTTCCAGCTGCGTTCGGCGGTGAAGGGTTCTTTTTTCGCCTGCGCTTGCGCGGGCGGCAAGACGCCTGCGACGCACAGCGCGAGCACGGCGATGATGGTGCCACGGCTCATGTGGACTCTCCGGAAAAGGATGGCGTCGCCGTGCGGCGAACGCGCACGGACCTGCCCGGGAGCATGCCCGAATCCATCGCGCCGGCATGTGCCAGAGGTCGGCCCCGGCTGCGATCCGCGCCTCATAACGACAGCCCCGCGATCGCTCGCGGGGCTGTCGGGGACATCATCGTCCGGTCTGGATGCCGCTTACGGACAGGTCGACGGTACCGAACGCACAAGCATGCCCGCCGGAATCGAGATCAGCCCCGGGATGAAGTTCTGCGCCGTCCAGGTCACCGAACGGTTGGTGCTGGTGGTGCCCAGCACCTTTTCCGCAAGCACCGTCTCGGTGACGCGGTTGGCCGGGATGAACGGTGTGACGTTGGTGGCGCTGGTCACGTTGCACTTGAGGTAGGACCGCACCACGAACGGGCTGGCCACGCCGGTCTGGGTGATCTTGAAGTCGCCGTCGTAGTGGCGGGTGGCGGCGCCGGTATAGGCGGCGCAGGTCTGGCCGCTCGGATAGGCGGTGAAGACCAGCTGCGCTTTCATGCAGGACGTGCTGTTGTTGGTGACGTTGTAGGCGACGTTGTACTCCGCGCCATAGTTGGCGGTGGAGAACTTGTCGCTGTCGCGGTCGGCAGGCCGCCCGGTTGCGTACAGCGAGGTGTTGCTGGAGTAATAGCGCAGGGCCAGTGGACGCTGGGCGTCTCCCGAGGGCGATGTCGGCGAACCGGCCGGCGGATCGCAGACGCCGCTGGGCATGGTCACCGGAGAGGTGCTGGGCGCCTGCAGGAGGTTGGCCGGGGCCGCCAGGTAGCGATATCCGAACGTCTGCCCGGTGGCGGTGAAGGACACCGGCACCGTACCGTTCCACTTGTTGAATTGATAGATACCCGCCGGACGCCCCCAGCCGGTCCAGTTGTAGTTGCTGGTATTGGGGACCAGGGACTGGCGCGAGGTGCAGGGCGTGCCGCCGAAGACGTTGGTGGTGCCGTCCGCGTTATAGGTGGTCGGTACATTGCCCCAGGCGTAGAGCGACTTGCCCAGATCGTTGGCCGCGGTGGCGGTGGTGACGGTGGCGGGCGCAGCGACCAGACGCGCGCGCAGGCAACCGGCGGAGGCCTTGAAGGTGACCCGCGCGTCCAGCGATGCGCCCTTCGGCGTGCTGCCGCCGCGCAGTTGGAATATCTGGTTTGGACCGGTAATCGTCCGCGGGGCAGAGGTCGGAATGTTGACGATCTGCGAACCATTGGTGGTGCCCACCCAGCTCGGCATCGCGCCGGTCACCAGCACGCGCGCGACCGAGTAGCTGGGGCTGCGGCCCGGGTCGAGCGTGTACGCGGCGTTTTCGAGGATGTCGCGCTGCGAGATCGCCGCGCCGAAGGCGGTGAACGTCGCGCTGCCGCCCACCGGCTCGAGGACCAGGAAGATGCGATCGACGCGGGCTTCGGTGCCGATCGGGTCGCCGAGGATGTGGTGCATGTAGAACGAGAACTCGCGCATGCCGCCGCTGGCGCAGCCGCTGTCGAGCGAAGCCGCGCCGGTCAGGCGACGGGTGACCTTGTTCGGATCGGTCGAATTCATCGCATCCAGACCCAGCAGCAGGCCCGCGCGATTGACCGATTCGGGATTGTTGCTGACCAGGATCGGCACGCCCTGCATGCCGCCGGGCAGCGGACTGAGCTGCTGATAGGTCTGGGCATGGGCGATGCCGGCAGACAGCAGCGCCGCGGCAACGCACAGCCGCAGGTTGGAACGTGTGGGGTCCTTCATCTATCGCATTCCTTGTTGGGGCCGCAGCCGCCGCGCGCATGGGATGCGCATCGCGGCTGCGGCAAGCTCGAACTGACATGCGCGCCGGAGGTCGAGCGGCACCGGTGCGGGCGGCATCGTAGGGAGCGGGTCGCGTGCGAAGCGTGATCCTTGTCGAAGACTCCCTGCGCGAGATATCTCTTTATCGTTCCGAGAGATTTCGGAATCCGCCGACTGCGTTGCCGCCGCGGAGAAACGACATCACGACGCCGTGGACGCCGCCCATTCGCGCCGCACGCGACAACCCGGGCGCCCGGAGCGCTCCGCAACCGGCCACGGGCCAGCTTCGATTCTCCGGCGCGCGCATCGCACCGTCGCCGACATCGCCGTGTTGACAGCCCCGGAACCAGCCGCTGTCATTCCGACTCCGCCGCCGCCCCCGCTGCGCCGGAGTCGCTATCACGAACGCATCGAGCCATCGGTTGCTCGTCCCAGCGACGCATCATCACTTGTCGGATCAATCTATCCATACGAAGGAATCACCATGCCCTGTTCCTACCTCGCCCGCACCACCGCCGCATTCGCGCTGGCGCTCTCAGCCTCCATCGCGCCGGCAGCGCTCGCCCAATGCGCCGCCGGTGCCACCGGCAGCTATCAGTTCTATGCCGGCAACACTTTTCACCAGACAGGCTCGTACTACGGCCTCGATTGGCGGGTGCGGCCGAACATCGACCAGCCCGGCTTCATGGTCTACGGCCCGTACGACACCCGCTTCGGCGTCGGCGAACACCGCGCCGCCTACTACCTGCAGGTCAACGACATCACCACTACGCCCCGACCGGTGATCGCTTCGCTGCAGGTGTACACCCGCAAGGGCGGTCGCATCCTCGCCCAGCGCGATATCACCCGACGCGACTTCCTTGCCGCCAATACCTGGCAGTTCTTCACCCTGCACTTCGAAAACCCGTGCTTCGAGGAAGTCGAAACCGCCATCTACTGGCACGGCAACGCGCAGCTTGTCTTCGGCCAGGTCTATATTCTCAAGGACTGACCCGCGCGAGCGCAGGCGCGACGCAAAGAAAAACCCCGCATCGCTGCGGGGTCTGTGTAACGCGACATCCAACGGAGCGAGCGAAGGCCAGGGATGGCCTTCGCCTGGATGTAGCCCCGGCTGAGCGAAGCGAAGCCCGGGTTAAGCGATCAGGATGATCGATTAAAAATCCATACCGCCCATACCGCCCATGCCGCCGCCGCCCATACCGCCGCCGGCCGGCTCATCCTTCTTCGGCGCTTCGGCGACCATCGCTTCGGTCGTGATCATCAGACCGGCGATCGAGGCCGCGTTCTGCAGCGCCGAACGCGTGACCTTGGTCGGGTCGAGAATACCGAACGCGATCATGTCGCCGTACTCGCCGGTCGCGGCGTTATAGCCGTAGTTGCCCTTGCCTTCGGCCACGTTGTTCAGCACCACCGACGGCTCTTCGCCGCAGTTGGCGACGATCTCGCGCAGCGGGGCTTCCATCGCGCGCTTGGCGATGTTGATGCCGTGGTTCTGGTCTTCGTTGGCGCCCTTCAATCCGGAAATGGCCTGCAGCGCGCGGATCAGCGCAACGCCGCCGCCGGGAACCACGCCTTCTTCCACTGCTGCGCGCGTGGCGTGCAGGGCATCTTCGACGCGGGCCTTCTTTTCCTTCATTTCGATTTCGGTCGACGCGCCGACCTTGATCACCGCAACGCCGCCGGCGAGCTTGGCGACGCGCTCCTGCAGCTTCTCCTTGTCGTAGTCCGAAGAGGTTTCTTCGATCTGCGCCTTGATCTGCTTGATGCGGCCCTGGATGGTTTCGCTCACGCCGGTGCCGTCGATGATCGTGGTGTTCTCTTTCGAGACCTGGATCTTCTTGGCGCGGCCCAGATCCTTGATGGTCGCCTTCTCGAGCGACAGACCGACTTCTTCCGAAATCACGGTGCCGCCGGTGAGGATGGCCATGTCTTCCAGCATCGCCTTGCGACGGTCGCCGAAGCCCGGAGCCTTCACTGCGCAGACCTTGACGATGCCGCGGATGGTGTTGACGACCAGGGTCGCCAGCGCTTCGCCTTCCACTTCCTCGGCCACGATCAGCAGCGGCTTGCCCGACTTGGCGACGGCTTCGAGCACCGGCAGCAGGTCGCGGACGTTGGAGATCTTCTTGTCGTGCAGCAGGATGTACGGATCGTCCAGCTCGGCCGACATCGACTGCTGATTGTTGATGAAGTACGGCGACAGGTAGCCGCGATCGAACTGCATGCCCTCGACGACGTCGAGTTCGTTGTCCAGGCCCGAGCCTTCTTCAACGGTGATCACGCCTTCCTTGCCGACCTTCTTCATCGCATCGGCGATGATGTTGCCGATGGATTCATCGGAGTTGGCCGAGATCGTACCGACCTGGGCGATCGCCTTGTCGTCGGCGGTGGGCTTGCTGATCGACTTCAGTTCGGCGACCGCAGCGATGACCGCTTTGTCGATGCCGCGCTTGAGGTCCATCGGGTTCATGCCGGCGGCGACCGCCTTCATGCCTTCGCGGATCAGCGCCTGGGCCAGCACGGTGGCGGTGGTGGTGCCGTCGCCGGCGTTGTCGGAGGTCTTGGACGCGACTTCCTTCACCATCTGCGCGCCCATGTTCTCGAACTTGTCGGCCAGCTCGATCTCCTTCGCGACGGACACGCCGTCCTTGGTGATCGTGGGGGCGCCGAAGCTCTTCTCGAGCACGACGTTGCGGCCCTTCGGGCCGAGGGTGGCCTTGACGGCATTGGCGAGAACGTTGACGCCGCGCACCATGCGCGCGCGGGCATCTTCACCGAAACGGATATCTTTGGCAGCCATTGCGATAACTCCAGAAAATGTTGGGATTTCGTAGGACGGGTCTTGACCCGCCATTGCGACATCGGTGCATCAGCGAACGCGAGGCGGAACAACCGCCCGCGAAGATCAGCCGAGAATCGCGAGGATGTCGTCTTCTTTGACGATCTTGTATTCGACGCCTTCGTGCTTGTAGGCCGAACCGGCGTACTGGCCGTAGATCACCTTGTCGCCGACCTTGACCTTCGGGGTGCGCACGGTGCCGTTGTCCAGCGCCTTGCCGTCGCCGACGGCCAGCACTTCGCCCTTGGTCGGCTTTTCCTTGGCGTTGTCGGGGATATAGATGCCGCCGGCGGTGACTTCTTCGGCTTCGATGGGCTTGACGACCACGCGGTCGTAGAGCGGCTTGAGATTCATGGGAACCCTCGCAAGTGATTGATTGTTGGAAGAAAGGGCGGCGATTTTAGCAGTCCCCCGGGGGGAGTGCCAAAGCCGCGGGCAAAAAACGCCCGGAAGCCCGGGACCCGGGGTATATGGGGCGGCGCTGGCGGGGTTCAAGGGCTGGGGCGCCGTCCGATCGAGATCCGGTCCTGCAGCCGCCCCTGGGCGACCGCAGACGGCGGATCTACCTGACGAGGGTACGGCCCAGGTGCTCGGCCAGCCGGATCGACAGTGAGATGATGGTGAAGGTGGGGTTGGAGACACCTGCGGTCGCGAACACGGACGCGCCTGCCACGTAGAGGTTGTCCATCGAATGCACCTTCAGATCGGCATCGACCACGCCCTCATGGGGGTCGCTGGACATTCGGGTGGTGCCGAGGTGATGCCCGTTGACGACGAACGCGGATTTCATCGTCTCCCACGACGGCGCCTGGAGATCGCCACCCAGTTGCTGGATTGAAGTCTTGAACAGACGGGTGGCGGTCTCGTAAGTGGTCTGGTCGAGCGGCGACAGTTTCCAGTCGATCTTGACCTGTCGCTGGCCGAACACCTGGTCCCTCGTGTCCAGGAGCGTGATCCGGCTCTCCGGGTTCGGCGCCATCTCGAAATAAACAGGTGCAGAGGAAGCCCGCATCCAACAATTTCCAATGTTGTATTGCCGCAGCGTGTCCGCATTCAACTGGAACCGTCCGGTCACAGTGACGCCATTGTTGTCTGTCCACTGTGCCCCGTCCGCGTAGTTCCCGCTCATCAAATTGCGCTGCGACGTTGTGAGGAAAGACCCGTCGACCTCGACATTGACGCCGGACGACAGCGGATGACACATGAAATATCGGCCCACCTGATCGTGTTCGTTACCGATATCCGACAGCAGCAGACGCTGGGCGTTGGCCACCGCACCGCAGGCGAGCACATATGCATCGGCGCGAATGAAGAATTCGGTCGCGACACCCGGTAGCGGATCCTTGTTCATGCTCGCCACACGCAGGCGTGTCACGTTGCCATTCTGCTGCTCGATATCGAGCAGACTCGCATTGAGAATGACATCGACATCGCAATCCGCCAGCGTCGATCCATCCGGAAATGTGCGCGTGGCGAAATTCCGATACGACGGCCCGATGAACTGATACATGCAGACATCAAAATCGGCTACGACGGGCACATCGTCCCCAAGCACGCCACCCCAGTACTCGCCGCTGAAGTCATCGCTGTACAGGTTGCAGAACTTCGCCGCCGCCGCGTAGTAAGGATCCAGATCGCTGCGGGTGATCGGCCACGCCGGAAAGCCGGGGCGCGCCTCGAAATCAACCGCGTCGAGCGGCCGCGATTGCCCACCCCAATGAGTGGAAGTACCCCCAAGGATGCGCTCGCGCTCCAAGGGAGGGCACCAGTCCTCGTATGGCCGTATGAGGAAGTCGGGTTCGTTTTTCGCGAACACGCCGACCGCCTCGCCCGCGTACAGCAGCTTCTTGTCCCGCCAACTCGCCTCAGGCCGGCCGACATGGCGGCTGCCCTCGATCAACACGACCTTGATGCCGGCCTGCTGGAGATAATAAGCAGCGGTGACGCCCGCCGGCCCCGACCCGATGATGCAGACCTGCGCGGAGACTACGCTGCCGCTGGCGATGTGCCGTCCGTTCCTGATCATGACGCTCTCCTTGTGCTCGCTCCATGCGATGGGCAGACATTACGACAAATCGGATGCCTGTGCAGCGGTGACGACCCGATGGGTCGTGGCGGTGAGCAAGGACAGGAGAGCAAGGACAGTACACCCATGAACCAACCTGCCATCGGGCAACAAAAAAAACGGGCGGCGGAATGATCCGTCGCCCGTCTCGTGCCGCATCCGCCCGGCATGGCGCCGGATGGAAATGGCTTCAAACCGCAATCAGAAGCGGTAATCGGCGCTGACGTACCAGAACGAACCCGGCAGCTCGTAGGTGCCGGCATCATAGCCGTTCAACGAACAGCCCAGGCAGATCGGTGCTTCCTTGCCGAACACATTATTGGCGCCAAGCGAAAGCTTCAGACCCTCGAACATAAATGCGTCCTTCCAGCCGAACTGCACGTCGTGATACGTCGTGGAACCCAGTGTATTGAAAGCGACGCCATCGCAGCCCGGCAATCCTTCCACGCCCGCGCAGGTTTCGTCGACGGCGCTGATGTAACGGCTGCTCCATGTCGCGTCGAAGTTACCGCGCTTCCAACCCAACTGCAGATTGGTCTGCCATTCCGGAATCGCGCTGTCGCCGATTTCGATGCCGACCGCACGCGACGAGACATTGCCCGCAGCATCGACCGCCTTGTACTCGTTGACGAAGGTCGACTGCAGCGAAGCATTCAGACTACCGAAGCCCCACTCCGGGCTCAACCAGGTGAGCTTGAGGTCAACGCCATCGGTTTCGACGGTGCCGAGATTCGCGAGGAAATTGTTCGGTGGACGCAGGTCGCCGCTGGAGATGCGGGTGAACGGCGCACAGGCAGGGCCCGTTCCGTTCTGGCCGTTGTAGCAGCTATCCAGCAGCCCCTGCAGATCATTTGCCTGGATGGCGCCATCGATTTCATGGCTGTAATAGCTCAGCTCGAAATCGAGCTTGCGCGACCATGCCTGATCTTCAGCCCAACCCGGGCTGTAGACCGCACCGAATGTGAAGCTGTCGGACTCTTCCGGATCCAGATTGGGATTGCCACCGGTGAAGGTGGTGATCTGGGTGTTGGCCTGTTCGAAATTGTTGGGTACGCCGGCCGCTACGCAAGCGGCTTCCAGACCGGGGGAGATACCGTTGGTGGTATCGACGACCACCTGATTGGTCGGACCGCAAGGATCGACCAAGGTGGCACCGAACTGGGTCAGACCATACAACTCGCCCAGATTCGGGGCGCGGAAGCCCTGCGAATAGGTACCCCGAAAAACGAGGTCTTCCATCGGCTGCCAACGGAACCCGGCCTTGCCTGTCGTGGCGCTGCCGAACGTGGAATAGTCGGAGAAGCGGATCGCAGCAGTCAGATCCAGAGTGGCCAGAACCGGGAAGTTGAACTCGCCGTAGATTTCCTTGACGTCGTAGGTGGCGGACACCGGCGCGGCGAAGGAATCCTGGGACTCGCCTGTCTGGCGCAGCGGGTCGGGATCGAAATCTCCCTTGTAACGACGATACTCGGCACCCGCCGCAAAACCGGCAGTGCGGTCGCTGATGTTGAACAGATCACCGGTGATGTTCGCCGAGAAGATGTCGAGCACCTGGGTACTGGCATCGCGCTGGTCGGTACGGATGTAGTTGATCATCGCCTGCGTGAACGGGCGACCCTGACCGCCGAACAGATCCAGCGGCGTGCAGCCCGGTGTAGCGGCGCAGACGGCAGGATCGCCGAGGGCGAGCTTGATCTTGGCGACGTTGTAGCCGTTGGTGAAACGCTGACTGGCAGAGTTGCGACTGTGGACGTAGTTCGCGTCCCAACCGAAGCTGCGGCTGCCGATATCGAACAGGCCGTCCAACCCTGCGTTGAAATACCAGGTGTCGACGTTCTGGGTGAAAAGACGCGGCCCGACTTCCAGCGGACGGCGACCAATGAACAGGAAATTCGAATTCGCGTCGAGCGCGACACCGAACGGGTTGAACGGATGGTTCAGCGGGATCGAGACGGTATCGGCGATTCCGCCCGTGCCTGCGCCCGGGCCGACGAAAATCGGTTCCGGTGCAGCCTGGTTCTGCGACTGGCGATTATTGAACAGCCCCTTGATATGCAAACGGGTGTTCTCGCTCAGATCGATGTTGATGCTGGCGAACACCGACTTGCGCTCGCTCGGGGTCAGCAGCAGATTGAACGGCGCGAAGTTGAAGCGATCGGAACTGTCGAACGGGTTGTAGGTGCCGCCGTTCGGATTGCCCGGCACGAACACCGGCGTGGTGGTGCCCGGATTCAGCGTGATGTTGTAGAACTGCGCGGGATTGGTCGCATTGCCGCAAAAGCCGGGGGTGCCGACCGGGCGCGCGGGGTCGCAGAAACGGAAGCGGCCCTGCGGCGTCCCCGAGCTACCGAAATCCAGACCGCCGCCCGGCACCGGGAAGGACGACTGGTCCCATGAGCCCGAGCTGATGCGTTCCTGCTCGTAGTAGCTGGCGCCGAGAATGGCCGACCAACCGTCACCGCCGGTGCCGAAGGTGAACGAGGCGTCCTTGGTTTCGCCGCCACGGCTGTATTCGCCGTAGTAGGTGTGGAGCTCGGCGCCTTGGAAATTCCGGCGGGTGATGATATTGACCACGCCGGCGATGGCGTCGGAACCGTAGATGGCCGAGGCGCCGTCTTCCAGCACTTCGATGCGCTCGACGATGGCCAGCGGGATGGTGTTGAGGTCGGCGCTGCCGCTGACGCCCGAGGCCGAGGATTCGTTGACCCAGCGGATGCCATCGACCAGCACCAGCACGCGCTGCGAGCCGAGGTTGCGCAGGTCGACCTGGGCCGAACCGGCACCGATGCCGCCGCCGTCCGGCGGATAGCCGAAGTTGCCGGAGGAGTTGAACTTGGCGTTCAGCGCCTTGCCGCTGGCGGTGAGCTGCTGGAGGATTTCGCCGACACTCTTGGCGCCGGTCTGCTCCAGTTTGGCGCGATCCAGCACGAACACCGGCTGCGCGGTGACGGCGTTGGTCTGTTTGATGCGTGAACCCGTCACCTTGACGGTGTCGAGGGTGCCCTGGTCATCCTGGGCGTCCTGCGCCGCGGCGATGCCGGGCAGCGCGAGGAGCAGTGTCAGGTGGACGGCGGCCGTCAGGCGATTACGGCGCAACTTGCTCATTATCTATCTCTCCGTGAATTGGATCAGGTGGCTACGAGGACCACCGCGCAGGCCCCCTTGCCCCGGCGGCAGCGGACTTTGTAAACATTTTGTGAAGAAGGGGCAAGGGGGCGCGTGATATCGCTGGGACAGTCCTCACCGGATGCCGCACTGCCATGATCGATCCGCAGCCGTACGGCGCCGGTCCGATTCATGACATGGATGTGCGCAATGGCCTGATTCGAGGCAATGCGTTCCACTGGGATACGATTCCGGCGCTGCAAGGCAGTCGAATCAGTCGCCGAAGACGGCTGACCAGGCGTCACGCTCATCCTGCCGCCGCGGCGGGCAGGCGCAGCACCCGCAGCGCGAACGCCCGTTCAAGGTGCTGACCGAAACCACGCATCGCGAGACGCGCGAGAAAACCGCAGCCTTGGAAAGCGCGCGTAGCGCGTAGGCCGCATGCCAACCCGCCATCTCGACACCTCCGCAGACACCGGCCTTCGGCGGAAAAGCAAATCCCCCGTCAATCGCTCCGCGATTACCCGCCCCCTTTTGCAAAGCTGGGTGAATACATGGCATCTCCGATTTGCTTGCCCTCTGCCTCCCTCCCCATCCCCTCCCCATCCCCGGAACAGGACACCCACCAATTCAGCGAATTCCCATAGAACTGGACATCCATCGACTCAGAAAACACCGACAACGGATCGAGGCAATACCCTACACCCGGGTTTATGCACAGCGTGCATGATCGATGCCATGACGCAAGCCCGCTCACAGCTCGTACCGCCCGGAAGCCCCGGCAGTTTCCACTGCGTCCAGCGCTGTGTTCGACGCGCATTCCTCTGCGGCATCGATCAATACACCGGCCGCTCGTTCGAGCACCGCAAAACCTGGATCGAGGACCGGATCCACCTCGTCGCCGAGTGTTTCGCGGTGGCCATCCAGGCGTATGCCGTCATGAGCAATCATCTGCATCTGGTACTGCTGATGGATCCAACCCAGGTCGCCGCGTGGAGCGATGCGGAAGTCGCCCAGCGCTGGATTCGACTGTTTCCTCCCCGCGAAGATTCAGATCTCACGCGGACGCTCAAATGTGAGCGGCTGCTTGCGGACACGGATCGTCTGATCCTGATCCGCTCACGCTTGGGCAGCCTGTCCTGGCTGATGCGATGCCTCGTGGAGCCCATCGCTCGCCGTGCCAATCGGGAAGACGGCTGTACCGGCAGATTCTGGGAAGGCCGTTTCAAATCCCAGTTGCTTTGCGATGACCGCGCGATACTCGCAGCGATGGCCTATGTCGATCTCAACCCGATCCGGGCCGGCATCGTGCACCGGCTCGACCGCTCGCAGCACACAAGCATTCAAAACCGGATCGCGTTCGCACGGCGGAACCCGGAAACTCTACACACAGCGTTGACACCACTAGCTGGTCGCATCGCGTCGCACCTGCCCATCAGTACGGCAGACTATCTCGCGCTTGTGGAATGGACGGGACGCCAACTTCACCCGGGTAAACGCGGCAGCATTCCGAAAGACGCACCATCGTGTGTCCTGGCAATAGAACAAGAGCCGCAGCGCTGGGCGATCCGCGTGAAATCTGTAGGCTCTGGCTACTGGCGTGTGATCGGCGGAGTCGAAGACATGATCTCGATTGCAGAACGTTTACGCCAACGCTGGGTGAAAGGCATCGGGCTGGCGGCAAGACTGGTCTGATATGGATGAACCGCGTTGTGCCCGCAAGGGAGGCTTGCGCGTGGGCGACGGGTCAGCAGGGCCGGGGACATCGGCACCGTCGTTCCAGCAATTTCAACCGATCGCGGCATTCTCTATTTCGTTGAAGTTTCAGGCCTTGAAATAGGTGGGTGTCCTTGTTTCCGGGTGCCCTCGGGTGTCATTGTTTCGACTTCTAGCTTTCCCGGTCTTTGCGCAAGCCCCGCATGCATGGATTGGCGGCGAATAGTGGGTGTCCTGGTCTTTGGGGCAGGCGACGTCGATTACGAGGCTAACGATCCGCCTTGCGGCCTGAGAACCAGCCGTCGCGCACCCAGGGGCTGCGCGGATTGCGCTGAAGCTCGTCGGCGATGCGCACCATGGCATCGAAACTCGGATCGTCCACGCCGCCCCATAGCGCACGTCCGAGCAGGTAGCTCGTCGCGAACTCGCGCCACGACGCGGACGAACGTGCTGCCAGGAAGGCCGCCATGCGCACGAGCGCCATGGCCTCTTCGCGCTTGACATAGCCGGCGCCGAACGCAGCCCGGGCGACCGTCACCGCTCGCCCCAGGTCATAAGCTCGCGTGCCGCGTGCGATGTCGGCAGGCGTCACCAGATAACCGAGCGCCTCCAGCCGGGAAAGCGCTTCCGGGTGATGGGAAATGAATTCCGCAAGTTCCGGATCCTCATCCAGCTCCGCCGCAAACGCCTCTTCCAGGTGCTCGCGGCTCGCGTCCGGGTCACCCTCCGCCGCAACCGCAATCAGCGTGTCGAAGGTCACCGCATGGCCGCCCGCAAGGAGTGCGTGTATGCGTTCCCGCGCCTGCTCGGAGTCGCGGGCGTCCCACCACGACGCCAGCCACTCCCGCATCTCGGCGCGCGACTTGTGCGGTTCAAGGACATTGATCGGAAATGCGTTGTTTTCGCTAAGCACGGCGCCGACCGCAAGCTGTCGCCGCAGGACAGGATTCTCGGGAATATCGGGATACTCGGGAAACCAGGTGTCCGCGCGTTCCCGGGCATGGCGCCAGCGTCGCCGCGACAGGAATGCCGACAACGCGGCCAGCACCAGCCCAACCGCCAAACCAGCAACCACCTTCATCAGTTCCGTATCCATGCCTTCGCCCGATGCCAAACGGCAGTCATTCTAATAGCCTGCTCGCGCAATACGGCACTTGCGCGATTTCTGAGAAAGGAGACGAGAGCAGCGGCCGGTTGTCTTCGTCGTAGCGCAGGCCGCAGAGCATGGCGGCCATGCCGCGCAGGGTGGACTGGGGGCTTACACCCCTGGCGAGGCAGAGGGCGGTGAACTGGGGCGTGACTTCGACGATTTGCCGCCCAACACCGGGACGTTGGAAGCTGGCTGCGCTTCGGACATGACGGAGCTCCGTTTCGGGGGAGCATCGGCACTGTCGTTCCAGCAATCTCAACCGATCGCGACATTCTCTATTTCGCGGGAGTTTCAGATCTTGAAGTACGTGGGTGTACTAGTGTTCCCTGGTTTTTCGTCCCAGTCTTCGCCGCCGCATTTCGGGAACAACTGAATTGTGGGTGTCCTAGTCTTTCCCAACTTCCACAACGCACAAGCCGCGCATCGGCGGGGCTTGGCGGCGAATAGTGGGTGTCCCGGTCTTTTTTCTCGGTCGCTTGTCGGGAACATCTGAATTGTGGGTGTCCCAGTCTTGGCCCCCAGTCTTCAACCGAACGGCTATAACGCACAAGCCCCGCATCGGCGGGGCTTGGCGGCGAATAGTGGGTGTCCCGGTCTTTCGTAAGACGCTCGACATCAGCATCGAGGAACTCATCGGCACACCGGCCAAGCGCAGCGCACGCAAGCGCGGGCCGGCATCGAAGCTGCAACAGCAGCTCGAACGCATCAGCGCATTGCCCAAGGCCCAGCAGCGCTTCGTCATGCAGATGCTCGATACCGTCCTGCAGCAGCAGGGCGGATAAGCACAACGCCCATAACGCACAAGCCCCGCAACGGCGGGGCTCGTCGTTCGCTCATGCGGTGCGCCAGGGCGCACCCTACAAAAATTCCGGCGGCTTAGGGCGTGCTCCAGCACGCCGCTTGTACGAGTTACAGGCCTTGTGGTGTCCCAGTCTTCCCATAACGCACAAGCCCCGCGCGTGGCGGGGCTCGTTCTCAACGTGCGGTTCGTCGCATCACCACGGCGGGTACAAGACCCGCCTTACGGGTTGCGACGTACGGCCGTACTCATTGCGACGTACGGCCGTCCCGGAAGGTGCGCCGGGGCGCACCCTACAAGAAATTCTCAGCCGTTTAGGGCGTGCTCCAGCACGCCGCTTGTACGAGTTACAGGCCTTTACTTGTAGAACGTCAACGGCTCTCCATCAATCAAGAGCTTTGATCCGATGCTCTGAATCATGATCGAGTGCTTAACGCCAGAAGGCAGTTCCACAAGAACTTGATCATCATCGACTTTTAAATCGGCAAACGAAAATGCATACGAGCCCAAGTAACGGCCATGGGAGAACACGATCAATCTTGATGACATCCGACCCGACTCGCCGAACACATATTCATAGCGGAAGAAACAGTACTGATGACTTTTCCCCACTAACTCAATATCTGCATCAAGCGCTCCCGTAAACCCCCCGCTCTTCAACGACGAAATAGTTCCGGAGCGTGTCGCCGGGCAATGTTCCACACCTTGCGCGCACCCACTGCAAGAAATTCCTATTGCAAGTGCGATCATCGGCAAAATCTTCATTCCCCCATCTCCTCACGAAGGCGCATGACAGTATCCGCATACCAAACCTGATGACGAACCAGAACACCATTCAGCCTTCGATCCATTCGCGCATTGCCGTTATATCGCTGGAATGCCTCGACATCTCCACGCCAACTAACTTGATCGCCTCCTTCGTCGTAAACGAAGCCCTTATGGCGCCACCATCTCAATCCAGCCCTGAGGCTTACGTCAGGCGTCATCACTTGATTTCGGGTAAGCCCAAGCCTCGTCGCCTTATCTTCCACCCAGTCACCTGAATTATTGACCTGCAACGGATCAGAAAGAAATGAATCCCTACTTCCTTCCCCACCCGATTCGATCATCGCCCATGCTTTAACAGTTGACGGGTCAATGTACCCGTAATCCCCCGGCTGCTGATTGAATTCAGCGTTATATTCGTAAACTGCGGAAAAAATTTGCGTATCCAAATTTCCGCGCCAAGCATTTTCTCCATCTTCCGGATAGCCTGGAACCTCTCGCAAAGTGCCGTCGTTCTCTAAACTATCTCGCTCTGACTCATGGCCGGTCTCTGGCACAGCAGCTTGACATGCCGACTGATTAGCACGAGTACTCGGCGCACTTTTGCCCTGAATCGCCCCACGGTCACTCCGGCTATCCGAACCCGCCACACCCTGCGACTGCGTTCCACCATTGCTGCCACCAATAGTTTTGCTGCCCCCCGCATTGTTGGTGAATGTCGCACTGCCATCGCCGTTGTTCTTCACCGAGCCAACGGTCGTCTTGATGCGCGAACCAGCTTCCTGCTTATAGACCTTGGCCTCTCCACCAGCGCCAGAACCCTCCGCGCAGTCAGCCGGATTAGAGTCTGCGGAACATGTCGTGTATCCCGTCGGATCCGTCCCACTAAGCGGATTATTGAGGATGTAACTATAAGGATTCAACGACTGCGAGTTCAGCGGAAACTGGATGAACGGATCCACCCCCATGAACCGCCCGACGTTGTAATCGTACATCCGCCCATTCATATGGATCAGCTGCAGCTCGTTCAGGTGCTCGTGCTGGGTGAAGCCCTTCGGCGTGACCGCCGTACTCGCGATCTTCGCCGGGCTCAGATCGTTCCACGTCCCCGACCTCGGCTTACCGAACGCATCGTACCCACGCGTCTCGGTCACCGCCCCGCTGCTGTTCGCCACCGCATCCACGCTGCCGAGCCGATCCTTCAACAGATACTCGACCTTGCGCGTGCTGCCCGTCCTGCTGATCACCGCATAGTCGCCGATGTAGACCTTGGTCTCACCGGTGTCGGTGCGGTGCTCGTAACCCGGCAGATACACCCGTGCGCCATCGCTGCCCCAGCTCCTTGTGCGCATGCCGTCCGTGCCGTAGCGGAAGTCGTCCCGCAGCGCGCCACGCTGCGCCACGATCGGCAGGTTCTGGTGGTCGTACTTCAGGCTGAGGCCCGCGTTGTCGCTGGTCAGGTTGCCATTGGCGTCGTAGCAGTAGGTTCTTGTGCCGCCCGCCGCCAGTTGCACCGACTTCACCGCGTTCGCGCCGCCTCCGCAGGTCGCGCCGGTGTAGCTGTAGGCGTTGTTGCTATTACTGCTGAAGTCGCTCTTCTTCGTCAGATTGCCCACCGCGTCGAAGCCGTAGTTCACCGTGCCACTGGCCGCGCCGGATCTGATCGACTGCACCAGCCGGTGCAACTGGTCGTAGCTGTAGTCCTCGCGGCTCGCGCCGCCGCCCAGACTCTGGCGCTTGAGGTTGCCGAACACGTCATAGCCGTAGCCCAGCTGGCGCAGCGTGCCGCCGCCGTTGCTGTAGGTCAGACCGGTGAGCTGGCCCGTCTGGAACTGGTACGTCGGCGTCAGCACTACCCCGTTGCCGAAGGTCTCCTGCGTGGCCTGGCCGCGCGCGTTCATCGTATTGATGCGCCGGTATTCCACACCGCTCACCGGCTCCTTCTCCACCATCCCGTGACCGTAGATCGAGTACAGCACCTGCACCGCTTCGCCGTTGGGGAACTCCTGGCCCACCGGTCTTCCGTAGTAGCTGTCGTACTTCGTCCGCTGCGTGTACTGCTGCGTGCCGCTGGTCATTGCCTGCACCACGGTCGCCTGGAACGGCCGCGCCAGCGCGTCGTAGGCCGTGCCCGTCCAACGCTCGGTCGCGCCGTTGATCTGGCGCAGGCTGGCGTCCGGCGCGCCCTTGGCGTTGAGCGGGTCGTAGGTCCAGCTGTCCTCCACCAGATCCGCCGCGCCGTCGCCGGTCGCGTCCACCGTCGCCGTGCGCCAGAACGGGCGGCCCAGCTTGTCGTAACCCAGATGCGTCGCGATGCCGCGCGCGTCGGTCTGCGTCGTCACCTCGCCCAGCGCGTTGTACAAGAAACTCCACGCGCCCTGATTAGGGTCGTTCACCCCCGTGCGCTGGCCGATGCTGTTGTAGGCCGCCTTCGTCACAACGTTGTTCGCGTCCTCGATCGCGGCCACGTTGCCGTTGGCCTCGTACCAGAACCGCGTGCGCCCGTTCAGCGCGTCCCGGGTCTCGACGTATCTTCCCAGGCTGTCGGTGGTCCGCGATAGATTCAGGCAATTGCCGGTGCCGCTGTCCGTACTGCCGCAGACCTGAATGTTGGTCGTACGTCCGGCGTAGACATAGTCGGTGACCATATTCCCGCGACCGTCCTCGCCCTGCTTGGGCACGATCTTCTTCGTCATCCGGCCCAGGATGTCGTCGTAGAAGTAAGTCGTCCACACCCAGCTCGGTTGCGACGAAATCAGCGGTTCCGTCCGCCAAACCAGTTGGCCCTTGGCGTTGTACTCGCTGATCACGTGCGACCAGTCGCCGTCCAGCATCTTCTCCGCCATCACCGACGCCCGCCCCAACGCGTCGTAGCGGTCGATCCGTGTCGGGCTGCCGTCCTGTACCGTCGTCACCTGGTACTGCTCCACCGGGCGCCAGCACGTCACCGACAGCAGGCAGCCGGTCAGCGCGATCTGCTGGTCGGGCGCCAGATACACCGCATCGGTCGCACCCCGGAATTTCTTCCGCGTCGCGAATCCGAACGCGTCGTAATCGATGAGCGTGCGCAGGCCGTTCGCGTCGGTCACGCTGCTGGGCTGGCCGTCGCCGGCCCGCACCGTCGTGGTCGCGCTGTGGTTCAGTGCGTTGACCACCGCCAGCGGGAAGTAGCCGTCCGCCGTGTAGCTGGTGCCGGTGCTGCGCGTGCCGTTGGCGTCGCCGTCCGCACTGACCGCAACGCCCGTGGGCAGGCCGTAGTTGTTGCTCGACGGATACGTGTACGCAGTCACCCGCTGCTGCAGGGCCACGCCCGCCTGCACCGTCTCCGTCGACAGCGTGCGGTTCGCGTTCCAGGTGTAGCTGCTGCTCACGGTGCGCAGCGGGTTGGCGGTGCCGGATGGCAGCGCGTGCTGCGCGGTATCCCAGCTCACCGAGGTGGTCGCGGACTTGGCGGTCAGCTTGTCCAGCCACCAGTTCGCGGTGTCCACGGTGTAGGTGTTGCTCTCGCTCACGCACTGCCAGTCCAGCCGCGCGCGGGTGCCGCTGGCCGTGCCGCTGCCAAGGTCGCTGGTGTAAACGGTGCGCGCGGTGAGATTGCCGTGGGCGTCGTAGCCCGAGGTCGAGGCCAGCGCCGCGGTACAGCCCGCGCTGCTCGCCGCAGATTCCTGCGTGTAGCCCAAGGTCGCCGGGGTGCCGCCGGCCGCGGCCGTGGTGGCGTCGTAGCTCCAGCTCTCTTTTACATCGAGGAACGGGAAGTAGCGCGTCGGTGTGCCCAGCGCCGGCACGCAGGCGGCCGCGTTCGCCCGGTTGCTGCGGTCGCAGCGCCAGGTATAGAGCTGCTTGCTGATCGGGCCGTCCTCGCCGGTGCGCGCGATCGGATTGGTGACCACACGCTCCGGCTGGCTGGTGAGCGGGAATTTCTGGTGGAAGGTCGTGGTGGTGCGCAGGCCCGCCAGGGCGTCCTCTTCGATGATCGTGCGGAAGCCCTGGAAGCCGCGCCCCTGGGTGTTGTACATCGCCTCGCCGTAGCCGTAGCGCCAAGTGCGGAACCCGCCGATGCCGTCGCTCTGGATCATCGAATCCACCACCTGCATCGAGGAAGTGAAATAGATGTGGCGCTCGTCGATGTAACGCTGCGATGCGACCATCGGCACCGTGTACAGCGGCGTCATCCCCGCCGTGCGCCCGGCCTCGCCCGCCAGCGGCGAATAGTTCCAGACCACCTGCTGGCCGAAGCCGTCGGTGACCATCTTCAGCATGTCCTGCGTTTGCGGGGTGATGCCGTCCGGGTTCTTGGCGGCGCCGGGGCCTTCGTTCTCGTTGATCAGCACCTTGCCGGTGAAGATCGGCAGACCGTTGGGCAATGTGCGCGGCGAATCGGTTTCGCTGATCGGGGTACCGTCGCCGCGTTCGACGGGGATGCCGAACTCGTCGCGCGAGCCGAATTCGGGCGAGCTACGCATCAACATATCGGCGTGGCCGTCGCCGTACAGGTCGTCGGAAGCATCGTTCACCGCGCCGGACAGCAGGTTGGTCTCGGCGGTGACGACCGTCGGCGTGCCGTCGGCCGCCTCGATGATCCGCAGCTCGCTCATCCTGTAGGTGCTGAAGTCGGTACCGCCGGTGGCATGGGTGCCCAGCGTGAGTTCGCCGTGCAACGTCCCCGGCTCGGGATGTCCGTCACCGTTCATGTCGCTCACCACCCGCGCGATCAGCGGCGGCGACTGGCCGGTCACCGGATGCTCAGGGCACACCCAGCGTTGCTGGCAAGCCGGGCCAGTGCCGTCGCCGCCGGGGCAAACACCGTTGTCGACAGGCTTGAATATGCAGACATTGGCCGCGAACGCAGTGGGAAACAGCAGTTCGCTGCGCCCGTCTCCATCGGTATCGGTGGGCTGCAGGTGCTGGGCCTGCCACGGTTGCCAGATTTCGGCGCAGCGCGTATTGCTCTGGCCGGAACCATTGCCGCAGCCGGTCAATCCGACACTGGTGTTCAGATTGTGGCGTTGTCCGAGTAAACCACCGCGGTTGTAGCGAAGGAACCAGCGCGGCACACCAGCGGTATTGTCGTAACCGGCATACAACCAGTCGTCCAGGCCATCGCCATTGAGATCGGTCCACAGCGAGAACACGCCCGGCTCCGCTTCCTGGGAAGTCCGCGCGTGGCCGCTCTGGAACAGGGTCGAGAACACTTTATTCACCAGCGAATACGTGCTGCCGCTTTTGCTGCCGAACAGGATGCGGTCGAGGCGGTGACCCTTGGCGCTGCCGTCGCTCCATTGGATCTCCGCAGACTCGATCCACAGATCCATCAGTCCATCACCATCGAAGTCCCGCACCGACTGCACGCCTTCGCTGAACCATGTCGCCGAATTGGCGAGATAGCCAGACAGGCAGTGGTTCGCGATTTCGACGAAAGTCGGCGGCGATGTCCCGTTCGAAGTGTTGCGATAGACGAAAATCTTGTTGACGCAGCCGGTGGTCGGACTGGCCTGCCGTCGCTCGATCACGATGTCGGAACGGCCGTCGCCATCCATATCGCCCACGTGCACCAGGCCCTCGACCGAGCCGGAACCGGCCATGCCATCCACCGTGATGCCGGTATCGAGGATCGTGCCGAAGGCGGTTGCGAAGTTCGTGTCCGTCGGCGAGCCGCTCCACGAGCGGACCACGATCCGGCTGGTAACGGTATCCCGGGCCACGAAATCGACCCGTCCGTCCTGATTGAAGTCCGACGACGCCTGGCCCAGATTGAAGATCGCGTACTGAGCCGGAATCGGCATCGACCAGCGCGTCGTGCGCTCCGGCGTCAGCGAGACGATGGTCCGGAAGTCGACCAGCACTTCGGTAGCGCCATCGCCGTCCATATCGCCCAGCGGCCGAATGCTGCTGTGCCCGGTGCCGGCGAACTGGGGCATCAGCGCCATTTGCTTGAGTGAACGCGCAATCGCCCCCTGCTGCCACGCGAACATGGTCGGCGGCTTGCAGACCCAGTTGGCGCCGTCGTAGGCGCAATCGACGACGGACTGCAGCAGGCTGCGTCCGGTAGACGTGCTCACGCCGCTGCCGTAGCTCAATACGTAGCTGCGCACCGGCGTGCTGTCGACGAAGGTGACGATCGACGTGAGACGCTTGGTCTGCCGGGTCAGACCGCCGGCGAGATAGGACGAGGAACGATCGTTGGTACCGGCGCCCACCGGGCGGTCTTCGTAGTTGAACGAGACGAGGCGGTTGCCGACCGCGCTCAACGTGCCGGTGTAACGGATCGCGTTCACCAATGTCTCGCCGTCGCCGTAACTGGTGTAGGCGTAATGCATGGCGTTACCCACACGGTCTTCCGTGCGCGCCACCATCCAGGTCAGCGGCACGCTCACGCCGCCGGGCACCACGCGTGCGGGCGACGCCCCGCTGCCGGTGTTGCCGTAGTACGCGATCTCGCCGGACTTGCGCTCGACCTTGAAGTAGGTGGCGGCCGATGTCAGATCGCCACCGAGCTGGGTCACGCGCGCGAACGATTCCATCTCGGTGCCATAGGTGGTACCCGATGAGCCGTAACCACCGCTGGTGGCCACCAGTCGCTGGCCGTCGAGGCACAGACGGTCGTTGGCGTCGAGTTGCACCGCGCGGATCTGGCCGTCCTGTTCCAGCGTCTGCGGGCAGCGGTGCAGCGACGACAGACCCGACAGCGACCAGCCCATCCCGGCGATGCCGTTGCCGGCGCGGCTGCTGTAGTTCAGCGATACCGATGGCTGCATGCCGCGGCGACCGGGCGGGATGGCGATGGGAATCTCGTAGCTCGCCGAACCGCCGGAGACCCCGGCCGAACCCGCGAGCCGGCCGACGGCGGGATCGTGGGCCGGCAACTCGCCGGCCAGACTCACCGCGGCCTGATCGCCGATCAGATCGAAGGGAATCGGAGACGATTGCGCGTAACTGCTGGGGATCGCGCCGGGGTGACCCAGGCCCACCACGAAGGTGAGCTGCAGCATCGCGAACCCGACCTTCACCCGCGCCAAGAAACCACCGCCTGCGACCGCCATCGAACCATTGCGCCGTGCGGCGCCCCCCTGCCGACCCTGCATCTGGAATCCCTGTCCTTTGTTTGGACGGATCATAACTTGCCGCGATCACATTTCTTGATATTGATCACGTTTTTTCGGAACCCGAGCAGGTCGGGTTCTGAAGTCGCAGGCCACGCGCCGACCACGAAAAAACCGCGCGGCTTGCGCCACGCGGTTCATCGTCGAGCCTTGTGCCAGACCCTCTCTCGAACAGCGGATCGGCTCGAAGCGCGAGGCCGATGCCTGCCCTGCAACCGCAGACTCAGCTGATCTCGGCAGGCGTCCATTGCGGGATATTCCCGGCGGCCCAGACATTGGCGGCATCGGTCAGCAGGTTGGTCATGCTCCAGATGCCGTTGACGCTGGTGGTGCCTGCCCAGATGCCATTGAGAGTGGAAATCAGCGCGGCGAAATCCGTCTGCAGCGTCACGTTTCCCGGAGTGGTCGGAGCGAAGGTCGCCGTGCCGCTGTAGACCAGATCCGCGCTGGTCAATCCCAATGCCTGCACATTCAGGAAGCGGCCGAAATGACTGAACTGCGCCTGCGTGGCCGGATCGGAGCCCGTGCCGGTGAGCTGATCGGCGGACGCGACCGTGAATTCGCTGGCGGTGAATGGCGCCGTTGGCGGCGGCGACTGTGCCTGGCCTTCGCCCTGTTCGCAGATGACATCGATCGCCGCGGAAAGATCGACGAAATTCCCGATGGTCTGCGTAAACGATTGACCCGATGCGAAGACGCTCTGCTGGTTGGTCATCGTCCACGGCACTTCCTTGCCCGCAAGCCGCGTCAACGCGCGCAGCGCCGCGTACATCTGGCCGATGGACCGATAGGGCGGCGTCAGCCGCGCGGCTTCGAATTCGGTCGGAACCTCGATATCCAGCATCGTCGGCAATGCCTGCAGGATGTTGCCGATGGTCGCGTTGAGGATACCGCTGTCGCCCGTCGCCGGATCGGTGGGATCGAGGATCGGCGTGCCGTCCGGGAATGTCGGTACGCTGCCGTAGATCGGCGCGGTGTAATCGGGCATGGTGCCCAGTGCGATGCACATGTTGGCCGCGAGTTGCAGGTGCAACATCTCTTCGGTGCAGACGCTCAGTACGGACGCGTAGGCGGCCTTGGACTTGTCGGTCGCGTTGGGCGCGCCGGGCGGAATGATCGAAGCCAGCGCGCTGAGATAGAACGGGATGGTGTACAGCTCGACGGCGACGGCAACCTGCGCATGCGCCTGCGCAGCCGCAAGTGCAATCTTGGCATTGTTCGCCGCACGCGGCGCGGTCGCGAGGATGGTGGTGCTTGTGGACATCTAGTGAACTCCTTTCATGATGGACGACATTCCAGTGGATGACGGACTGGTGGATGACGAACTGATTGATGACGCACTGATTCATAACCAGGGTCGTTGGATGGAACGCGGATGGATCCGATATCCGCGAAAGCGCGCATCCACCCGGCATCGGGCATGCAGGCTGTGCGCAGGAATCATGCCCCCCTCGATCGCGCCCCCTTGAATGCGACGATGCGGAACCGCCGCAGCGGCATCCTACGTGATGAAAACGACCTGCGTACAGCGAACGGAAATGTCCGCAGGTGCGCCCTGAAGCGTAGTTGGCGAACGGGTCGCATTCGGGTCGTCTTCGGGTTGCATGCGGGTTGTTTTTCGCAAGCGAAGCGCATCCGCGCGACATCGTCCGCAACAGATTCCATCGCTGCTCTTTTTCCCGTACAGTGCCGGCACATCAGGATGCGCCGCTGCCATAGCCTTCAGGGAGGGAACCTATGAAAACAGCCTTTCCGGCGATCGCCGCACTGCTCGCACTGACCTCGGCGTGCACCCGTCACGACACTGCGCCCGATCGACAGCCCATGCCTGGCGCCAGCGATGCAAGCCCACGATGCAGCATCGCCGGCGTGAACGGAAAACGCCTGTGGACCGATGTGCCCGCGCAGGCGGACAACTGCCAGATGCAGCGCTTCGTCCTCAACAACTTCCTGTACCTGGCGCACGACGACAGCGACGGACACCCGCGCTTCATGTCGATGGCCCCGTGGTACGACGCGATCCCGCAGGACGGCTCTTCGCCGCGCTGGCGCGACGGCTTCAAGCCGCTATCGACGCGCGCATTGCGCAAGACCTCGCGCGAAGGCCAGCCCGGCGACAGCTTTGAATTGATCGACAGCGCGCATCGCCGCGTCGGTTACGACGTACGCGTCAACAAGGTGTTCGTCGATTACCTCACGACATCGCGCACCTATCGCGCCGACGTGCTGTCCGCGGCGGAAGCCGCATTCCAGCGCGATCCGTCCAGCGGCGGCGTGTGGTTGCCGTCGGGTTCGGAGAAAACGCCCGGCGTGATCAGCATCAAGACGTCCTGGCGTTCGTATCCCGTGGGCAAACCCTGCCCCGCCGCGACGATGCACTGCGAGCGCGACGCACGCGGCCACTGGTGGGGATTGATCGGTCTGCATCTGGTGCAGAAGACGCCGACGCTTGGCGAGATGACCTGGGCCACGTTCGAGCATGTCGCGAACGCGCCCGACTGTTCGCCCGGCGGCAGCGCACCGATCGCGCCTGCGCCCGCCGACCCGCTGCGTCCCGGCAAAACACTGCCGGACTGGAATCTGTTCGACTGGACGAGTTATCGCGCACAGGGCGGCGACGGCGCGCGCTGCGCGGTGCCGGATGGCGCATACCGGTACACCGTCGCCGCCGATGGGCAGACGCTGCAGAACCAGACCTGCGGCACACCCTCGGCGACGCCGCTGTGCAACATCGATCCGCGCCTGGCATCGGTCAACGGCGTGCAGGTCGACAGCGACGCGAACACACGATTCCATCGCATCAACGTATGCCGCACAGTGGCGCAGCCGCGCTGCAGCGGCTCCGGCGCGGAGGGCGAACAGGTCGCGTGCCTCAATCAGGCTTTGGCGGACGATTTCCCCGCAGCGCTCGCCGATAAATGGCGGTATTACGCGTTGATCGGTTCCGTGTACATGGCGGGCCACGCGCCCGGCGTGGGCTGTTTCCGCTACGACGACGGTCCGATGCTGACCACGCAACCGCCGCGCTCGCGATTCCCGAGCACCTGCGCCGGCTCTACCACCGCGCCGCAGCGCGCACGCGCCGGCGATCTGCGTCTGGCCAATACCTCGATGGAAACCTGGATGCAGGACGGCACCTGTCTGGTGAGCACGCCGGGTTCGACGCCGTTGATGGGGCGCGACTGTTTCGCCTGCCACGCGCCCGCCACCAACGAACCCGGCTGGCCGTTCGGTATGGGCGACATGAGCTTCCTGTTCGACCGGATTCCGGTCAGCGGCACGACGCAGTGATCACGCCATGACATCGACCCCGCACTGTCTGCTCACGATCTCCGACGATGGCTTCGTCGCCGGCACGGAAATGCTGATCTTCAGCTTCCTGCGCAACAACCCGTGGTTCGGCGGTCGCATCCTCGTGCTCTGCAATCGATCCTTGAGCGACGCGTCGCGGACGCGGCTTGCGGCGCTGGGCCCTGTGGCATTCATCAGCCCCGGCAACGATCTCGAACAGCGCGTCGCCGCGCTGGCCGCCGCCATTCCGGAACTTCGCGCCGCCGGCCCGCGCTTCGCATCGCTGGAGGCGTTCGGGCTGGACGACTTCGAACGCGTCGTCTACATCGACAGCGACGCATTCGTCACCGGCGATCTGTCGGCGCTGTTCCTCGATGCGCGTCCGCTGCTGGCCTGCGCCGACGGCAGCCACTACGACGAACTGCTCGGCGATGCCGATGCGGCGCGCATCGCCAACCAGCGCCGCTACGGCGCCGCATTGAGTCATTGCTTCAACACCGGCGTGCTGTCGATCGGACCGGAAATGCTGGACAGAGCGCTGCGCGACCGTCTGGTCGCGGACATCGATCCGGCGACCTGGGCGGATGTGGAAACGCTCGGGTGGACCGATCAGCTGATCCTCAACCGGCGCTTCGCCGGGCGCGCGGCCCTGCTCGATGGCCGCTACAACTACATGCCCGTGCTGGAAGCGAAGATCCGCCGGGCGTATCGCCTGCATTTCCATGATGCGCGCATCGTGCACATGGCCGGCCGCTACAAACCCTGGGAGCCGCGCCCACCGGCGCTGTTCGAGCAGGCGCCCAGCCTCGCCAAGTTCTACGAGCTGTGGCAACAGTTGGAAGACCTCATGCCGCGAACCGCGTCCAGCGACGCGGTAGCCGCCGGCCTCGCCTTCGAAACGGCGCGAATGCAGGCCGTGATGCAACCGCGCACCGAACTGGAGTCAGCGCCATGAACAAACATGCGACAACCACACTGGCGACGACCGATCACGCCGCGACCGAGCTTGCCTCGAACGGAAGCGCGATCACCAGACTCGACGTGGCCTGCGCGCGCATGCCGATCGATGTCGGCGATTTCCAGACCGCGGTGTTCGACGCTTTCGACGGCAAGGAGCACGTGGCGCTGTACATGGGCGAATTGCACGAGGGTCCGCCGCTGCTTGTCCGCCTGCATTCGGAGTGCTTCACCGGCGACGTGCTGGGCTCGCGTCGCTGCGACTGCGGCGAACAGCTTGCGGAATCGATGCGTCGCGTCGCGTCCGCCGGACGCGGCGTGATCCTGTACCTGCGCCAGGAAGGCCGCGGCATCGGCCTGGCCGAAAAACTGCGCGCCTACAACCTGCAGGATCAGGGGCTGGACACGGTCGATGCCAACATCCGCCTCGGCCATCTGCCAGACGCCCGCGATTACGGCGTCGCGGCGCAGATCCTGAATGCGCTGGGCATCGATACGGTGCAACTGCTCACCAATAATCCGACCAAGGTCGCCGGGCTCACCGGCTACGGCATCAAGGTCGCAGCACGTGTGCCGCTGGTGATTCCGCCGCGGCCGCAGAATCGCGATTATCTGCACACCAAGGCCGAGCGCATGGGGCATCTGCTGGATGCGCCAGTCGGCGATGACATCGGCGTCCGTCCGCCGGCGATGGATGCGCTGTTTGAACTCCTCGATCGCGCCCGCACGCAGCCGATGACCGCGCGTCCGTTCGTGACCCTGAGCTACGCGCAGAGCCTGGACGGCTGCGCGGCCGGCGCCGAGGACCGGCCGCTGGCGATCAGCGGCGGCGCCGCGCGCTGTTTCACCCATCGTCTGCGCGCCGCGCACGACGGCATTCTGGTCGGCATCGGCACCGTGCTGTCCGACGACCCCAGCCTCACCGTCCGCGAGGCCGAAGGCCATCATCCGCAGCCGATCGTCGTCGACAGCCGTCTGCGCTTTCCCATCGACGCCAAGCTGTTGTCGCATCCTGACCGGCGCGTGTGGATCGCGACCACCCACCGCGCCGATCCGCAGCGCGTACGGCGACTGGAATCGCTGGGCGCCGAAGTGCTGATCGTGCCCGCCGACGGCGCCGATCGCGTCGACCTGGTGGCGCTGATGGCGCAACTGCGCCAGCGCGGCGTGCGCAATCTGATGATCGAAGGCGGCGGCCGCATCCTCACCCAGATCGTCAATCGGCAATTGTTCGATCTGCTGGTGCTGACGGTCGCACCGATGATGGTGGGCGGTGTGCCGGCGTTCGCGCCGCGCCAGGGTCTGCTGCGCCATCAGCACACGCGCATCGCGCAGCCGCATTATCTGCCGGTCGGCGAGGATCTGGTGGTGTGGGGACGACCGCAACGCGCGGACGCCGCGCCGGGAGCGGCCGCATGACGACGTCGCCCACCTTCATTTACGGCGTGCTCGATGTGCGCGACCGCTTGCGCGATGCGGCGCTGGGTGAGCGGTGCCGCGAACTCACGTTCGCGTGGTCGCGCTGGTCGTATGCCGGATCGATGGTCGAGCACAGCGACCCCGACCAATTGCTAGCGCTGGCCGCGGAGCGCGGCGTGCGCTATTGCCTGGTGCAGGCCTGCGGCCATCTGGTGATCGAAACCCTGCGGCCGAAGGGCGCCTCGGCGCCCGAGCTGGTCGAACTGCTGATCGCCGCGCTCGGCGACGATGCCTGGCTGGTCGGTCGCAAAGTGTCGGCAAACGCGATCCACGACGCCTGCTGGCTGGTCGATCTGCAGCGCTGGCAGGCGCGCGGCCGCCCGCATCTGCAACGCGACGCGCGGCAGCCGTGGCTGTCGCTCGCGACCGCCGACGGCATTGCCGACAGCCCGGCGCAGGCGCTGCAACGCGGACGCGATCTGGAGCCGCAGCGCGAAGCGCACGCGCAGGCGCTGTCGCAGTCGCCCGCACAGGTCGACACCACGCAGTTGCAGGCACCGCTGGGCGAATTCGTGGCCTCGCTGGCGCGCACGCTCGACCAGTGCCAGCGCGGCGTGTTCATCTGGAATCTCGAACCCTACGACGATGTGCACGTGGAGAACGTACAACCGCTGCGCTCTCTGTACTGCGTCGCCGCCGGCTTCAAACCCAACGCGATCCTGCGCAGCCACGGCTACACGCCCGACACCGAAGTCGTGTTCTTCGATTACAGCAGCGAGGCGCTGGCGTTCCGTCGACTGCTGATCGAACACTGGGATGGTTACGACCTGCCGTCGTTCCTGCTGCCGCGCTTGAATCCCGCCGAAACCCACTACTGGCTGCGCTCGACCGCGCGCGGGCAGATGCCGGAACGCGACGAGCTGGAGCAGTTGTGGGCGCGCGAGCTGCAGGACTGGGGCGGCGCCGATGCCTTCGCCGAACAGTGGAACGCCACGCGGCGATTGCGCCACCGTTTCGTGGAGGTCGATCTGCTGCAGGCGCCGGAAACCGCGCTGGGCACGCCGTCGGACGGCCCGTCGCTGGTGTGGTGGAGCAACGCGTTCTCGTCGGTGCATGCGCTGTGGCATCTGCGCCATGCCGAACGCCTGCACGCGTTCTCGCGCTGGATCGACGTCATCGCCGAACGCTGCCCACAGGCCTGGCTGCTCGGCGCCGACGCCAACAACTGCCCGGTCGGCGGCATCCAGGCGGCCGCCTACGCCAGCCTGCTGTCTACGTGGCAGGGGGGGATGCACGAACCCCTGCCCGGCAGCGCCACGGCGACGATCCGTTTCTGACTCCACGCAACAGGTGACGCATGGCGACCATCGATACACTCGCAGCTTCGCCCGCATCCGCCGATGCATCGGCGATGTCGGCGGCACACACGGGCGCTGCGCAAGCCGCCGCGCCGGCCTTCGATTTCCGACGCCATCGCGGTCCGGTCACCACCGCCGCGTGGGTCCCGAACACGCGACAGATCGTTACGTCGGCCTACGACGGCGCGGTGGCGCGTTTCGATCTGGACAACGGCGCGGTGACCCTGCTCGGCCATCACGATCATCTGGTCAACCGGATCGTGGTCTCCGCGGACGGATTGCGCGCCGCGTCGGTGTCGTCCGACTACAGCATCCTGCTCTGGGATCTGCGTAGCGGTACGCGCCTGCAGCGGCTGCTCGGCCACAGCGACGACGTCGAGGATTTCTGTTTCATCGGCGAACGCCGCGGCGCGTCGGTATCGCGCGACCGGCGCATCCTGCTGTGGGATCTCGACACCGGCGCCATCACCCGCTGCATCGAAGGCCACGAGCGCGACGTGCTGAGCATCTGCGCCGACGACCGGCATCTGTATACCTCGGGCGACGACAAGACACTGCGCGTCTGGGATATCCGCAGCGGTGCGCCGCTGCGGATGTGGGGCCCGTTCGAGACCGAGACCGACACCTGCGCGATCGACACGCACCATGGCCGCGTGGTGCTGGGCTGCGACGACGGCTGCATTAGGGTGTTTTCGATCCTCGGCGGCGACATACTCGCGACGATTCCCGCGCATCGCTCCGGCATCAAGAAAGTGGCGTGCTCGCCGCGCGACGGCGCGATCCTCAGCGCCGCCTACGATCAGGCGATCCACGTCTGGGACGGCAACGATTTCAGCCATCGGCTGAGTCTCGAAGCGCGCGCGCGGCAGTGGGAGCGTTCGTTCAACTGGTCGCCCGACGGGCAGCACATCGTGGCCGGCACCTTCGACGGCACCGTGCTGGTCTGGCAGGCGCACGACGGACGTTTCCTGACCGAACTCGGCGCCGCCGCCGACAACGAAGCGATCGGCAACGATTGTTTCAACGACATCGCCAGCGCCGGCAATGGCGACATCGCGGTGGTCAACGACGCCGGGCACGTGCGCCTGGGACATCTGACCGACACCGCGGCGCACTGGCTGACCCGCGCCGCGCCGAGCACCGGGCGCATGCTGATGAATGCGGTCACCGTACTGGATGACGGGCAGCGCATCATCGGCGGCGCACACGACCAGCATCTGCATGTGTTCACGCGCACCGGGGATGCACTGCACGCCGACACCGCCACCCATCTTGGCGAGGGCCCGATCAACTGCATCCGCGCCAGCACTCAGCGGGGCTGGGAAAACGCACTGTTCGTCGCCTGCTATTCCGGCGCGGTCGTGCGCACCGATCGCGACGGCTGCGTACAGGATCGCTTCGCGCACCACGAGAACGCGGTGAAGGCGCTGCGCCTGCATCCCACGCGTCCGGTCGGCGTGAGCTGCAGCGCCGACGGCGTGCTCACCTCGTGGCGCTTTTCCGGCGAATTGCTGCACCGCTTCGCCGGCCATACCGCGATCATCGACGACATCGATCTCGATCCCAGCGGCGAGTTCCTCGCCAGCACCGGCCGCGATTTCCATCTGCTGATCTATAGGCTCGACGACGGCGTGCTGCTGCAGGCCTTCGATCTGGGCCGGCGCTCGCCCAAGGCGGTGTGCTTCGTCGATCGCGAGACGGTCGTCGTGACCAACTACTGGGGCGAACTGCTGCGCGTCGACCTGAGCACGGGCGCGATCCTGCGTCGGCAGATCGCGGCCAACGGCATCAGCGCCATTGCCCGCGTGTCCGCCGCCTCGCCCGGAAGCAGCGACCGCCTGCTGGCGTCGTCCTACGACGGCAGCAACTATCTGGTGCGCAGCAGCGATCTGCAGGTGATCAACCGCCTGCAGGCCATGCAGCAGCGACCGGAGACTGTGCGTGGCTGATAGGCCGCGGCGCTTCGTGATCCTGTCGGCCCGCCGTAGCGGCAGCAATCTGCTGTGCACGCTGATCGACAGCCACCCGGACGCGCTCTGCCATCACGAACTATTCAACCCGCGCGGCATCTTCACCGCGCTGGATCTGCGCGACACCGCGACGCCGCTGCACGATATCGCCGCACGCGAACGCGATCCCGTCGAGTATCTGTCGCAGGTCTGGCGATACGCGCGCGGCAATGCCTGCGTCGGGTTCAAGATGACGCCTGAGCAGCATCCTGAGATTCTGCAGGCGGTGCTGGAAGACAGCGGCGTCGCCAAAATCGTGCTGCGCCGGAACAATCCGCTGCGCGCACTTGTGTCCGAGCGCATCGCGGACATCACCGGCCGCTGGGAAGCGTATGCCGGCGAAGTCGGCGGGCAGGACATTGATCCGGCCGCGCGGCCGCGCGTGCATGTCGAGCGCGATGAACTGGACCGGCATGTCCGGCAGGTGCAGGCCTTCTACGACGGCCTGACCGACGTGATGCAGCGCAGCGGCCAGCGCTGGCTCGAACTGCGCTACGAATCGCTGTTCGATGCCGGCGAACAGCGCCGGCTCTGCGACTACCTCGGCCTGTCGCCGCGCCCGCTGCAGGCGCGCAGCATCCGCCAGAACCCGGAGCCGCTGGAGCGACTGCTCGACAACGCCGACGCGCTGCGCCGGTCGCTGGCATCCACGCCGCTGGCCCGCCTGCTCGATTGATGCCTTCACGACCGCCCCCTTGACGACCGATCCAGACCGAGACCGACGATGCGCGTGCTTTTCCATCCCGAATTCCCGACCATGGACGGCTACACGCTGGTCGCGATGCTGCATGAACTCGACTATCAGGGCGTGAGCGACATCGGCGCCGACTTCGATCTTGCGGTCGCATGGGCCGACCGCACGTGGATGGATCCGGATCCGGCACTGGAAACACTCGCTGAACGCATGCCGGTCTGGAACATCGACTGTCGCGACATCAGCAAGCGCCACGTGGACGAAGTGATGCGCGCGGTGTTCGGCTACGGCGCCGAAGTCGATCCGCACACCTGGCACGGCACCTGCGCGGTGAAGACCGACGAGAACGCGCGCGGCCGCGGCGGCGTAGTCACTACGCCGATCAGCGACCCGGACCCGCGCATGGTCTACCAGCGCCTGATCGAATGCCGCGAGCACGGCCGCACCGTGAACTATCGGGTGCCGGTGATCGCCGGCAGCCTGCCGCTGTGCTACGTGCTGGAGCGGGCGCCGATCGTCGAACACCTGAAAACCGACGCCACCGCCTGCCGCCTGGTGGAAACCGACGACCTGTTCAGCGCAGTCGAGCAACAGCGGATCCTCGCCTTCTGCCGCGGGATGCATCTGGATTTCGGCGAACTCGACGTGCTGCGCGACGACGACGATGGCCGGATCTACATCATCGATGCGAACAAGACTCCGGCCGGCATGGGCATCGCCTATCGCCACCGCTGGACGCCGGCCCAGCGCCGCACCGCGCTGCAGCGCCTGTCGGCCGCGTTCGCGCAGGCGGTCGCCGAAGGGCGGCCGCGGCGCGCCGCCTTGTAGGAGCGACGGCTCTTGTAGGAGCGACGGCTCTTGCAGGAGCGACGGCTTTTGTGGGAGCGACGCAAGTCGCGACGGATTCCGGAAGACGCTGCCTGTGCCCATCGCGACTTCCGTCGCTCCTGCAAGAGCGATCGCTCCCACGAAGCCGCAGTTCGCACGAACCTGTCGCTGCCACGATACTGTCGCTGACCGCATGCGTGGGCTTCGCTATAGTCGCGGTCATGCGAACCCCACTTCTCTCCGCCATCATCGGTCTGCTCGCCGCCGGGCTCTCCGCCGCCTGCCACGCCCAGAACGACACCGCCACACTCGTTCAGGCGCGCGCCGCACTGGACGCCGCCGAGCGCGGCACCGAGCCAGATAATCCCTTGCCCGCCGGCCACGCGCTGGCCGGCTGGGTTGAATACGCCAGCCTGCGCAAGCGCATCGACACGCTGCCGCCGGCCAGCGGCCAGGCGTTCCTGAATCGCTATCGCGGCCAGGCCGCGGCCGAAACCTTCCGCGACCAGTGGCTGGCGGCGCTGGCCAAGCGCGAGGACTGGCCGGCGTTCCGCGCCGCGTGGTCGGATTCGGTGAAAGGCACCGCCCTGCGCTGCGCCGAGCTCAACGCCCGTCAGGCGCTGGGCGCCACCGACGGCGACTGGACCACCGATGCCCAGGCACTGTGGCGCGGCACCGGCAAATCTCTCCCGGGCGATTGCGACGCGCCGATGGCCATTCTCGCGGCCAGGGGCGGGTTGCCGCCCGCCCTGCGCTGGGAGCGGATCGAGAAAGCCGCTGCCGAATGGCAGCCCGCGGTGATGCGCTCCGCCGCGCGCGGGCTGCCGGCCGAGGAGTTCGCGCTGGCCAACGACTACGCCGCCTTCGTCGAATCGCCGCACGACCGCGCCCTCAACTGGCCGAAGACCCCGCGCAGTCGCCTGATCGCCTCGCACGGCCTCGCCCGCCAGGCCAAGGCGCTGCCGATGGCCGCCGAAACCCGGATGCCGAAGTTCGCCGAGGCGCTGGGCATGAACGATGTCGAGCGCGGCCGCGCGCTGTATCAGGCCGCGCTGTGGACCGTGGCCTCGTACGAACCCGAGTCGGCGCGCCGCCTGAACGCGGTGCCCGACGTCGCCTACGACGAAAAACTGCACGAATGGCGGGTGCGCGAAGCGCTGGCGCGCTCCGACTGGAAGGCCGCACTGGCCGGCATCCGCAAGATGGGCGACAAGCAACGCCGCGATTCGCGCTGGCGCTATTTCGAGGCGCGCCTGCTCGAAATGAGCGGCGACAAGGCCAATGCCGCGATCCTCTACCGCGACGCCGCGAACAAACCGGAGTTCCACGGCTTCCTGGCCGCCGACCGCATCGGTTCGCCGTACGCGCTGTGCCCGTGGACGCTAAAGACCGACGCCACCGCGAAGACCGCGGTCGCGCGCGATCCGGCGATGGCACGGGCGATGCTGCTGTACCGGATCGAACGCGGCGCCTGGGCCGAACGCGAATGGAACGACGCGCTGTCGCGCTTCACGCCCGAACAGCGCCGCATCGCGGTCGATATCGCCCAGGACAACGGCTGGTTCGACCGCGGCGTATTCGGCCTGATCAACGCCGGCGGCAAATCGTATCCGGAAGAATCGCGGCTCTACGAGCTGCGCTTCCCGCTGCATCACGACACCATCATCCGTCGCGAAGCCGCGAAACATCGCATCGACCCGACCTGGGTCGCGGCCGAGATCCGCGCCGAAAGCGTGTTCAATCCGAAGGCCCGCTCGCACGCCGATGCCCGCGGCCTGATGCAGGTGCTGCCCAGCACCGGCGCCGGTATCGCCAAACGCCTGGGCCTGCCGTGGCGCGGCGGCGACAGCCTGTACGAGCCCGAGTTCAACATCATGCTCGGCACCGCCTACCTGCGCGAACTCGAAGACAAATACGGCATGACCTACACGGCCATCGCCGCCTACAACGCCGGCCCGGCGCCGGTGGCGCGCTGGCAGTCGCAGCGTCCGGGCATGGACGCGGATTTCTGGATCGAAACCATCAGCTACAAAGAGACCCGCGATTACGTCGCGCGCATCCTCGCCTTCAGCGTGATCTACGACTGGCGGCTCAACCGCAGCGCGATGCCGATCACCGACCGCCTCGCCGGGCGCATCGTAGACACCCGCAAGACCTTCGTCTGCCCGACGCCGGAATTGCCGCCGCCGGCTGCCGCTCCCGTGCCCGCTCCCGCGCGGAAGACCCAGCGATGAACCGCAGCATCGTCGTCCTCGGCGGCAGCGGCTTCGTCGGTCGCGCGCTGGTCGCGCGGCTGCTCGCGCAGGGCGACCGCGTACGCGTGCTGTCGCGCAGCGCCGACACCCGCGCGCGCATTCCCGCGGGCGCGGACATCCAGATCGGCGATGTGTTCGAGGCGGCCTTCCTGCGCGACGCCTTTCGCGGCACCGATGTCGTGATCAATCTCGTCGGCATCCTCAACGAACGCGGCGACGACGGCAGCGGATTCCGCAAGGTCTATGTCGAACTCGCCGAAACCACGCTCGCGGCGATGAAGAACGTCGGCGTGCGCCGACTGCTGCAGATGAGCGCGCTGCACGCGGGCGAAGGCGAGAGCCATTACCTCAAAGCGCGCGGCGAAGCCGAAGCTCGGGTGCGCGGATCGGAACTCGACTGGACGCTGTTGCGTCCGTCGGTGATCGCCGGGCCCGGCGACGGCCTGTTCTGCCGCTTCGCGCAATTGCTGCGGTTTTCGCCGGGATTGCCGCTGGGCGGCGCCGATGCGCGCTTCCAGCCGGTGTGGATCGGCGATGTCGTCGACGCATTCATCCGTGCGCTCGACGACGCCGCGACCATCGGGCGCAGTTACGATCTGGTCGGGCCCGAGGTGATGACGCTCGGCGAGATCGTCAAACTCACCGCGAAAACGAAGGGCTGGGCGCGTTTCGTACTGCCGCTGCCGGCCGCGCTGGGCCGGGTGCAGGCGGAAGTCGGCGAACATCTGCCGGGCAAGCCGATCAGCCGCGACAACTGGCGTTCGCTGCAGCGCGATTCGACCAGCGACGACAACGGTCTGCCGAAACTCGGCATTGCACCGACCGACGTACGCGGGAAACTGCCGGAGATTCTCGGCGTCGCCGCGTGATCGCTGCATAATGCAGCGCACTCCATCACTCCGCATTGAGGACATCGCCATGGGACTGCTCGACGGCCTGCTGGGCCACGCCGGCGAAAAGCCGCTGGACAAGATCGAAGAGGAATTCGCGCCGCTGCTCGCGCCGGGCGAAACCCTGCAGCGCGCGTTCGCGCTGATCCGCGACCTGATCGTGTTCACCGATCGCCGCGTGATCCTGGTCAACAAGCAGGGCGTGACCGCGAAGAAGACCGAATACCGCAGCATTCCGTACCGCGCGATCACCATGTTCTCGCTGGAAACCGCCGGCCATTTCGATCTGGAAGCCGAGCTGCGGATCTGGCTGTCGGGGCAGGCCGCGCCGATTGAACTGCATCTGGGCCGCAATTCCGGCGCGCAGCAGATCATCGGTCTGCTCGCACAACACGCACCGAAATGAATGACCCACGTAGAGCGGCCTTCAGGCCGCTTGCAATTCACGGCAATGCTTCAGCGGCCTGAAGGCCGCTCTACAGGTTCCATCGATGCACACCTATCTCGTCGGCGGCGCGGTCCGCGACAAACTCCTCGGTCTGCCCTGCGGCGACCGCGACTACGTGGTGGTCGGCGAAACGCCGGAAGCGATGCTGGCCGCCGGCTTCAAGACCGTGGGCAAGGATTTCCCGGTGTTCCTGCATCCGCAGACCGGCGAGGAATACGCGCTGGCGCGCACCGAGCGCAAATCCGGGCGCGGCTATCGCGGCTTCGTGGTCCACGCCGAGCCGACCGTGACGCTGGAAGACGACCTGATCCGCCGCGATTTCACCATCAATGCGATCGCCGAAGCCGCCGACGGCACGCTGGTCGATCCGTACGGCGGCGCGCGCGATCTCGAAAATCGCGTGCTGCGCCACGTCGGCGAGGCCTTCGTCGAGGATCCGCTGCGGGTCCTGCGCGCGGCGCGCTTCATGGCCCGCTTCGCCGTGCACGGATTCACGGTCGCGCCGGAAACCATGACGCTGATGCGCGAGATGACCGCCGCGGGCGAACTGGCCGACCTCACGCCCGAACGCGTCTGGCAGGAGCTGTCGCGCGCACTGGGCTGCGCCACGCCGTCTGCATTCCTGCGCACGCTGCACGACTGCGGCGCGCTGGCGGTGGTGCTGCCGGAAGTCGATGCGCTGTACGGCGTGCCGCAGCGCGCCGAGTACCATCCCGAAGTCGATACCGGCGTGCATACCGAAATGGTCTGCGACATGGCCGCGCAGCTCGCACCGGGCGACGATCTGGTCGGCTTCGCCGCGCTTACCCACGATCTGGGCAAGGCACTGACGCCCAGCGAAGAACTGCCGAAACACATCCTGCACGAACAGCGCGGCCTTGATCCGCTGCAGGCGCTGTGCGCACGACTGAAAGTACCGACGGCGCATCGCGATCTGGCGCTGTCCGCCTGCCGCGAGCACCTCAACGTGCATCGCCTGTTCGAGCTGCGCAGCGGCAGCATCCACGATCTGTTCGCGCGCAACGACGGCTTCCGCCAGCCGCAGCGGATCGCCCTGCTCGCCACGGTCTGCGAAGCCGACAAGCGCGGCCGCGGCGGCATGCGCGAATCCGATTATCCGCAGGCCGCGGAACTACTGAAGCTGCATGCGGCGGCGCTGTCGGTGCGCGGCGCGGATGTGATGAAGGAAGGTCTGGCAGGCCCGGCGCTGGGCGAAGCGCTGCGGCTGGCAAGGATCGATGCGATCCGCCGGGCGCGCAAGCCGTCCGCATAGTCGCCGAAGCCCGCAACGTCTCTTGATGTGGGAGCGACGCAAGTCGCGACGGCTTGCGGAAGAACCTGCTGTT
>CALRWS020000031.1:0-64741 GCA_943371935.1 Chitinophaga pinensis | reverse complement strand
CGGCCTTCAGGCCGCTGGAATTCGACAAGGTCACTGGAGCAGCGGCCTGAAGGCCGCTCTACAGGGGATGAAGGACGTTTTGCGCGCTTGCCGTTGCGCAAGGTTGCGCACACCGCTGCGCCTCAGCGCATCTCGTCGCAATCGTAGATCCGCAGTAGATCCGGCAGGGTCTTGCCGGGATCGTCGCGGAAGCGTTCCTCCAGCGTCTCGATCGCGCGGATGCGATCGACGCGGAAATTGCGGAAATCCTGGCGCGTCTCGCACCACGCGGCCAGCGTCCACACATTGCCCCAGTAGAAACAGCCCAGCGGCCGCACCACGCGCAGGCTCGCCTCGTCCTTCAGATCGAGATAATCCAGCCGCAGCCTGTTCTTGCCCTCGGTGGCATGGCGCAACTGCTGAAGACGGTCGCGGGTTTGGGCGTCCGGTCCCGCCGACGGCGCGTACACCGCCAGACTTTCGGCGGCGGCGCGTTCGGCGCTGGGCAATACCGTCAGGATCTTCGCCAGCGCATCCTCCGCGCGTCGCGCAAGTCCGGTGTCGATGCGCGCTTGGGCGATGCGCACGCAGGCCACCAGCGCCTGCGCTTCGGCGGTATCGAACATCAGCGGCGGCAGATCGAAACCGCGGCGCATGCGATACCCCACGCCGGCCTCGCCTTCGATCGGCACGCCCTGCGCCTGCAGCGCGGCGATGTCGCGATAGACCGAACGCTGCGAGATTTCCAGGCGCTCGGCGAGGTGCGCGGCCGTCGTCAGGCGACGGCCGCGGATGAACTGCACGATCTGGAACAGGCGGTCGGCGCGGCGCATCGAACGAATAGGGATGATCGGGATGATCCGTCGCAGGCGTTCGAGCGCGCGCTCGCAACGCATGCAACGTCGATCATTCGCCCATGTAGCAACAGTTCAATTTGTTGCCGTCGAGGTCGCGGAAATACGCCGCGTACATGCCGGGATAACGCTGGCCCGGCGCGCCCTCGTCGGTGCCGCCGAGTTCGATCGCCTTGGCATACACACGATCGACCTGTTCGCGGCTGGTGGCGGCCAGCGCGACCATGGTGCCGTTGCCGACGCTCGCGGGTTCCTTGTTGAACGGATTGGTGATGCCCAGACCGGCGCCGTGCTCCGAGTTGCCCCAGGCGATGTAGTAATCGGGTTCCTCCATGAAGCGCTTCGCACCGAGTTCGGCGAGCACCGCATCGTAGAAATCCGCAGCGCGGGCGAGGTCGTGGGTACCGAGGGTCGTGTAGGCGAGCATGGGCATGTCCTGTATTCGGGCGCGTGTTCGGCGCGTGGTCGGGAGCGCACAGCATCGTCGCCCCCTGCTGACAGCATTGTGTCAGCAGCCTGCGCCTGGCGAAACGATCGCGGCGGAGCATTGTCGGCGGAGATCACGGCGCGCCGTTATGCTAGTCCCGACCGCGCCATCGGCGTCACCGATCCCTGCCCATGCCCCAGATCCGCTTCGAACTCGACCGCGACCATATCGAACTGAACCAACTGCTGAAGCTGACCGGCGTCTGCGACAGCGGCGGCGCCGGCAAACATCTGGTCGCCAGCGGCGCGGTGCGCGTCGACGGCGTGGTCGAACTGCGCAAGACCTGCAAGATCCGCAGCGGCCAGCGCGTCGAAGCCGGCGATGCGATGATCGACGTGATCGCGGGCTGATCCGGCATCGCATTGTAGGAGGGCCTTCAGGCCCGAGCTCTTTCGGTAACGTGTCGGGCGCCTGAAGGCTCTCCTACAAGGCGAACTACGCAATCGCCAGGTCGCGCTCCGCCTGACACAGCAGATCGTGGAGTTCGCGCACCGCATCGGCATCAGCGTCGACCGGGCCATTCCCGAGCGTCTCGATGTAGCGGCAGGACGCGTAGTCCTGCGCCTTGCGCTGGTAAACGTCGACCCACGCCAGACGCGCGGGCAGATGCGCGTGTTCCGGCCGCCACGCCGCGGAATACGGAGGCCGCATACGCGGCAGCCCCATCCGCCATGGTTTAGGACTCACCCGCGCGCGGAAGCAGTGCTGGTTGTGGCACATGCGCGCGTACATCGGATCGACGCCGAGCGCGTCGAAACACGCCTGCACCGCGGGTTCGCGCGGGTCGAACAACCGATGCAGCGCGAGCAGGCGCAGGCCTGCGGGCGTGCGGTAGATGCGGACGCGCCAGTCGGGATGACTGGCGAGAAACACCGCGATCCTGTCGCGCGCGACCTTCTGGTCTCCGCCGCGTATCCGCATCGAGATCCGGCGCAAGAGGTTCATCAATGGCGCACCCGTGCTCGCCGCGACGACCAACGCGATGATCACTGCCAATAGCGAAGGGATGCCGAAACCGACGGCCAACATCGTGGACAGGATGACAAATAGACAGGCCATCGCCAGCAGGATCGGGCGAAGACCGCTCGCGCGTTTGAAATCGATATCCGCGAACAACACGCCCGGCGTGTTCAGACACAGCGCGCCATAGCCGTTGCGGGTGATCACGCTGTCGCCGTGGCGGTCGACGATCTCCTCGCGGATCGGTACGCCGTCGGCGCCGTTGTAGGCGACCCGCCGCTCGCGCCTGGGCAGCGCCTCGCCCGCGAGGACACGCTCATAGGCCTCGCGTACGCGCACATCGGCGTGCGCCTGGGCCTCGGCTTCGCTGGTGTCGGACCAGCCGAAACGCCGCACCGTCACCTGACGCTTGCGGTCGCGATGCTGAAGGCGGGCTTCGGCCCAGTAGTGCGGGATGATCATGGCGGTACTGGCATGAAGCCGGGGATGCGGCTCATCGCAGGATCACTCATTCCGGAACGCGTCGACTCAGGCCCGCGTCGACTCAGGCCCGGGCGCGTTTCGGGAAGCCCACCAGTTGCTTCAGATCCTCGTCCCACAGCTTCAGCTTCGCGCAGCGCAGGCTGGACCAGAGGGTCAGACGCGGCGCCTGCTGCAGCACCGGGCTGGACTCGAAGGCTTCGCGCAGGCGGTAGTTGGGGATGCGGCTGGCAAGGTGATGGATGTGGTGATAGGCGATGTTGCCGGTGAACCAGTGCATGACCCGCGGCAGGTCGTAGAACGAACTGCCGGACACCGCGGCCTCGTGCGAGCTCCAATCTTCGCCGCGCGTCCAGTAGGCGCCTTCGAAGGTGTGCTGCACGTAGAACAGCCACACGCCGGCGGCGCCGGCGATCAGCACTACCGGCAGATGCACCAGCAGCGCGATGTGCCAGCCGACCGTCCACCACATCGCCACGAATACGATCGCAAGCGTGAGGTTGTTGAGCAGCACACTCAGCCATTCCTTTTTCCACGTGAACGGCATGTCGAACGGGAAACGGTGCTTGATCACGAACTGGTACATCGGGCCGATGCCCAACAGCACCGGGGTGCTGCGGTAGAAGCGGTAGCAGAAGCGGCCGAACCACGAGCGCTGGCGATATTCGGCGACCGTGAGGGTTTCGATGTCGCCCACTTCGCGGCGGTCGAGATTGCCCGAGGTGCCGTGATGGATCGCGTGGGTCTTCTTCCAGTAACCGTACGGGAACAGGGTGACCACCCCGAGGCAGCGACCCACCATGTCGTTCGCGCGCTGGCTGGCGAAGAACGAGCCGTGCCCGCAGTCGTGCTGGATGATGAAGGTGCGCACGTACAGGCCGGCGGTCGGCAGGGCCAGCAGCAGCGTCCAGAGATAGTTCCACTGATCGATCACGCTCCAGGCCATCAGCGCCCAGAGCGCAGCGAACGGGACCAGGGTATTGATCAGTTGCCATACGGCGCGACCCGCCACGGGACGGGCGAATTCGGCACAGCGTTGGCGCAACTGGGAGGCGGTGGAGGGAGCAGAGGGTGCTGCGGCGGGTGTTGCGGTCGCTGATTCGGTCACGCTGAGGACTCCGGGGAGATGCCCGATTGTGGGCGGCTGGAAGTCACATCGCAATGCGTGCGCATGCGTACGGTGTGAAGACGCTCACGATCCGTGCGATCTGCAATGGCGCATGTGCCCCCTTTTGGCCAACGGCACCTGTGGCCGGCCCGCGCGGATCGTTTCCGCGCAGGCCCTTCGATCACGCCTTTGGCGGTCCCTTGCGATGCGGTTTCGCCGGAGGCTTGCCGCCGGGCTTGAAGCCCGACTTCGAGCCGCCCGGCTTGAAGCCCTCAGGCTTGAACGCGCTGCGCGGCTTGAATCCGTCCTGCCTGAAGCCTTCCGACTTGAAGTCGCCGGAGCCCGCGCCGCCGCTGCCGTCGTATTCGTCGAGTTTCTGCAGGCGCAGCGCCTGGCCGGCCACGCGCACCTTTTTCAGATGCATCAGCAGCGGTTTGGGCATGCCGTCGGGCAGATCGAGGATCGAATGGTCGTCGTGGATGTCGATGCGGCCGATGTACTTGCTGTCGAGTTCGGCTTCGTTGGCGATCGCGCCGACGATGTTGCCCGGCTTCACGCCGTGCATGTGGCCGACTTCGATGCGGTACGTCTCCATGCCAGGCTCGGGCGGCGAACGCGGCGCGAAATCCTTCTTCGGTGCGAATTCGCGGCGTTCCTGGCCCGGACGCGGCTCGCGCTGCGGACGTTCGCCGCGCTCTGCGCGTTCGCCGCCACGCTCGCCGCCGGCCCGGTCCGGACCGCGATCGGCGCGCTGCGCGCGTTCGGCGTACTCGCGGTTCTGCGCGAACGGCTGCGGCTTGCGGTCAGGCGCCAGCAGCAGCGGCGTATCGCCCTGCAGCAGTTTCGCCAGCGCCGCGGCGACTTCGATCGCCGGCACGTTCTGTTCGCGCTCGTAGCGTTCGACCAGCTCGCGGTACAGACCGATGTCGCCGCCGTCGCCCGCGCCCTGCGCCAGGGTGTCGGTGATGCGGGCCAGGAAGCGGGTGACGCGGGCGTCGTTGACGCTCTCCACGGTCGGCAGCTGCATTTCCGCGATCGGCTGGCGCGTGGCGCGTTCGATCGCGCGCAGCATGTTCTTCTCGCGCGGGCTGACGAACAGGATCGCTTCGCCGCTGCGCCCGGCGCGACCGGTGCGGCCGATGCGGTGGACGTAGCTCTCGGTGTCGTACGGAATGTCGTAGTTCAGCACGTGGCTGATGCGTTCCACGTCGAGGCCGCGCGCGGCGACGTCGGTGGCGACGAGAATGTCGATCTTGCCGTCCTTGAGGTTCTGGATGGTCTTCTCGCGCTGCGCCTGCTGCACGTCGCCGTTGATGGCGGCGGCGGCGAGGCCGCGCGCCTGCAATTTCTCGGCGAGTTCGTCGGTGGCCAGCTTGGTGCGCGCGAACACCAGCATCGCGTCGTAGGGCTCGGCTTCGAGGATACGGGTCAGCGCATCGAGTTTGTGCATGCCGCTGACGAACCAGAACCGCTGGCGGATGTTGGTGGCGGTGGTGGTCTTCGCGGCGATGGTGACTTCCGCGGGGTCGCGCAGATAGGTCTGGGCGATACGGCGGATCTGGCTGGGCATGGTCGCCGAGAACAGCGCGACCTGGCGGGTTTCCGGCACTTTCTTCAGCACGGTCTCGACATCGTCGATGAAGCCCATGCGCAGCATTTCGTCGGCTTCGTCCAGCACCAGCGCCTTGAGTTCCGACAGGTCCAGGGTGCCGCGGTCGAGATGATCGATGACCCGGCCCGGAGTGCCGACCACCACATGCACGCCGCGCTTCAGCGCCTGCAACTGCGGGTAATAGCTCTGGCCGCCGTAGATCGGCAGCACGTGGAAGCCGGGAATCTTGTTGGCGTAACGCTGGAAGGCTTCGGCGACCTGGATCGCGAGTTCGCGGGTGGGCGCCAGCACCAGCACCTGCGGCTTGGCCTGCTTCAGATCCAGCCGCGACAGCAGCGGCAGCGCGAAGGCCGCAGTCTTGCCGGTGCCGGTCTGGGCCTGCCCGAGCACGTCGCGACCGGCCAGCAGCGCGGGGATGGTCGCGGCCTGGATCGGCGACGGGGTTTCGTATCCGACTTCGGCGACCGCCGCCATCACGGTCTCGGCCAAGCCGAGATCGGCAAAACGCAGGGAGGGGGTTTCGGTCGACATACGCAATATCCGGGAACTTCGGCAAGACCGCATATTGTGCGCCCTGGCGTTGGGGCATTGGCTCCAGAGTTCCCCATGGATTCGCAGGAGCGGCTGCACCGCAACAGAAACATCCTCAAAATCATGGGCTTACGCCGTTTCGTACGCATTGGAATTGTCGCTCTGCCGGACAGGCGGCGACAGGAGGCCGTCCCGCATTCCAGCGTCGACGCGCGAAATGGCGACGACATTCCACCCGGACGATACCGGCCCGCGTCAGATCCGTTCGGATTCCACCACGCGCACACCAGGCTCCGCCGCGAATGCCGAATCCAGCAGGCACTGCGCAATGCGTTCCGCCGGCACCACCCGGTAGCGTCGCGGTACGAGCGGTTCGACCGCCAGCATCAGCCGCGCAGTGAAATGCTCCATCGCCCGCCGTCGTTCGCGTTCGCCGCCGATCATCGACGGCCGCACCAGGGTCAGCGACGGATAGCCGAGCGTGCGCAAAGCGTCTTCGGCTTCGCCCTTGGTGCGCAGATAGAAATTGCCCGAGCGCGCATTGGCGCCCAGCGCGGACGTCAGCGCGAAGCTGCGCGCGCCGGCTTCGCGGGCATGCGTCGCCGCAGCCAGCACGTAATCGAAATCCACCCGCCGGAACGCGGGCCGCGAACCGGCATCGCGGATCGTGGTACCCAGTCCGCAGACCACCGCATCGACCTGCCACCACGCTGCCGACGCCGGCAGCGCATCAAAATCGACGATCGGGTTCTCCAGTTTGGCGTGCTGCAGCGGCAGCGGGCGGCGCGTGGGCGCGATCACCTGCGCGAAACGCGCATCCGCCAGCGCCCGGGTCAGGGCCAGCCCGCCCACGAGGCCGGTACTGCCGACGATCAACAAACGGCTCATGTGGCTCTGGGCTCCGGTGCGGCGGTGTCGATGTCGATCTCCTTGATGCCGTTCTGTTCCGCGGCTGCAGACTCCACCGGAACCGGTTCTGATGCGACGGCGATACCCGCAGCATACCGGGACAGCACCGCGCGCAGCGCGTCGAGCTTCACCGGCTTGGTCAGATAGTCGTCCATGCCGGCATCGAGGCAGCGCTTGCGGTCGTCGGCCATGGCGTGCGCCGTCAACGCGAGGATCGGCAGCCGCGGACGCCGTTCGGTGAGTTCCATGCGACGCCAGTAACGCGTGGCCGCATAGCCGTCCATCTCCGGCATCTGGCAGTCCATCAGCACCACATCCCACTCGTAGGTACGCAGCATGTCCAGCGCCTGCAAGCCGCTGGCGGCATCGCTCACCAGGCAACCCTCGCGCTCCAGCAGCAGCCGGACCAGCGACGCATTCACCACGTTGTCCTCGACCACCAGCACCCGCAGACCCGCAATCGACGCGATCGCCAGGTCCGGCGTTCCCCGGGCGGATTCGGCGGCCGCGTCTTCGGCGCGCGCTGCCGACATGGTCGACTCCGGCACCATCACCACGAAGGTGCTGCCCGCGCCCGGCACGCTGCGCACTTCGATGCGGCCGCCCATCATCGCGATCAGTTCGCTGGAAATCTTCAGGCCCAGGCCGGTGCCGGGATACGCGCGCGTCGGAGACTCGTCACCCTGCTGGAACGCGCTGAAAATCCGCGCATGCTCGCTTTCGGCGATGCCAGGGCCGGTGTCCGCCACCTCGATCCGCAGCATCGACGGCGCGTCGTCCGCGGCCTCATCGGCAGCCTCATCTGCGGCTCCGGCTGCGGCCGCGTCGAAGGACACCTCGATGCGCACGCTGCCCGCCGCGGTGAACTTGATCGCATTGCCGACCAGATTCAGCACCACCTGCCGCAACCGCGCCTCATCGCCGACGAACCGCTCCGGCATCGATGCCGCGTACACCGCGTCCACGCGCAGCGATTTGGCTTCGGCTTCCAGCGCGAACATCTCGATCACATCGTCGACCACCCGGCGCGGCGCGAACGGCGCAGGCTGCAGCGTGATCCGGCCCGCCTCGATCTGCGACAGATCCAGCACGTCGTCGATCAGCGCCAGCAACGATTGCCCGGCGCGGCGGATTGCGTGCGGCAGCGCACGATGTTCGGGCGCGTCCGGCGATTCGACCAGCAACTGGCTCATGCCCAGGATCACGTTCAGCGGCGTACGCAGTTCGTGGCGCATGTTCGCCAGGAACGCCGACTTGGCGCGATTGGCCGCATCGGCGCGATCCAGCGCGTCGCCAAGGGTTTTCGTCATCGCCATCAGTGCGATGCGCTGGGCGATGTTGCGGCTGATGGTGCGGCCGATGACATACCCCTCGCGCAGCAGGAACGCGCCGAACAGACACGCCGCCAGCCCCGCGATCACGAATTCGCTGTGGCCCGTCGCCAGGAAGTACACCGCGAACGGACCGACGCTGGCCAGCACATACGCGGCATAGGCCGGCCACCACGCGCCGAAACTGCTGATCGCGCCCGCGGGCATGCCGATCAGCAGGAACGCGGTGACGAAATAGAGTTCGCTGTGGCCCAGCGGGAACAGCATCGTCGCCGCGGCACCCCAGACGCCGCCGGAGAGCACGCCGACGATGATGCAAATCAGCGGCGTGTTCGGCTGGACATCGCCGGCTTCGGGCGTCGAGCGCTTCGCCCACCCCGCCAGCGCGACGCGCAGCATCGAGATGGCCACGACCGCGATCGCCCAACCGGCCAGTTGCTGCTGCGAATGCACGTCGCGCAGCGCCAGCAGGAACAGCGTCGCCACGCCGATGGTCGCGGCCGCGCCGGCCCTGCCCTGGCTGAGCACCAGCTGCCGGCATTCGCGCGCGATGAGCTGTGGAGTCGCAATGGACTCTGCAGTGGTCATGGTGTTCCCCCGTTTAGTTCCGCGTGTAGTCCCGGATGTACTTCGGGATGTCTTGCCTGTGTTGTTCCGGAGATACTCCCGGATGCACGCCCGGAGATCCCGCCCCCTCGGATACGGCGCTCCGGGCGCCGTCCGGATGCCGCGCGCGAGGGCGGCATGCGCCTACGATAACCGGTCCTGCGCCCGCATCGCGAACCGCGGTGGATCGTCGAAACGCGACGTCTGTCGCAGATACATTTCCTGCGGTCATCGTCGCGCCGCCGCGATGCCTCGCAATTCTTTGCTGCAGTGCAACAAATCGCGCTCGGCTGCGTGCTTCGACGCGAACGGCGAGCCACCGGGCGCACTCGACGCATGTCGCGGTTTTCGTGCGGTCTGCACGGAATTCGCCTGCGCCGGGCCGGATGCGTGCCGGTGGGCGGCACGCGTACCGTCCAGCAAGCGATCCGCATTGCGTACCCGCCGGGTTGCAAAGCCGGCGAATACCGGGCAAACACCCTGCTCCCCCGACCCTCGCCGCTGCCTGCGGCCTTCCGGGCGAGACGACGCGATCTGTCGCCACACGGAATCCACCACACGGAGATGCCATGACTGCCCGCCTGCTGTTGCCCACCGCCCTGTTGCCCGCTGCCCTGCTGCTCTGCCTCGCCGGCCCATCCATCGCCGCGCCGCCCGGCGCCAGCGCAGCGGTCTCGACCAGCGAAGCCGATCGCCTCTCGTTCGTGATCGTCCGCTATCGCGAACGCGCCCAGTTGCAGACGCTCGGCGGGATGTTCCAGCACATGATCGTCGACGACAACGCAAAGACCGCGCGGCTCGAAGCCACCGCCGCGGACATCGACGAGATCCGCCGCATGGGCATGAAGGTCACGATCGACCAGGCGTCGACCAACCGCATCCGCAGCGTCGAAAACGCGATGGCCAACCGCCAGTTCGGCACCCGCAGCATCTCCGGCTACGCCTGCTACCGCACGGTCGAGGAAACCTACACCACCATCGATCAGCTCGTCGCCAGCAAACCCGCGCTCGCCAGCGTCTCGAACATCGGCCCGACCTGGCTGAAGTCGCGCAACACCGGCGGCTACGACATGAAGGTGCTGCGCCTGACCAATTCGGCCACCAACGCCAGCCGGCCGAACAAGGCGCCGATGGTGGTGTTCGCATCGATCCACGCGCGCGAGTACACGCCCGCCGAACTGACCACGCGCTTCGCGGAATGGCTGATCAACGGCTACGGCACCGATCCGGAAGCCACATGGCTGATGGACAACTACGTCTTCCACCTGATCCTGCAGGCCAATCCCGACGGCCGCAAGAAAGCGGAAACCGGCCTGTCGTGGCGCAAGAACGTCAACAACACCAACGGCAGCTGCAGTGCAACGAGTATTGGCACCGACCTCAACCGCAATTTCCCGTTCCACTGGAACACCGTCGCTGGCGGCTCCAGCCCCAACGCCTGCGCCGAGACCTACCACGGCCCGGTCGCGCAATCCGAACCCGAAACCCAGAATCTGGTGCGCTTCGTCGCCGGCACGCCGGGCGCCAGCGGCGTCTACAGCGGCGGCATCTTCCCCGACCGTCGCGGCGATGCCGCCAGCAGTCTGGCACCCGACGATTACCAGGGCCTGTTCTTCGACATCCACAGCTATTCGCAGCTGGTCCTGTGGCCCTGGGGCGACACCACCAATCTCGCGCCCAACAGCAGCGCATTGGCCACGCTGGGCAGGCGGCTCGCCTTCTTCAACAGCTACAAACCCCAGCAGTCGGTCGGCCTGTACGCGACCGACGGCACCACCGACGACAGCATGTACGGCCTGCTGGGCGTGCCCAGCTACACGATCGAACTGGGCGTCGCCTTCTTCGAATCCTGCACCACGTTCCAGTCGACGACGCTGCCGAGGAATCTCGCCGCGCTGAAGTATTCCGCGCGCAATCTGACCGCGCCCTACCGCTACCCGTCCGGCCCGGACACCCTCAGCGTGTCCACGTCCAGCGCCTCGGTGCCCGCCGGCACGCCGGTCACGATCTCCGCGATCCTGGACGACAGCCAGTTCAACCAGAGCAACGGCACCGAAGCCACCCACGCCATCGCTTCGGCCAGAATGTATGTCGATATCCCGCCGTGGGAAGCGGGCGCGAGCGGCATCGTCATGTCCGCCAGCGACGGCAGCTTCAACGGCACCCGCGAAACGGTGACCGCGAGCCTCGGCACCACCGGTCTGAGTGCCGGCCGGCACATCGTCTACGTGCAGGGCACCGACGCTTCGGGCAAACCGGGCACGCCGAACGCGGTATTGCTCACCATCGGCGGCACCGCCCCGAGCGCGCCGACCGCGAACTTCAGCGTCGCCACCTCGGCGCTCACTGCCAGCTTCACCGACAGCTCGACCGATAGCGACGGCAGCATCGTGTCGCGCAGCTGGAACTTCGGCGACAGCGCCTCGTCCACCGCCACCAGCCCCAGCCACACCTACGCGGCCGCCGGCACCTACACGGTGACACTGACCGTCACCGACGACAGCGGATTGACCAACACGAAGTCGCAATCGGTCACCGTGAGCAGCGGCGGCGCCGTGAGCTACACCAACGACACCGACGTTGCGATCCCGGACAACACCACCGTGCAGAGTTCGATCGTGGTCAGCGGCCGCACCGGCAACGCCCCCAGCGCGACGCCGGTGGCGGTGAACATCGTCCACACCTACAAGGGCGACCTGAAGGTGGACCTGATCGCGCCGGACGGCACCGTCTACGTGCTGCACAACCGCAGCGGCGGCAGCGCCGACAACATCATCCAGACCTTCTCGGTGAATCTGTCGAGCGAAGCGTTGAACGGCACCTGGAGACTGCGCGCCAACGACAACGCCACCGCGGACACCGGTTACATCAACAGTTGGGGCATCACGTTCTGATGGCTGCGATCACTTGCTGTTGGTGATCGCGACACTGCAAAAACACGGGCTTCGGCCCCAATGCCAGTCAGTTAACGCTGACTGGCATTTTTGTATTCGCGGAATTCTGTTTTTGTAGAGCGGCCTTCAGGCCGCTGATCGTTCGCGGCAAAAGCCCCTGCGACCTGAAAGCCGCTCTACGGACGGCATATATGGCTTGACTGACCGGCATTGGGCTTCGGCCAGGGTTTTTGCGTTCCAGGGAGAATCGACCGCGCGCGAGCCCGGACCCCGACGGCATTGCGACACGGCCCCTTCATGCATACTGCAACGCAACACGGCCACGAGACACCCTCCCCATGATCGACAGGAATCTCCTGCGCCTGTCCGACCTCCACGGCTTCGCGCGCCTGGGCGTAAGCGCGACCTCCAGCGTCACCGATCTCGTCGAAGCCATGCATGCCGCGATCGCGAGTCCCCATCTGGGCGTCCGCGGTGCGGCGCCGGAGCGCACGGCCGGCATCACCGGGCTGGTGTACCGCAGCATCCGCGGCGTGACCGGCCTCACCGGCAGCGCGCTCGATACCCTGCTCGCGCAGCGCGCGGACGCACGCCCGGACGCGCGCAGATCGCCGCAGCGCGAAGCGGTGATCGCGGCGCTCAACGGTGTGCTCGGCGATCACCTCGCCGCGACCGGCAATTCCCTGAGCCTGCCGATGCGCCTGCACCATGCGGGCGAACCCTTGTCGCTGCGAACTGAGACATTGGTCGAAACGATTCCGAACCACGGCTCGAAGCTGCTGATCCTGGTCCACGGCCTGTGCATGAACGATCTGCAGTGGACGCGCGACGGACACGATCACGGCGCGATGCTTGCCGATGCGCTGGGCTACACGCCGCTGTACCTGCACTACAACTCCGGGCTGTCGATCGCCGACAACGGCCGGCAGTTCGCCGAACAGCTCGACACCCTGCAACGGCAGTGGCCGGTGCCGATCGACGAAATCGCGATCATCGGCCACAGCATGGGCGGGCTGGTCGCGCGCAGCGCCTGCCGCCAGGCCGGAAGGCTGGATCACGTCTGGCTGAAGTCCTTGCGCCATCTGGTCTGCATGGGCACGCCGCACCACGGCGCACCGCTGGAGCGCGGCGGCAACTGGATCGACATGATCCTGGGCGCGACGCCGTTCGCGGCCCCGCTGGCGCGCGTCGGCAAGATCCGCAGCACCGGCATCACCGACCTGCGTCACGGCCATCCGCTCGACGCGCATTCGCACGACGGCGCCCGTCGCGGCGGCCGCGCGGTCGCGCAGTTGCCGAAGGGCGTGCGCTGCTACGCCATCGCCGCGACCGCCGGTCAGCGGCGCGGCGATCTGCAGGATCGTTGGCTCGGCGACGGGCTGGTGCCTGTCGCCAGCGCCCTGGGTCATCACCCGGACCCGGAACGTGCGCTGGCCTTCCCCAAATCGCGGCAGTGGATCGCCTACGAGACGAGTCATCTTGAGCTGCTGAGCGATCCAGAGGTCGCCGATCGTTTGTTGCGATGGTTGAAGCAGAAGCCACGGCAGAACGCCAAACCACGCCTGTAGGAGGGCCTTCAGGCCCGAGCTCCTCCCCAGATTCCAATACCATCGCAGTCGCAGGAAGCCTTCAGGCCGATCACATTTCGATGACTTCGGCGGGAAAAGATCGGGCCTGAAGGCCCTCCTACGCGAGCGGGTCTGCGATCATGGCGGGATGACCACGACCACAGATTTCGCCGCGCTGCCGCTTTCTCCCGCCCTGCTGCAGGGCATCGACGCCCTCGGCTACACCGCGATGACGCCGATCCAGGCCCAGGCGCTGCCGGCGATCCTGGACGGCCGCGACGTGATCGCACAGGCGCCCACCGGCAGCGGCAAGACCGCGGCGTTCGGGCTGGGGCTGCTGCACCGGCTCGATCCGATGACGATCCGGACCCAGGCGCTGGTGCTGTGCCCCACTCGCGAGCTCGCCGACCAGGTCGGCAAACAGTTGCGCAAACTCGCCACCGGCATTCCCAACCTCAAGATCTCGATCCTCTGCGGCGGCATCCCGCTGGGGCCGCAGCTCGCATCGCTCACCCACGAGCCGCACGTCGTCGTCGGCACGCCCGGCCGCATCCAGGAACTCATGCAGAAGAAAGCGCTGCAGCTGGGCGGCGTGGGCACGCTGGTCCTGGACGAAGCCGACCGCATGCTCGACATGGGCTTCGAGGACGCGATCCGCGACATCGTCAAGCGCACGCCGAAGCATCGCCAGACGCTCTTGTTCTCGGCGACATTTCCCGACGCCATCCGCACGCTGGGCAACGCCATGCTCGGCGACGCGCTGGAAGTCAGCATCGACGGCGGCGCCGAACCCGACACCATCGAACAACTCTTCTTCGAAGTGGACCCGGATCGCAAGGCGCCACTGCTCGCCGCGCTGCTGCTGCGCTACAAGCCGGAATCGTGCGTGGTGTTCTGCAACATGCGCAAGGACACCGAGGAAGTGGTCGGCTCGCTGGCGCATTACGGCTTCACCGCGCTGGCGCTGCACGGCGACATGGAACAGCGCGACCGCGACGAAGTGCTGGTGCGGTTCGCGAACCGCAGTTGCAGCGTGCTGGTGGCCAGCGATGTCGCCGCGCGCGGGCTGGATGTCGAGGATCTCGGCGCGGTGGTGAACTACGATCTGCCGACCGATGCCGATACCTATCTGCACCGCATCGGCCGCACCGGTCGCGCCGGACGCAACGGGCTCGCGCTGAGCCTGTGCATGCCGCACGAACTGCCGCGCAAGACCGCGATCAGCGAACGTCTCGGCAAACAGCTGCGCTGGGAACGCATGGAACCACTGGCCGGACGGCCGCACAACGTGCAGCCCGCGGCGATGGTCACGCTGCGCATCGATGCCGGTCGCAGCGACAAACTGCGGCCCGGCGACATCGTCGGCGCGCTCACCGGCGACGCCGGACTGAAGGTCGAGGCCATCGGCAAGATCGATGTTTACGCCACCCGTGCTTACGTCGCCATCGCGCGCGCGCAGGCGGACACCGCACTGTCGCGGCTGCGCGCCGGCAAGATCAAGGGCCGCAAGTTCCGCGTCAATCGGCTGTGATTCCAGATGCGTTCCAGCGCTGGAGCCGTCTTGAATGACGCTCGGGACGCCGGCGGTCGACGCGAATGCCTGCGCCGGTGGATCGCATACCCGATGACTGCGGACACGAACGCGGGCACCAGCAACATCGCCGCGCCTACGAACAGATAGGCATCGCCATGCGGTTGTTTTCCGGAAGCGAAGATGCCGACCAGCATCACGACGACAGCAAGCCCGAACAGCGCACCGCCGAAAGCGACCAGCACTTCGGCAATGCCGGAGATCGCCCGGTCCATGCCGATCGGGGAATCGGTCACCCGGCAGAACCCAGCGCGAATCTCGCCACGGCGAACGCCAGCGCGAACGCGTAGCCGTAGGCGAATTTGTCCAGCCTCACCAACGCCGTGCCGCGTTTCGCCCGCCAGGCGCCGATGGCGCCCAGCGCCAGGCCGACCGCGATCGGCGTCAGCACCAGATTCACGATCTGGATGTCGGGATGCGAGATCAGATGCTGCGGGAAGATCAGGTACGAGACCCAACCCAGCAGGCCGCCGAGCACGATATAGATGAGGACGGACAACGCCGGATGCAGCGGCGAACGATCCCGTCGCAGGCCATGCGCCCCCATTTCGACGAGCAGTTCGACGACGAACTGGATCACGAACTCGACCAGCAACTCTGCAAGGAACGACAAGGGCACTCTCCTGCGGGTCAACCCACGGCGCTGCGAGCGCCGACGCTCAACTGGTGATGACCTGACTCAATTCTCCCCAGGTCGGCGGCGGCGGCCACTGCGCATTCTGATTACCGGCGAGCGTGCGCCGCAGGTCGTGGCGATCAAGCTGCGGCGCCAGCGCCACCAGCAGTTCCACCGTGTAGTCGCGCAGCACGCGTTCGCGCGGCAGGACCGCCCAGGCCGTGCATTCGGGAATCGCGTCCGGCGCCGGCAGCGCGACCAGATCGCCGTCCTGGATCGCGCTCACCGCCATCTCCGCCAGCAGGCCGACGCCGATGCCGGCGCGGACGTACGTCTTGATCAGATCTGCGTCGCGGGCGGTCATCGCCAGCTGCGGCTCCAGCCCGCGCGTGGCGAAGGCCCGGCGCAGCGAAGAATCGGGGCGGATCGAGGATTCGTAACTCACCAGCGGGTATGCCGCCAGATCGGCCAGAGTCGGCGGCGTGCCGATCTGCGCCAGCGGATGCGCGCGCGGCAGCAGCACCACCCGACGCCAGCGGAACAGCGGAATCGCGATGCCATCGGCGGGCACATCGCCGGCCGTACTGATCAACGCCAGATCCGCTTCGCCGCGCGCCAGTTGGGTCAGCACGTCGCCGTCGGCGCTGGGCTGCAGATGGATGCTCAGCTGCGGATAGGCCTGATGCACCTGCGAGATCACCGGCGGCAGCACGAACCGGGCCTGGGTGTGGGTGGTGGCGATCAGCAACTGGCCGTGGCCGTCGCGGCGCTGGTTGGCCGCGAACGCGCGGATGTTCGCCGCTTCGGACAGCAGCTTGCGCGAGTGCGCGAGGACATGCGTGCCCGCCGGGGTCAGGCCTTCCAGACTGCGGCCCTTGCGCACGAACAGCAGGAAACCCAGTTCGTCCTCCAGTTGCTTGAGCTGTTTCGACAGCCCCGGCTGGGTGGCGTGCACATGCTCCGCCGCCGAGGTGATATTGAAGCCCGCATCGGCGATCGCGACGAAATAGCGCAGCTGAACCAGAGTCATGTCGATGTTTCCGGCAACGGATCAATTGAGGAGGCCCGGTCGGGCAGTCCCGGGAGACGGACGAAATCCCCATCTCTCCATTCGGATCAAGCGATAGAAATACCATATAACGAATTGGAATGACTACTGATGCCGCATTCCCAAACGGCATATACCCAAGCCCTGCAGTCATTTCCCGCACCCGCGTCGCGGAACTAGGTTGAACCGCCCCATTTCACCAGCAGAAACCCGGTCATGTCTCCAGTGCAGCACCGTATGGATCAGCCATCCCCGGCGACACCAGCCCGGGACCCGGCCGACTGCGCGGTGGACAACGAGGCGACCGACATTCCGACGCTGTTCCCGGCCTTCCTGGATCTGCGTGGCCGGCCGGTGCTGGTCGTCGGCGGCGGCGCCGTTGCCCGTCGAAAGATCGCGGCCCTGCTGCCCACCGGCGCCGAAGTGCGGGTCGGTTCGCCGGCACTGGATCCCGAAGTCGCCGCGCTGGTCGATGCCGGCCGCGTCGCGCACCTCGACGGCCGTTTCCATACCGACTGGCTGGACGGCGTCTGGCTGGTGATCGCCGCCACCGACGACGCCGACACCAACCGCATCGTCGCCGAAGCCGCAGACGCGCGCCGGATCTGGGCGAACGTGGTCGACGACGCGCCGCTGTGCAGCTTCCAGGTGCCGGCGCGGATCGAACGCGGTCCGCTGCAGATCGCGATCTCCAGCGGCGGCGGCGCACCGATGCTGGCGCGTCATCTGCGCGAACGGCTGGAAACCGATCTCGACGAATCGCTGGGCACGCTCGGCACGCTGCTGGTGCGCCACCGCCGCCGCATCCGCGCGCAGATTCCCGACACCGGCGCGCGGCGGCGATTCTTCGACGCGGTGATGCGCAGCGATGTGCAGACGCAGCTGCGCCGCGGCGACAACGACGGCGCCGAGCGCAGGCTGCTGGGAATGATCTCCGCATCGAGCACCGCATCTGACAGCGGCGCATCGGACAGCGCCGCCTCGAACAAGGCAGGCGAAGGCCGCGTCGCGCTGGTCGGCGCCGGTCCGGGAGATCCCGGCCTGCTGACGCTGCGCGGCCTGCGCCTGCTCAACGAAGCCGACGTGATCCTGCACGACCGCCTGGTCAGCGCCGAGGTGCTGGACCTCGCCCGCCGCGACGCCGAACGCATCGAAGTCGGCAAGGAGTCGGGCCACCACCATGTGCCGCAGGAAACCATCCATGCGCTCATGCTCGAACACGCGCGCGCCGGCAAGCGCGTCGTGCGGCTGAAGGGCGGCGACGCCTTCATTTTCGGCCGCGGCGGCGAGGAACTCGAATTCCTGCGCGCGCACGGGATCGGCTACGAAGTCGTGCCCGGCGTCACCGCTGCACTGGCCTGCGCCGCCTACGCCGGCATTCCGCTGACCCATCGCGAGCACGCGCAGTCGGTGCGTTTCGTCACCGCGCATGCGAAACAGGAAGACGATGGCCTGGACTGGGCCGGTTTCGCCCGCGAAAAACAGACGCTCGCGTTCTACATGGGCGTCTCCGGGCTGGAACGCGTACGCGCGCGCCTGCTCGCGCACGGCCGCGCTGCATCGACGCCCTGCGCGCTGGTCGAAAACGGCTCGCGTCCGGAGCAGCGCGTGGTCGTCGGCACGCTCGACGATCTGCCCGCACTGGCCCGTCGTCATGACGTGCGTTCGCCCGCGCTGCTGTTCGTCGGCGAGGTCGCCGCGCTCGCCGCACAGTTGCACTGGTACGGCGCGGCGCCGATCGACGGCAGCGCGGACATCGCGTCGGGCGTTGCGCCCGCTCCGAACGTCCTCGCTCCGCCTACTCCCGCACTGGCGGAAGCGGCATGAACAGGCGCAGGCTCGAGCGCATTCGCGAGCGATGAGCACTGTCGCCATCGAAAGCCCGCACTATTTTGAAAACAGTCTCTCGACCAAGTAATCCCGACACCCAGCATTTCCGAACCCGCTCCCCCAGGATTCCACCATGGCTCTTTACGACAGTATCCTCGACACCATCGGCCGCACGCCGATCGTCAAACTCCACCGCGTCGCGCCGAATCACGTCACGCTGTATGCGAAGGTGGAATCGTTCAATCCCGGCGGCTCGGTCAAGGACCGTCTCGCGCTGGCCATCGTGCTGGACGCCGAGCGCCGCGGCACGCTGAAGCCCGGGCAGACGATCGTCGAGGCGACCTCCGGCAATACCGGCGTGGCGCTGGCGATGGTCGCGGCCGCACGCGGTTATCCGTTCGTCGCGGTGATGACGGAAACGTTCTCGATCGAACGCCGCAAACTGATGCGCGCCTACGGCGCCAAGGTCATCCTGACTCCGGCCGCGGAACGCGGCAGCGGCATGGTCCGCAAAGCGAAGGAACTCGCGGAGAAACATGGCTGGTTCCTCGCCAGCCAGTTCGAGAACGAAGCCAACCCGGCGTATCACCGCAGCACGACCGGCCCTGAAATCCTGCAGGATTTTGCCGGCAAGCGCCTCGACTATTTCGTCAGCGGCTGGGGCACCGGCGGCACCATCACCGGCGCCGGCGAAGTGCTGAAACTCGCGCGTCCCGACATCAAGATCATCAGCACCGAGCCTGCCGGCGCGGCGCTGCTGTCGGGCCAGGAATGGAAGCCACACAAGATCCAGGGCTGGACCCCCGACTTCCTGCCCGGCGTCCTTAGCCGCACGATCGCCGACGAGATCATCCTGATCGATGACGTGGTCGCGCGCGACACCTCGCGCCGGCTCGCCGCCGAGGAAGGCATCTTCGTGGGTATTTCCGCCGGCGCCACCGCCGCCGCCGCGATCAAGGCCGCCGAATCCGCGCCGGAAGGCTCGGTCCTGCTGACGATGCTGCCGGACACCGGCGAACGCTATCTGTCGACCTTCCTGTTCGAAGGCGTGAACGAGGGCTCGGATGACGAGTGGCTGGCGTCGCTGGGCTGAGTCCTTTACCGCAACAGCCACCCCTCTTTTCAAAGGTCGAGAAGCCTGCACTCCAAAGACCCACTCCACGAGTCAATCGATGGGCTCGCCGCGATACCAGCGGTGATCGGCGATCTCCAGCAGCGCGACATCTTCCGGGGTGTCGCCGTAGGCGTAGACCGCATCGTAGGCGTCGAACGCGTACCGCTCGCGGACCCGCCGCGGCTTTTCCTCACGCACGCACTGCTCACCGTCGTAACGACCGGTGAGCGTACCGTCCGTGACTTCGAGTTTCGAACAGATCAACTCGAGTCCGTGCGTGCGGCACCAGTGCGAGAGATAGACATCGAATCCGCCGGAAACCACCACCACCGTGTCGCCGCGCTGCTTGTGCCAGCCGATGCGCGCCATGACTTCGGGCCGCAGCACCGGCGGTAAAGCCTCTCTCGCGAAGCGTTCGCCCGCCGCCAGATAATCCGCCTCGCGCATGCCGCGGAAACCGGCATACGCGATTTTCTCGCGGATCGAAATGCCCGACACCCAGCCGAGCCTGTAACCCGCGATCCACGGCGCGAGCCGCAGTCTGCCGATGCGCAGTCGCTGCGGCGGTACCGCCGAATACACGAACGCCGGCAGCATCTCGCGGGTGGTGATGGTGCCGTCGAAGTCGAAGAGGGCGAGATTCATCATTCCCTTTAACAAAACCAATCGGACCCACCAATCACAGTATCAACAAGCAAAAGGCCGATGTATTCACGACTCATCGGAAGCAACCAATTTTGCGGCAGTTCCGGCCGTTTCCGACGCAGCAGCGCGCTCTTGATCAAGCCTACCTTCCGCCACCTCATCGGTTCGTCCGGCTAAAGATTCGTCTAGCACACCCTGAGATTCAGCATGATCACGGCTATCTGGCGCAACCGACTGATCAGTGCCACCAGTTTGGCGATCTTCTGGAGCAAGGATCGGCGTTTTATCGGCCATATGCTTCCGTATTGCGGCCATGCCCTTCGCGAACTTTAGAGAAAGCGCAAAAATGATGACGAATGGCCAAAGATTGAGCTGAATCGCATGCACAAGAGGGTCCGGCAACGCCTCCTTGAGCCGGTCTCTGTTGCGTTCCGCGCGGCGCTTGTCATCCCCGCGGGCACTCGCCACTTTCTCCCAATTCACCAGCGCTTCGAGGTTGCTCTTCTCTGAAATTACGCATGGATAAAGCCCCTGAAGAATCATTGCCGCAAATTCCACCTCCGCCTCGCCGATTCCCAAGACGAGACGCGATGCTTCGTCGTCCTTTCCCGAGCCGAAAGCCATCCGGTGAACGTACCTTTCATCTTTCAATGCAGCACTTGAGAATACTTCGACCTCATGAAGAAACGTTTCGTACTCGAAGAAGGACAAGCGCTTAGCGTTTATATCGAGATACGACCGCGTCATTCGCTCCGAAACAGAAGCCGAGAAAATCCTATCATTCGCTATTGCAGAAAGCAGAATGTCGCCTGCCACGCATGTGCGCGCCAGTCGTGCCTCATACGATCCGTGATCCGCCTCGGCGACTTCAAGGAACGAATTGACAACCGAGAACAAACGTTCCGGAACCATGCATCGCGCATCCAGGCCCGTCTGTCGGGAGCACAGTTCGCCCCATTTTTTCACCATGTGGAACCATCTCAAACCACCTTCGAGCATGTCCGCGTCGGCAAATCGGGTGATCTTCGGCTTTTCTGCTTCAAGAGCCGCAAGCGCTTTTGCGCTTTCATCTGCCAGACGCGATTCCCTGAGCATGTTGCGCTGCGTTTGCGCCGCTAAGAAAAACAGTAGAATCCCGACCGCAGCGAGCGGATAGTAGATCAGGTCTACGACGTTCCAAGATCCGGATCGATAGAATTTGAACCCTAAAATTCCCGACAAAACGAAAGACCCCGCCAAAAACGCCAGCAGCCCACGGAATGACAGCGAACCGACGAGATCTATGATCCAAGGCATCTGTCACCCCCTCCCATACACATCCTCATACCGAACGATATCGTCTTCACCGAGATAATCCCCCGACTGCACTTCGATCAGCTCCAGCATGTCGGAACCCGGGTTTTCGAGGCGATGCTTGGCGCCGATCGGAATGTACGTGGACTGGTTCGCGAACAGCTCGAACACGTCGTTGTTGCGGGTGACGCGCGCGGTGCCGCGGACGACGATCCAGTGCTCGGCGCGGCGTTCGTGCGATTGCAGCGACAGCGTGGCGCCGGGTTTGACCTTGATGCGCTTGACCTGGAAGCCATCGCCCACGTCCACCGAGTCGTAACTGCCCCAGGGGCGATTCACTTCGCGATGCAGCGCGACCTGGCTGCGCTGTTCGGCCTTCAGCCGCGTGACCACGTCCTTGACCTGCTGCACCTTGTCCTTCGCGGCCACCAGGATGGCGTCGTCGGTTTCGACCACGATCAGATCGTCCACGCCGACCAGTGCGACGAGGCGACGCGCGTAGGCATAACTGTTGCGGGTGTCGACCGCGATCACGTCGCCGTGATGGGCGTTGCCGTCGGCGTCCTGCTCGCTCACGTCCCACAGCGCCGACCACGAACCGACATCGTTCCAGCCGATATCGACCGGCAGCACCATCGCGGCGTCGGTCTTCTCCATCACCGCGTAGTCGATGGATTCGGACGGCGACGCCGCGAAGGCTTCGCGATCGAGGCGCAGGAATTCGATGTCTTGCAGCTGGCCGTCGCGGTCCAGATGCGCACAGGCGGCGCGCGCGGCGGCGAGGATGTCGGGGCGGTATTTGCCCAGTTCTTCGAGATAGCGCGAGGCGCGGAACAGGAACATGCCGCTGTTCCAGTAATAGCCGCCGTCGTCGAGATACGTCTGCGCGGTGGCGGCATCGGGCTTCTCGACGAAGCGCAGCACCTTGCGCACGCCCGGTTCGCTTTCTCCCGCTGCCATCTGGCCCGCTTCTATCTGTATGTAACCGAAGCCGGTCTCCGGCGTCTGCGGCACGATCCCGAAGGTCACCAGCGCGCCAGCGTCGGCAGCCGGCGCGGCGGCAATGACCGCGGCGCGGAAGGCGGCATCGTCGCGGACCACGTGATCGGAGGGCAGCACCAGCAGCAGCGGATCGCCGCCGTCGAGGCGCGCGATGAGCGCTGCGGCGGCGATGGCCGGGGCGGTATTGCGGCCGACAGGCTCCAGTACGATCCGCGGCGTCGGCGCGCCGATCACCCGCAGCTGCTCGGCCACCAGAAAACGGTGCTCCTCGTTCGCCACCACCAGCGGGGCGCGCCGGGACAGCGCCGCCACCCGGCGCCAGGTGGCCTGGAGCATGGTGTCGTCGCCGACCAGCGGCAGGAACTGCTTGGGATAGGCCTCGCGCGACAGCGGCCAGAGCCGGGTTCCGGAACCGCCGGACAACAGGACCGGCTGCAGATTGGTCGGCATTGTGTCCATGATCTGTTCCCTCAAAGGTTGGTTTGCAGTTTAACCTTGCATGATTCATGCCACCGCACAGCCAAACCGCAACCCAAATATGACCGAGATCGCAGATTCCACCGCACTATCCGATAAACGCGCTGCAGACCGCTTGGATTGGGCGCGCGGCGCCACCGGCGATCAATCACTGTCGATCGAACGCGCGTCGATGGACGCAGGTTTTCGCAGCTACTGGCGCGGCCATCCCGCGACCGGGCCGCATGCGTCCAGAAGCGTGATCGTCATGGATTCGCCGCCCGACAAGGAGGCGGTATTGCCATGGCTGGAGATCCGCACCCTGCTGAAGGCCGGCGACGTGCGCGTGCCGGAATTGCTGGCCGAAGACGTCGAGCACGGCTTCCTGCTGCTGGAGGATCTCGGCCATCACACCTATCTGCATGCGATCGATGCCGACAACGCCGACGCGCTGTTCGACGCCGCCATCGGCCAGTTGCTGAAACTGCAGGCGGTGACGCCGCCGGAAAACTTCCCCGCCTACGACGAGGCGCTGCTGGCGCGCGAGCTGCGGCTGTTCGACGAATGGTTCCTGGGCCGCCATCTCGGCGTGACGCTGGATTGCGGCGATCTGGAACGGCTGGAGCTGGTGTACCGGCGGTTGATCGACGCCGCGCTGGCGCAGCCGCGGGTGCTGGTGCATCGCGATTTCATGCCGCGGAATCTCATGCCGTCCGCGGACGGTCCGGCGGTGCTGGATTTCCAGGACGCCGTGCTGGGGCCGATCGCCTACGATCCGATCTGCCTGTTCAAGGACGCCTTCCTGAGCTGGCCGCAGGCGCGTGTCGACGGCTGGCTGGACCGCTACCACGCCCGCGCGCTCGCCGCGGGGCTGCCGGTACCGCCCCTCGAGCGCTTCCGCCGCGATGCCGACTGGATCGGCGTGCATCGGCACCTGAAGGTGATCGGCATCTTCGCGCGGCTGAATCACCGCGACGCCAAGCCGAAATACCTGGCCGACGCGCCGCGGTTCCTCGCCTATCTCGATGGCGTGGTGCCGAAGTATCCGGAGCTGGCGCCGCTGGGCGAGCTGCTGGATCGCCACGTCAGGCCCGCGTTCGCCTGACGCCTTCGTTCCGGCACGACGGCCGCCACGTGCCGAACGGCACAGTCCGCACAGCGCGGTCCATGGCACAGTGCGTGACAGGTTCCTGGGGGGGTCCCGCAAGATGAAAGCCTTGATATTCGCCGCAGGCCTCGGCGAACGCATGCGGCCGCTCACCGACAGCACGCCCAAGCCGCTGCTCGCGGTCGGCGGCAAGCCGCTGATCGCGTGGCATCTGGAAAAACTGGCCGCGATCGGCATTCGCGAGGTGGTGATCAACACCAGTTGGCTAGCGACACGCTTCCCGGAAGTGTTGGGCGACGGCAGCGCATTCGGCCTGCGCATCGAGTATTCCTACGAAGGCCCGACCCCGCTGGAAACCGGCGGCGGCATGTGGCACGCGCTGCCCCTGCTGGGCAGCCAGCGCATCAGCGAAGAACCCTTCATCGCCATCAACGGCGACATCTGGACCGACTACGACTTCGCACTGCTGCCGCAGCACCCGGCGGGCGATGCGCATCTGGTGATGGTCGACAACCCGGAACACAACCCGCGCGGCGATTTCGTGCTGCTCGACAGCGGCGCATTGCGCAGCAGCGCCCCCGATCCCGAGGAGTTCGCAGAAACCGGCGATGCCGGCACCCGGCTCACGTTCTCAGGCATCGGCGTCTACCGGCCCAGCCTGTTCGACGACTGGCGCAGGATCATCGGCGGTGCGCCCGGCGCCCGCGAGACCCCGCCGCGTTTCAAGCTGGCACCGCTGCTGCGCTCAACGATGGGCCGGGCCAGCGCGACCGGCGCACATCACACCGGCCGCTGGACCGATGTGGGTACGCCGGAGCGACTGGAAGACATTGATCGGATGCTTCTCGCAGAAGACGGCACGGGCGCAGCCTGAATCGCGCGACGCGCCTGTAGGAGCGCCTTTGTAGGAGGGCCTTCAGGCCCGAGCTTTTGCCAAGGCCAAGATCGGGCCTGAAGGCCGCCCTGCGTCTTTGGCGGGCTGAAGGGCTCGGGCCTGAAGGCCATCCTACAAGGCAGGCCGGGTCAATCGCGACTCAACGACTGCCGCAAAAACGGCACCGTCAACCGTCGCTGCGCCGCTAGAGATTCTCGATCGAGACGGTCGAGCAATGCGGTCAGGCTGACGAGATCGCGATCCACGCGCTTGAGCAGCCAGTCGATCGCGGCATCGTCGATCTGCAGACCGCGGCGCTGCGCGCGCAGGCGCAAGACTTCGGCGCGACCGCTGTCGTCCAGCGGCTCGAGCGCGATACGCGCGCACTGCGACAGCCGCGAACGCAGATCGGGCAACACCAGTTCCAGCGCATCGGGCGCGACCCGCGCTGCGTACAGCAGGCTGCGGCCGGCGTCGCTGGCGCGGTTGTGGGCATCGAACAGCGCGACTTCGTCTTCGCGATTGCCGGCGACCGCGTCCAGACCGTCCAGCGCGACGACATCGGCGTGCTCGAAGGCATCCAGCGCATCGCGCAGGCGGCCCGCGGCGGCGGCGAGCGGCAGATAGGCGGTGCGCCGGCCGGCGGCCTCGGCCTCGGCGCAGGCGGCGAGCAGCAGATGGGTCTTGCCGGTGGCCGCGGGGCCGGCGATGAAAATGCCGGTCATCTCGCTGGCGACCGCGCCGCCGGCAGCGTCCTCACCCCGCGCGAGGGCATGCAGTTGCGCGAGCGCGCCTTCCGGTGCGGCGACGAAGGTCTCGAAACGCTGGTCGGGCGGGAAGCGCAGCGCCAGCGGCAGCTGCGCCGCGGGCACGGGAAGCGGACGCTCGTTCACGCGGGGTCCGTCGGCTCCGCGGCGTCCGCTTCGCGATTGTGGTGAGCGGTTGCGATCTCGATCTTCGGGGCGTGCGATTCGTCGCCGAGATAGAAACGACTCGCCGCGTATTGGCCGTGCATGTGGCGGATCAGCACGTTCGCGACCGCCGCCACCGGCAGCGCCAGCAGCATGCCGAGGAAACCGAACAGAGTGCCGCCGGTCATCACCGAAAACACCACGGTGACCGGGCTCAAGCCGACGCGGTCGCCGACCAGTTTCGGGGTGAGGACATAGCTTTCGAGCAGCTGACCCACGCCCCACACCACGATCACACCGACCAGATGCTGCCAGTCGCCGAACTGCATCAGCGCGGCGGCGCTGCCGCCGAGCAGTACGGTGGTCGGGCCGATGTACGGGATGAAGGTCAGGATGCCGCCGAGCACGCCGACCAGCACCCCCACTTCCAGGCCGACACCCCACAGGCCGACGGCGTAGAAGATGCCCATCGCCAGCATCACCAGGAACTGGCCGCGCAGGAAACTGCCCAGCACGGCGTCGGAATCCTTCGCCAGATGCGCCACGGTCGCGTAGCGCTCGCGCGGCACCAGATCGCCGACGCGCTGTACCAGCTTGTTCCAGTCGCGCAGGAAGAAGAAGGTGATGAACGGGATCAGCACGATGTTGGCGAACCAGCCCAGCACGGTGAAACCCGACTGGGTGACGTAGCCCAGCACCTGGGTCGCGACGCCGCTGGCGCCCTGCCAGTTGCGCTTGAGCATGTCCAGCAGATAGTCCGGATCGAGCCAGGTGGTGACTTCCAACCCGGTCTTCGCCTCCAGCCACGGCAGGCCGGTGCGCACCACCCATTCCATGTAGACCGGCGCCGATTTGGCCAGCACCAGGATCTGGTTCTGGATGACCGGGATCAGGATCAGGACCAGCGCGACCACCACCAGCACCATCAGCGCGAACACCAGCGCGACCGCGCTGTTGCGCGACAGTCCGCGCCGTTGCAGGCGTTCGACCACCGGATTGCCGAGCCACGCCAGCAGCGCGGCCGCCGCGAACGGGGTCAGCACCGGGGTCAGCACCCAGATCAGGGCGCCTACGCCGATGAACAGCAACGCCCACTGCAGGCGCCGGAAAAAACGGGCGATGTCGTCGACCGACTCGGGTTTCATGCCACCCGGGGAACCCGGGGAATTGGAACCGTAATTCATTCGGTCGCCTCAGCGAAGATCGAACGTGGGGAGCGTGGATTCGCCAGGTTCGGCGCCCGCCGCGCTTTCGCTGCCGACCAGAATGCCGCGGCTGCCGATCATCTTGCGGAAGCCGGGCAGACCGCTGATCAGGTCCAGTTCCAGCACCAGACCGTCGGTGCCGGCGCTGATCGGACGCACTTTGCGCACGACCGCAATGTCCTGCAGATGGCCCATCAGGCGGATGTAATCGTCGGCGCTGTCGATACCGGTGAAGCGGATCCGGTAGGCGCCGGCCGGGCCGGACGCGCCGCTGCTGCGGGCGTAGCGGCGGATCAGGGCGTCGGCGGCGCCGTCCGCGCCGCCCGACATCGCCGCCCGCGCATCGGCGTTCTCGGTCGACCATTTCGACAACTCGCGGCCGTTGTCGACGAAGATCCAGTCCGCCTTCCAGCCGGTGCCCTTGCGATAGAGCTTGCCGATCAGCTGCATCGGCGGGCTGTAGCGCGCCGACACCCGGGCGATCGAGCCGGTATCGCTGCGCCAGATCGCGCCGACCGCGGCCTGCTCGGCGGCATTGCCGGAGGGAAGGCCGAGCCGATAGCCGCGTTCGATCGCGCGGTCGAGGACCGCGCGGGCGGCGTTGCCTTGGCTCACGCCGACCAGGCGCGGCCCCTTGCCGTCGTCGATCGCCAGCCACAGCACCGGCTTGGGCCGCGGCTGCGGCCAGATCGGCAGGCCCAGCGCGCCGATGACGCCATCGACCTTCGCCTGGTCGAAACGCACCACCAGCTTGGTCTTGAAGGTCGGCGCGCCGTTGGCGGACACGCCCTGGTCCTGGCGGTAGTCGTAGCCGGCGACGTAATCCTTGGCGCGGCGCAGTTCCTGGCCGACGCCAGGGCGGCCGGTCGCGCTGCGATCGCCGCTGATCTTGGCCAGCACCTGCGCCAGGGCCCGGGCGAAGCCGTTGTTGCGCTCGGTATCGGTCTGGCTGTTGACCGGGACCTCGGCCTCGTAGATGCCACTGGCCACGGCGCGATCGCCTTCGACCCGCTGCGCCTGGGCGACAGGCGCCGACAACGCCAGGGCCAGACTCAGCCCCGCCATCCAACGCATTCCGGCCGACCACCGCACCGACCATCCACTCGACTGCCGCATTATTCACGTCCCGACCATTGTTCCCGGCGGAAATGGTGCCACAAGTAGAGCCTGCCCCGTACTTGATACGGGGGTGGGCCGGCCCATGCGGAACCTGCACCACGACAATGCTGAAGCCGCGCCCGCGGCTGACGAGATCGATCTGCGGGGCTTTTTCGGCGATCCGGGCAATCCGTAGCGCCGCCCGGATACAATTTCGCCTTTCCAGCGTACTGCGAGCCGCCGTGACCCAGACCCCGCCCGCCTCCACCGGCTCCGCTGCAAACGTCCCCGCTCAGGAAGGCATGACCTACCGCGATGCCGGCGTCGATATCGACGCGGGCAATGAAGTGGTCGAGCGCATCAAACCACTGGTCAAGCGCAGTTTCCGGCCCGAAGTGATGGGCGGCCTGGGCGGTTTCGGCGCGCTGTTCGACCTGTCCGGCAAGTACAGGGAACCGGTGCTGGTCTCCGGCACCGACGGCGTCGGCACCAAACTGAAACTCGCGCAGCAGCTGAACCGCCACGACACCATCGGCATCGATCTGGTGGCGATGTGCGTCAACGACGTGCTCGTGCAAGGGGCGGAACCGCTGTTTTTCCTCGATTATTTCGCCACCGGCAAGCTCGATGTCGACACCACGGTCGCGGTCGTCGGCGGCATCGCCAAGGGCTGCGAACTGTCCGGCTGCGCACTGATCGGCGGCGAAACCGCGGAAATGCCCGACATGTACCCGCCGGGCGAATACGACCTCGCCGGTTTCTGCGTGGCGGGCGTCGAGAAATCGAAGATCCTCGACGGCGCCCGGGTTCGCGAAGGCGACGTGCTGATCGGCATCGCCTCCAGCGGCCCGCATTCCAACGGCTATTCGCTGATCCGCAGGATCTACGACCGCGCCGGCCGCCCGGCCGACCTGGATCTCGGCGACACGACGCTGGTCGATGCGCTGATGGCGCCGACCCGGCTGTACGTCAAACCGGTCCTCGAACTGCTCGGCAGCGCACAGGGGAGCGACATCCATGCGATGGCGCATATCACCGGCGGCGGGCTGACCGAGAACATCATCCGCGTGGTGCCGGAAGGCCTGGGGCTGGAGATCGATGCGTCGAGCTGGCCGCAGCCGCCGGTGTTCGCGTGGCTGCAGCGCGAAGGCGGCGTGTCGAACGAAGAAATGTGGCGCACCTTCAACTGCGGCATCGGCTTCGTGCTGATCGTGCCGCCGGCCGCGGTGGACGCCATCGGCACCGAACTGGACCGCCTCGGCCTACCGCACTGGCGGATCGGCGAAGTCACCGCCGCCGGCGACGGCGAGCGGGTCCGGATCGGCTGAGCAGGCACGCAAGAGCAGCGGATTGGACATCCGGAAACGCATCGCGTTCGGCATCACCATCGCGATCTTCGCGATCACCTGGATCGCACCGATCTGGCCGCTCGAACAGGCATTGCACAGTTCGCTGACCGTCGTCGGCCTGATCTGGCTGGTGCTGCACGATCGCCGCTGGCCGATGCGCAATGCCGACTTCATCGCGATCTGCGGGTTCATCGTCGTGCACTGCATCGCCGCGCGCTGGCTGTATTCGAACGTGCCGTACGACGCCTGGCTGCGCGCATCGATCGGCTGGTCGCCGCAGGCCGCGTTCGGCTGGGAACGCAACCATTTCGACCGCTTGATCCATCTGCTGTTCGGGCTGTGCTTCGCGCCGATGCTGGCCGCGCACGCGCGGCAACGCTGGGCGGTGAGCATGATGCAGGGATTCGCGCTGGCGGTCCTCGCGATCATGGCGGTCAGCCTGATCTACGAATGGCTGGAATGGGCCATCGCGCTGCTGCTCTCGCCCGATCAGGCCGAGGCCTACAACGGCCAACAGGGCGATGTCTGGGACGCGCACATGGACATGCTGCTGGCCACGATCGGCGCCGTTGTATCATGGCCGTGGCTCGATCGCAGGCCGTTTCCGGGCGGGACATCCGCCGCATCGACATGAGCGAACCCGTCAGCATTCCCGAGGTTTCCGCGCAGGAGATCGAGCACCTGCGGATGCTGTCGATCTTCCACTACATCGTCGGCGGCATCACCGCGCTGTTCTCGCTGTTCCCGGTGATCCATCTGGTGATCGGACTGGCCATGGTCACCGGCAGACTGGAAAACAGCGACCCCGAGGCCCGGCTGGTCGGCTGGCTCTTCGTAGCTTTCGCGGCGGGATTCATCGTCTGCGGCCTCGCGCTCGCCGGATACATCGCCTACGCCGGCCGCTGCCTGCAACAGCGACGCAGGTACATGCTGTGCCTGGTGGTCGCCGCGTTGAGCTGCATGATGATGCCGTTCGGTACCGTGCTCGGCGTGTTCACGCTGGTCACGCTGACCAAGCCGTCGGTAAAAGCCCTGTTCGCGGCGCGTTGACGTGCCGGCCTTGCGGCTCGCGGTGCTGGCATCGGGCGCCGGCACCAATCTGCAGGCGCTGATCGACGCCATCGCAACGGGCGCACTCGACGCCGACATCGTCGGCGTGTTTTCCGACCGGCCGAAATCGCTGGCTTTGCAGCGCGCGCGCGATGCCGGCCTTCCGGCGACGGCGCTGTCGCCGAAATCCTTCGATTCGCGAGCGGCATTCGATGCCGCCTTCTTCGCGGCCGTGGATGAGGCGCAGGCCGATCTGATCGTCTGCGCCGGCTACATGCGGCTGATCTCGGCCGCGGAAGTCGAGGTGCGGCCGGGGCGCATGATCAATCTGCATCCCTCGCTGCTGCCCGCGTTCAAGGGCCTGCATACCCACCAGCAGGCGCTGGACGCGTGCGTTGTCGAGCACGGTGCGAGCGTGCACGTGGTCACCGCCGATCTAGACGGCGGCCCGGTCATCGCCCAGGCGCGGGTACCGGTGAGGCCGGGCGACGATGCCGACATCCTGGCCGCACGGGTGCGCGAGGTGGAGCATCCGCTGTTGGTCGAAGTGGTGCGACTGATCGGCGAAGGCCGCCTGTCGCTGCGCGATGGACCCATCCACCTGAACGGCGCGAGCTTGCACACCCCGCTTCAGCTTGGGGCCAACCGGCGGCTTGCATGATGCCGGCCGTCATGCGCCTATTCATCGCCATCTTCCTGCTGCTCTGCGCCCTGCCTCCGGCCGGTGCGCAGACCGTGTCCGCGCCGATGGAAACGGAAACTGCGGCGATACACACGCCGGTGCTGGAACCCTTCGTGGCCCGCTACGAAGCCCGGTACCGCGCCAAACCCGCCGGCGACGCAACCCTGAAGGTGGTCCGCCTGCAGTCCTCGCAATGGCGCGTGGATCTGGGCATCGAAGGTCGCCGCGGCATGGCCGGCGTGCTCGGTCTGAACGTGCAGCAGAGCACCGTATTCGACGCCGTCGACAGCATTTATCGCCCCCTGAGCCAGAGCACCGTCCGCAAAGGCCTGTTCCTCGGCCGCAAGACGGTGGGCAGCTACGACTGGGCCAAGGCCAGCGCGCGCTGGCAGGGCGACGTGAAGAAGCGCCATCAGCAGCCTGTCGCGTTGTTGCCGGGCGACATGAGTGGCCTGCTGATCAATCTCGCGATCATCCGCGACGCGCGCCCCGGCGCCGTCCTGCGCTATCGTTTCGTCGAAGGTGGCCGCGTCCGCGACCACAGTTATCAGGTCGCCGCGGTACCGGAAACGGTGCAGGTCGGCGAATTGAGCTACTCGACCCTGCGCGTCGCCCGCACCAACGGCGGCAACGACGATACCGTCGTCTGGGTCGCACAAGGCGTACCGACCCCGGTACGCATCCTGCAGCGCGAGAACGGCGAAGACGCCGTCGACCTGCGTCTGATCGAATATCAAGGAACACCATGAGCCTCGCCCCGACTTTCGCCAGACCCTCCTCCCGCATCGTCCGCGGCCTGCTGCTCTCCGTCGTCTTCGCCGCGTCGGCATCGGCGGCGCCCGCGCACGCGCTGGAACCGTTCGCCGCGGATTACGAAGCCAATTACATGGGCCTGTCTGCCACCGGCAGCATGACCGTCGAACCGCAGGGCGGCGATCGGTGGAAGTACACGCTGAAGATCAGCAACCAGATGGCGCAGCTGACCCAGACCACGCTGTTCGAGGATAAGAACGGTCAGTGGCGTCCGCTCTCGGGCACCGACGCTTCGCTGCTGCTGATCAAGAAGATCCGCCGCAATGCGGTGTACGACTGGGCCAAGGGCGAAGCGCGCTGGAGCGGCGACGTGAAACCGGAACGCGCGGGCCCGGTGCCGCTGCAGACCGGCGATGTCGATGGCCTGTTGTTGAATCTCGCCATCGCCCGCGATGCGCTGGCCGGCAAACCGCTGCGCTATCGCATGGTCGACGAGGGCCGCGCCAAGTCGATGGACTTCACCGTCGCCGGCAAGGAAAGCATCTCGATCGGCGGCAAACCGCGTCAGGCCACCAAGCTGGTCAGCACCAGCGGCAACAAGCAGATGCTGATCTGGGTGGTCGACGGCCTGGCTTTGCCGGCGCGCATCCTGCAGCGCAAGGACGGCAAGGACGATATCGATCTGAAAATCACGTCGGTGCGTTGATTGCGTTCGACGGCGCGGATCAACAATCCGCGATCACGACTGTAGAGCGGACGTCAGTCCGCTGTTGCCCATACGTAAAAAAGCAGCGGACTGACGTCCGCTCTACGGGATCAGGATTACCGGATCGGCATCAATCGATGCGCTTGATCTTCGCGCCCAAGGCCGACAGCTTCGCCTCGATACGTTCGTAGCCACGGTCGAGGTGGTAGATGCGGTCGATGATGGTGTCGCCGTCGGCCACCAGTCCGGCCAAGATCAACGACGCCGACGCGCGCAGATCGGTCGCCATCACCGGCGCGCCGCCGAGTTTCTCCTGACCGCGCACGATCGCAGTGTGGCCTTCGATGCGGATATCCGCGCCCAGCCGCTGCAGTTCCTGCACGTGCATGAAGCGGTTCTCGAAGATCGTCTCGCTGATGATGCTCACGCCGTCGGCCACGCAGTTCAGCGCCATGAACTGCGCCTGCATGTCGGTGGGGAAACCCGGATGCGGCGCGGTGCTGATATTCACGGCTTTCGGCCGCTTGCCGTGCATGTCGAGGGTGATGCTGTCGGCGTCGACGGTGATCTCCGCGCCGGCCTCTGTGAGCTTGTCGATCACCGCGTCCAGCGTTTCCGGGCGCGCGGCGCGGGCGACGATACGCCCGCCGGTCATCGCCGCGGCGACGAGGAAAGTACCGGTTTCGATGCGATCGGCGACTACATCGTGAGCGCCGCCGTTGAGGCGCTCGACGCCGTGCACGGTGATGCGGTTGCTGCCGGCGCCTTCGATCTTCGCGCCCATCGCGATCAGGCAATCGGCCAGATCGACGATCTCCGGCTCCATCGCCGCGTTTTCGAGCACGCTCACGCCATCGGCGAGCGTGGCCGCCATCAACACGTTCTCGGTCGCGCCGACGCTGACCATGTCGAACACCACCCGGCCGCCGCGCAGACGCTCGGCTTTGGCCTTGATGAAACCGTGTTCGACCGACACCTCGGCGCCCAGCGCCTGCATGCCCTTGATGTGCTGGTCCACCGGACGCGAACCGATCGCGCAGCCGCCGGGCAGCGACACTTCCGCGGCGCCGTAGCGCGCGAGCAGCGGCCCCAGCACCAGTACCGACGCGCGCATGGTCTTCACCAGCTCGTACGGCGCGACGTGGCTGTTGACGCTGCGCGCATCGACGCGCACATGGCCGGCTTCGATATCGTGCTCGACCAAGGCGCCGAGCTCACGCAGCAGCTTGATCGTGGTCACCACATCGTGCAGATGCGGCACATTGCCGATGTCCACCGGCCCGTCCGCGAGCAGGGTCGCGCACAGGATCGGCAACACCGCGTTCTTCGCGCCGGAAATGCGGACTTCGCCCTGGAGCGGCACGCCGCCGGTGACTACGATTTTCTGCATGATCTTCTTTTGAATGATGTGGGAGCGGCGCAAGCCGCGATGTTTTGGTGCTTTGCAGCGACTGAAACCGCTGCCGTGCGTGGGAGGCGTATCGCGGCTTCCGCCGCTCCCACAAGAACGATCAGCCGGCTTCTTCCGGCGTGAGCGTCTTCAGCGCCAACGCGTGGATCGCGCCGCCCATCAACTCGCCGAGCGTCGCATAGACCATGCGGTGGCGGGCCAGCGGCAGTTTGCCGCGGAACGCTTCGGCCACGACCAGCGCCTCGAAGTGCACGCCGTCGTCGCCCTGCACGTGGACCTGGGCGCCAGGCAGGCCCTGTTCGATCAATTGGCGGATGGTGTCGGGGGTCATCAGAGGGTCGGGATCCTGCGCAGCGCGATGCTGCGTTCATGGGAGGTGCGGGCAATCCCGGGGTCGGGTGCGTAGAATTGCCCGCTTAGCGTAACGGAAAGCCGTCTGCTCCCCAATGGCGAATGCCTCATTGCCCAAGCCCATCCCGACCCGGGGCGCGTCCTCGGATGCAGCCCTGGCCGACAGCGGCCGCCGGGTATTCGAGGTCGAACGTGACGGCCTCGCGGCGGTCGCAGCGCGGCTGGACGGGCAATTCAGCGCCGTCTGCCGCACCCTGTTGGCCTGCCAGGGACGCGTGGTCTGCATCGGCATGGGCAAATCCGGCCATATCGCGCGCAAGATCGCGGCGACCTTCGCCTCCACCGGCACCCCGGCCTTCTACGTGCATCCGGGCGAAGCCGGTCACGGCGATCTGGGCATGATCACCGACCGCGACGTGGTGCTGGCGCTGTCGTATTCCGGCGAATCCGACGAAATCCTGACCCTGCTGCCGGTGCTCAAGCGCCAGGGCAACCTGATGATCGCGATGACCGGCCGACCGCAGTCGACTATGGCCCGCGAAGCCGACCTGCATCTCGACGTCAGCGTGCCCGCCGAAGCCTGCCCGCTGGCGCTGGCGCCGACATCCAGCACCACCGCCTCGCTGGCGATGGGCGATGCGCTCGCGGTCGCGCTGCTCGAAGCCCGCGGCTTCACCTCCGAGGATTTCGCGCGCTCGCATCCGGCCGGCGCGCTTGGCCGCCGGCTGCTGCTGCACATCGCGGATGTGATGCATTCCGGCGACGACATTCCACGCGTCGGTGCGGATGCCAGCCTGAGCGACGCGCTGCTGGAAATGAGCCGCAAACGCCTGGGCATGACCGCGATAGTCGACGCCGACGGCCGATTGATGGGGCTGTACACCGACGGCGACCTGCGCCGCTCGCTTGCGGACCCCGCCACCGATGTGCGCGAAACCCGCATCGAAAAACTCATGACCCGCAGCCCGGTCACCATCGACGCGGATGCGCTCGCGGTGGAAGCGGCGCAGTTGATGGAAGCACACAAGATCAATGCACTGCTGGTGATCGACGGCGAGCGTCGCGTGGTCGGCGCGCTGAATATCCACGACCTGCTGCGCGCACGGGTCGTCTGAGCATGACGTCGTCTGCCGAAGTCGCGCCCATCGAACATCTTCCGCTCAACCGGCGCGCAGCCGCCGACAGCACGCTGATGGCGAAGGCGGCGAACATCCGCCTCGCCTGTTTCGACGTCGACGGCACGCTCACCGACGGTCGTCTGTTCCTGGACAGCGAAGGCCGCGAAATGAAGGCTTTTCACGTCCACGACGGCCAAGGGCTGGTGCTGCTGCGCGAGGTCGGCATCGAAGTGGCGCTGATCACCGCCCGCCTCAGTCCGGTCGCGGTGCATCGCGCACGCGAACTGAAGGTACGCGTGCACATCGGCGTGAAGGACAAGCTCGCTTGCGTGCGCGAACTCTGCGCCGAACTCGGCATCGGCCTGGATGCCGTGAGTTTCATGGGCGACGACCTTCCGGATCTGGCGGCGATGCGCGCGGTTGGACTGTCGATCGCGCCCGCCAATGCGCATGCGTTCACCGGGTCGCGGGCCCAGGTACGCACGCAGGCGATGGCCGGCGATGGCGCCGTGCGCGAGCTGTGCGACCTGCTGCTGGCCGCACAGGGCAGCTTCGACGAGCCCATCGCAACACCGCCCACCGGAGAGCTGTCGTGAGCTGGCGCGGCCCGATCATTCTGTTGCTGCTGGTGGGCGCGCTGGTGAGCGGCTGGGGGGTATGGCAACACCGGCGCCCGCCACCGGTGGTCGGAACCGCCAGCGACCGCCCCGACTATGTGCTGCACGACTTCGAACTGATCTCGCTCGATAGCGAGGGCAAGGAGTCCTTCACCCTGCGCGCGCCGCGCCTGGAGCGCCGTCCGGACGACGCCACCATGTCGCTGACCACCCCGGTGTTCAAGGTCCCGGACGGCAGCGGCAAGTATTGGGACATCCGCGCGAAGCAGGGCTGGGTCAGCGCCGACCAGAAGGAAATCCGCATGATCGGCGAGGTCAAGGCCAACAGTCCGGCCGACGATCTGCGCCCGATCACCATGAATACCGGGCGCCTGAACGTGTTCCCGCGCCAGAATCGCGCCGCCACCGACGACGTGGTGACCATCGTTCAGCCCGGCTCTATACTCCGCGGACGCGGTTTTGCGGTGTCCACGGCCACAAAACGCTACGTGTTCCGCTCCGAGGTCCAATCCCGCTATGTCACTGTCCGCCGCTGAATCAAAGCCCCTCCGTCGCCCGCGCGCGTCCGTGCCGACGCTGTTCGCGACCTTGGCGGTCGCCAGCGCCATGCTGTCCGGCGCAGCGTCCGCGCGCGACTCGGACCGTAACCAGCCCATGGACATCGAGGCCAGCCGTCAGGAAGGCACGCTCGACGGCAACAGCGTCAACACGCTGTCGGGCAATGTCATCATCAGACAGGGCACCCTGGATATCCGCGCCGCCAAGGCCGATATCCACCAGCGCGGCGGCGAAGTCGTCCGCGCAGTGCTGACCGGCAGCCAGGCATCACTCAAGCAGCAGATGGAAGACGGCTCGCCGATGACCGCCAAGGCCGACCGCATCGATTACGACATGAATACCGACGTGATCGTGCTCACCGGCAATTACAGCGTCACCACCCCGCGCGGCACCACCAGCGGCCAGCGCCTGACCTACGACCTCAAGAGCGGCCGCGTCGAGAGCGGCGGCGACAGCGGCCGGATCAAGATGACCATCCAGCCGACCGCGCGCAAGACACCGGCACCGGCACCGGCACCCACACCGGCGCCGGGCAAACCCTGATGCTGGTCGCGGAAGGGCTGCGCAAGCGCTACAAGTCGCGCGAGGTCGTCCGCGACTTCGGCCTGACCCTGGACGCCGGCGAAGTCGTCGGCCTGCTCGGCCCCAACGGCGCGGGCAAGACCACCTGTTTCTACATGATCGTCGGCCTGGTGCCGGCCGATGCCGGCCGCATCGTGCTTGACGGCCACGACATCACCGGCGATCCGATGTACGCCCGCGCCAAGCGCGGCGTCGGCTACCTGCCGCAGGAACCCTCGGTGTTCCGCAAACTCAGCGTCGCCGACAACCTGCGGCTGGTGCTGGAGCTGCGCTCCGACCTGGACCGCGCCGGCCGCGAACGCGAACTCGCCTCGCTGCTGGAAGAACTGCAGGTGGCGCACGTCGCCGAGCAGAGCGGCGCCAGCCTCTCCGGCGGCGAACGCCGGCGGGTCGAGATCGCCCGGGCGCTGGCCGCGAAGCCGCGACTGATCCTGCTGGACGAGCCGTTCGCCGGCGTCGACCCGATTTCGGTCGGCGAAATCCAGCGCATCGTCCGCCATCTGAAGAACCGCGGGATCGGCGTGCTGATCACCGACCACCAGGTCCGCGAAACCCTGGGCATCTGCGATCGCGCCTACATCATGAACGAAGGCGCGGTACTGGCCCAGGGCGCACCCGACGCCCTGCTGGCGAATCCGGACGTGCGCCGCGTGTATCTGGGCGAGTCTTTCCGGCTGTAGCCACAGGTTTCGGCCGCGTCCGGCCACTGCCATGGCGGCGGCTCCGGGCACAGAGCGTGTCGGCCGTCTCGAAAAAACCGACGATCACCACGAAATTTCCTCGCAAGGATCGCGCCAAGGGCAGCCAAGCGGCTGCGACAAGCCCTAACATATGGACATGAAGCCACGCCTGCAGACATCGCTGGGTCAACAGCTGATCCTGACGCCGCAACTGCGTCAGGCGCTGCACCTGCTGCAGCTGTCGTCGCTGGAACTCGAGAACGAAATCACCCTCGCGGTCGAGAGCAATCCTCTGCTCGACTGGGACGAGAGCGAGAACGACGCCCCCGGCGGCGATGGCGCCCCGGACGGCATGCCCGAAACCCCCGTCGTCGCGGAAACCGTCAGCGCCGACGAAGCCGCGGAGCACGACCGCGGCGGCGAAGACGACAGCTGGGAGCCCCCTGACAGCTGGAACACCAGCAGTGGCGGCAGCCACAGCGGCAGCGACGAGGACGGCATGGACCCGATGGACCGGCTGGTCCGCACCGAATCCCTGCACGACCACCTGTCCTGGCAACTGCATCTCACCCGCCTGTCGCCGCAGGACCAGCGCATCGGTGCCGCGCTGGTCGACGCCATCGACGACGACGGTTATCTGCGCGAATCGCTCGACGACATCGCCGCGATGCTGCGTCCGGAACTGAACGTCGGCGCTGCCGAAGTCGGCGCCGTCCTGCACCAGATCCAGCGGTTCGATCCGCTGGGCATCGGTGCCCGCGACCTGCGCGAATGCCTCACGCTGCAGCTCGAACCGCTGCCCGACGATACGCCGGGCAAGGCGATGGCGCTGCGGATCGTGAACGGGCCGCTGGAACGGCTGCCCAAGATCGGCGCGGAAGGCCTGGCCGCGGAACTCGGCGCGCCGGCGGACGAAGTCGCGACCGGCCTGCATCTGGTCCGTTCGCTGGATCCGCATCCCGGCGCGCAGTACGGCGGCATGAGCGCGGACACCTACATCACCCCGGATTGCGTGATCTGGCGCCATCAGGGGCTGTGGCGGGCGGCGCTGGCCGGCAGCCACACCCGGCTGACCATCCATCGCGGCTATGAGGGCATGATCCAGCACGCCAGCAGCAGCGATGCCAGTTATCTGCGCGGCCGCCTGCAGGAAGCGCGCTGGCTGCTGAAGCATCTGGAAGCGCGCGGCGATACGCTGTTGAAAGTGGTGCGCTGCCTGATCCGCCAACAGTCTGGCTTTCTCGAATTCGGCGAGCAGGCGCTGCGCCCGCTCACCCTGCGCGAAGTCGCGGCCGAAGTCGGCCTGCACGAATCCACCGTGTCGCGCGCGATTTCGCGCAAATACGCGGTCACGCCGCGCGGCACCTTGCCGCTGCGCAGTTTCTTTGCCTCCGGCATCGGCACCGAAGGCGGCGGCGAAGCGTCCAGCACCGCGATCCAGTCGATGATCAAACGACTGATCGAAGCCGAGAATCCGCGCAAGCCGCTCTCCGACGCGAAGCTGGCCGACACCCTGAAAGCCACCGGCGTGCCGGTCGCGCGCCGCACCGTAGCCAAGTATCGCGAAGCGATGAATATCCCGGCTTCGCACGAACGCGTGCGCATGGCCTGAATCGCGGATTCAAAAAGATGGCCCGAAACCGACGACTCGCGCACTTGTTTCCGCGCCCCGCTGGGGTAACCTGTCGATAGAACGAAGATCAGGACGACCCGCCCTTGCACTCGGCGCACGTCGACCCGATGTTCATCGATACGGAGCCTCCGGCACGTAGGGAGGCACCGGCATCGCGGTATCGGCGGGCTGGGCCCGGTGCCGCGCTGCGCGACCAATGCCCGGCAAACAGAGGACACCGTCGATGCGTATCGAAACCCACGGTCACCAGATCGAAGTCACCCCCGCACTGCGCGAGTACGTCGAAACCAAACTCTCCCGACTGGGCCGACATTTCGAACATCCGTTGGACGTCGTCCGCACCCAACTCAGTATCAGCAAACCCGATCATTGCGCCGAGGCCACGATGCATGTGTCCGGCCGCACCCTGCACGCCGATGCCTCCGGTCAGGACATGTACGCCGCCATCGACCTGCTGGCCGACAAGCTCGACCGCCTCCTGCTGAAGCACAAGGAAAAGATGGTCGATCATCACCGTGGCGAGAGCCTCGTCGTGAATGGAGAGATCGGCTGATCCGCCGACGCGCCATACACTGGAATCCGCCCACACGACCGCGGTTGGACAATGCGGCTTGCGCCGCACGTCCCCGCGGTCGTTTTTTTCGACGACCTGTTCGTATCCTGCACTCCCCACTCCTTTCAGCGAACGCTCCGTCCACATGAACGCCAGCATCAGCGCGCGCGATCTCTACGACCAGCAGCAGGAGCGTCTCGACCTGAGCTGGATCGCCGGCCAGCGCGGCGAGCACCGGGTGCTCGAAGCCGTGGAAACCGTGGCCCGGCGGCCTTCCCTCGCCGGCTACCTCAACATCATCTATCCGAACAAGGTGCAGATCCTCGGCACCGAGGAACTGGCCTGGCTGGATGCGCTCGACGCGCGCCAGCGCTGGGAAACCATCGAGAAGATGATGCAGTTCCGGCCGCTGGCGATGGTGATCAGCAAAGGCCAGTCCTGCCCAGAGGATCTGCGCGCCGCCGCCGAGGAATCCGACACGCCGCTGTGGGCGTCGCCGCGACGCGGCCACGAACTGTTCAATCATCTGCAATATCACCTCGCACGCAAACTCGCGCCGCGGCTCACCGTGCATGGCGTGTTCATGGAAATCTATTCCATCGGCGTGCTGATCACCGGCGATTCCGGCGCGGGCAAGAGTGAACTGGCGCTGGAACTGGTGACCCGCGGCCATCGCCTGGTCGCCGACGACGCGCCCGAATTCACCCAGATCGCGCCCGACGTGCTCGACGGCGCCTGTCCCGACCTGCTGCAGGATCTGCTGGAACTGCGCGGCCTGGGCATCCTCAACGTGCGCCAGATGTTCGGCGACACTGCGGTGAAGCGGAACAAATATCTGCGCCTGATCGTGCATCTCACCCGCCCACATCTCGAACCGCAGGCGACCGGCGGCATGGGCATGGAGCGTCTGGTCGGCGATCTGGGCTCGCGCCGGCTGCTCGACCTCGACGTGCCGATGATCACTCTGCCGGTGATGCCCGGCCGCAACCTCGCCGTGCTCGCCGAAGCCGCCGCGCGCGCGCATATCCTGCGCATCAAGGGCGTCGACCCGGCCGCGGCGTTCATGGCGCGTCATTCGCATTTCCTGGAGCGCTCGTCGTCATGAGCACGCCGGATGCGCCCGCCGCCTCGCAGGATTCCAGCCTGATCGTCATCAGCGGCATGTCGGGCAGCGGAAAATCCATCGCCCTGAACACCTTCGAGGATCTCGACTACTACTGCGTCGACAATCTTCCGGCCGATCTGCTCGCCGAATTCGTGCGCGGCGCCACCGGCAAGAACGACATGCCGCCGAAACTCGCGGTCGGCATTGATGCCCGAAACCGCAACACCGACCTGTCGAAGCTGCCGTCGTGGCTCTCGCAGGCCGGCGCGCTCGGGCTCGATCCCAAACTTGTGTTCTTCGACGCCAGCGACGACATTCTGCTCAAGCGCTACGCCGAAACCCGCCGCCGGCACCCGCTCAGCCATCTCGGTCTCGCGCTCGCGGATGCGATCGCGCTCGAGCGACGCATGCTCAAACCCTTGCGCGCGCAGGCCGATGTGATCATCGACACCAGCGAACTCAACGTCCATCAGATGCGGCGCAGGGTGATCGCAGAACTGGACCTCACCTCCGACCGCACCGTCTCGCTGCTGTTCGAATCCTTCGCCTACCGACGCGGCGTGCCGAGCGACGCCGATTTCGTGTTCGACGCCCGCGGCCTGCCCAACCCGCACTGGGACGCGCGTCTGCGTCCGCTCTCGGGTCGCGACCGCGAAGTGCGCGAATATCTGGACACCCAGCCAGACGTGAACGAATACACGACCCAGGTCGCCGCATTCCTCGACAACTGGCTGCCGCGCATCCAGGCCGACACCCGCAGCTACATCACCGTCGCATTCGGCTGCACCGGCGGCCGTCACCGCTCGGTCTATCTCGCCGAAACCCTCGCCGCGCACGCCCGCGAACACGGCTGGCGGGATGTAGCGACGTTTCACCGCGAGCTGGAGTGAGCGTCGCGCCTGCGGGCGCGAAATGTTGCGGGATCACTCGTTTCCGGAACGCAACGACCAGAATGGGATGTTCCGGCGCAGCCGGTAACCCATGCGTTCGTACATGGTCTTCGCGCGCGGATTCTCGTGGCTGACATGCAGATACGGCGTGCGCCCCTGCGCGAGGATGTCGTTGGTCAGGATCGCGGTGATCCGGCGGGCGTAGCCGCGACCATTGAAATCAGGATGGCTGCAGATCGCGCTGATTTCCTGGACGTCGTCCGTACCCAGGCGCTCGCCTGCCATCGCCGCGAGCCGACCATCGACATAAATCCCGAAATAGCGGCCCATCTCCATGGTCCGCGGGCGGAAATAATGCGGATAGACCAGCGCGGTCAAGGCGAGCACATCCGCGCGATGTTCCGGCGTCGACAGCGGCACGATGTCGGGCCCGTTCTCCACTGTCAGCGGTTCGGTGCGGATCATCTGCGCGAGATCGCCGAAGGCCTGCAGCCGCCAACCCTCCGGCACGCGCGGCGCAACACCGAGCAGATAAACGCTCTCGTCCGCAGCGATCAACGCATCCAGCGCATCGCGGACATCGACCCCGTCATGCGCCACGCCGAGAAAGGGCGCGAACGCCGCCGGATAACGCGCGACCTCGCCGACGCGATGCGCGATACCGGCATGCCGGCTGCACAACGCGGACCAGAACGGGTTGTCGAGATCGGAGGACATGCGAAAAAGCATAGCCCGGATGGCGTGCGGCTTCATGCCGCCCGAGGACGGCGGCGGATGGTTTCCTTGCGGGGTTTCGTCTTCCTTGTCCGCGCGCTCAGCCCTTGCCGAATCCCTGCGGCATTTCTTCGATCGTCTTGATCTGCTCGGGGTCCGAGATGTCGACCTGAGTCTGGAAATAGTGGTTTTCTGCAGTCAGCGATGCCGAAAAGACCTCTATCCTTACCCGACGCGCGCCACCCACCACTGTGACGGTCTTGCCCTTGTAGTAGACATCCGGATCGACGCCGTAGCGCTTGCGGAACGCCGCCTGCGCTTCGGTGCCGAAGCGCACCGTCAGACATCGCGGATCGCGGAAGTCCGGCATGGAATTCAGATAGATATTGCCGTCGCCTCGACCGGTCGCCTGCACTTCCATCCGGAAGACGCCGGGCAACGCCCGTCCGCCGTTCTCGTGGGCGCCGATGGCCAGCGGAATCGCCTGCGCGGGGGTATAGAGCCGCGCCCTTCCGGTAGCACGCAGCGCAAGCATTGCGTCATGCAGCGGTCGGCCGCCGCATTGCTCTTCCAACAATGCCGCGACGTCGATATCGCCAAGTCGTCGCGCCTCGTTCCACGTCGATTCGGCCGGCGCCTGTTGCCCGGCAAGCACCTGCGCCGCCCAGCGTCGATACAGCGCGACGGCGAGGGTCAGCCGCGCCACCCCGTAATCCATCAGCATCAGCGCGGCTTTCGCATGCGCGGCGGCATCGTCGTAACGCTGCGGCATGCACTCCAGAAACCCGGCGTAGTTGCCGCGCAGCCAAGCTCGAGTGGGCGCACGCTCGATCATCTCGAGGTGCAGTTTTTCCGCTTCGGCGTTACGGCCGGCACGCCGGTGATACCGGATCAGACAGCTGGTGGCATTGAGCTGTATATCGAGATTTTCCGGGCTCAGTCCCGCGGCCTTGCGACAGCGCACGGCCGCCGCATCCGACTGTTGCTCCGCGAACATCACGTCGGACCAAGCCAAGTGCATCCAGGGGTTGTCCGCAGCCAGCGATTCCGCGCGCTCCAGATCGCTGCGTGCCCGTTCCGGCCGGCCGGTCAACCGGTACAAGCGCGAACGCAATACATAGGCGCGGTCGTTGTCGGGCGATTTCGCGATGGCCTGATCGACACTCCGCTCCGCGTGTTCCAGCGCCAGCGGTTCGTATTTTTCTCCGCTCAAATATCCGTCATTCATCTGCAGCATCGCGCGGACACGATAGGCATCGCCGGCAGCCGGATTGCGATCGAGCACAGCATCGACGATGCGTTTCGCGCGGGCCGGCCCGTCCGCCTGCTCAGGCCATGCCATGAGCAGTTGCTCCGCCTGCTTGAGGTCCCGGCGATCCTCCTCGGTCTCTCCGGAGTCGGCCGCGTGGGCGCCCGATATGCAGAGAAGGATCATCATTGCCGAAAAGCACAGCCGGCAAAGGCTTGCCATCGGAAACGAAGGAAATGTCATCGGGCGCCCCTTATCGGTCTCGCGCACATCGTAGCCCGTGCGGGCGGATGCCGCCCGTGCATGTCACGCGGTGCGATCGCCGCATCATGCCCACCTCGGATCGCTGGACGGTCAGCGAGGCGCCCCAGCGGCATCGCCAGCTCGCGCAGGGAGTGGTCCCTGAAAACGGCGAGGATGCTCAGCATGCGTCTGAATTCCTGGCGCCATGTGCTTTGCAACCCGCATGGGCGACAACCTCACGCAATGATCGCGCAAGAGTTACCGCTTCGGCCGCCCGGGCAAGAACCGCGGCGTGCTGAGCAGGTAATCGCGATACGCCGGGCTGCGCTGCTGCAGATCGGCTTCCAGCAGCGGCACGCCGGACACCCGCGTCAGCAGCCAGGTCATCAGCAGCGGCGAGAACACCGTCCACGCGCCGCCCATGCTGGCCGAGGCGATCCAGACGCCCCACCAGAACACGCTCTCGCCGAAATAATTCGGATGCCGGCTGTAGCGCCAGAGCCCGCGGTCCATCACCTCGTCCTGCGCCGTGCGCGTCGCCTTGAACCGTGCCATCTGCCAATCGGCCACGGTCTCGAACGACACGCCGAATGCGGCGACAGCGAAGCCGATGTAGGTCAGCACGCCGGCCTGCTGCGCGCCGTTGAGCGCCGGCACCACGGGCAGCACAACCAGCGTGGCCAGTACCGCCTGCAACAGGAAGATCAGGTACAGGCTTTTGAATTCGAAATTGGGCTGGTTGCGTGCGCGGATGGCCTGATAGCGCCGGTCTTCGCCCTTGCCGTGATTGCGCACGGTGATGTAGATCGAGAGGCGCAGTCCCCACGCCAGGATCAACGCGATCAAGACGTACGACGCCATGTCGTCGCTGCCCATCCGCCATGCGAACAGCACGGTGAACGCGATGAAGAAGATCGACCACAGACTGTCGACGATGCTCACATCACGCAGCTTGACGCTGAGCGCCCACACGGCGACCGCGAGTAAAACCATTGCCGACAGCGGCAACCACACTTGATCCAAACCGGCGAAGTTCATCGATTCAAACCCCGAGTTTCTTGGCGATGGCGTAACTGATCGTGCAGACCGATGCCGACAGCACCGTACCCCAAGCCAGATCGACCACGACCACCAGCACCGGGAAATCCTTGAACAAGGCCAGACTGGTCAGATCGAAAGTGGCATAGGTGACTAACCCGAACGCCGCGCCCGCGAACAGCGCATACCGCCACGACCCTTTCTGCAGCGCAGGCGCGATCACGAAGAACACCATGCCGGCGATGAAGATCAGATAGAACAGCATCGCGGCGAACCAGTTCACATCGGCCTTCATCAGGCCGCCGATCTGCTCGCGATAGAAATTCTTCGCCAGCACGGTCAGCCACAGCATGTCGATGGCGAAGAAGACCGGCAGCGCGATGGCGTAGAGTTTGATCCACATCGGTGTTTCCTCATCTTTATATGCGGCGACTGCAGGTTGGCCTTCCGCGAACGGCCGGTCAAGACTGCGCGTACCGGCGATGCCCGCATGTGCAAAACGCCTGCCTCGGACACCTCGATACGGCATATCGCACGCTGCGGATGCAGGCGAGCCGATGGCGAGCCGGGCACGGCACATCGGTGCGCACCAGTAGCCCATGTGTCCGCTTCGCGGACACCCGGGGTGAAGTGAGGCATGTCTCACACCGAAAGCCCCGGCTCTCGCAGAGCGACAACCGGGCTACGTCACGGTTCCAGGACAGTCACGGTTTCAGAACAGGGTGACCGTGCAGGTGCCGAGATAGGCACGGGATCCGTACAGCGCGCTCACGGGCGCATTCGCGGCCACCACGGCGGGACCCAGCGACGTGTAGACGCGCCACGGCGAGCCGGCCAATGCCGCCTGTGTCGTGTAGTTGCCGCCCGAGCCGGTGATCTGGCGCACATGGCGCAAGGGTCCATAGCCGCTGGGATACGTCCAGTATTTCACCGTCGCGGTGCCGGTGCCGCAGGCCGCGCTGCTGACGTGATCGTTGGTGGTGAACCAGGAGGTCTGCGCGTTGGCGCCTTCCCGGGTGAAACTGAAATGGATGTGGTCGTAATGCGGACCGCAGCTCGGGCATGGGCGAAAGCCCTCATAGGCGCGATCCGACGTCCAGATGACGTTCTTCCAGATGATCTCGACGATGCCGAGCCGTCGCGCCTTGGAGTGCGGATTGCCGTATTCGTCGGTCGCCAGGATCCAGTCGACGATGGCCTGCGCGCGCGGCTCGGTGGAATTCACGTAGAAATCCAGCGCCCGGCCTTCGCGATGATACGAAGTGGCGCTGACGTTGCAAGGCCGGCCGATATGCCAGTTCGGGTTGAACTGATTCGGTGCGCCGAACCAGAAGCCCAGCAGCTCGCGGAGGCGATTCGGGCCCGGCTTGTTGGTCGGATCGCAGAGCGGACTCTGATTGCGGGCGCCGTGCGGTTCGAGATTGTTCGGCGGATACGGCCAGCCGAGCTCGTAGACCTCGGCCCTGGCCACCGGTGCCGTGCATGCAAGAAAACCCAGAAGACCCGCGACTACGGAAACGCGTACGACAGACATCATGACTTGCTCCTTGTCCATGTCACCCCCTGCACTTCTCACGCTACGTTTATCGCCGTTAAAGAGGCGTTAGAACACCTTGCAGAACATGCGCGAACCAGATCGGGCAGCGCTGCAGCATGCATTCCAAAAGCACGTAGCCCGGGTAGAGCGTAGAGGCTCTCTACGGCGTGCCGGTCAACCCGGGCCTACGGCACTGAATAATGTGGCGGCCTGCGAGGCAGATAACCCGAATGAGGCTCCAGCGTGCGACTTCTCCATCATGACCAGAAGCCAAAGACTTGAATCACAGGCAGGAAATACGTCCGCAATCTCAACCCAGATCAAAAAAAAGCGGTTGGTAATCGGGAGGAGCATACATACGAATTACGGGTTATTTCGCCATAATCTAATGATGAATGGTTAATTTTTTCGAATCGGCCAAACATTATTGGTATACGGATAAGAGCCGCACATTCCATATCGGGTGTATATCCACGGGGCAACCAGGCTCCAGCCTTGTGGAATTGTTTGCCACGCGCATATTTCGAGCGTAGTTCCTTTATTCAAGGACGTGGTGTTAACTATTGTCTGGTAGTTAAGGTCATAGGGCGGCCCTCCGCACGCTCCGTATACTGTGTATATATTGGTCACTACCCACCCTGCTGGCGGCGGATTTGCACCTTTGCATACCTGTTGAGTCTGGGCATTGACTACGGCTGGGAAGGTGGCGAATACAGCTGTCAATAAAAACAAGTTAATAAGCACTTTCTTCATGGCAAGCTCCTTTTGTGAATGCGAGTGCGAATTTGAATTGGCGATTAAAGGTCTCTTTTCTGCCTGCTACTTCTCTTTTGCTTCAGTGGATGGATGGCTGTCAAAATGACTTCTCTTGATCGTTGGTTAACGCGTCGGGAAGTGAGGTCGCTCTGAACCACCCGTCAATGTTTAGTTAGGCGTAGACCAGCATCGTTGCACATCGCCAAACCTTCAGCCAAGTCCAGCCCTAGCCTACAACATAATGTGCTCTAAAACATCGGCAACTTAAGTCCCATATCTCGCGCGCACGCCTTCGCAATCTCATACCCAGCATCCGCATGCCGCATCACGCCGGTGCCCGGATCGTTCCACAGCACCCGCGCAATCCGCTTGTCCGCTTCCGCCGTACCGTCGCAGACGATCACCACGCCGCTGTGCTGGCTGAAGCCCATGCCCACACCGCCGCCATGGTGCAGCGACACCCACGTCGCGCCGCCGGCAACATTGAGCAGCGCGTTGAGCAGCGGCCAGTCGCTGACCGCGTCGCTGCCGTCCTGCATGGCTTCAGTTTCGCGGTTGGGCGAGGCGACGCTGCCGGAATCGAGGTGATCGCGGCCGATGACGATCGGCGCCTTCAGTTCGCCGTTGCGGACCATCTCGTTGAACGCGAGGCCGAGTTTGTCGCGGAGGCCCAGGCCGACCCAGCAGATGCGCGCCGGCAAACCCTGGAAGCTGATGCGCTCGCGCGCCATGTCCAGCCAGCGGTGCAGGTGCGCGTCGTCGGGAATGAGTTCCTTCACCTTCGCATCGGTTTTCGCGATGTCCTCGGGATCGCCGCTCAGCGCGACCCAGCGGAACGGGCCGACGCCGCGGCAGAACAGCGGACGCACGTAGGCCGGCACGAAGCCCGGGAAATCGAAGGCGTTCGCGCAGCCCACCTCGAACGCCATCTGGCGGATGTTGTTGCCGTAATCGAAGGTGGGAATGCCCATGGCCTCGAAGGCCAGCATCGCTTCGACGTGGACGCGCATCGACTGCTTGGCGGCGTCGATCACGGATTGAGGCACGGTGGTCTGCTTGTCGAACCACTCTTCCAGCGTCCAACCGGCGGGCAGATAGCCGTGCAGCGGATCGTGCGCCGACGTCTGGTCGGTAACCGCATCCGGACGCACGCCGCGGCGCACGAGTTCGGGCAGGATCTCGGCGGCGTTGCCGAGCAGCGCGATGGATTTCGCTACGCCGGTCGCGCAGTACTTTTCGATGCGCGCAAGCGCGTCGTCGAGATCGGTCGCCTGTTCGTCGACGTAGCGCGTACGCAGGCGCATGTCGATGCGCGACTGCTGGCATTCGATGTTGAGCGAGCACGCGCCCGCCAGCGATGCAGCCAGCGGCTGCGCGCCGCCCATGCCGCCGAGGCCGGCGGTGAGGATCCACTTGCCGGTGAGATCGCCGCCGTAATGCTGGCGGCCCATTTCGACGAAGGTTTCGTACGTGCCCTGGACGATGCCCTGACTGCCGATGTAGATCCAGCTGCCGGCGGTCATCTGCCCGTACATCATCAGACCTTTCCGATCCAGCTCGTGGAAGTGCTCCCAGGTCGCCCAGTGCGGCACGAGGTTGGAATTGGCGAGCAGCACGCGCGGCGCGTCGGCATGAGTGCGGAACACGCCGACCGGCTTGCCGGACTGGATCAGCAGGGTTTCGTCGTCTTCGAGATTGCGCAGCGATTCGAGGATGGCGTCGTAGCAATCCCAGTCGCGCGCGGCGCGGCCGATGCCGCCGTAGACCACCAGATCTTCCGGCCGCTCGGCCACTTCGGGATCGAGATTGTTCTGCAGCATCCGGTACGCGGCTTCGCTCAGCCAGGATTTGCAGGTCTTCTCCGCGCCGCGCGGGGCGCGGATGACCCGCGACGGATCGTGACGGTTGCTGGATGAGGTCATGTCAGTTCCTGCGCCGCGGGCGCGCTGTGTGCGATGGAGAAAATAGTGCGCCGCGACATGGCGCATCGCCAGCGGCCCGTGGGCCGGATCGCGGGCCGGACGCCCGTTTCCGGCATTTTTTGCCATCCCGGCCGCGAAATGTATACGCTGTAGACATGAGCCCGCCCAGCAGCCGGTCCAACAACCTGTCCACGACCGCCGATCGCATCCTTCACGCCGCCCGCAGCGTGTTCGAGCGCGAAGGCGCAGCGGCGATGAGCATGCGCCGCATCGCGCAGGAGGTGGGACTGACGCCGATGGCGATCTATCGCCATTTCCCGAACCGCGACGCGCTGCTGAAACGGGTCTGCGACGACAGCTTCGAGGAGATCGCGCATCACTGGCACGCGCGCAACCGCGGCCCGGATGCGATGACCCGGATCGTCGCGCTGCAGGAGATCTATCTCGACTACGCGCTGGCGTATCCGCATCTGTTCGATCACGCGTTCTCGGCGCGGCGCGAGGACGCGCGGCGCTATCCCGAGGACTTCCGCGCCCGGCGTTCGCCCACCTTGAACGAAGTCGCCGACGCGGTGGCCGATGCGCAGACCGCCGGGGTGCTGAAACCCGACGACCCGTGGGAAGTCGCACTGACGCTGTGGGCGCATTCGCACGGATTGATCGCGCTGTATCGCGCCGGCCGTTTCAGCTGCGACGCGAAGGAATTCCGCGCGCTGCACGAACGCGCGCTGCGACGGCTGCTGGATGGGCTGGCGATCGAAAGCCGGCCTGCATGATGCGGAACGGCAACGCACGACTGCATCGCAGATATTGCCGTCGTCCCCGCGCAGGCAGGGCCCCATGCCTGCAGTCGCTCAGTTGGATTCGCAGCCTGCTTCACGTTTGCGGGCATGGATGACAAGCCTTCGGCTGTTGTGAAGCGCTTCCCGCCTGCGCGGGGATGACGGGCCGAAGAACCCGGACATTCGACCGGAAAAAGTTGATGTCCGAAAACGGCTAGTCCGGGCCGCTGCGCGGGTCTATCATCGCGTCATGGCCACCGACTCCACGCACAGCGCGACGCTTCCGCCCCGCGAGGTCTGCTTCCGCGCGATGGCCGCGAAGGACTATCGTTTCGACGGCCTGTTCTTTATCGCGGTGCGCAGTACGGGCATCTACTGCCGCCCGGTCTGCCCGGCGGCGCCGCCCAAACGTCAGAACATCAGCTTCTATCCGAACGCGGCAGCGGCCACGACGGCCGGCTATCGCCCCTGTCTGCGCTGTCGCCCGGAACTCTCGCCCGAAACCTTTGCTCAGGTGCGTGAAGATGCGGTACGCCGAGCGCTGGGAATGATCACCGAGGGCGCGCTGCAGGACGGCTCGATCGCAGCATTGGCGTCGCGCGTGGGTCTGAGCGCGCGACAGCTGCAGCGCGTGTTCCTCGCGCATACCGGCGCGACTCCGCACACGGTGCACGCCACGCGCCGGCTGCTGCTGGCGAAACAACTGCTGACCGAAACCGCGCTGCCGGTGACGGATGTCGCGCTCGCCGCCGGCTACAACAGCCTGCGTCGCTTCAACGCCGCGTTCAAGGACGGCTGCGGCATGCCGCCGGGCGCGATCCGCAGGCAGAAGTCGGCAGCGCTCGCGCCCAGCGGCACACTGACGCTGCGTCTGGGCTATCGCCCGCCGCTGGATTTCCAGCTGCTGCTGGCGTTCCTGGCCAAGCGCTCGATCCCGGGCATCGAGCGCGTGAACGCGGACAGTTACGAACGCGTCGTGGGGATCGCGGATGCCCCGGCGTGGATCCGGGTGAGCGCGATCGCGACGCGGCCGGAACTGCAGCTCGACATCGACGGCGCAGATCCACGCGCGATCCCGGACATCGTGCGCCGGGTGCGACGGATGTTCGATCTCGACGCCAATCTGCAAGCGGTGCATGCGGCATTCGCCGACGATCCGCTGCTGGAACGCGCGATCGCGCTGCATCCCGGCCTGCGCGTGCCCTGCGGCTGGGACGGCTTCGAGCTGGCGGTGCGCGCGGTGCTGGGGCAACAGATCAGCGTGGCCGGCGCGACCACGCTGGCGCGTCGGCTGGTGGAGACTTGGGGCGTGCAGCGTGCGGACACGGCGACACCGCATCCCGGGCTGGATCGCGCGTTTCCGTCGCCGGAGCGCCTGCGCGATGCGCCGCTGGAAAGCATCGGCCTGCCGCGCACGCGCGCCTCGACGCTGCGCGCGCTGTCCGCGGCGGTGACGGATGGCCGACTGTCGTTCGAAGCTGGGCAGACGCTGGACGCGTTCGTCGAACGCGCGACCGCGCTGCCCGGCATCGGCGCATGGACCGCGCAGTACATCGCGATGCGCGCGCTGGCATTGCCCGATGCGTTCCCGGCCGGCGATCTGGTGCTGCAGCAGCGGCTGGCGCCGCCTGGGCTCGGGCGTCTGGGCGAACGCGCGACCGAAGCGCGTTCGCAGGCGTGGCGGCCCTGGCGCGCGTACGCGGTGCTGCATCTGTGGCATCTGCCGCCCGACATCGCACGCACGGAGGCGGCATGAACGCCCTCTTCTTCGAGCATGTCGACACCCCGATCGGCATGCTGACCCTCGCCGCCGATGCCGACGGCCTGCGGCATATCGAATTCCCCGACAACCGCCATCCGGTGAATCGCGAGGGTTGGATTCCCGACGCAAGCGGCGCGGCTGCGGACGTCCTGCGCACGACGCGCGAGCAGTTGCGCGAGTATTTCGAGGGCACGCGGCATGCGTTCGATCTGCCGCTTCGGCCGCAGGGGACCGCGTTCCAGATGGACGTGTGGCGGATGCTGGCAACCATTCCGTGGGGCGCGACCTGGAGCTACCGGGACCTGGCCCGGGCCATCGGCAAACCCGAGGCGGTGCGCGCGGTGGGCGCAGCCAACGGACGCAATCCGCTGCCGATCGTGCTGCCCTGCCATCGGGTGATCGGCGCCGACGGCAGCCTCACCGGTTTCGGCGGCGGCCTGCCGATCAAGGCCGCGCTGCTGCGGCTGGAAGGCGCGCTGCCTGCGCAGGCCAACGGTGATCTGTTCGGCTGAGCCCGCGACGCCGATGATTCCAGTCGGCGCCGGAAACGAAACGCCCGGCACGGGGCCGGGCGTTGGGTGCGGGGCGGAACCGGCTTCGATCAGCGGATCGAGGTATCCAGGCTGCGCAGCGCCTCTGCAAGGTTGATATGGCCGGTGCGGTCCAACTCTTCGCTGCTGTAGACGCGACCGGGACCGCTGGCGCAGCGCTGCGGTTTGCCTTCTTTCTCGGCGCGCATGTTCTGGGCGGCGACGATGCGCGAACCGGTGTGGCGCATGCAGTTGCGGGCGGACTGGGGGGCCGGCGCCGGTGCTGAGGCGTCGGCGGTCTGTACGGTGTCGGTTTCCCCGCTTTCCCTGGTAATGGTCACCGTCTGGGCAGCGGCGGTTCCGGCGAAAGCGGTCAGCAGGGCGGCAAGCAGAAGACGGGTCATGGCGGCGGCTCCGGTATCCAATCAAGCGATGCCCGCACCTTACGCCCACCCGCGGCCGCTTGCCTGAACACGGCGGCGCCGTTGAGTCGCATATCAGCCGCCCGGCAGGCTCTCGGCAGACCACGCACCGCCGAGGCATTCACCGGAACAGAGGCATGGAGGAAATACCGCAGCCATCGGCGGCGTTTATCATCGCGGGATGACGCCACACGCCCCTCGCCTGTCCTTGCCCGCACGCTACGCACGGCGGATGACGCTTTCGATCATGCTTTCGATGGCGTTTTCGATGGCTCTGGTGCTCGCCGGCTGCGCTGGCCGGTCTCCGTCGTCCGCGCCGACGACGGAGATCGATGCCCGGGCTTCGCGGGTGGTGCTGCTGGTCTCGATCGACGGCCTCCCGGCCTCGATGCTCGGCAGCGGTGCGCTGCCCACGCTGGACCGCGTCGCCGCCGAAGGCGTACGCGCCGAATGGATGAATGCCAGCTACCCCACGCTGACCTTCCCGAATCACTACACGCTGGTCACCGGGCTGCGGCCCGACCATCACGGCGTGGTCCACAACAACATGATCGACGCGCGCCTGGGCCGCTTCATCTCGAAGGAAGCGATGGCCGACGACGGCCGCTGGTGGGGCGGCGAGCCGATCTGGTCGACCCTGCAGAAACAGGGCGGCATCGCGGCGACCATGTTCTGGCCGGGTTCGCGCGCCGAAATCGCCGGGCAGCGGCCGCGCTACAGCCGCGCGTTCGATATGAAGGTGACGCCCGAGGCACGCGTGCGGCAGGTCCTGACCTGGCTGGATCTGCCGCAGGCGCAGCGCCCGCAGCTGCTGACCCTGTATTTCGAACAGTACGACGTGGCCGCGCATGCCGCCGGCGCGGGCTCCGCGCTGGCGCTGGCCTCGCTGCAGGAGATAGACGCCGCGCTGGCGGGGCTGCGCGAAGGTCTGCGCGAACGCGGGCTCGATGACGACACCGCACTGATCGTGGTCTCCGACCACGGCATGGCCGATGTGCCGCAGGCGAACAGCGTGCTGCTGGACGATGTCCTCGACGCCCGGCATTACGACGTCGAATGGTGGGGCACGTTCATCGGGCTGCGGCCGCACGCGGACAGCACCGATCTCGTCGCGCGCACGTTCGTCGGCAGACACCATCACTACGAATGCTGGCGGAAGGGCGACGTGCCCGCGGCTTGGTATTACGGCAGCCACCCGCGCATCGCGCCGATCGTCTGTCAGGTCGATACCGGATGGCGCGTGCAGAGCCGTCGTCATGCGCCGCAGACGCAGCCGGTCAAAGGCGAGCATGGGTTTGCGCCGGAAGATCCGACCATGCGCTCCGTGTTCGTCGCCAACGGCCCTGCGTTCCGCAGCGGCGTGGTGCTGGCGCCGTTCGACAACGTCGACATCTATCCGCTGCTCGCGCATCTGCTGGGCGTTACGCCCGCGGCGAACGATGGGGATCTGTCGTCGACGGCGGCCGCGCTTCGGTAAACACTGCTGTAGAGCGGCCTTGAGGCCGCTGCTGTGGTTCTTACCGCGAAAAAAAGCAGCGGCCTGAAGGCCGCTCTACGGGAATGTGGATAGCATCCGGAATGTGGATCGCACAGGGAATGCGGATCGCATCGGAATAGGGCTCACATCCCACGAAAACGATGCAGGAACGCGCTGCTGACCGGCAGCGCATCGCCGCGTCCGCGCAGCTGCAGCGTCGATTTTCCGAGTTCGTCCTTGCGCACGCGGTCGATCGCGGACACGCGCACCACCACGCCGCGATGCACCTGCCAGAATTCGTCGGGGTCCAGCCCCGCCAGCAGTTCCTTGATCGGCGTGCGGATGACCGCTTCGCCGCCTGCCGTCACCACCCGCACATATTTGTCCTGCGCCTGGAAATACAACACCTCATCGATGCCCATCATGCGTACGCTGTCGCCCACCGCGGCGCTGATCCAGCGGATCAGGCGCGCACCGGACGGCCGCAGTGCGATTTCCAGGGCATCGACCCGCTCGCCCGCATCCGCGTCGTGTGCATCGCGCAGTCGCTCGCGGATGCGCACGACCGCCTGCGCGAGCCGCTCCGGCTGCAGCGGCTTGAGCAGGTAATCGACGGCGCCCGCTTCGAACGCGCGCACCGCGTATTCGTCGTAGGCGGTGGTGAACACCACCAGCGACTTCGCCGCGACCGCCGCGCGCGCCACATCCAGCCCGCTGACGCCTGGCATGCGAATATCAAGGAACGCGAGCGTCGGCCGATGCGCGGCGATGGCTTCCATCGCCGCGATGCCGTCCTCGCATTCGGCGACGACCTCCAGGTCCGGCCAGGCAATTCCCAGCATCGCGTGCAGCGCATCGCGCAGCGGCTTCTCGTCTTCAGCGATGATCGCGGTGATCATGTTCATGCCTGTTCGTCCAAAGGAATTCGTAATTCTGCGCGGACTCCGTGCGCGGCTTGACTGCGCAGACCGAACGACGCGCGTCCCGCGTAGAGCGCATCGAGCTGGCCACGCACATTTTCGAGCCCCAAGCCACCACCGACGCCCGGCTGCAAACCCATGCCGTCATCCACCACGATCACCTGCAGCGTATCGCCTTCGCGCGTCGCCGAGATCGTGACGCGCCCGACGCCGGGCTTCGGCTCAATGCCGTGCTTGATCGCGTTCTCGACCAGGGTTATGAGCAGCATCGGCGGGAATGTCAGCGCGCGCAGCGCAGGATCAGCCTCGACTGCATACTGCAGGCGACCGGCCGTGCGTATTGTCATGACTTGCAGATAGCTGGTGCATAGATCGAGTTGCTGACCCAGCGTGGAGACTGCCAATAACCCGTCGTCACGCAATTTCGGGATACTGGCGCGCAGGTAGGCGACCAGAGCATCGAGCGTGACTTCCGACTGCTCGGGATCGTGGCGGATCAGGGCGCGCACGGATGCCAGCGTGTTGAAGAGGAAGTGAGGTTCTACTTGGGCCTGCAGCACACTCAACCTCAGACTGACCTCCTGCTTCTGCGCACGCAGTTCGGATTCCTTTCCGGCATTGAGGTCATCGCGCCAGCGACGGATTTCGCTGTAATAGGCCGGAACCGCCAAGAGCCCGCCGATCAAGCCCGTGAAAGCAAAACCAATCGGAATCAAAATCATGGGGGCTATCTTCGACGTCGCGGCAGCGTTCTCCATGACTTTCTTTTTTGCTTCCGGAAAAGCAGAGAGAACCTGATCGCAGAGATCCTTGAGCCATTCGTTGGCCAAGTACGCAAGGCCCATGCAGACCACGATCGCGACAATTAAGGCCGGGCCCTCCCATTTCTCGGGGAGTCTGCGATACCGCAACGCGCTCGCAACACCGGGGCCCAAACCAACCATGAGCATGAACGCGCCCATGGTCATCAGAGCGACCATCGCGGCCGCCGGCCGATCACTCAACTTCAACCAGCTCAGATAGGTCGGCACAAGAAAAATGGAGATCGCGAATGGCAGAAATAGCAGCATGCGCCTCCACCACCAAGGCCAGCTGAAAACAGGGTAGTCCTTATAGCGGGTGAATATGCTGTGGTAGCCGGTGCGGATCGCGGCCGGCAGCTGGCGATCCAACGAATAATGGGAGGATGCTGAAGCGATCATGCGGAAATCCGGAAAAGAGAGAACAGGCGTTGCACAGAGAAGGATCTCAACAGACCGCTGGCGTCGAACGACAGGGCGAAACCCGCCGCATCATGCTGAATTCCGACGCGGATTCCCAGCGCCTCGGCATCGGCGGCGAGGGTCGCTAGCGCGGTGGAACCGCCGTCGACTTCAAATCGGATTTGCAGGCGAGACCCGCCGAGAGAGTACAAGCCCTCCAACACGAGCGGCGATGACTGAGGTGCCACGGCGGCGACCGTGACTGGAGCGTCGCTCAGCCGGGTACGGTGCTGGCCGTCCCCAATGCCCGGTTCTGACATGAAGGAGGCAAACCACAGAGTAAGAACGATGGCGGGATAACTGGCAGGGCCCATGACGGTTTCCGGAGGTGGGACCATGTCAGACTGCAATGTCATTGGAAGCACTGCAGGTCCTTGCGACGAAACCCCAGCTGCGAGCGACGAAACCTCGACATTGTCGGGCAGAGGCTGTCTGGACGCCGGCGAATGCGCACAGGACCGATATGCAACCGAGTGCGAGGCCGAACGCATCGTTGATGTCTCCGCAACTGCATACCCAAACGAACGAAGCGGGAGCCTGCATGCGCAGACTCCCGCCCCGGTCATTGCTCTTCATTTCCCGCTTCCAGCCGCGCGGAAATCGGCAGGCTGGATGGATCGTCACGCACTCAGTTGACGATGCCATCCACCGGCTGTTCGGCCGTCGGTTTCTCGATGACAGGTTGCTCAGCGCAAGGCATGAACAACATCAGCAGAAAATAGACGCCGAATGCATATCCACTCCAGCACGCGCACAGCACGAACGCCACGCGCCACAGCCACGACGGAATTCCGGTGAACTCACCGAACCCGCCACAGATGCCGTCAAAGCACTTGTCTGTATGGGATTTGCGGAGCGCGTGCAGATTCCAAGCCATGGGTCACCTCATCGTTTGCGAAAGATTGGAACGTGGATCAGCCGCCAGCACCGGTGCATGCAGTGCAGACCCGCTCGACGCGATAGCCCTTGGCGCGCAGCTTCTCGACCACGCCGTCCTGGCCCAACAAATGCATGGCACCGACCACGACCAGCGTGTTGTCCGCCGCTTTGCTGCCGTCCAGCAGCGCCTGCAGCTGCGGCACCCACGCATCGTTGCGGACGACGAGGAGCAAGCGGTAGCTCTCGGGTGTCTCTTGCTGCATCTTCACCCCCATGTCCCGATACAGCGCCTCGCCATTACCGGCCATCCAGTCGGCATGCATCTTCCGGGTAAGCGTCACCATGCTTTTGGGATCGCTCAGGAATTGGTCGAGCGCGAAGATCTGTTCCGACATCGGCTGCGCGTCCAGGATCCTCATTTGGTCCTCGAGCGTCTCCAGCGCCAGCACCGGCTTGCCGAGGGCTTTGGCCCGAGCTGAAAGATGCTTGTCGACACCGACCTCGGCGCTGAAACCCATCGCCTGCATCATGCCAACCACGAACCCCAAGTTCAAAGCCCAGGGGTCCACCGGATCGACCTGCGCCATCGTCGCGCCGGAGACTTTCAGCATCGCTTCGAGCTTCTGCCGCGTCTCTGCAGGCAGCACGCTGCTGAGTGTTTTTCCTTCGCCGATCATCTGATATTTCATCATCGCCGCCTGCGCCGCCGGCGTCGTGAAGCTGTCCATGTCGATCTCGAACATCACCGACTTCGCATCCTGCATCGCGGCGTCAACATCGGGCGACAGCGGGTAGTCGCCCGGCTTGAGCAGATGGAACGAACCCAGCAGGTAGAGACTGTTGTCCTTGTCGGAAATTTTCCACAACAGCGGCACATGGGCGGAAGTTGCGGTGGCAGTTGCAGGCGCCGGCGCATCGGCGGCTCCGGCTGATGCGATGGCCGGCAAGCCGAGCGCCAGCGCTGCGGCCAGCAGAACGAGGGACTTCATCGGATGTTTCTTTACCTTGGACATCATGGGATTTCTCGCTCGATAGGAGTTCGGAGGGTTCGCAGCGAGCGCGGATGAGAATAGGCTCGGGCAGCGGAACGCATTCCCTTCAGATAGCGTTCGTTGCCCGCAACCGTCCGGCCAATGCCTGCGGCGACCTGGCCAGAATGTCCGACGTCGGCGAAGCCTGTTGGCCCTTGCGATAAAACCGGGCTTCCGGGCGACGAAACGCACCCCAAAGCCGATCAGCCGGCCAGCAGCCTGCGCATCGCCACCGCGAACCGTACAGCGATGGCCTCGCGATCGACATGCCTGCCGCCGGCCACCAGCTCGCGTCCGTTCACCGTGACCGTATCCACCGCATTGCGGTTGCCAGCGAATATCCAGCGGTCGGCCACATCCGCTGCGGTCGCACCGATCAGCTGCGATGCCCCGCCATCAAGTGTGATCCGATCGCCGGCCAGGATCTCGACCGCGAATCCGGTCGCCTGTGCCGCGCTGGCCGCGACTCCGTGCAGCAATGTTTCGCCTACGCTGGGCGACGCTACACTCGCGGCGATATTGCGGTGGCGGGTAACCAGCCGCTGGCCGTATTCCAGCCAGCGCAGCTCTTCCACCGGCGATACCGAGATATGCGAATCCGAACCGATGCCCCAGGCGCCGTCGGCGTCCAGATAATCGCGCAGCGGGAACATGCCGTCGCCGAGATTGGCCTCGGTCGTGGGGCAGATCGCGACCGTGGCGCCGCGGCGCGCGATGCCGACGACCTCGTCCACGTCGAGATGGGTCGCATGCACCAGCGTCCAGCGCGGATCGACATCGGCGTTGTCCAGCAGCCAGCGCACCGGGCGGTCGCCGCGGATCGCGAGGCTGTCCTGCACTTCGCCGATCTGTTCCGCAACGTGGATGTGCACGCGCGCCTCGCCCGGCAGTGCAGCCAGCACCGTATTCATGGCGTCCGGCGGCACCGCGCGCAGGCTGTGCAGGGCGCAGCCGACGCGCAGGGTCTCGTCCTGTTCGCGATGCAGGGTCTCGAACAGGCGCAGATAGGGATCGACCGTATGCCCGAAGCGGCGCTGGCGCTCGTTGAGCGGACGGCCGTCGAACCCGCCGGTCATGTACAGCACCGGCAGCAGGGTCAGACGGATGCCGGTCTCGCGCGCGGCGGCGATCAGCGCCCGCGACATCGCAGCGGCGTCGGCATACGGACGGCCGTCCGACGCGTGATGCAGATAGTGGAATTCGCAGACCGTGGTGTAGCCGGCTTCCAGCATTTCGGCATAGAGCTGCGCGGCGACGGCCTGCAGGGTGTCGGGATCGAACCGTGCCGCCATCCGGTACATGGTGTCGCGCCAGGTCCAGAACGAATCGGACGGGTGGGTCATGCGCTCCGCCAACCCCGCCATCGCGCGCTGGAACGCGTGCGAGTGCTGGTTGACGATACCGGGCAGCGTCCAGTCGCCGTCGGGCAGGCCGTGAATCGTGCTGTGGGCGGAGACAGGCTGTGTGGAATGCGCGGGTGCTGTGCTCATGCGCGCATTCTCGCCGATCGGGTGCGGATATCGGAGAGGTCCCCGCGAAGGGCAAATCCCCCCGACATCGCTGCGCGATGCCGGCCCCCTTTTTCAAAGGGGGCGAAAGCGTGGGCGCGGGTGCTTGATCTCTGCCTCTTTGGTGCTTGATTTCCGCCTCCCTTAGCCAAGGGGGGCGAATTCACGGACGCGGGCTCTTGATCTCAGCCCCCTTTGAAAAAAGGGGCGAAGCGGCGCGCTTGCGAGGCATCGCCTCGCGCGCCGATGAGCGCCCGAGTGCCGTGCGCGAGGGCCGGAACCGGCGGCTGCGAAGCAGGCGACGGGGGGATTTGCTCCTGGGCGTCCGATAACAAGCCACCCGCTACACTTGCGCAGAATTCAGACCACGGGCGGATCCATGTCGGCGTTGGCGGGAATCAAGGTATTGGAGTTGTCGCGGGTATTGGCTGGACCGTGGTGCGGGATGACCCTCGCCGACCTCGGCGCCGACGTCGTGAAGCTGGAGCCGCTGGAAGGCGACGACACCCGCGATTACGGCCCGCCGTTTCTCGATGACATCTCCGCCTATTTCGCAAGCTGCAACCGCGGCAAGCGCTCGATCGCCGCCAATCTGCGTCACCCCGACGCGCGCCCGCTGCTCGAAGCGCTGATCCGCGACAGCGACGTGCTGATCGAAAACTTCCGCACCGGCGCCGCGGAATCGCTGGGCCTCGATTACGCGCATGTCCACGCGCTGAACCCGCGGCTGATCTATTGCGCTATCTCCGGCTACGGTCGCAGCGGCCCCGCGGCGCGGCGGCCGGGCTACGACTTCGTGGTGCAGGCCGAGTCCGGGCTGATGTCGATTACCGGACCGGCCGACGGCGCCGCCAGCAAGGTCGGCGTGGCCACCGTCGATCTGGCCACCGGGCTGAACGCGACCATCGCCATCCTCGCCGCGCTGCACCAGCGCGCGCGCACCGGCGAGGGCCAGTACATCGAACTCAGCCTGTTCGACGTGCAATTGCAGGGCCTGGCGAATATCGCCAGCAGCGTGCTGTTCACCGATGCCGAGGCGCGTCGCTGCGGCAATTCGCATCCCACCATCGTGCCGTACCAGAGCTTCGACGCCGCCGACGGCACCTTCGCGATGGCCTGCGCCAGCGACGGCCTGTGGGCGCGGCTGTGCGCGCTGATCGACCGTCCGCAGTGGATCGACGATCCGCGCTGCGCCGGCAACGCCGAGCGCGTGCGCCATCGCGACTGGCTGGTCCCCGAACTGGCGCAGTGCTTCGCCAGCGGCACCGTCGCTTCGTGGCTGGCGCGCTTCGAGACCGCCGGCATCCCCGCCGCGCCGGTCAACAGCGTGCGCGACGCGGTGATGGGGCCGCTGGCGACCGCGCGCGGCCTGCGCATCGATGCCGACGGCATCCCGATGATCGCCAGCCCGCTGCGGATGTCGGCCTCGCCGATGGCCGCACCGCAGCGCCCGCCGCGGCTGAGCGAGCACGCCGATGCGATCTGCGCCGCGCACGGCATCGACGCGGAAGCATTGCGGGCAGCAGGCGCCATCCGATGAACACGTCACTGCGTTGGGACGGCCTGCTGCTCGGCGCATCGTTGGCGACGCTCGACAGCGACCGCGGTTATGGCGGCATCGAGGACGGCGCGCTCGCCTGGAAAGACGGCGTATTGACGTTCGTCGGCCCGCGCAGCGCGCTGCCGGATGCGCCCGAAGCGCTGGCGAGCGAGATCATCCGACTCGACGGCGGCTGGATCACGCCCGGCCTGGTCGATTGCCACACCCACGTCGTCTTCGCCGGCGACCGCGCCCATGAATTCGAACTGCGCCTGCAGGGCGCGAGCTACGAAGACATCGCACGCGCCGGCGGCGGCATCCTGTCCACGGTGCGCGCGGTGCGCGAGGCCAGCGAAGACGAACTGTTCGCGCAGTCGCTGCCGCGCGCGCAGGCGCTGCTGCGCGATGGCGCGACCACCCTGGAAATCAAATCCGGCTACGGTCTGGATCTCGACAACGAACGCAAGATGCTGCGGGTCGCACGCCGGCTCGGCGTTGCGCTGGGTATCGATGTGCGCACGACCTTCCTCGGCGCGCATGCGCTGCCGCCGGAGTTCGCTGGGAATCCCGACGGCTATATCGATGCCGTGATCGACTGGCTGCCGGCGCTGCATGCCGAAGGCCTGGTCGATGCGGTGGATGCGTTCTGCGAAGGCATCGGCTTCACGCCCGCGCAGACCCGGCGCGTGTTCGACGCCGCGCGCGCGCTCGGCATCCCGGTGAAACTCCACGCCGATCAGCTCAGCGATCTCGATGGCGCAGCCTTGGTCGCCGGATTCGGCGGGCTGTCGGCCGATCACGTCGAATACACCAGCGAAGCCGGCGTACGCGCGATGGCCGCTGGCGGCACGGTCGCAGTGCTGCTGCCCGGCGCGTTCCACTGCCTGCGCGAAACGAAACTGCCGCCGATCGATGCGTTCCGCACCCACGGCGTGGCGATGGCCGTCGCCACCGACTGCAACCCCGGCACCGCGCCGCTGCTGTCGCTGCGCCAGGCGATGTCGCTGGCGTGCACGCATTTCCGGCTGACGCCCGAGGAAGCGCTGCGCGGCGCGACGGTGCACGCGGCGCGCGCGCTGGGGCTGCGCGATCGCGGCCTGTTGCGCGTGGGCCTGCGCGCGGATTTCGTGCATTGGCGCATCCGTCGCCCCGCGGAGCTGTGCTACTGGCTCGGCGGCGAGCTTGCGGGTAACGTGTTCATCGCCGGCCAGCCTGTCTCTTGCCAGGTCATCTCTCGTCCGGATTGAACCCCACGAAACCGGGCGTCGCCCAGGAGTCAGACTTACCATGAGCCGAATCTTGACCGCGATTTTCGCAATGCTTCTTGCAGCATGCTCAACCGAGCCGGTTGCTGCTTGGCAGAAAGACCCCGTCGAGTCGAAAGTTGGAATACATGTCATTCCAAATTTTGGAGATGACCCAACCACCTATTCACCAGATATCTCCGCGCCTGCCGTTCAGGCCGCGCTGCAGAGCGTCGATTGGACGAATGGGTTCCATCAAATTGTTGTGGTCATATCTCCGGGCGTTTCCATGGAGGTTGGAGGAAGCCTCAATCCCGATCATGGCCTGTCCGCCGTCTATCGCAATCGTCCCGCCAAGACTGAAGTGGTGACAAAGAACGCACCCGGCAGCATCGCTGACCTGGAAGCTATTCTTCTCGCATTCCTCAAGAAGGATGAGTCCTGGCGGCAGGTTCAAGAGTTCGGATTCCATGACCACAGGTCCAACCATTCATTAAAGCCGAACCCGCTTCGCCGGCCGGTTTAATTCAGATGTTTCCCATGCGCATCCAACTGCCCACAACGCTCGCACTGTGCATGCTGCTGTCCGCACATTCCGCATCCGCCGCAGAAGCCACGCCTGCCGCGCGCAAACTCGCGCAGGATGCGGTCATCGTCGACACCCACATCGACTCGCCCACCGAATTGATGAAGCAGTGGCTGGATCTCGGCGAAGCGCAGGCGCGCGAGTTCGATTTCCCGAAAGCACGCACCGGCGGCCTCGACGTAGCCTTCATGTCGATCTACACCTCGCCCGGGCAGGACGACGACGGCACCGCCGAAGCCGTCGCCAACCGCATGATCGACGCGGTGGAAAAGACCGCCCGCGACAACCCGGACAAATTCGCCCTGCTGCGCTCGCCGCGCGATGTCGAAGCGCTGCGCCGGCTCGATCTGGTGCTGCTGCCGCTGGGCATGGAAAACGGCGCACCGATCGGCGGCGACCTGGGCAAGCTGGCGTTCTTCTTCGACCGCGGCATTCGTTACATCACCCTCGCCCACAGCGCGAACAACCGCATCGCAGACTCGTCGTACGCGCAGGAAAAGAAGTGGAACGGGCTGAGCCCGTTCGGGCGCGACGTGGTCGCGGAAATGAATCGGCTGGGGATGATGATCGACGTCTCGCATCTGTCCGATGCCGCGGTCGCGCAGGCGGTGGAACTGAGCCGTACGCCGGTGGTCGCCACCCACTCGGCGCTGCGGCATTTCACGCCGGGTTTCGAGCGTAATCTCAGCGACGAACTGGCGAAGGCCATCGCCGCGAAAGATGGGGTGATCCAGATTCCGTTCGGCAATGCCTTCGTCGATACCGCATCGGCGGCGCAGACCCAAGCGTATTTCGTCGCCTACAACGACTATCAGCGCCAGCGCACCGCGGGTACGACCACGCAGACCGTGGCCGAATTCGACGCGGAGTGGGACAAGGCGCATCCGCCGCTGCCGGTGAAGATGGAAGCAGTGCTCGACCAGATCGATTACGGCGTGAAGCTGGTGGGCATCGACCACATCGGCATCGGCTCGGATTTCGACGGCGTCGGCGGCGCGCTGCCGGAAGGCCTGAAAACGGTCGCCGACTTTCCGAACCTCATCGCGGGCCTGCAGGCGCGCGGCTACAGGGACGCGGATATCCGCAAGATCCTCGGTGGCAACCTGCTGCGGGTCTGGCGGCGCGTGGAGTCGGCGGCGCCCCCGGCTGCGCAGACCCGCTGATCCCGGAAAGCAGAAACCCCGCCGGAGC
>CALRWS020000030.1:0-66119 GCA_943371935.1 Chitinophaga pinensis | reverse complement strand
AAGCTGCTCACCGGCCGCGACGCCGCGCACAAGCGCATGGTCGACATGCTCAACAGGGGCGAAGCGCTGCCGGTCGACTTCAAGGGACGCTTCATCTATTACGTCGGCCCGGTCGATCCGGTGCGCGATGAAGTGGTGGGTCCCGCCGGCCCTACCACCGCCACGCGCATGGACAAGTTCACCGAGCAGGTGCTGGCGCAGACCGGGCTGCTGGGCATGGTCGGCAAGGCCGAGCGCGGCCCGGCCGGCATCGACGCGATCCGCAAACACAAGTCGGTGTATCTGATGGCCGTCGGCGGCGCCGCATACTTGGTCTCGAAGGCGATCAAGGCCTCGCGTGTCGTCGGTTTCGCCGACCTCGGCATGGAAGCGATCTACGAATTCACCGTCGAGGACATGCCGGTCACCGTCGCCGTCGATTCCACCGGCGAATCGGTCCACAAGACCGGCCCGCGCGAATGGCAGGCGAGGATCGGCAGGATTCCGGTGGTGGTGGAGTAGATGAGTTGAAACACAACGGCACGGTTCGCTTTCGGGCGAAGATCGTGCCGTCGGTTTTCGTGACTGATCCGTAGACTTGACGTAGGACGCAGTTACGGCTTTGGCGATGCATCAATGCCCGAATGCAACGGCGCCCAGAGGCCACACCCTTACAGGATGTTCATCCTGTCACCTATCGAGTTGTTCTGGTACCAGAAACTTCCGCCTTGGTAACCGTCCAGATTCCAATATCGTACGAATCCGACCACGATCTGTCCCGGACTGCACTGCTCAAGAAAATTTGAATAATTGCAAAACGGAACGGTCGCATAGTTGGCCGATTGCGGCAGGTATGCACCGTTGATCTGCGCGAACGGGCTGTAGCTGTAGCCGACCTCTACTGTGAGCACGCGCAGTTGTGGGCCCCCATGATCCTCTGATGTGGTGAGCTGGTTGTCGCTCACTGGTTTCCACCCCTGAGTGGAAGATCCTACGTAGCGGACCTGTACATAGCTCACGGGCGGTGCAGGTGCTGCAGCGATGTTGGCGGATGCGATCAGAGAGGCAGCTGCCATGAAGAGGAGCACTTTCCTTGATTTTTTCATTTTGATCAGTCCTTTGTTGGTGGGCTAGCATGAGATGCGATGGATTGGCTTCTGTCGCCAGCTGTTGCCGCAGCGTTCAAAATCGCGACTGCCAAGGGACTGTAGTCACTCTGCATGGTGCGTTGAACTTGTAATTTCTGACAGGCTGTTTTTCGAGTTGCCGATGTCGCGCACGACATGTCACGTCGGGATCAGTATCGAATTGCTTGGCGCTTGTGTGGGCGAGCAGCGCAAGCAGCATCATGCGCATCAGACGGTCAGCACGTCCTATTCAAATAGGCAAACATGGACGTATCGGTGGCGACAATGCGGATGAGGATTTCGACGCGCATATAGCAGATGCAATCGTATCGGGCGGGCGGTGAAAGATAAATGCAATCCCTCCACGACGGTGTTGCCTTAAAAGCAAAAGCCCGCACTGGATGCGGGCTTTTGCTTCATGTGGATGACGCTGAAACGATCAGTACAGCGACGCGCGATTGTTGGCGACGCGGACGCTTGAGCCCTCGCGAATACCGTTGAGATCGTCCTGCGACACCACGACTTCGCGACCGTCGCGCATGCGCACGAAGATGTTGTAGCCGGTGCCGGCGCGATTCTGGATCGCATTGCCGATGACGCCGCCCGCAACGGCACCGCCGACGGTGGCAGTGTTCTGTTTGCCGTCGCTGTCGGTGCGGTTCTTCGCCAGTTCACGTGCGGCCAAGCCACCGATCACCGCGCCTACGACCGCACCGGTCGCATTCGGCGTGCGGCTGCCGGCGCCTTGTTCGATGCGGGTCACGGTGCCGCAGTCGTAGCACGACGTCTGCGAATTGCGGTACGAGGATCCGCTGCCGCTGGAATATCCGCCGGATGGGCTGGTGGCGCAGCCCGCAAGCGAGAGTGTGGACACTGCCATGGCAGCAACAAGGATCTGGGTTTTCATTTCGACCTCCGGAACATGGTTGGGGCGGGGAGCCGTTCGCTCCGTGGCCGAACCCTATGCCGCGTCGGATGAACACCCCGGAACCGTGTGCGATGCACGGCGATTCCGTTCAGGATGCAATGTCGATCGTTGAGGGCGCGATACTGCCCCGCGCTTCAGATGCCGCGGAAATAGACATCCACATAATCGGTCACCGGGTCGCAGGGATTGGTCATCTCCTGCATGCGCCAGTATCTGCGGGCGCCCTTGGCCTTGAAGGTGAAAGTGCCGCTGCGTTTGCATTCGGCGCCGTCGGCGATGTGGTTGACGCGGGTCGTGATGTCGCCGACGAACACGAAACCATCTTTGCTCGCGGACACGATCTTTCCCGAAAGACGCAGATAGTCGCCGGCATTCTCGCCTTCGCCGTTCTGTTCGCCGGCCAGCGACAGTGTGTCGCCGCGATCTTCGATCACGACCTTTCCGGCACGGCTCAGATCGCCCCAGCCCAGCCACTGGAGGGTCAGGACGTGATCGCCCACCAGTCTGGCCCGCGCGGCGGCGTCCAGGCCGTTGCTCGAAGTCGCGGCGAACGACAGTGAGCAGAGGCCGGCGAGGAGAAGGCCAAGCGCGAATCTGTTTGCATGACGCATGTCGAGCGATCCTGTTGATGTTCGAAGATGAAATGCCGCATCGCACGCCAGCGCTGTGCCGCGCCCATGATCAAGGCGCGCGGACGTTCGGCTGCAGCAGATTCGCCCCGGCGGCGTCCGCCCGCGCTTCGGCGACCTGCACATCGATTTCGCGATTGACCGAAGTGTCCGCGCCGTTGTGCAGCGTTTCGTCCGTCGTTTCCAGTTCCGGTGCGTCGCGTTCGCGCGAGGTCACGACGTGATAAGTCGTGCGCGGAGCTTCGATGCCGGCATTCGCGAACGTGGCCTTGACCTGGCGGATCGCTTCGCTGCGGACTTTGCCCAGATCGCTTTCGTGCTGGTTCACCCAGCCGTAGAAACGCAGTTGGATGCCGGCCGCGCCGAATTCGACGACCGTCCACGCGGGGTCGGGTTCGTCGAGCACGCCTTCGACTTTCGCGATCGCCGCCATCGCCATGGTCTGGGCTTCGCGGATCGACTGGCTGCCGTCGATGAGCATGCTGAAATCGAAGCGGCGTTTCGGATTCTTGCTGTAGTTCAGCACCACCGATTTGAACACCAGACTGTTCGGCAACTGCAGGTGGTTGCCGTCGAGGGTCATCAGCACGGTCGCGCGCGAGTTGACCGAGATCACCTTGCCTTCGCGGTTGTCGATCACCACGTGCTCGCCCGGCTCGAACGGCCGGCGCACGCTCAGCAGGATGCCTGCGATGTAGTTCTCGGCGATGTCGCGGAACGCGAAACCCAGCACCAGGCCGACGACGCCTGCGGAGCCCAGCACTGCGCCGACCACCGAGGTCAGGCCGATGAGATCCAGCGCGATCAGCACGCCGATCAGGATGATCGCGGTGCGCACGATCATCCGCAGCAGTCCGCTCATGTACGGATTCTGCGAACGCAGCTTGACCAGATGCAGGCGATTGCCGACGAACCGCGAGGTCCAGTTCGCGATCAACAGCACCAGCAGGGCGAGGATCAACAGCGGGATGCGTTCGAGCAGACGCACCAGAGCATCGTTGGCGTTGTCGATCATCGAGTCCAAGCAGTCGCCGAAGTGGCGGACGCTGCAGAGGCTCGGTGCCTGCCTGGCTGGAGCTGCGGGCGCTGCACCCGCCACCGTTGGCCGGGTGTCGGGAATGGTTCCGGCAGGAGCGGCCGTGACGGTAGCGGCGCCCAGCGCAAGCAATGCGAGCAGGCACCAAGTCGCGAAGTGCCGCAGCAGGGAAGCGGATGCTGTCATGCGTTGATTCATGCGTTCAAAAATACCAGGCGAAGAAGAACAGACCGATCATGGCGAATGCCAGCGCGAGTTTCGATACCACGCCGAACAGGATGCCGAGCCAGGTGCCTAGGCCGATCTTCGCGGCCTGGCCGACTTCGGTGCGATCGAGCTTGCGCCGGTACATCAGTTCGCCGATCACCGCACCGATGAAAGGCGCCACGAACACGCCGACGAAGCCGAAGAACAGCCCGGCGACCGTGCCGATCATGGCGCCGACGACGGCATGGCGACTGGCGCCGACGCGTTTGGCGCCCATTGCGGTGGCTGCGAAATCGATCCCCAGCGAGAGCACGGTCAGCACGCCCAGGATGACCAGCGTCAGCACGCTGATCCGCTCGAAACCATCGACCCATGCGGCCAGCAGCATGCCGCCGAACACCAGCGGCAGGCCCGGCAATGCGGGCAGGATCACGCCGGCCACGCCGATCACGATCAGGATGGCGGCGAGAATATAAAGAAGAACGGTGTAATCCATGGAGAATCCAGGCGCGGAAGGTAAGGGCGCGTGCGCGGCATGATGGCATGCCGATGCGGGCAACTGCATCCGCGTGCCTGAACGACGACGGCCCTCCGAAGCGGGCCGTCGAGGGTGCATCCGGTCGACCGTATCCGGGCGAACCGCCGCGGTCAGTTCTGCGCCGGCGTGTTCTCGGCGAAGTATTCGTGGCTGTCTGCGTTGTCGAGCGCGAGGGTCGGATTGCTGATCGCCAGATTCTGCGCGAGACCCTGGCCATAAGCGTGATCGTCGGTGTCGGCCACCACCGTGAAGTGGCTCATCTCGTGGATCAGGGTGCCGGCCTTGGAGTCGGTGCCGATCAGCGGCGCGGACCAGAATGCGTTGCAGACGAAGATCTGATAGGGCTGATTCTTGATGACATAGGCGTAATAGTTGTCGTTGCAGCCGCAGTTGATGGTGACCTGGCCGCCGGTCTGATCCATCGCGTTGTCGATGGATACGAAATGCTGCTGCGCGGTGGCGTACCGGCTGGAGGTATAAGCGCCGAACCAGGTGGTGTAGCGCGCACCGGTGGTGCCGGCGTTGAGATAGCCCTTCGCGCGTTCGGAATACGCGCGCGCCGACAGCACGGCGTTGCCGATGGTGGCGATCTGCGAAGCGCTGCACGCGACGGTGCTGATGCCGAGGACATCCGACAGCTCCGGGTTGGCCGGCAGTACCGGGCTGATGCGGCGGCCGTTGGGGAACGTGGCGCGCTGGTCGAGCATGCTCCGATCCAGCACGATCCGGATCGGCGCGCCCTGCGCCATCATCGGCAGCCCGTTGCGCTGCTGCAGGCGGATGCCGCCGGACAGCGAGGCGTACTGCAGCGGCGCCGCGTAAGTCACGGTGTAATGGCCGGCTTTCGACAGATCGTAGGCGGCGCCGAGTTCGACGACGCTGCGGTAGCTGCGGCCTGCGCGCAGGATCGCGAAATCTTCGGCGGTAGGCACGCCGCGTTTGATCATCGCGCCTTCGAAACCAACTTCCACGCCGTCGCGGCTGATCCGGAACAGATTCGAGCGCTGCACATCGATGGGCAATTGCCATTTCGGGATGCGCAGCGTCCTGCTGCTGGTATTGGTGACCGTGACTTCGACCTTGTCCGCACCGAGCGAGATCACGCTGACCCGCAGCGGATTCGCCTGCGGTCTTTGCTTGAGCGTCGGGGTGGCCAGGGCGACGGCGACGATGCCGGTGGCGAGCGCACCGAAGGCGAGGACGCTGCCCGCAAGCCGGGTAGGTTTGAGCGACATGATGATTCCCCCTGCGCGGAGACGGGTCCGCGGTTACCGATCGGCATCATATCGGGGTCGGCGCGTCGTGGCATGTGCCCGGAAATCCAGGGTGCGCGTTCAGGAAGGCTGCCGGCGATCGGGGCGGTTCGCGGAAAAAGAACGGCCCGCCGAAGCGGGCCGTCCAGTGTTGCGTAACGCCGAGGGCTCAGTTCTGAGCGGGTGTGTTCTCGGCGAAATACTCGTGGTTGTCGGCGTTGTCCAGGGCGCGGGTGGGGTTGCTGGTCGCCAGGCTCCTGGCGGCGCTCTGGCCGTAGGCCCAGTCGTCGGTGCCCGCCACCACGTTGAAGTGGCTCATCTCATGGATCAGCGTGCCGGCCTTGGAATCGGTGCCCGTGTTCGGCGCGTTCCAGAACGCGTTGCAGACGTAGATCTGATACGGCTGGGTCGGGTAGACATAGGCGTAGTAGCTCTGCGTGCAGCCGCAGTTGATGGTGATCTGGCCGCCGCTCTGGTCCATCGCGCTGTCGATCGCCGCGAAATGCTGCTTCGCGGTGGCGTAACGGCTGGAGGTGTAGGCGCCGAACCAGCTGGTGTAGCGCGGGCCGGTCTTGTTGGCGTTGAGGTAGCCCTTGGCGTTCTCGGAGTAGGTCCGGGCCGAGTTCACGGCGGTGCCGGCCGTCGTCGTGCGCGCGCTGGTGCAGCCGACATAGTTCACGCCGTTGACGACAGCCGTCGTTCCGATCGGTTTGGCGGCGGCGGAGATCCGCAGGCGCTGCGTCGGCGTCGCTTCGCCGCCTTCCACCCAGACCTGCAGCGGTGCGCTCTGGGCGATCATCGGCAGGCCGTTGGCCTCCCTCAGCATCGCGCCGCCCGACATCGATGCGAATTGAAGCGGCGCGCCGAAGGCGATGTTGTAGGCGCCTTTCTGCGACAGATCGTAGGCTTCGCCGAGATCGACGGTCGCCTTGTGGCTCTGGCCGGGGCGCAGGATCGCGAAGTCCGCCGCGGTCGGCGTGGTGCGCTTGATCATGCGGCCTTCGTAACGGACTTCTTCGCCGTCGCGGCTGATCGCGAACAGATTGGATTCGGCGACCGTCGACGGCAGCTGCCATTTCGGAATTCGCGCGGTCTTGTGGCTGGTGTTGGTCACCACGACTTCGACCAGACCGTCGCCAAGCGACATCATGCTGACGCGCAGCGGGTTGGCTCTCTCCACGCGCGCCGCGGCTTCGGCCGCGGCGAACACGCTGGCGATGCCGGCGGCGAGAACGGTCGCCGTACCGATGGTGATCAAGATATTCCGATTCATTCCTTTGCCCCAATAGAAAAGCCCGCGGATGCGGGCAACTCCGAGCATAGGCGGCGCGGTATGCCGCCGCAAGCTGCTCTGCAGCAACGGCGGCCATGGCCGATGGTGACGCCATCCGGGCGCGCCTTCGACGCGCCGCGGCCCTCAGCGGAAATCCTGGTGACAGCCCTTGCAGCTCTCGCCGATCTTGGCCGCGACCGTATTCACGCCTTCGCAGTTGAGCGGCGGCGCCGACAGCGCGCCGTCGAGCGCGGCACGCATGCCGCTGGCCTGCTTGACGAAGCGTTCGTCGTCGCTGAGGTCAGGGAATGCCCGCTCCAGATCGTCGGCCATGGTCCGCAGGCCTTTGAGGTGCGGGATGACGTCGGTGGCGTTGCAGCGGTTTTCGGCGGCCTTCGATCCCAGCTGTTTCAGATGCCAGGCCTGCACGTGCATCACGCTGTCGGGGAAATGGTCGCGGCGCTCCTCGAGGGTGCGCATCAGCATCACCACCGCGATCGCGCCCAGCACGAGGCCGAGGATGAAGACGAAGAAGTAGCGCCCGAAAGCGGAAGACTTGGGGCGGGCTTGTTCGGGCGTGGTCGACATGCGGCGGCTCCTGGCGGGTGGGCGAAAACATACCACGCCGGGTGATGCATCCTCTTTGCCCGTCCCGGCGGGGCGCTCCGTTAAACTGCCCGGATGAACGAAAGCCTGACCGAAGAACGAGTGCTCGATGAGCGTTGGACCGAACGATTCGCCGGTATCGACCGGCTTTACGGGGCAGGTGCGCTGGCGCGTTTTGCCGGCTGCCACGTCGCGGTGGTGGGCCTGGGCGGCGTCGGTTCATGGCTGGTCGAGGCGCTGGCGCGCAGCGGTGTAGGCCGGCTGACCCTGATCGACGCCGACGACCTGTGCGTCTCCAACACCAACCGCCAGCTGCCTGCGCTCGAAGGGCAATTCGGCCGAAACAAGGCTGTCGCCATGGCCGAGCGCTGCCTTGCCATCAATCCTGGAATGACGGTCGATCCGGTCCAGGATTTCCTCACCCCATCGAATCTGGAAGAGATGCTCGGCCGCGGTTACGACCTCGTGATCGACGCCTGCGACAGTTTCCGCACCAAGGTCGAAGCCATCGCCTGGTGCCGGCGCCGCAAGATTCCGATGATCACCGTCGGCGCCGCCGGCGGTCGGCTTGATCCGACCCTCGTGCGCGTGCGCGATCTTTCCCGCACCGAGCACGACGCGATGCTGGCGCTGATCCGCAGGAAGCTGCGCGGCGAATTCAATTTCCCGAAGAATCACCAGCGTTACTTCGGCGTGCCCGCGATCTATTCGCTGGAGAACGTGCAGTACCCGCAGGCCGACGGCAGCGTCTGCGGGCTGCGTCCGAAGCTGGGCGCGGACGCGGCCCTGAAACTCGACTGCGGCGCGGGCCTTGGCGCTGCGACCCACATCACCGGCGCGTTCGCGTTCGTGGCGGCGGGGAAGGCTTTGGAGATGTTGTTGAAGCGGTAGGCCGCTTCCGTAGAGCGGGCTTCAGCCCGCTGCGTTTCTTCGGATACCGATCAGCGGGCTGAAGCCCGCTCTACGGAGATTGCGGCATCAACCCGAACAACCGTTCCGCATTCGCTGAAGTCGCGCGTGCGACGACCTCCGGCTCGACGCCGCGCAGTGCGGCGATGGTCCTGCACACCGTCGTCAATCGCGCCGGCTCGTTGCGCTGTCCGCGATGGCCGCTGTCGGGCTGATCGGGCGCGTCGGTTTCCAGCAGCAGATGATCGATCGGAAGCTGCGCGGCGAGCGTGCGCAGGCGGTTGGCGCGTTCATAGGTCACCGGGCCGCCGAGACCGATCAGGAAACCGAGGTCGTAAAGCCGTTTCGCCTGATCGGCACTACCGGAAAAACTGTGCACCACGCCGCGCAGCGGAGCGAAGCGGCGGACCGCCGCCATCACCTGATCCACCGCGCGCCGCGCGTGCACGATCACCGGCAGGCCGAAGTCGCGGGCGAGCCGCAGCTGGCCGTCGAAATAGAACGATTGTTGTTCGACATCGAGGTCTTCGACGAAGAAATCCAGCCCGCATTCGCCAACGGCCACCGGACGCTCGCGTTCGATCCAGTCGCGCAGTGCGATCAGATGTTCCGGGCGATGCTCGGCCAGATACATCGGATGCAGCCCGTAAGCTGCGTGTAGACCGGCATCCGCGGCGCAGACGTCACGCAGTTTCGGCCAGGCTGCAGCAGTCACCGCCGGCACGATCTGCCGCCTCACGCCCGCGGCATGCGCACGCGCCAGCACCGCATCGCGATCGGCGTCGAATTCGGGGGCGTCGAAATGCGAGTGGCTGTCGAAAAGCATGAGAACGATGGAAACGGGCGGTTACCGCACGCGTTCGCCTTCGATCGGCGGTTTGCGGAGTGGATCCTGCGCATTCACCGCAGGCTCCTTGCGCTTGCGGAAACTCGCCAGCAGCAGCGTACCGATGCCCAGCAGCAGTTCATCGATGAAAGGGATGAAATCGGGAATCACCATGTCCAGCGCCCACAGCGAAGCTGCCAGGATGAACAGGCGCGGAAAGCTCAGGCGGCTCAGGAATCCGATGATCGGTGCGACGAGCGGGTTGGCCATGACAGCGGTTCCGGCATTGAAGAATGTGCGAACGCTAGCACGGGCTGCGCGTTCTGCGGCGTGCGGTTCAGGCTTTCGTCATGCCCACCGGTCGGGCTGGGGCCTTGTTCAGCCTGGCGATGCTGCAATCCCTGCCGAAAGCTGGATTCGTCCAACGGAGGTTTCACCATGAACAACAACACATTGGCCATCGCACTCGCTTCGCTTCTGGTGGGTGGTGTCGCCACCGCGGCCTACTTCAACAACCGCACGCCCGCATCCGCCTATTCGCTGGCCGACGCTGATCTCGCCAAGCCTGCGTCTTCCGACATGATCGAGGACGACCGGCGCATCGACGATTCGGTCATTCCCGCGGCCGGCAGGCTCGAATATGCCGAGGTGCTCGCCGCGAAGCCGGTGACCACAAGCGAACAGCTCTACGCCACGGTGATCGGCACCGACCCGGTCCGCGAGACCGTCAACGGCACCGCGCCGCGCGAGGTCTGCGAAGACGTGGCCGTGCAGGATCGTCTGCCGGAGCGCGATGGGAACGTCGGCGGCACCGTGGCCGGCGCACTGATCGGTGGTCTGGTCGGCAATCAGGTCGGTGACGGCAATGGCCGCAAGGCCGCGACCGTGGCCGGCGCTGCGGCTGGCGGGTATATCGGCAATCGCGTCGACCGCAAGCATGTGGGCGGACAGGTCGTGACCCGGACCGAGCGGCAGTGCCGCACGGTCTCCGAAGCCACCAGCAGCAGCCGGACGGTGGCGTGGAACGTGACCTACAGCAATCCGGACGGCAGCACCGACACCATGCGTACCGACCGCAAGCCGGGCAGCCGGATTCCGTTGGGTACCGAAAAGACCGTGATCGGCTACGACGTGACCTACCGCTACAAGGGTCAGGAACAGCAACTGCGGATGGACGAGAAGCCGGGCGCGCGACTGCCGGTGATCGACGGTCAGGTGGTGACCCAGGTCGCCGCCGCGGGTGGTACCAGCCGCGGCTGATGCTCGGCAGTGCGTCCTGGCCGGCCCCTTGGCCGGCGGCAATTCAAGCGGGGCCGGAGCGATCCGGCCCCGTCTTTTTGCGGGTTGGGCGAAATCGCGTTCTTCAGGCAGTAAATCGTCGTTTCGCCGGACCGGGCTGCGCAGTTTGCAGGTACCGTCTGGGCAGGATGCCCCCTTACAATGGCGCATTGCCCAAATCGGTCCCGAAACCATGGCGCTGCATCCCTACGATCTGTACGACATCCGTTCCATGCTCAGCGAAGAAGAGCGTGCGGTGCAGGACACCGTTGCACGCTTCACCGACGAACGGGTGCTGCCGATCATCGGCAAGGCCTTCGACGATGGACGTTTCCCGCACGAACTGGTGCCCGAAATCGCCGAAATGGGCCTGCTGGGCTCGTCGCTGCCGGAACAGTACGGCTGCGCCGGCCTCAATTCGGTCAGCTACGGCCTGATCTGCCAGGAACTGGAGCGCGGCGACTCGGGCATCCGCAGTTTCGTCAGCGTGCAGTCGTCGCTGTGCATGTATCCGATCTACGCCTACGGGTCGGAAGAACAGCGCCAGCGCTGGCTCCCGGACATGGCGGCAGGCAGGAAGATCGGCTGTTTTGGTCTGACCGAACCGCATGGCGGCTCGGACCCGGCCAACATGAAGACCCATGCCAAGCGCGACGGCGGCGACTGGGTCATCAACGGCTCGAAGATGTGGATCACCAACGGCAATCTCGCCGATGTCGCGATCGTCTGGGCGATGACCGACGAGGGCATCCAGGGCTTCCTGATCGAAAAGGACATGCCGGGCTTCACCGCCCAGGAAATCAAGCACAAGATGAGTCTGCGCGCCTCGGTCACCAGCGCGCTGTTCTTCGACAACGTGCGCGTGCCCGACAGCAGCCGCCTCCCGAACGTGAAGGGACTGAAGGGCCCGCTCGGCTGCCTCACCCAGGCCCGTTACGGCATCACCTGGGGCCCGATCGGCGCGGCCATCGCCTGCCTGGACGAAGCGCTGCGCTACGGCAAGGACCGGATCCTCTTCGACCGCCCGCTCACCGCCAATCAGGCCGTGCAGCTCAAACTCGCCGACATGGCCCGCCGCATCACCATGGCGCAGCTGCTGTCGCTGCAGCTCGGTCGTCTCAAGGACGCCGGCAACATGCAGCCGACCCAGGTCAGCCTGGCGAAGTGGAACAACGTGCGCATGGCGATCGACATCGCCCGCGAAGCGCGCGACATCCTGGGCGGCGCAGGCATCACAACCGAGCATTGCCCGATCCGTCACGCACTGAATCTCGAGTCGGTCATCACTTACGAAGGTACCGAGACGGTGCATCAACTGGTGGTCGGTCGCGAGCTGACCGGCATCAACGCGTTCTGACCGTTCTCCTTCTCATCGGAAGAAGAGCCTGCCCCCGCGAAGGCGGGGGTGCCCGAAGGGCGGATGAGGGTACGAGGGAGCGACGTGTAGTGAATCGTCATCGGGGTCACCGAATCCCGTTGTCGACACGAAGTGACACGCGTCGTCCAGCCGACCTTCTCCCCAACCCCTCTCCCTGAGAGGGCTCAGGACATCCCACTGTGAGCATTTCCGATCTGCAGCTGGAAACCGAACGCCTCATCCTGCGCATTCCACAGATCGAGGACTTCGAGCGCTATGCCGAATTCCTCGCCCACGATGCGTCGCGGAGCATCGGCGGCCCGCATCCGCGCGGCGACGCGTGGCGACGCTTCCTGCAGATGCCAGGCGCGTGGGCATTGCAGGGATTCGCGATGTTTTCGGTGATCGAAAAAAGCAGCGGCCAGTGGGTCGGACAAGCGGGCCCATGGCGCCCCGACGGCTGGCCCGGCACCGAAGTGGGCTATGCCTTTCATCAGGACGCGCATGGTAAAGGCTATTGCACCGAAGCCTGCGTCGCGGCCATCGATTGGGCCTTCGACACGCTCGACTGGACCGAAGTGATCCACTGCATTTCGCCCGCGAACACCGCATCACAGAATGTCGCCAGGCGTCTGGGCTCGCGCAATCTCGGCCCGGGCGCGTTGCCGCCGCCGCTGGACGTGCACGCTGTCGACATCTGGGGGCAGACCCGCGAGGAATGGCGTAAGCGGCGCGCGGAGTCGTCGACATGATCACCCTGTACGGGATGTCTTCTTCGGGCAATTGCTACAAGCTGCAGCTGTTGATGGCGCAGCTCGGTCGCGAATACGAATGGGAAGAGATCGACGTCACCCGGGGCGAGAACCTGTCGCCGGAATTCCTGGCGATGAACGATCGCGGCAAGGTGCCGGTGATGAAGCTCGACGACGGCCGCACGATGTCGGAATCGAATGCGATCCTGAATTATCTCGCGCAGGGCACGCCGCTGTTGCCCGACGACGCCTGGGAACGCGCCAAGACCCTGCAGTGGATGTTCTTCGAGCAGTACAGCCACGAGCCCTACATCGCGGTCTCGCGTTTCATCCAGAAGTTCCTGCCCGCCGATCACCCGCGCCGCGCCTCACTGGCGACGCTCAAACCGTTCGGGGACGAAGCCCTGGCGGCGATGGAGCGGCATCTGGGCAGGTTGCCGTGGTTCGGCGGCGAGCGCTACAACATCGCCGATATCGCGCTGTTCGCTTATACGCACATCGCTGAAGACGGCGGTTTCGACCTCGGTGCGTATCCGCACGTCGAACGCTGGATCAAGCGCGTGCGCATGCAGCCGGGTTTCGTGCCGATGCGCGATACGGCGCCCGATTGATTCCGACCGACCGATCCCGACCTTCCATTCATCCAACCGGCTTTCGCATGCGAGGGCAGGGGAGACCACCCGCAATGTTCGCTGTCGTACCCAATCCGATTCCCGCCCGCATGAAGGGCCTGAACCGCGCCGAGATCTGCGACGTGAACTTCCAGCAGTTCGTGCGCGACTGGAACGGCATTCCGCGGTCGACGCCTGCACAGGGCGGACGTGTTCTCGAAGGCAGCGCCCTGGATGCGCAGGGCTTCCGCGAATTGTTCGCATCGCAGTTGATCAGTCGCCACCTCGACCTGATGGCGCGCGTGCTGCGCGTGCAGAACAAGGTGTTCTACACCATCGGCAGCAGCGGCCACGAAGGCAATGCCATGGTCGCGCGGCTGACCCGTCACACCGATCCGGCGTTCCTGCACTACCGTTCCGGCGCTTTCATGGCCGAACGTTTCCGCAAGATTCCGGGGATGGATCCGATCATGGATTCGGCGCTGTCGTTCGCGGCCAGCGCGGAAGATCCGGCCAGCGGCGGTCGCCACAAGGTCTGGGGCAGCAAGCCGCTGTGGGTGCTGCCGCAGACGTCCACCATCGCCTCGCATCTGCCGAAGGCGCTGGGCACCGCGATCGCGATCGATCACGCGCGCCGCATCGGCCACACGCTGCCGATTCCCGACGACAGCATCGCGATCTGTTCGTTCGGCGACGCGTCCAGCAATCACGCCACCGCGCAGACCGCGTTCAACGCCGCCGCGTGGACGGCCTACCAGAAACTGCCTGCGCCTGTGCTGTACGTGTGCGAGGACAACGGCATCGGTATTTCGGTGAAGACGCCGGAAGGCTGGATCGCGCGCAATTTCGGCAGCCGCCCCGATCTCGATTATTTTTACGCCGATGGCCTTGATCTCGCCACCGGCTACGGCCAGGTGCAGGACGCAGTGGAACATTGCCGCCGCACCCGCCGCCCGACCTTCCTGCATCTGCGTACGATGCGGATCATGGGTCACGCCGGTACCGACTTCGAGATCGAATGGCGCAACATCGACGAGCTGTGCGCGGTCGAGGCCGGCGATCCGCTGCTGCGCAGCGCCGCGATCGCGCTCGAATCCGGATTGATGTCGAAGGACGGGATCCTCGCGCTGTACGAAGAAACTCGCGTGAAGTGTTTCGCCGCCGCCGAGGATGCCGACAGCCGTCCGCGCCTGACCTCGCTGGAAGACGTGATGCGGCCGCTGGCGCCATACACGCCCGACAAAGTCCAGGCCGAGGCTGCGCGCTTCGATTACGCCGACAAGCGCATCGCCGCGTTCGGTGGTGAAGCGAAACTGCCCGAGAAGCAGCCGGCGAAGCATCTGGCGATCCAGATCAACCAGGCGCTGCACGATCTGTTCTGCAAGTACCCGGAAACGCTGCTGTTCGGCGAGGACGTGGCGCAGAAGGGCGGCGTCTACACGGTCACCAAGGGCCTGCACAAGGCCTTCGGCAACAAGCGCGTGTTCAATACGCTGCTGGACGAAACCATCATCCTCGGGCTGGCACAGGGTTACGCCAACGTCGGCATGCTGCCGATGCCGGAAATCCAGTATCTCGCCTATTTCCACAACGCCTGCGACCAGATCCGCGGCGAGGCGGCCAGCCTGCAGTTCTTCAGCAACGGCCAGTACCGCAACCCGATGGTGATGCGCATCGCGTCGCTGGGATACCAGCGCGGCTTCGGCGGTCATTTCCACAACGACAACTCGATCACCGCGCTGCGCGACATCCCGGGGCTGGTGGTCGGCTGCCCGTCGCGCGGCGACGACGCCGCGACCATGCTGCGCACGCTGATGGCGCTGGCGAAAGTGGACGGACGCGTCTGCGCCTTCCTCGAACCGATCGCGCTGTACATGGCCAAGGATCTGTACGAAGCCGGCGACGGCCTGTGGCTGACCGAATACCCGTCGCCGGAACAGGCGATGACGCTGGGCGAAGGCCGGGTCTATCCCTCCGAACAAGGCGGGGAGGGCGACGACGACCTGGTCATCTTCAGCTTCGGCAACGGCGTGCCGATGAGCCTGCGCGCCGCGCGCCGGATCGAGCAGAAGCACGGCTGGAAGACCCGGGTGGTCGACCTGCGCTGGCTGGTGCCGCTCAACGACGCCTTCATCCAGGCGCAGGCCGCCAAGGCCAAACGCGTGATCGTGGTCGACGAGGGCCGCCGCAGCGCTGGCGTGGGCGAGGGCATCATCACCGCGCTGGTCGAGGGCGGGCATGGCGACAAGCCGCTGCGCAGGGTGGTCGGCGCCGACACCTTCACCCCGCTGGCCGGCGCCGCCTTCCTGGTGATCCCGGGCGACGACGATATCGTCGCTGCGGCCGATGCTCTGGCCGGCTGATCGGGCCTGGACGGTCCCTTGCCCCGCCGGCTGGTGACGGTTGAGGCCGGCCGGGTGTAGTATCGATCAGGCCGACAGGCCCGATCCCGGTTCGCCGGGCGCGGAGACCCGCCAGTATCCAAAGGAGTGCAGTGATGAAGTCCGAGCCGAAATACGCGTCCGAACCCGGGCACCCCGATTACGACCAGTACATGACCATGCGAGGCATGGCCGACAAGATGCACGGCGAGAACGGCATCGACATCAACAGCGGCGACATCAGCCACCGTGCATCCGCAGCGATGCTCCGCGCCTACAAGGCCGAAGCGGTTCGCGACAACGCATCGCTGGATCCGAAGGAACGCATCGACGGCGTGGTGCTCAGCCGTAATAACGATCGTTTCGATGATGTCGGCGGCCGCTACGCGATCATGTATCAGGGCGACCCGAACAATCCGACCGTACGCACCCTCGCGGTGCCGACCCACGAACTGACCCAGCCGGCCGAGCGGAACCTGGAGGAAGTGAACCGCATCAACGACCAGCGTCAGCTCGGTCAGACCCAGGAACGCCAGCAGACCCAGCAGCAGGTCCAGACCCAGCAACAACAAGGTCAGGACCAGGATCAGCTGAACATGGGGTCGCGCTCGCGGTTCTGACCCAGGCCTTCAGCGCGCCAGCCCGGTGCGCAGCGGCCGGGTGCTCCACGCAGATGGATTACACGAAGCCCCGCCTGCAGCGGGGCTTTCGTTCGTCTGCAGGGTGGCGTCCAGCAGATCGAGCGACACCACCGCAAGCGCGATGTCGCCAGCGGTACTCACTACCGTGCCGACTTTCGTATCGCCGTTCGAACCGGGCGAGATCAGCTCGGCGCCGGGCGCCAACGGTGATGCGGAGCGCACCAGCACGAGTCCGCGCTTGGCCTGGCCGAGGAAATGGGTGCGGGCGACGATTTCCTGCCCCGGGTAGCAGCCTTTCTTGACGCTGTAGGCGCGTAGACGCTCCAACGACAATTGCTGTGGGGTCCATTGTTCGGTCTGGGACGCATCGAGACGCGGCCAGCCGTGTTCCAGATCGGCCCGACGCCACTGTTCCGGGCCGGATTTTTTCAGATCGGACTGTTCCATATCGATGCCGTCCAGCGGCGTTTCGACCGCAGGCCCGATCCGCAGGCTCCGCCCAGGATGGTCGGTACCGAGTTCGCCGCTCATGTCCAACTCAATGGTTTCCGAGCCGGTTTCGACTGCATTCCCCGTCGAAAAGTCGCGGACGAAGTGATTGCCGGAGGCCAGATCCGAGGCCTGCAGCCTGCCGCTCACGCGCAGATCGTCTCGAATGGCGATCGTTACCTTGCTGCGGAAGACGAATCGGCGCAGCTGCGCGACGAATGCGTCGGCATCTGCATCCGGGAGCACCAGCCACACCGTATCGGTGTCGAGACGCAGCAGGGCGAAAAGCGCGATCACGCGGCCTTTCGGCGTCAACCAGCCATTCCAGTGCCATTCTCCGTCGGCCAGTGCGGCGACATCGTTCATCGTCTGGGCATGTGCGAATGCCACGACATCGCGGCCGCTCAGCGCTATCAGACGATGGTCGGAGAGCGGAAACCAAGGCGCCATCGGTGTTTGCGGGTTGTCCGGCATGGGGGTGGGACTTAAACTACCGAGTTCAGGATTCCAGTCATGATAAGCGAAACCGTTCTCATTCCCGAGCCCGATCTTCCCGGGCTTTCTCCCGAGGCTGCGCCTACCGGGCCGTCGGCGCCGCAGCCGCGCAGGGACGCCAGGGAAATCGGGGGCCGTGAAGGCCTCGATCCGACGCGTTACGGCGATTGGGAAAAGAACGGTCGTTGTATCGATTTCTGATGTCACTCCTTTTCGATCTGGGCGCAACAAGACCATGAACAACCGCGCACGTCCCCTGTCGCCGCATCTGCAGGTCTATCGCCCGCAGATCACCACCGTGATGTCGATCCTGCATCGCATCAGCGGCATCGTCCTTTCGTTCGGCGCCTTCGTCCTGGCCTGGTGGCTGCTGGCGGTCGCGCAGGGCGGCGATGCCTACGCCACCGCCGCGGAATGCCTCGCGTCGCCGTTCGGCAAGCTGGCGCTGTTCGGGTTCTCGTTCGCGCTGATGTATCACCTGCTCAACGGCATCCGTCATCTGCTGTGGGATATCGGCTGGGGTTTTTCGCTGCCCCAGGTCTATCGCTCCGGTTATACGGTGGTCGCCTTGACCTTTATCTTCACGGCGGCGATCTGGTTCTTCGCGATGCGGGGTGGCGCATGAGCAAGTCTTCAGCCCCCGATTACCGTACGCCCGTCGGCCGCGCCTACGGTCTGGGCTCGGCGAAGTCCGGCACCGGCCATTTCTGGTGGCAGCGGGTCACCGCTGTCTTCCTGCTGGTGTTGTCGCCGTGGATTCTCGGCATGCTGGTCGCGCTGGCCGGTGCGGATCACGCCCAGGTCCAGGCTGCGCTGGCGAAACCGGCGAACGCGATCGCGCTGGCGCTCTTCGCGATCAGCCTGTTCTGGCATTCGCGACTCGGGCTCCAGGTCGTGGTCGAGGACTACATCCACCATCGCCCGACCGAAATCTTCCTGCAGTTGCTGGTCACTTTCGCCTGCGCGCTGGGCGCTCTGGCTTCTCTCTACGCGATCGGCCGGATCGCCCTTCTGGCCTGAAGCACTTCTTCCACGAGCAGCCATGACTTCCGCATACAAGATCACCGAACACAAGTACGACATGGTCGTGGTCGGCGCCGGCGGCGCCGGCCTGCGCGCGACCTTCGGCCTGGCCCACAAGGGCCTGCAGACCGCGTGCATCACCAAGGTCTTCCCGACCCGTTCGCACACGGTCGCGGCGCAGGGCGGCATTTCCGCCGCGCTCGGCAACATGAGCGAAGACGACTGGCGCTTTCATTTCTACGACACCATCAAGGGCTCGGACTGGCTGGGCGACCAGGATGCGATCGAATACATGTGCCGCGAAGCCATCCCGGCGATCATCGAACTCGAACACCAGGGCGTGCCGTTCTCGCGCACCGAAGAGGGCAAGATCTACCAGCGCCCGTTCGGCGGCATGACCACCCATTACGGCGAAGGCCCCGCCGCACAGCGTACCTGCGCCGCCGCCGACCGTACCGGTCACGCCATCCTGCACACGCTGTACCAGCAGTCGCTGGCGCACAACGCGCGCTTCTTTATCGAATACTTCGCGCTCGACCTGATCATGGACGAGGAGGGCGCCTGCCGCGGCGTGCTCGCGCTGGATATGGCCGAAGGCACGCTGCACCTGTTCCGCGCCCAGGGCGTGGTGCTGGCCTCCGGCGGCTACGGACGCGCGTACTTCTCGGCCACATCGGCGCACACCTGCACCGGCGACGGCGGCGGCATGGCGCTGCGCGCCGGCATCGGCCTGCAGGACATGGAATTCGTGCAGTTCCATCCCACCGGCATCTACGGTGCCGGCTGCCTCATCACCGAAGGCGTGCGCGGTGAAGGCGGCATCCTGCGCAACAGCAAGGGCGAGCGTTTCATGGAACGCTACGCGCCGAACGCGAAGGATCTGGCGTCGCGCGACGTCGTTTCGCGGTCGATGACCATCGAAATCCGCGAAGGCCGCGGCGTCGGCGAGCATGCGGATCACATCCATCTCGATCTCACGCACCTCGACCCGAAGGACATCCACGAAAAGCTGCCCGGCATCGCCGAGAGCGCGCGGATCTTCGCGGGCGTCGACGTGGAGAAACAGCCGATTCCGGTGCTGCCGACCGTCCACTACAACATGGGCGGCATTCCCACCAACTATCACGGCGAAGTCGTGCAGTTGAAGGACGGTAACCCGGATGCGGTGGTCCCCGGCCTGTACGCCATCGGCGAGGCCGCATGCGTGTCGGTGCACGGTGCGAATCGTCTTGGCTCGAACTCGCTGCTCGATCTGGTGGTGTTCGGTCGCGCGGTCGCCAACCGCTGCGCCGAGACCATCAAGGTGGGCGCGTCGCACAAGACTCTCGCGGGCGACGCCTGCGACAAGGCGCTGGCCAATCTCGACAAACTGCGCAACGCCAACGGCGGCACGCCGACGGCGGTGATCCGCGACAAGATGCAGCGCACGATGCAGAACGATGCCGCGGTGTTCCGCACCGGCGAAACGCTGGCCGACGGCGTGCGCAAGATTCGCGAGATTCATGATTCGTTCGCCGACGTGAAGGTCAGCGACCGCTCGATGGTCTGGAACTCGGATCTGGTCGAAACATTCGAGCTGCAGAACCTGCTGGGCCAGGCAGTGGCCACGATCGTATCGGCCGAGAACCGCAAGGAATCGCGCGGCGCGCATGCCCGCGAGGACTTCCCGGATCGCGACGACGCGAATTGGCAGAAGCACACGCTGTGCTGGGTCGACGATGCCGGCAACACCCGCATCGACTACCGCCCGGTGCACATGTACACGCTGAGCGATGAAGTCGCGGTCGTTCCCGCGAAGCCCCGCGTGTACTGATCAATCCTGTATCCAGACGAACGCGTGTGAACCAAGTGCGTATCCATTCGATATGTATCAATCGATCGCCACTGACGGACTGTAACGATGGCTGAGTTTTCGCTCCCCAAGAATTCCAAGATCCACAAGGGCAAGCGCTTCTCCGCGCCTGCAGGCGCCAAGCGTACGCGCGAGTTCAAGGTCTACCGCTGGAGCCCGGACGACGACGAAAACCCGCATACCGATACGTATGAGGTCGATCTCGACAGCTGCGGACCGATGGTCCTGGACGCGCTGATCAAGATCAAGAACGAGATCGATCCGACGCTGACCTTCCGGCGCAGCTGCCGCGAAGGCATCTGCGGCAGCTGCGCGATGAACATCGACGGCACCAACACGCTGGCCTGTACCAAGGCCATCGACGACTGCAGCAAGCAGGAAGTGCCGATCTATCCTCTGCCGCACATGCCGGTGATCAAGGATCTGGTTCCCGACCTGACCCATTTCTACGCGCAGTACGCGTCGATCAAGCCGTGGATCCGCACCCAGAGCGCGCCGCCGCCGGACAAGGAACGGCTGCAGTCGAAGGAAGACCGCGCCAAGCTCGACGGACTGTACGAGTGCATTCTCTGCGCGTGTTGCAGCACCAGTTGTCCGAGCTACTGGTGGAACGGCGACCGCTATCTCGGCCCGGCCGTCCTGCTGCAGGCGTATCGCTGGATCATCGACAGTCGCGACGAGGACACCGGCGCGCGTCTGGACGATCTGGAAGATCCATTCAAGCTTTATCGCTGCCATACCATCATGAACTGCGCGCGGACGTGCCCCAAAGGCCTCAACCCGGCGCAGGCCATCGGCGAAATCAAGAAACTCATGCTGGCGCGGCAGGTCTGAGGAACGCACGCCGCACAAGGGAATGTCGACTTCGATAAAGCAGCGGTAGATACATGGATATCGACACGGCCAGCACTTTCGGCGTTCGTCGGAGTCGGTCATCGAATACATGGTGCTGGCGAAGGATTTCAGCGAAAAAAATAAAAGCCATCGACCGATGGCCCGCTTCTCACCGATCGCATGAGCCCGGCGCGCCGGTCGAGTGTGGATGCAATGGAACGGCAATGACCACTTCAACGATCTTCCTGCCCGCACTCGCCATGGTGGCGCTGACCTTTGTGGTGCTCGGCGTGATGTTCAGTCGCCGGGTCGCGCAGATGAAGCGCGACCGCATCCATCCGCAGAAGGTGTCCACATCGACCCAGGCTTCGGCGTTGTATACCGACGTCGCGCCCGCCGACAATTTCCGCAATCTGTTCGAGACGCCAGTGCTGTTCTATCTGGCGCTGGTGGTCGCGGCCCTGACCACGCAGGACACGCCGCTGGTGCTGGGGCTCGCCTGGGCCTATGTCGCTGCGCGCGTCGTACACAGCGCGATCCACTGCAGCTACAACAAAGTGATGCATCGCTTTCGCGCGTTCGCGCTCAGCATGTTCGTGCTGGTGGTGCTGTGGGCGGTGCTGGGTTACGGGTTGATCGCAGGATGACCGAGCCCGGTTCCGAAGTCGCCGAACTGCAGCGGCTGCGCTGGCGCTGCAGGCGCGGGATGCGCGAGCTCGACCAGTTGTTCGGACGTTACCTCGATCGCAGTTGGGCCGGCGCTTCTGCGGAACAACGCATGGTGTTCGAGCGCCTGCTCGGCTGCGAGGACGACCGGCTCTGGCGCTGGTTCCTCGGTTACGAAACCCCTGAAGACGCCGAACTGCATGCGCTCGTCGAACGTATCCGCGCCCTGCCGGTTTGAGCTGCGGCCTTCGCGCGCGCTGGCCGGCGTGATGCTGATGCTGGCGGTGCTGGTGCCGTGGGCGGCGCTGTCTTCGGCTCTGCCGGCGCTGGTCGGTGGGATCATGGCTTTTGTGGCTGCCTGTTTCGCACTGGCCCTCGCAGTGCGCGAGCTGCGTCGGACCGCACAGGCGGTGGTGATCGATGCGTCGGGCGCTGCCACCATCGACGGCCAGCCCGTCGAAGCGCTGCGGATCGATTGGCGCGGCACGCTGGGATTCGTGTCCTGGCGCGATGTCGCCGGTCGCATCCATCGCCGCAGCTTGTGGCCGGATACCCTCAGCCCGGCCCTGCGTCGTGAACTGCGGCTGGCCGTGCCGGCATCCGGCGCTGTGCGCGGCACCGACTCGATGTCACCATAGCCGGCATTCGTTTCCTGGGCCGTCATGTTCAAACCCATCCCTGTCGCCATCGGCCTGCGCTATCTCCGCGCCAAGCGCCGCAATGGTTTCATCTCCTTCATTTCGCTGGCGTCGATGCTGGGCATCGCACTGGGCGTGGCCGCGCTGATTACCACGCTGGCGGTGATGAGCGGATTCCAGCGCGAAATCCGCGACCGCATGCTGCAGATGGCGGCCCACGCCACGGTCAGCGCCGACGGCGAGCCGCTGCAGAACTGGGTGTACGCCATCGACGAGGCGCGCAAGGATCCTCGTGTCGCCGGCGCTGCGCCGTACGTCGAACGCCCGGTCATGCTGCAGGGGCCGCGCGAGGAGGGCGCCCTGCTGCGCGGCGTCGACCCGGTTCGCGAGGGCGAGGTGTCGGTGCTCGCCGAGAAGATGGTCGACGGCGCTTCGTTGAAATCGCTGGCGCCCGGCAAGTTCAATATCGTCCTCGGCCGCGAGCTCGCGCTCTGGCTGGGCGTCGCCGTCGGCGATACGGTCATCGTCTACACCCCGGAGTTTCAGAGCACGCCGCTCGGTGCGGTGCCGCAGATGAAGCGGTTCACGGTCACCGGCCTGTTCGAGGTCGGTCATCAGGAATTCGATCGCAACCTTGCGGTGATCCATCTCCAGGATGCCCAGCGCCTGCTGCGGATGGGCGAGGGCGTCACCGGCGTGCGCCTGAAACTGCACGACATGGATCTGGCCTGGCAGGTGTCGCACGATCTCGGCAAACGGCTGGCCGAGCGCATGCGCGAGAATTTCCGGGTCAGCGACTGGACCGGCGACAACGCCAACATGTTCCGGGCGCTGAAGCTGGAAAAGACCATGATCGCGATCCTGCTGTCGCTGATCATCCTGATGGGCGCGTTCACTCTGGTGAATTCGCAGGTGATGCTGGTCACCGACAAACAGGCCGATATCGCGATCCTGCGCACCCTCGGCCTGACCCCGCGCGGGGTGATGCAGGTCTTCATGGTGCAGGGCTCGCTGATCGGCATCATCGGTACGCTGACAGGCGTGGCCAGCGGCATCCTGCTGACCCTGAATCTCGAGCGCATCCTGAAGCTGATCGAACGCATCTTCGACGTGGTGCTGATGCCGGCCGACGTCTACTACATCACCGGTCTGCCGACCGAGTTGAGGGCCTTCGATGTGACGGTGATCGCACTTGTCGCGCTGGCGATGGCCTTCGTGGCCACCCTATATCCGGCGTGGCGCGCGGCGCGGACCGCACCTGCGGAGGCCCTGCGCTATGAATGATCCCCGCGCGCCCGCACATGGCATCGTTGGACAGGATGCGGCCGATGAGATCGTGCTGCGCGCCGAAGGTCTGGCGATGACCTATGCCGAGGGCAAGCTGCACACCCCCGTGTTCGCGGGCCTGCACCTGAAGGTCAGGGCGGGCGAGACCGTCGCCATCGTCGGCGCTTCCGGCGCCGGCAAAAGCACCTTGTTGCACCTCCTCGGCGGCCTGGACATGCCGACCGACGGCGAGGTGTATGTCGCCGGCCACAGGATGAGCGCGCTGTCCGATGCCGAGCGCGGGCGGCTTCGCAATCGCGCGCTCGGATTCGTCTACCAGTTCCATCACCTGTTGCCCGAATTCACCGCGCTGGAGAACGTGATGCTGCCGGTGTTGCTGCACGGGGCGTCGGTGGCGGAGGCCACGCAGCGTGCGCGGGCTCTGCTGGAGTCGGTCGGACTCGGACATCGGCTTGAACACAAGCCGGGTGAACTGTCCGGGGGTGAGCGTCAGCGCGCTGCCGTCGCGCGCGCGCTGGTCAACCGTCCGGCCTGCGTGCTCGGCGACGAACCCACCGGAAATCTCGACGAGAAGACCGCGGCAACCGTATTCGAGCTGATGCTGGAACTGAATCGCGAACACCGGACCAGTCTTGTCGTGGTGACCCACGACCGCGGCCTGGCTGCCCGGCTCGACCGGGTTCTTGAGCTGCACGAAGGCCGCCTGCGCCCTCTCCAATGAGGCACATCGTGCGCATTGGAAAATCCGTCCCGGGCAATCGATGACAGTTGCAATCTGCGTTACATGTCGCGTTTGCGGATGAACCGGCCGGCCTGAACGGTTTTTTGGCGCTGGTCCGCAAGAATCGTTCCGGTTTTCTTGACCAGCCGCACGTGATCAGGCTATGTTCACCCAACGCAGCTTAGGGATATGTCCCGGGCTGCAGGCGCCGCGAACCGTCCGAATGTCGATCGCGGGTGTCGGGGAAGTTCACCGGGGTTCAATCAAAGGACGTCGCAGCGGTTCGAATCATCTACGAATGGCTGACGACGACGATCGGTGCGAGGAGGGGGCCTGATCTGTCGTGACAACAAGGATTTCCACCGGCCGAACTCGGCCACACCGTAACCGGTGCAATTTTTCGAGGCAGACATTTCCGGCGGCGCCAGGCGGCTCCGGGAAGCTTTCTGTCTGCATCCGTTTCCAGCATGCGCTCGCTCCGGCCGGCTCCAGCCGCGGGGCGGCGTCCGTTTCACTCAATTTCTCCGATCTTTCTCTGGGTGGCGTGTGAAATATCCAATCTCGATTCTGTCCAAGTTTCTGCTCGGCGCCGCGCTCGCGATGGTGCTGTCCAGCTGTGCCACGCGTCCGGCCCCGGATTTCGGCGGCCGCTGGAAGACCGTCAACCGTTTCGCGGAAGAGACCCAGGCGCTTCCATTGCAGGATGCGTACCTGTTCTATGCCTCACCGATGGACCGCACGCTCAAGAACATGCTGGAACGCTGGGCGGACGACTCCAACATGGTCCTGACCTATCGTCATCCGATGGATTACACCCTGCATACCGCAGTGGCTGAAATCCGCACGCCGAGTCTGCAGGAAGCACTGTCGCAGCTGAATGCGGCGTACTCCGCCCAGCAGGTCTCTGTCGCCGTGAGCGGCAACGAGATCGTCGTGCGCATTTCGTCCGGCGATGCCGGCGGGGGCTCCGGCCGCTGATGGTTCCGCTCGCTGCAGTTCCGGCATCGCTGCCGGACGCAGGATCCGGGCCTCACGCGTCAGGCTTCGCCCCTTCCCCAACTTCCGGAATACAGGCTCCAGCATGGTAGGCAAGAAGAAAGATTCTCCACAAATCGACAACGCTTCCGCGAAGGGCATCAATTTCGAGGTCAGCATCGCGGACATCGCACGGCGCAGCGAAAAACGCGCTTGGATGATCGCATGGGTCTCCATTTTCATGGTCCTCGTGATGCTCGGCGGTTTCGCCTACATCCTTCCGCTGAAGAAGGAAGTGCCGTATCTGATCATGGCCGATGCCTTCACCGGCCAGGCCACGGTCGCTACGTTGCGTGGCGATTTCAGCAGCAAGAACAGCATCACCCAGAGCGAGGCGCTGAACCGCAGTAACGTCGCCCAGTACATCATCGCCCGCGAGTCCTTCGACGTCGCGCAGATGAACCTCCGCGACTGGGATGTGGTGAACGTCATGTCGGCGCCGAGTGTGCGCGCCGGCTATGTGGCCATTCATGCCGGCAACAATCCGGAAAGCCCATACAAGCAGTACGGCAAGGAACGCGCGGTGCGGGTGAAGATCCTCAGCATGCAGTTCGCCAAGTCCGGGCAGGGCGAAAGCACGCGTAACAGCGCTACCGTCCGTTATCAACGCGTTCTCTACGACAAGAAGACCGGCGAGACCAAGCCGATCGATAGCAAGATCGCCCGACTCGAATTCACCTACAAGGCGAATCTCGAGATGGACGAGAAGCAGCGCTACAACAACCCGCTCGGATTCCAGGTGACGGAATATACGGTCGACAACGACTATGCGGCATCTCCGCCGGTTGAAATCCCGGCGCAGGCACAGCCGCAGGCGCCCGCAGCTTATCCCGCGCAGCCAGGCGCGCAGCCGTACCCGGGGCAGGCCGTTCCAGGCCAGCCGGTGCCGGGCCAGCCGGTCGTTCCGGGTCAGCCTTACCCGGCCGCCCCCGATTTCGGTGCGCCGGCAGGTCAGGTGCCCGCAGGTCAGCCGCCGTACCCACAACAAGCAGTCCCCGCCGCCGGCACGGTGCCGGCTGGTCAGCCCCAGGCTCCCGTCCAGGCGGCCCCCAATCAAGTCAATGGAGTAGGCAACAGATGAGCCGCTTGCATCGCTCTTGCTATGCAGTCCTGCTGTGCGTTCTGGCGTCGATGACGCTGGCGATGCCGGCATTCGCGCAGGTCATCGTCGAGTACGAATACGAGCCTGACAGAATCTACGAAGTCCGCACCGGTCTGGGCATCACCACCCAGATCGAGTTGAGCCCGAGCGAGGATATCCTCGACTACAGCACCGGTTTCAATTCGGGCTGGGAACTCAACCGTCGCGACAACGTCTTCTATCTCAAGCCGAAGAACGTCGACGTGGACACCAACATGATGGTGCGTACGGCGACGCATTCTTATCTTTTCGAACTCAAGGTGGTCGCCACGGACTGGACGGCGCTGGAGCAGGCCAAACGGGCCGGTGTGCACTACAAGATCACGTTCAGCTATCCGAACAATTCGGTGTTCTCGCCGTCGGCTGCAGCCGATGCCAAGGGCGCACCGAAGCCGAGGAACAGCGAGATCGATACCGAGCTCGACAAGACCCGGGCCTACTACTTCGACTACTCCTACTCGACCCGCACCAAGAACAAGTGGCTGATTCCGGTCAACACCTACGACGACGGGCAGTTCACGTACATCCGGCTCAACAACGTCAATCGTTTCCCCTCCGGCGATTTCCCGGCTGTCTATGGCCGCCAACGCGAAGGCGGAGAAGATTTCCTGGTCAATACCACCGTCGAGGACAACACCCTCGTCGTCCATGGTACTTATCCCTTCCTGGTCATCCGTCACGGGAAGAACGTCGTCGGTCTGCGTAGGAACAAGCAAAAGTGAACCAGAATCTACCGCCGAATCCTCCCGGCCAGCCCGGTGACTATCCCTATGACGACAACCAAGGGCAGGGGAACAATCCCTATTACGCCGCCCAGCAGCCGTCGTCGCAGCAGCCCGACCTGGATGCGGGCGCGCCGCAGCTGAAGTCGTCGGACTCGCAGCGCATGAACCGCAAGGCGCTGATGTTCCTCGCCGGTATCGTGGCGCTGCTGGTGCTCATGACCTTCATCGTCATCAAGAACGCGTCCTCCAACAAGGAAGACGAGGTCAAGAAGCCGAAAGAAGAGAAGGTCGTTATTCCCGATCTGCCGAAGGGCGCCGGCCAGCCAGGCGGACCGGACTTCGCGGAGCTGCAGCAGGATCCCCAGCCGGTTCCGGTGCAGGAACTGCCGCCGTTGCCGCCGGAGGAACCGACGCGCGGCGGGGGCGACAACCGCCAATCGCAGCAGCGCGACGACTACCGCGACAATGGCCCGCAGGAACCCCAGGGCCCGACCCTGGCCCAGCGTCGTATGGGCATGATCGATGGCAGTCAGGGCGGCGGCGCTGGCGCCGGTGGCGGCCAGAGCAACGATCCCGTGCTCAATGCCATGCTGGGCAATCTCCAGAGCGCCCAGCAGCAGGCTGCGGGCGGTCCTCCGGCAGCCGCAGCGGCAGGCGCTGGCGGCGGCAACAAGGTCAGCATCGCCCAGTACCTGCGCAACCCGGAAACACTGATGGTGCGCGGCACCTACATCCGCTGCGTGCTTGAAACCCGGATCATCACCGATGTGGATGGCTACACGTCCTGCATCGTCACTGAGCCGGTGTACTCGATCAACGGCCGCAAACTGCTGCTGCCCAAGGGCTCGAAAGCTCTGGGCAAATATCAGGGCGAACCCAACAGCCCGCGTGTCGAAGTGATCTGGGACCGCATCACCACACCGACCGGCCTGGATGTCCTTCTCGAAGGTCCCGGCATCGATAATCTGGGCGGCGCTGGCCATCCAGGCGATTACGACAGCCACTGGGCGAGCAAGATGAGCGCGGCGCTGATGATCAGTCTGGTCAGCGATGCGTTCAAATATGCGGCCGCCAAGAACGGCCCGGAGACGGCATCGGTCACCACCGGCGGTCTCGTCACAGCCCAGCCCTTCGAAAGCAACACCGCGAAGACGATGGAGCGGGTCGCGAACCAGGCGCTGAGCAAGTCGTTGGGGCGGCCGGCGACGGTCACGATCAACCAGGGCACGATCCTGTACATCTATGTTGCCCAGGACGTCGATTTCTCCGGCGTCATTTCGGTCACGCGTCGCTGATCGCGACCGCCTGATCCCGAACGCCGAACCGACCCACTTCCGACACTCGTTTCCATGGATATCGACAACTCACCGATCGCCAACGTTTCCAACGATTTCCTTGAGTATCAGTACAGCGTACTCGGCATTCTCGAGTTCATGAGCTCTCCTGAAGTCACGGAAATCTGCATCAACCGGCCCGGTGAGTTGTACCTGGAAACCAGCAAGGGTTGGCAGCACATCGAAGTGCCGTCGCTCACTTTCGAGCGGGCGCGGCAGTTCTGTACCGCGGTGGTCAACGAGAGCAATACCGGCCAGCGCATCACCGACGTCGATCCGGTGGTGTCGCTGACCTTTCCGACCGGGCAGCGCGCCCAGTTCGTGATTCCTCCGGCCTGCGATGCCGGCAAGACTTCGATCACCATCCGTTTGCCGGCCAAGCGCAATTTCACGCTGCAGAGTTACGAGGAAAGCGGCTTCTTCAAGCAGATCCTCGAGGGCGATCCGGAAGTCAGCGATCACGACAAGGAATTGCTGGAACTGCGCGCCGAGCGCAATTACGCCGAATTCTTCAAGAAGTCGGTCATGTACAAGAAGAACGTGGTGGTCGCCGGCGCGACCGGCAGCGGCAAGACCACGTTCATGAAATCGCTGGTCGGCCATATTCCGCACGAAGAGCGACTGGTCACCATCGAAGATGCCCGCGAGCTGTTCATCGAGCAGCCGAACATCGTGCACCTGCTGTACTCAAAAGGCGGCCAGAGCGCGAGCAACGTCACCGCCAAGACCTGCATGGAAGCCTGTCTGCGCATGAAGCCGGACCGGATCATCCTTGCTGAGCTCCGCGGCGACGAAGCGTTCTACTTCATCCGCAACTGCGCGTCCGGCCATCCCGGCTCGATCACCAGCTGCCACGCCGGCAGCACCTCGCAGACCTGGGATCAGCTGGCACTGATGGTCAAGGCGTCGAACGAAGGTTCCGGCCTGGAGTTCGCGGTCATCAAGCGTCTGCTGATGCTGACCATCGACATCGTCGTGCACATCAAGGCGCATGCGGGCCGCCGTTACATCACCGGCATCGATTACGACCCGAAGCGCATGCTCGGTCTTTGATGCGAGCGCATCGCGCGCGCGCTCTCTCGAAGCGTCGTCAGTAGCGGCTTTCTTCAAATTTCGTCGTGCCGTTCCGGCCGATCCGTACTTCGATCCATCGATCGTATTCGTCTTCGCGCAGCGGCGACACCGTGCATCCGCACAGGGCACCGGCGATGTCGGCGACCGTGTTGCTGTGGCCGACGACCAGCACCACGCCCGAAGTGTGCGCACGGCGCAGTTGCGCCGCGAAATCGGCGGCAGGCTGCGCGGCATCGTAGGTCGAGACTTCAAGGCCATGCGCCTGTGCGGTTTTCGCCGCGGTCATCTGCGTGCGGCGATAGCTGGTGGCGTAGGCGGCGCTCACGGGCCTGTCGGCGAGACGTTCGCTCGCGCGCTGCGCGCGCGCCTGACCCGCCTCGCTCAGCGAGGGATCCTTCGGGTCGTCCGCGGCTTTCTCGGCATGGCGGACAATCACGAACGTCGTTGGCGCGGAAGCTGATCGATCGGTCTGCGCATCGCGCGTCGCGCAACCGCCGATGATCGCGGAAAGCGCAGCCGCCATCAGCAGGCCGCGCAGGACATGCATCGTCATGTCGTGAGCCTCAGCGTCGCCAGCAGGCCGCGTGCCGCCTGCAATCGCGCAGTGGCGTCGGGGAGTTCGAGCTTGATCCGCAGTTTGTCCGGCCCGTCCATCTGATAATGCCGGGGCTGCCCCTGGATCAGGCGGATCACCGACATCGGATCGACGTGGGGCTTCTCGGTGAACTGGATGCGTCCGCCGCCAGCGCCGAGATCCAGTTTGCGGATGCCGAGCGCGGTCGCGTCCAGTTTGAGCTCGGCGGTGGCGAACAGATGCTTCGCCGGATCGGGCAGCAGACCGAAGCGGTCGATCATCTCCACCTGCAGTTCGCGCAGATCGTCGACATTGCGTGCGCTGCTGACGCGCTTGTAGAGCGTCAGGCGCGTATGCACGTCGGGCAGATAATTCTCGGGGATCAGCACCGGGATGTGCAGGTCGACGTCGGCGCCGCGATGGTCGTGCAAATCGAGGCCGAGCGTATCGACGCCCGGCAGTTTTCCCTGTTTGATGCTGCGCACCGCGCGGTCCAGCAGTTCGGTGTACAGCGAGAATCCGACCTCTGCCATCTGCCCGCTCTGGTCTTCGCCGAGCAATTCGCCGGCGCCGCGGATTTCCAGATCGTGCGTCGACAGCGTGAAGCCGGCGCCGAGTTCGTCCATCGATGCGATCGCTTCCAGTCGTTTGCGCGCGTCCGACGTGATGCTGCGGTTGTCCGGAATCACCAGATAGGCATAAGCGCGGTGGTGCGAGCGGCCGACGCGACCGCGCAGCTGGTGCAACTGCGCGAGGCCGAATTTGTCGGCGCGGTTGATGACGATGGTGTTGGCGTTCGGGATATCGATGCCCGACTCGATGATGGTCGAACACAGCAGCACGTTGAAGCGCTGCTTGTGGAAATCCAGCATCACCCGTTCGAGTTCGCGCTCCGGCATCTGGCCATGCGCGATGCCGATCCGCGCCTCCGGCACCAGCGCTTCGAGTTCGCGCTGCATGCGGCCGATGCTTTCGACATCGTTGTGCAGGAAATACACCTGACCGCCGCGCGACAGTTCGCGCTGGAAGGCTTCACGCAGCTGCGCATCGTCCCACGGGACCACGAAGGTCTGCACCGCGAGCCGATGCGCGGGCGGCGTGGCGATGATCGACAGATCGCGCAGCCCGGTCATCGCCATGTTGAGCGTGCGCGGGATCGGCGTGGCGGTGAGCGTCAGCAGATGCACGTCGGCGCGCAGCGCCTTCAGCGCTTCCTTCTGGCGTACGCCGAAGCGTTGTTCTTCGTCGACGATGACCAGGCCCAGATCCTTGAACTTCACGTCGCCCTGCAGCAGGCGATGGGTGCCGACGATCACGTCGATCTTGCCTTCGGTGAGTTTTTCCAGCTCGGCCTTGATTTCCTTGGTCGATTTGAAGCGCGACAGCACTTCGACCTTGAGCGGCCAATCCGCGAAGCGGTCGCGGAAGTTGCGGTAGTGCTGTTCGGCGAGCAGTGTGGTGGGCACCAGCACCGCGACCTGTTTGCCGGCGATGGCGGCGCCGAACGCCGCGCGCACCGCGACTTCGGTCTTGCCGAAACCCACGTCGCCGCAGACCACGCGATCCATCGGACGCGACGATGCCAGGTCGCGCAGGACCGCTTCGATCGACGCGAGCTGGTCGGGCGTTTCCTCGAACGGGAAGGTCGCGGCGAAGGGTTCGTACAGCGCGCGATCGATGTCCAGCGCGAGCCCGGCGCGGGCGTGACGCTTTGCCTGGATTTCCAGCAGTTCCGCAGCCACGTCGCGAACTTTCTCGGCCGCCTTGCGCTTGGCCTTGCCCCAGGCTTCGCCGCCCAGCGAATGCAGCGGCGCGGTATCCGGCGATGCGCCGGAATAGCGGCTGACCAGATGCAGTTGGGTGACCGGCACGTACAGCCGGTCGCCCTTGGCGTATTCGATGTCCAGATATTCGCCGGCCTGGCCGCCTGCTTCCAGCGTCACCAGTCCGCGGTAGCGGCCCACGCCGTGGTCTTCATGCACGACCGGCGCGCCTTCGCTGAGTTCGCCGAGGTCGCGGATGATCGCTTCGGGTTCGCGGCCCGCGCGTTTGCGTCGGCGCGGCTGCGCAGCGCGTTCGGGGAACAACTGGCGTTCGGTGACGACGACCCACGGCATCGCGCCGTCGATGCCGAAACCATTGTCGAGCGGCGCCACGGCGATGAACACGCGGTCCGGGGCATCGTCGTTCGCCGCATCGAGGAATTCGGGGAACGACGCGACCACGCGCGGGTGGATCCCGGCCGCATGCAGCACTTCCAGCAGCGCCTCGCGGCGCCCGGCGGAATCGGCGGCGATCAGCAACCGGCCCGGATACGAGGTCAGGAAGGCTTTGGCTGCCGCCGCGGGTTCCGCGTCTTTCGCCATCAGCGGCAGATCGGGCGCGGGCTGCGTGCCGATCGACAAGGCTTCTTCGCGACGCGGATGGCCTTCGCCGCAGATCTCGATGCGCTGGCCGAGATTCAACTGCGTCCGCAGTACGTCCGGCGGCAGATACAGTTCGTCCGGCGGCAGCAGCGGCCGTTCGATATCGTGCCGCCGCTGTTCGTATCGTTCGCCGGTGGTACGCCAGAAGTGATCGGCAGCCTCCTGCACGCCTTCGCCGAGGATCGGCAGGCTGTCGGTGCCGAGGTAGTCGAACAGCGTCGCGGTTTCAGCGAAGAACAGCGGCAGGTAGTACTCGATGCCGGCCGGCGCATGACCTGCCTTCAGATCCTGGAACAGACCGCTGCGACGGGTGTCGATATCGAAGCGATCGCGCAGCGTATCCAGCGCGCGCTCCAGCGATTCGCCCTCCAGCGGTACTTCGCGGCCGGGCAGCAGTTGTACCGACTGGTATTTTTCCAACGACCGCTGCGATTCCGGATCGAACGCGCGGATAGTGTCGATTTCGTCGTCGAGCAGTTCGATGCGATAGGGCTCGTCCGAACCCATCGGATAGATATCGAGCAGACCGCCGCGCACCGCGAAGTCGCCGGGGTCGAACACCTGCGGCACATTGCGATAACCCGCGCTTTCGAGGCGACGCTTTTCATCATCCATGTCCAACCGCTGGCCGACGCTCACGTCGAAACTGCCACCGACGATGTGCGACAGCGGCGCCAGTCGCTGCATCAGCGTTTGCACCGGCACCACCACCACGCCGCGACGCAGCGAAGGCAGGCGGTGCAGTGCGGCCAGCCGCTGCGAGACGATGTCCGGATGCGGACTGAAGCGATCGTAGGACAGGGTTTCCCAGTCGGGAAACGGCACGACCGGCAGCGCGGGATCGGCGCCGATCAGGGTGCGCAGATCGTGCTCCAGCTGATGCGCCGACTGGTTGTCGCGCACCACCGCAAGCAGTGGACCGTCGTGCGTGCGTGCAAGGCGCGAGATCGCCCAGGCCAGTGCGCTCGCGCTCGCGGGGGCACGCCACCAGGCGCGCAGCTGCCCGCGCTTGGGCAGAAGATCGAAAGCGGTTGGGGAGGTCATGAGGTCATTTTACCGGCCCGCACCGGACGGCGGACGTTCGCGGGACGATTGCCAGCCCTTGGAAGCGGGCAGATACTCGCTCGGTGGGTACGCAGCCCACATTCCGCACGTTCATCAAGGAGGACATTCACCATGAAGCATGAATCGACGTTGGGACGGAAAACCCGGTTGCCGTTGGCGGGGTTGCTGGCCGGTCTGGTCGTGTCGCTGTCCGCCTGGGCGTATTCGCCTTGGGAATCGATATCCGTCACCAGTCATTACGATGCCAACGGCTCGCTCGTCGGCGTCGAAGCCGTGGGCGCCTGTGGTTTTCCGCTGGTCGGCCAGACCGGCGCGAATACGATCCAGCGGATGTACCGCTGCGATCAGCTCAACGAAATCGAAATGCCGTTCTGATCGAGCAAGGGCCGCGATACCGGCGTATGCCTAGGGCACGACGGCGGTATCGGGGTTCATTCGATGTCCGGTGCCGACGCCAGGTCCAGCGTGATCCGCGCCAGCCCCGCGCTATCCGACGTTTCGCGATGGAAGCCCAGCGAGTGCGCGAGGCCCAACATGGCGGTGTTGTGTTCCAGCACGTCGCCGTAGAGTTTCGTGAGCTGCTTGCGACGCGCCCAGCGCACCAGGCGCAGCATCAGCAGCCGACCGAGGCCCATGCCGCTGATGAAATGGCTGACCAGGATGGCGAATTCGGCCTCGCGGGTGCCGGGCGTGATCGCGATCCGTGCGACCGCGCCGATCAGGGCTTCGCCCGGCGGCTGCGGTTCCGCGACCACCAGTGCGAATTCCTGTTCGGGATCGGGGCGGGTCAGCCGTGCTGCGGCTTCCGGGGTGAGTTCCTTGATGGCATACAGGAACCGCTGACGGATCTCCTCGGGACGCAGGAGGCCGAAGCCGGCTCGTAGTGGTTCAGCATCTTCCGGCCGGATCGGGCGGATCAGCACTTCGCGGCCGTCGAGCAGTCGTTTGTATTCGTGCCAGGGCGGTAGTCGTTCGCGTCTCACCGGCGCATCTTCGCACACGCAAGTAGAGGGTATGCTCGGGCCATGGCGCCCGTAGCGCTGCGTGCTGGTGGTCGGGCACTTTGCCCGCTTCATGCCTGGTATGCGCCCGTGGATCCGTCTTGGACAGGGCGAATGCGTGTTTCGACGAGTAGCGCGAGGCCCTGCTACACGCGAGCGATGCGTAGTGCTGTCGATACGGCTCAAGCAGACCCTGCGTGAGCCGCCGGGCGGCTGAACTACGGTTCGTTGATGTCAGCCGGCCTTGACCGGCTTCGGCTTGCGCAACCTGGACACAAGGGTGACCACGGCGACGATGATCGCGCCGGCGACGACGCCCACTGCGGCGTCGAACAGCATCGATATCAGCCAGCCGAAGTCGCCGGCCTTGAAGGGTTCGATGAAGTGATGCAGCGGCGCGATGCCGTGAACGAGAATGCTGCCACCGACCAGGAACATGGCCGCGGTGCCGGCGATCGACAGGAACTTCATCAGCCACGGCGCCGCAAGCAGAATGCCGCGGCCCAGCGCCCGGGCGCCACCGTTGGCGCGCTTGCTGAGGTGCAGGCCGGCGTCGTCCAGCTTGACGATGCCCGCAACCAGACCGTAGACGCCCACGGTCATGATGATCGCGATCGCGATCAGCGTGCCGATCTGCACCGAGAAAGGCTTGCCGGCGGCGGCGCCGAGCGAGAGCACGATGATTTCGGCGGAGAGGATGAAATCGGTGCGGATCGCGCCCTTGATCTTGTCCTTCTCGAACGCGACCAGATCCACGTTCTCGTTGGCGATCGCCTCGACGAGTTCCTTGCGATGCGCTTCGTCTTCCTTCGAGTCGTGGAGGAATTTGTGCGCCAGCTTCTCGACGCCCTCGAAGCAGAGGAAAGCGCCGCCGATCATCATCAGCACGATGATGATCGGCAGGTCGATGCCGTGACCGCGCAGCCAGCTCTCGAACCAGCTGATCGCCAGCGCGGCCGGCACCAGGATCGCCTTGTTGACCACCGACCCCTTCGCGACCGCCCAGACTACCGGCAGCTCGCGGTCGGGTTTGACGCCCGCGACCTGCTGCGCGTTCAGCGCCAGATCGTCGCCGAGCACGCCGGCGGTTTTCTTGGTGGCGACCTTGGTCATCACCGACACGTCGTCGAGCAGCGAGGCGATATCGTCGATCAGGGCGAGCAGGTTGGAACCGGCCATGGGAGCGTTCGGGGCAATGGGGATGCGGATTTTCGCATGGATGTCGCGTCGCCGGTGCTTCCGGTCGGCCGGGCGTGCAGGGCGCAGGCGGGCGCGCTGCGCCGCGCAGGTTCAGGCAGGTTTCTGCAGCCATTCCAGCCGCGAGGAGGCGCCGGGTTCACCGAGCGCCTTGCGCAGCGCCGCGAGGCTGGCCTGGAGCCGCAGATCGAACTGCCACGGCGCATTCAGCACCAGCAGGCCGCTGCCGTTCATACGCAGCGGCGAGTCGTCGGGACGCACCAGCAGCTCGCAGATCAGACTGGATTTCGCCTGCAGATGATTGAGCTTGCGGTAGAACGGCATCAGCGCCACGCGGCGCTTGATCGGGTACCACAGCACGTAAACCGCCTGCGGCCATCGGGTCATGGCATCGCGCAATGCCGACAGCGCGGTGTCGAATTCTTCGAGCTGGGCTTCGTAGGGCGGATCGATCAGCACCAGTCCGCGCGCGAATTTCGTGTCGCCGATCTTCGGCGGCAACAGCGCGTGCATCGCGGCGTAGCCATCGCGGGCCTGCACCGAGATGCGCATGTCGCGGCCGAGGTTGTGCTTCAGCAGAACGGCTTCTTCCTCGCGCAGTTCGCAGCAGGCGATGCGGTCCTGATCGCGCAGAGCGTTCGCCAGCAGCCAGGGCGAGCCGGGGTAGGCGAGGGGCTGGCCGGTCTCCGCGCGACACTTTGCGACCGCGGCGAGATAGCGCGCGATCGCAGGATCCTGCGGCGGCCTGGCCAGCAGCCGGCCGATGCCGCCTGCGGCTTCATCGGTCTTCAGCGCTTCCTCGCCATCGAGCAGGTACACGCCAGCGCCGGCATGGGTGTCGAGTGCATAGATTGGCGCGGGTTTCGCGGTCAGCGCATCGCACAGTGTCAGCAGGGCGACATGCTTGAGGGCGTCGGCGTGATTGCCGGCATGGAAGGCGTGGCGGTAATTCATGCAGCGTCGTTCGTACGGCGTCGCGGGCGCGGGATGGTCATGGTATGCGAATCCCCGGTCGCGGACCGCCTACAATGTCCGACGCCGCCTTTCCGACGCCCGCTATGGCCGCCACGCCCGCGATTCTCATCGCCGAAGACGAAACCGCGATCGCCGAAACCGTGCTGTATGCGCTGCGCAGCGAGGGTTTCACGGCCGATCACGTTCTGCTGGGCGGCGACGTGGTGCCGCGGGTGCGCGCGGGCGGCGTCGATCTGGTGGTGTTGGACGTCGGATTGCCTGATATCACCGGCTTCGAGGTCTGCCGCGCGCTGCGCGCTTTCAGCGAAGTGCCGGTGATCTTCCTGACCGCGCGCGACGGCGAGATCGATCGCGTGGTCGGGCTTGAGCTGGGCGCCGACGACTACGTGGTGAAGCCCTTTTCCCCGCGCGAGCTGGTGGCGCGGGTCCGCGCACGCCTGCGCAGGCGCACTCAGGCCGAGGCCGCGAGCTGGCAGAGCCACGGGGTGTTCGAGATCGACCGCGACGGCAAGCGCATCCGTTACCGCGGCCGCGCGCTCGACCTCACCCGCTACGAATACGGGCTGCTGGACGCGCTGATGCAGCGCCCAGGCGCGGTGCTGTCGCGCACGCAGTTGATGGATCGGGTGTGGGCCGATGCGCTGGACAGCAGCGACCGCACCGTCGACACCCACATCAAGACCCTGCGCGCGAAGCTGCGCGCAATCGACACAGCCGACGACGAACGCGAAGACGACCCGATCCGGACCCATCGCGGGCTGGGCTATTCGCTCGACATCGACGGTCGTTGAGTCGCGCATGAAGCCTCGTGCATGAAAATCGGCCTGCGCATCCTGCTGGGCTATTTCCTGATCGTCGCGCTGGCCGCACTGCTGCTGGGCCGGGTGTTCCTGCAGGAAGTGAAGCCGGGCGTGCGCCAGGCGATGGAAGACACCCTGGTCGACACCGCCAATCTGCTGGCGGAACAGGCCAAGGACGATCTGCTGGCCGGACGCATCGACGATGGCCGCTTCGCCGCCCACGTGCGCGCGCTGACCGACCGCGATCTCGGCGCCGAAATCTGGGGCTTCACCAAGCGCAAGGTCAGCACCCGCATCTACGTGACCGACGCGCGCGGCATCGTGGTGTTCGACTCCAGCGGCCAGGATCTCGGCAAGGATTATTCGCGCTGGAACGATGTCTATCTCACCCTCCAGGGTCGCTACGGTGCGCGTTCGTCGCGTAGCGATCCGGACGACGAGGCCAGCTCGGTGATGCACGTGGCCGCGCCGATCACCGTGCGCGATGGCGATACGTCGCGGATCATCGGCGTGCTCACCGTCGCCAAACCCAATCAGGCGATCGCGCCGTTCATCGCCCGCAGCCAGAGCGTGATCCTGCGCTGGGGATTCGTGCTGTTGGGCGCGGCGCTGATGATCGGCCTGCTTGCGGCATGGTGGCTGTCGCGCCAGCTCGGCGCGCTGCGCCGCTATGCCGATGCCGTCGCCGCCGGTGAACGCGTTAGTCCGCCCGACAGCGCCGGCGAGTTCGGCGACCTCGGCCGTGCGCTGGAAACCATGCGCGCGAAGCTGGAAGGCAAGCAGTACGTCGAACAGTACGTCCACGCGCTGACCCACGAACTGAAAAGCCCACTGGCCGCGATCCGCGGCAGCGCCGAGCTGCTGCAGCCCGCGCACGGCGCCGCGCCGATGCCCGAAGCCGATCGCGCGCGCTTCGTCGCGACCATCCGCGCGCAGAGCGAGCGGATGTCGGAAATGATCGACAAACTGCTGGCGCTGGCGGCGGTGGAGCACCGCCAGCGCATCGAACAGCCGCAGCCGGTCGATCTGCGCGTCATCGCCGACGAGGCCGCCGAACGGATCGCGCCGAAGTATGCGCAGACTGCGCTGCGGCTGCGTATCGTCGAAGACGCCGACGCGCGCGGCCTGCGGGTGTCGGGCGATCCCTTCCTGCTGCGCCAGTCGCTGCTCAACCTGCTGGACAACGCGGCGGATTTCGCGCCCGCGGGCAGCGAGGTGGAACTGCTGCTGCGTCGTGAGGCCGGTAGCCTTGTCGTCGAAGTGCTGGATCGCGGCCCCGGCGTGCCGGACTACGCATTGGATCGCACCTTCGAGCGTTTCTATTCGCTGCCGCGCCCGGACGGCGGCAGCCGCAGCAGCGGTCTGGGCCTGTGTTTCGTCGCCGAAGCGGTGGAGCTGCACGGCGGTCGCGTTGCGCTGGGCAATCGCGAGGATGGCGGCGCGGTGGCGAGCATGGTGTTGCCTATCATCCTGTAGAGCGGGTTTTAACCCGCTGCATGTATTTCATATTCCGTGTGTCCAGAGCAGCGCGCTGAAGCGCGCTCTACGGAAATTCGGGCCGCTTCACCCCGGCTTCACACAGCCGCCATCGCCGCCCCGCAAGCCCTGTCGACACTGGCGCCATCCACAACGCCGGAGTCCGATATGCGCCTGCTCTTGAAAATCATGATGATGGTCGGCCTGACCATCGCCATCCTCGTTCCACTGATGATGATCCGCGGCACCATCCAGGAGCGGCAGATGTATCGCCGCGAAGCGGTGCAGACCGTCGCGCGCAGTTCGGCGGGCGCGCAGGCGTTTTCCGGCCCGGTGTTGATGGTGCCCTACACGGAACTGGTCGAAGTGGAGGAAAAGGACAACGCCGGGTTCACCCGCAAGGTGCAGCGCGAAGAAGCCGGCGTATGGACGTACTTTCCCGAAACGCTCGAAGCCGACGGCACGATGAAGCCTGTCGTACGCAGGATCGGCCTGCATGAAGTGCGCAAGTACGAATTCGATACGACGCTCGATGCGCAATTCCGCGCCAACGTGCCGGGCGATGCCAACGCCATCGCGCCGCGCAAGATCGGTCAGCCCTTCCTGACTTACGCCATCGCCGATGTCCGCGGCGTGGTCGGTCTGCAGACGTTGACGGTCAATGGCAAGAAGCCCGAACTGCTGCAAGGGCCGGGCAGCGGCGATGGCGGCGGCCTGCATGCGCGCCTGCCGGCGACCGCGGCCGGCGCGACGATCGTCCTCGACACGCGTCTGGAATTCACGCTCGAAGGCACCGAATCCCTCGCGATCGCACCGTTGGCGAAGCGCAACGTCATCAGGATCGCCTCGCCGTGGCCGCATCCGCTGTTCAACGGCGATTTCCTGCCGCGCAAACGCAGCATCGACGACAAGGGCTTCCGCGCCGAGTGGGAAATCTCGTCGCTGGCCAGCAATGCGCAGGCGCAGTACCTCGGCGGCGCGCGCGTGCCGGGCATGGCGCCGGCCGGTTCGGTCGATGTCGAACACATGGATCAGGCGGTGACCGGGCTCGACGCCATCGGCGTATCGCTGGTCGAACCGGTCAACATCTACACCCAGGCCGATCGCGCCAGCAAGTACGGCATCCTGTTCGTGTTGCTGACCTTCGTCGGTTTCTTCATGTTTGAACTGATCAAGCAACTGCGGATCCACCCGATCCAGTACGGCCTGGTCGGTCTGGCGCTGGCGATCTTCTTCCTGTTGCTGGTCGCGCTGTCCGAACACATCGAGTTCGGCATGGCCTATCTCGCCGCCAGCGTCGCCTGCATCGGCTTGCTGGGGTATTACGTCAGCCACGTGCTGCGGTCGTGGCTGCGCGGCCTGGGCTTCGCGGTGATGCTGGCGACCCTCTACGGCGCGCTGTACGGCCTGCTGATCTCGGAAGACAACGCGATGGTGCTCGGCGCAGGCCTGCTGTTCCTGATCCTGGCCGCGATCATGATCGTTACCCGCCGGATCGACTGGTACAGCGTCGGCGCCGCCGCGCCGCCGCCGCTGCCGAAGGGTTGACGGTCCCGGTGGGTTCGCAACGCCGCAGGCCTTGTGCCTGCGGCGTTTTCTTTGCTTTAGACTCGACCGATGACCGCACGCGCCGCCGCCTTTCCCCGCATCCAGATCCGCCGCTGCACCGGCGCCGACGAGATCCGTCGACACCTCGATGCGGTCGCCGCGCTGCGCATCGACGTGTTCCGCGACTGGCCCTATCTGTACGACGGAAACCTCGCCTACGAGCGCGAATATCTGGAAGCCTATGCCGGCTCGAACGACAGCGTGTTCGTGCTCGCCTTCGATGGCGATGCGGTGATCGGCGCGTCCACGGGTTTGCCGCTGATCGACGACTCCGCCGAATTCCGCGCGCCGTTCGAAGCTCGCGGCCTCGATGCCGGCAAGGTGTTCTATCTGGGCGAATCCGTGCTGCTGCCGCAGTATCGCGGTCATGGCATCGGCCACGCCTTCTTCGATCATCGCGAAGCGCACGCGCGTTCGCTCGGCCGCTTCGATACCACCGCCTTCTGCGCGGTGGATCGCGATGCCGACGATCCGCGTCGCCCCGAAGCGCATCACGACAACGCCGCCTTCTGGGTCGCGCGGGGCTATGCGCGCCAGACCGGCATGACCATGCGTCTGCGCTGGAACGAGGTCGGCCATGGCGAGATCGAACATGCGCTGACGTTCTGGCTGCGTCCACTGGCGGCAGAGGATGTGCCATGAAGATCGCAGTCGCGAAATATCCGATCGACGCACCGCTGCATTTCGACGATTTCGCCGACAAACAGTCGCGCTGGCTGCACAAGGCATCGTCGGCCGGCGCCGATATCGCGGTGCTGCCGGAATACCTGTCGCTGGAACTGGGCGCGACCTTCGCGCCGGAGATCCGTGGTGATCTGCACGCATCGCTGGCTGCGATCCAACCGTATCGCAAGGCCTGGCTCGATCTGTACGCGGGATTGGCGCGCGATTGCGGATTGCGCATCGTCGCCGGCACGTTCCTGCTCGATGTCGGCAACGGCTTGTACCGCAATCGCGCCGATCTGTTTTCGCCCGATGGCGGTCACGTCTGGCAGGACAAGCTGCAGCTCACCGGATTCGAGAAGAAGACCGGCGTTCTCGAAGCCGGCGATGCGCTGAAGGTATTCGAATTCGACGGCCTGCGCGCCGGCATCGCGATCTGTTACGACATCGAATTCCCGCTGCCGGTGCGCGCGCAGTGCGAGGCCGGCGCACAGTTGCTGCTGGTGCCGAGCTGCACCGACACTGCGGCCGGCGCTACCCGCGTGCGCGTGGGCTGCCTCGCGCGGGCGCTGGAGAACCGCTGTTTCGTCGCGAAGGCGGTGACCGCCGGCGAAGCGCCGTGGAGCCCCTTGCTCGATATCAACACCGGCGATGCGACGGTGTACGCCCCGATGGATGTCGGGCTGCCGGCCGACGGCATCGTGGCTGCCACTTCCGCAGCCTCCGGTTGGGCGTATGCCGACTTCGATGCGCAGCGTCTGCGCGACAGTCGTGCGCACGCGCAGGTGGCGAACGATCGTGACTGGTCGGGGCAGTGGGCGCCGGCGCTGCAGCAGGCGAAGGTCGAAATCTGCGGATGACTCGCTCTGTAGAGCGGCTTTCAAGCCGGCCCAGGACGCGCCCTGCGTGCGACGAAAACAAGGCCGCGCCCGCGGCTGGTGGCATTGAATCGGCAAGTGTTTGAAATCCCGATGCGCGGGCAAAGGCATCGGCGCTGAAGCGCCTCCTAAAAAAGCGCTGCGCTCGCCATGTTTCTCGCCCAGATCGAACCCAACGCCAACGCGCTGCCGATCCCGGTCGCCGCCAGCACATCGCTGGGATAATGCAGGCCCAGCACGACCCGCGATACCGCCACGCTGGCGGCGAAGGGAATCAACAGCCAAGCCAGCGACGGCACATACGACAGCGTCACGATGGTGAAGCCCACCGCGTGCAGCGTGTGGCCCGACGGGAAGCTGAATTCGTCCAGCGGCGCCACCCAGGCGCGGATACGCAGGTCCGCTGCGCAGGGGCGCGGGCGCCGCGTCCAGCGTTTGAGCACTTTGTAGAGGATCAGCGATACCAGGCCGATCGCCGCGAGATGCAGCGCGGCGGTGGCGCCATTGCGGCCGCCGAACAGTACCAGCGCAGCCATCAATCCGTACCAGAACACGCCATCGCCGAGCCGGCTGATCAGCGCGAAGAAGCGCCGCGTCGCGATCCGCCCGCACAGCGCGTTCGCGCGCAGGCACCACGCCGATTCATTCGTGCGTAACCGGCGACGCAACAATCGGCTGTTCATGGCGTTTCCCCGCGAAGGCAAGGCGTTGGAGGATGGCGTCGAAGTCGGCGGCGACCTGCTGCGGGCGCAGCTCGGACACCGCGTCGCGGGCGGCGATGCGCATGTGCGCGCGCAGATTCGTATCCGCGGCGATGCGCACCGCGGCGCGGACGAAAGCGTCGTCGCTGTCGGCGGTACCGTCGGTCACCGCCGCGCCGTGTTCGCCGTCGCGCAGGCATTCGTGCGCCGCGCCGTAGTCGAAAGCGACGGTCGGCACGCCACTGGCCATCGCTTCGAGCGTCACGTTGCCGTAGGTTTCGCTGCGACTGGGGAACAGGAACAGGTCGCTGCTCGCGAAATGCCGGGCCAGCGCTTCGCCGCGCTGGATGCCGCAAAACACGAAATCCGAATTTTCTTTCGCGAGTTGTTCGCGCGCCGGGCCGTCGCCGACCCAGACGAAGCGCGCGCCGGGGCACCGCTGCTGGATGTTGCGGAACGCGCGCACCGCCAGACCGAGATTCTTTTCCGGCGCGATCCTGCCCAGATGGATCACGGCAAGATTTTCGGCGCGCAGCCCCCAGGACGCACGCAGCGCATCGTCGCGGCGCGCCGGATGAAAGAGTGCGTTGTCCACGGCCCGCGGCAGCCGCGTGGCATGTTGGAAACCCATGCCCTGCAGCTCTGCGCGCAGCGCTTCGGTCGGCACCAGGGTCGCCTGGGCGCCGTTGTGGAAGCGGCGCATCCAATGCAGTGCAACCGACTGCAGGAAGGGCACGCCGTAATCGCGCATGTAGAGATCGAAACGGGTGTGGAAGCCTGTCGCGGCGGGGATGCGCAGCGCACGCGCCGCGCGCAGCGCCGACCACCCCAATGGGCCTTCCGTGGCCACATAGATCGCATCCGGGCGGTGCAGGTTCCACAGGGAGATCAGCTTTCGCGTTGCCGGCAGACCGAAACGAAGACCGGGGTAGCGCGGCAACGGAAGGCTTGCGAGCAGATGTTCGTGGGCTACCGATGCAGCGTTACGCGACTGTCTCGGCCGGATCAGGCCGACGGTATGGCCGCGTTCGCGCAGCCCCTGTTCGAGGCTTTGCACGGTGAGCGCGACGCCGTTGATTTCCGGCGGATAGGTCTCTGTGACGATCGCGTAGCGCATCGGCATCGCTCTTCGGTTTGAAGAAGGATGACGATGGCAGATGAAACCGCGGTGGCGCGGCGGTGACAGCACGATGACGCGCGGAGAATCGCAGCGATTTCAGCGGGCGGCGCTTTCAGATGGCAGAGATGCCGTGCGGCGTCACAGCGCGAGATGCAGCTCGATGCCGAGTCCTGCGAAACCTTCCGGCTCGTGTTCCAGGTCCGAGCGCAGCAGCGGGCGCCGGTCGAGCCAGCTTTTGGACATCGAAACGGCGATGGTATTGCCGGCCAGCCGCAGCTCCAGTTTCGGGATCGTCTGCGCCTCGTGCGAACGGTGCAGCAGCACAGCAAGGCGCAGCAGCGCGGCGCAGCGCCTGACCGGCGCTTGCAGGCGGTCGGGCAGGGCGTCCAGCGATTTGTTGGAGATGTTGCGGCGGTGGTTGCGCACCAGCGCGGACAGGAAAGACTGCTCCTGGCGCGAGAATCCGGCGATGTCGGAATGTTCGAGGATGTAGGCGCCGTGCACGTGATATTGGCTGTGCGCGATGGCCAGCCCGAGTTCGTGCACGCGCGCGGCCCACATCAGCATGCGGCGTTCGTCGTCGCCGAGATTCCATCGCGCGGCGATCTGGCCGAACAGCCGCAGCACCGTGTCTTCGACGCGCTTCGCCTGTGCGCGGTCGACGCCATAGCGGTGCATCAGCGCATCGATGGAAATGTCGCGCGGATCGTCCACGCCGCCGCGGCCGAGCATGTCGTACAGCACGCCTTCGCGCATCGCGGCCTTGCTGACCATCATCCGTTTCAGGCCGAGGGTCTCGAACGCGGCTTCGAGGATGAGGATGCCGCCGGCGATGATCGGTCTGCGGTCGTCGGGCAATCCGGGCAGATCGATCGCGTCGATGCGATCGGCCATAAGCAGGCGGTCGCGCACGATCGGCAGGGCTTCGGCGGTCACCGCGCCTTTGGTCAGTTTCATCGCGGCGCAGATCTCGCCGATGGCCTTGTTGGTGCCGGACGAACCGATGGCTTCCTGCCAGCCGAGTCCGCGATACAGCCCTGCGAACTGCTGGAATTCGGCTTCGATCTCGGTCAGCGCTTCCTTCCAGCGTTTTCTTGAGAGTTTGCCGTTGGGAAAGAAGCGCCGGGTGCTGGCGACGCAGCCGATCTGCAGGCTTTCGCGTTCGATGGTGTCGAAGCCGGAACCGATGATGCATTCGGTGGAGCCGCCGCCGATGTCGATCACCAGCCGGCGCTGCTGCGGTTTTGGCGGCTGCGCGTGGGCGACGCCGAGATAGATCAGTCGCGCTTCCTCGCGTCCGGACACCACTTCGATGCCGTGGCCCAGCGCGGATTCGGCGGACGACAGAAAGGCTTGCGGATCGCGCAGCGCGCGGACGGTATTGGTGGCGATGGCACGCACGCGATGTGCCGGCAGGTCGCGGATGCGCTGGCCGAAACGCGACAGGCAATCCAGCGCACGTTCCTGCGCGGCGTCGTTCAGGCCGCCCTTTCCGTCCAGACCATCGGCGAGACGAACGGTTTCGCGCAGCCGGTCGATGACCCGCAGCTGGCCCAGCACATTGCGCGCCACGACCATGTGGAAGCTGTTGGAACCGAGGTCGATGGCGGCCAGCGATTCGCCGTCCTGCAGGGGAGCGGCGGGCAAGTGGTGCAGGGAAGCGGATCGGTTCAAGCGATGTTCCTGTCGCGGATCGGACGATACGGCGGCGAATGCCCGCGCAGCCTACCAACATGGAACGGCGAACGGAACGGTTGTGGCGGGAATCGGGAGCGTTCGTCCGATCCAGTTGTAGAGCGGCCTTGAGGCCGGCCCAGGACGTTACGAGCTTGCGGCGATAGCTGACGCCGCGCCCGCGGCTGATATAAATGAAGAGGTAAGATTTTATGAGGTCATGGGAGACGAGAACTGAGCGGCCTCAAGGCCGCTCTACATGCGCAGGTTTACCCGCAGAGCTTGGCCAACAGCGTCGCCTGCGCCGAATGCGGCATCGCATCGCCTTCCGGGGCGAGCCGCTGGTAACTGCCGTCGGCCTGCAGCTCCCAGGCATCGAGATTGTCCAGCAGATAGTTGTCCAGCGATTCCTCCTTCACCCGCGCGGCAAGCTCGGGATCGAGGATCGGGAAGCCGATCTCGACCCGGCGCAGGAGATTGCGCTCCAGCCAGTCGGCGCTGGAGCAGAAAAGCTCGGGATCGCCGTCGTTGCCGAACCACCAGATCCGGCTGTGTTCGAGGAAACGGCCGACGATCGAACGCACGCGGATGTTCTCGGACACGCCGGGAATGCCCGGACGCAGCGTGCAGGCGCCGCGCACCAGAAGATCGATCTTCGCGCCTGCCTGCGAGGCTTCGTACAGCGCGCGGATGACCTGCGGTTCGTTCAGTGCGTTCATCTTGGCGACGATCCGTCCCTCTTTGCCCGCGCTCGCGTGCCGGGCTTCGCGTTCGATCCGCTTGAGCACGCCCGCGTGCAGGGTGAACGGCGATTGCAGCAGTTTCTTGAGCTTGATCGCCGGTGCCAGCCCCGAGATCTGCTGGAAGATCTGGTGCACGTCGCTGCCGATGTCGGGATCGACGGTGATCAGGCCGAAATCGGTATAGGCGCGCGACGTGCCGGCGTGATAGTTGCCGGTGCCCAGGTGGGTGTAGCGGACGAGCTTGCGGCCCTCGCGGCGCACGATCAGCAGCATCTTCGCGTGGGTCTTGTAACCGACCACACCGTAGACCACCTGCACGCCGGCGTCCTGCAGCCGGTCGGCGAGGCGCAGATTCGCTTCCTCGTCGAAGCGCGCGCGCAGTTCGATCACCACGGTCACATCCTTGCCGTTGCGCGCGGCCTGGATCAGATGCTCGACGATCGGCGAATCCTTGCCGGCGCGATACAGGGTCTGCTTGATCGCCAGCACGTTCGGGTCTTCCGCCGCCTGCTTGATCAGTTCCAGCACCGGCGTGAAGGCGTCGAAAGGATGATGCAGCAGCACGTCGTCCGCGGAGGCGCGCTCGAAGATCGTTTCCATATCCTTGAGCTTGCGCTGCTGATACGGCACGAATTTCAGATCGGGGCGCTGCACGAGGTCGTAGATCTGCGCGGCGCGATTGAGATTCACCGGCCCCTGGATGCGATAGACCGCATTTTCCGGCAACTCGAAGTTCTCGAGCAGCGTGCGCACGATCGGAGTGGGACAATCGGAGGCGATTTCCAGCCGCATCGCGCGCAGATAGCCGCGGCCGACCAGTTCGTCGCGCAGCGCGAGCGCGAGATTCTCGACTTCTTCTTCGTCGACGATCAGTTCGGAGTTGCGGGTGACGCGGAACTGGTAGGCGCCCTTGACCTCCATACCGGGAAACAGTTCATCAACGAACGCCGACAGCACCGCCGACAGGAACACGAAGTCGTTTTCGCCGCCTGACGCGCGCTCGGGCAACTGGATGATGCGCGGCAGCGATCGCGGCGCGCGCACGATGGCGAGATGGCCGGCGCGGCCGAACGCATCCTTGCCTTTCAACACCACCACGATGTTCAGCGACTTGTTGAGGATCTTCGGGAACGGGTGCGCGGGATCCAGGCCCAGCGGCGACAGCACCGGCATGATCTCGTCGCGGAAATAGGCGCGCAGCCAGCGCGTCTGCCGGGCGTTCCAGTCCTGCCGGTGCAGCACGCGCACGCCCGCCTCGTTCAGCGCGGGGCGCAGCACTTCGTTCCAGCAGCGATACTGCCCGTCCACCAGTTCGGCGGCGCGGTCGTGGATGCGTTTGAGCAGGGTCGCGTGGGGAATGCCGTCGGGCGCCAGCGGCATGCCGAAATCCTGCGCCTGACGCACGGTGGCGGCGCGGATCTCGAAGAATTCGTCCAGATTCGTGCAGGAAATGCACAGGTATCGCAACCGTTCGAGCAGCGGCACCGCGGCGTCCTGCGCGTGCGCCAGCACCCGGAAATTGAAGTCGAGCTGGGAGAGTTCGCGGTTGAGATACAGCGCCGGGTCGCGCTGCGGATCGGCGTCCTGGGACGGATCGGGCTGCGGCTGGGGCTGCGTCGGCACGCGTCCGGAGGCCCGCGCGGACTTGCCGGCGGTAGAACGTTTCGCAGGGCGTGCGGGTGGGCGTGTGCTCATGCGTGATCTTCTGGATAAGAGTCGAGGTCGCGCGCGCGGATGCGCTCGCGTCCGAAACGGCAGGCGAACCGGCTGCCGCGGCCCACTTCGCTTTCGATTTCCAGCCGCGCCTGGTGCAGATTCAGCACGTGCTTGACGATCGACAGGCCGAGGCCGGTGCCGCCGCTTTCGCGGGAGCGGCTGGTGGAGACGCGGTAGAAGCGTTCGGTGATGCGCGGTAGATGCGCAGCGGGGATGCCGTAGCCGGTGTCTTCCACCGACAGGCTCACGCCGCCGTCGCGTTCCGACGCGAAGCGGATATGGATGCTGCCGCCGGCCGGCGTGTAGCGGATCGCGTTGCCGACCAGATTCGAGAATGCGCTGTGCAGTTCCTTGGTCGAGCCCCACAGATCGACGCCGGCGAGATCTTCGGCGGTGATCGTGTGCCGGCGCTGGCTCAGCGCATCGGCTTCGCGCTTGAGCGTCGTCAGCATCGGCGCCATCGAGACGATTTCCTCGGGCAGTTCTTCCTGGGCTTCCAGGCGCGACAGCATCAACAGATCCTCGACCAGCTGGGTCATGCGCTGCGACTGGCGCTGCATCTCGTTGAGCATCGGCGCCCATTCCGGATGCTCGACGGGATCGAGCATGTCCAGATAGCCGTGGACGACGGTCAGCGGGGTGCGCAATTCGTGCGACACGTTGGCGACGAAATCGCGGCGCATCTGTTCCAGATGCATGAGTTTGCTGACGTCGCGCGCGATGAGCAGCCAGAGTTCGTCGGAATACGGAATCAGGCGCAGGCTCAGGCGCAGGTCGGGCTGCACCGGCGATGCGGCATCGAGCAGCGGTTCGGCGTGACGGCCGCCGGTCAGCCAGTGCGCGATCGGCAGCGGCTGGAGCCGATCGCTGAGCGCCGCGCCGAGGTCGCTGGGATAGTGCAGGCCAAGCAGCCGGGTCGCGGCTTCGTTGAACCACTGGATGCGCTGGCTGTTGCGCTCGACCACGACGATCGCGTCGGGCAGCGCGGCGGTGGCGGCGCGGTAGGCGCGCAGCATGTCGATCAGCCGGCGCTTGCGCGCGCGCATTTCGTTCTGGCCGCGATAGAGCAGGCGGTCCAGCTCATTCCAGACCCCCGGGCCGGTGGACGGCGTGAGCCGCTGCCGCGCGGTGAGCCGCAGGAGCAGCTTGCGCAGTTTCCAGTAGTGCCAGGCGACCACGCCGAGCGCTGCGAAAGTGATCACCGGCCAGACGTGGCCGACGGCGAAGCCGAGCGCAAGCGCGACCACAAGCGCCAGCGCGAGCTGGCCGAGGGTCTTGAACCATGCGGATCGAGCGTCGTTCGGCATCCGCTGAGTCTATGGGAATCGGTGAGTCAAAGATTGTGGGTCAAAGACTGTGGGTCAAGCATGGCCGGGACGCAGATCACAGGACGGGTGATCTGCGCCGTGCGGGCAGCATGGCGCTCAGAGCGTGGCCGAAAAGCGATAGCCGGCGCCGCGCACGGTCTGGACCATGCCGTCGAGCACCACCGGTTCCAGCGCCCGACGCAGCCGGCGGATATGCACGTCCACGGTGCGCTCCTCGACGTAGGTGTTGCCGCCCCAGACGTGGTCCAGCAGCTGATTGCGGGTGTAGACGCGTTCGGCGTGGGTCATGAAGAAATGCAGCAGCCGGTATTCGGTCGGACCGATCTGGATCTGCGCGTCGCCAGCGTAGACCCGGTGCGAGGCGCCATCGATGCGCAGACCGCCGACCTGGACGCTGCCGTCCTCGTCGTCCTCGCGCGAGCGGCGCAGCACAGCGCGGATGCGCGCGAGCAGTTCGCGGGCGGAAAAGGGTTTCACGACGTAGTCGTCGACGCCGGCTTCGAGGCCGCCGACGCGGTCGTTCTCTTCGCCGCGCGCGGTGAGCATGATGATCGGGATGTCGCGGGTGAGGGCATCGCGGCGCCAGCGCCGGGCCAGTTCCAGACCGCTGGTGCCGGGCAGCATCCAGTCGAGCAGGATCAGATCGGGGACGCGCTCGGCGATGGCCGCCTGGGCCTCGCGGGCGTCGCCGGCGTGGATCGGTTCGTATTCGCCCTTGCGCAGGGCGAAGGCGACCATGTCGCGGATCGCGGGTTCGTCGTCGACGATCAGGATGCGCTTCTGCATGTCGTGGCTCTGCATGGTGCCCGGAGCGGGCGGCTCGGCGGGCCGGCTGCGGCCATTCCGGGGAGCGGGCACAGTAGACGACATTTTTATGACCGGACCATGACGACGGACATGTGTGTCGTATCCCGTGCGCAAGCGCAGGGTCGCGCGGACTGCGGCACGCCTCGAAAGCCGCGCCAGAACGTGCGATCCGGAAAACGTGCGACGCAGGATCCTTTCCGCGTCAGGGCTCGATCAGATCGGCCACGTCCGCATGCAATGCGGCCAGCCCGCGGTCGAATGTCGCCAGACGCCCGTTGCGGTGCCGTGCCAGCGCGGCGAGGTAGCTGTCGGTGACCTGACGATGGCCCAGCACCCCGGCCCACGAGATCCTGGTGTAGCCGAGATCGTCGGGCCAGAACGTGTGCCGGGTGTGGCTGGTCAGCCGGACCAGCACCGCGACCGCGGACGGTGCGTCGGCCACGGCGCCGAACCGCAGCAGCATGCGCATCAATGTGCCTTGGGTGATGGGGCAGGTCGCGAATGCGTCGACGCGCGACTCGAACCAGCGCACCGCCGCCGGGTGATGCACGTGCGAGCGATCGATCAGTGCGATCAGCACGTTGCCGTCGAGAAGATGGGTCATGTTTCGTCGTCCAGCGCTTTGACGTCGTCGCTGGTGATCGGCTGCTGCGACGCCACGACCGGTAGCCCGGTCTGGGGATGGACGACATAGCTTGCAGGCGTATCGGCGACACGGCCGGCGTCGGCCGCCAGGCCGCGGCGCATCAGTTCGGCCACTGTCTGGCCGAGGCTGCGCCCGGTGTGATGCGCAAGGCTGGTCGCGATGCGGTGCAGATCTTCGGGGAGGTCGATGGTGGTTCGCATTCGTGCATCGTGATGACGTGATGCGGTGATGTCAATCAAGCAAGGCAGTGCCTGTTCAGATCGAATCCGATGTCAGCGCCGATCGAGAACCTCGTCGCGCACGCCCTGCCGACGTAGTTCCAGTACGGTCGGGGTGATGGCAGCGATGCGGGCCTCGATCCTCGCCCGGGCGTAATAGTCCAGCTGAGGCCGCTTGAGCAGTGTGTTGAGCTGGATCAGTGCGCGCTCCGGCCGTCCGTTCAGGTATTCGGCCTCGGCATACGCTTCGCCGGCACGGTCGGGATCTCCGGCGACTTCGCTGGCGCGCGCGAAGGTCCGCTGGAAGACCGGGTCCTCCTTCGCCGTGACCAGCAAGGGCCGCAGCACGGCTTGGGCGCGCTTGCCGGCGCCGACGTCGTTGCGTTCGGCCAATAGCTGCGCATAGCTCAGAACTGCGGCGCGGTGATTGGGGCTTCGTTGCAGGAAGGCTTCCAGACGCGTATCGGCCCCGGCCAGATTGCCGCTGCGGGCCTCGGTTTCGGCCATGGCGATGACGATCCACGGGTCCGCCGGATACTTCGCAAGCAGGGGCGTCAGTTCCTTCGCGGCCAGGGCGTAGTCGCCGTTGCGATAGCGCGCGACCGACAGGCCGTAACGTTGCGCGTCGGTCAACGGCTTGGACCGGCCCTGGTGTTCGTATTCGCGGATCGCATCGGTCGAAGTGTTGGCGCTGAAGACGCGGATGCGTTCCCGGGCCCAGCCGAACTGCACGTTGTCGTTGGTGCGCACCGGGCCGGCCACGCGCAGGCTGGAGGGAAACAGCGGGTTCTCGCTGGTGATGGTGCTGCCCGGGTCGAACGCCGGGGTTTTCGTCGCCAGATCCGCGGCGCGCTGCCTTGCTTCGCTGATCCGGGTGGTATTGACCGGGTGGGAGCGGAGGTAGTCCGGGGTGCGCTCGCGCTCGCCGCCCTGATTCACCCGCGAGATCGCCTGCATGCGGGTGAACATGCTTGCCATCGCATTCGGGTCGTAACCGCCGCGGGCGAGGGTCTGGATGCCGAGCCGGTCGGCCTCGGATTCGTTGGAACGGGTGTAGTCGATCTGCCGCTGGATCATCAGCGCCTGCGCCGACGCCAGCGCCGCCATCGACGCGTCGTCCGAAGAGTTGCCGCCCGCGGACTGGGCGATCGCGATCGCGCCCAGCATCGCCAGCAGGATCGGGACGCTGTCCTTCTGCGCGCGTTCGACGCTGCGCAGCACATGGGTCTGGGTGACGTGGGCGACCTCGTGCGACAGCACGCCCGCCACTTCGTCCTCGCTTTCCGCTGCCAGCACCAGGCCCGCATTGGTGCCGATGTAGCCGCCGAGCGTGGCGAACGCGTTGAACTGCCGGTCCTTCAGCATGAAGAACGTGAAGGGCTGCTGGGGTTTGTCGCTGGCCGACGCCAGGCGGTGTCCCACCGATTGCAGCCAGCCGTCGATCAGCGGATCGTCCAGCACGTAACCGTAGTGGCGCAGCTGGCTGAGCATCATGCTGCCGTATTCCGCCTGCCTCGCTGGATTGAGCAGTTCGTTGGCCGAAGAACCGATGTCCGGCAGCCGGTTGTCCTGTGCGGGGGCCACGAACGCCGCGAGCGTGAAGGTGAGGGCAGCGATGGCGGCCGGCAAACGCATGGGCAGGATTCTCGGTACAGATCGATGGGACAGCATGCCGCTTCCGGGCAGGATGGGCGTGAATGCGTTGTTAAGCCAGACGCCGCGGAGGCTTCGACCGCATTCCGCCGGCTTCGTTCCGGACATCGCAGCGTTGCGCTCAGCGGGTGGAAAAGGCCGGGTGCGGCCCTCATCATGTCCGCGCAGATGCAGATATCGACTGCCCCACTTTTTCCGGACAGCCCGCGCGACCGCGCAACGAGGAGACCGCTTTGAGCGACACAGCCCCCCAGACGCCGATCGTGATCTACACCTCTGCGATCTGCCCGTACTGCGTTTCGGCCAAGAACTTCCTGAAAGGCAAGGGCTTGAGCTGGTCCGAGATACGGATCGATACCGACCCGGCCGAGCGCGAGCGGATGATGGCGAGGGCCAAGCGCACCAGCGTGCCGCAGATCTTCGTCGGCGACGTCCACGTGGGTGGCTTCGACGACATGATGGCGCTGCACCGGGCCGGCAAGTTCGAGCCGCTGTTGAACGGAGAAGGCGCGTGAGCGGCAGCGACGAAAACGACCGCATCGCCGAGTTCACAGACTTCCGCAAGCGCATGAACGAGCGGATCCTGGCCGAACCCAACCAGGTGGTCCGCCGCTTCTTCGCCCTCGACACCCAGACCTACCAGGCCGGCGCGCTCGACGTGAAGACCAAGGAGTTGCTGGGCCTGGTGGCATCGCTGGTGCTGCGCTGCGACGACTGCATCAGCTACCACGTCGCCCAGTGCAGGGAAGCGGGCGTGAGCCGCGACGAGATGTTCGAAACCTTCTCGGTCGGACTGGTCGTCGGCGGTTCCATCGTCATCCCGCACCTGCGGCGTGCGGTCGATTTCCTCGACAAACTCGAACAGGGCGATGCCACGGCCGTCGCGCCCGGCCACGATCACGGCTGAGTCCGGTCGCCGGTCGATGCGATGCCTTCGACCATGGTCTGAATGCGGCGTTCGAGCAGGATGAGCGCCGTTACGGCATAATTCGCCGGTTCTGCGCGCAGAACGCTACCCGATCACGCTCACGAGCCACCATCCCGAATCCCGGCCCTGCGCGCTGCGCCGGGCCTGCCTGCACAGGCTTGTCTGTGCGGGCCTGTCTGGAACCAGATCATGACCCAAACGATTACCATCATCCGTGGCGATGGCATCGGCCCCGAAATCATGGAGGCCGCGCTGTCCGTCCTGGACACCATGAACACCGGCCTGCAGTACGAAGAAGCCGACGCCGGCATGGTCGCGCTGGAGAAACACGGCGAACTGCTGCCGCAGTCGACCCTGGACTCGATCCGCCGCAACCGCATCGCCCTCAAGAGCCCCCTGACCACGCCGGTCGGTGAAGGCTTCAGCTCGATCAACGTCGAACTGCGCAAGCGTTTCGACCTGTACGCCAACGTCCGTCCGGCGAAGTCGTTCCCGAACACCAAGTCGCGTTTCCCGACCGGCGTGGATCTGATCACGGTCCGCGAGAACACCGAGGGCGCCTACATCGGCGAAGGCCAGACTCTGTCGGAAGACGGCGAAACCGCGATGCTGACCCAGAAGATCACCCGCCGCGGCTCCGAGCGCATCGTCCGCTACGCCTTCGAACTGGCGCGCAGGACCGGCCGTAAGAAAGTCACCGTGGTCCACAAGGCCAACATCCTGAAGTCGACGTCGGGTCTGTTCCTGCGCACCGCGCGCGTCGTCGCTGCCGAATATCCCGACATCCTCTGCAACGAGATGATCGTAGACAACACCTGCATGCAACTGGTGATGCGTCCGGAACAGTTCGACATCATCGTGACGACCAACCTGTTCGGCGACATCATTTCCGACCTCTGCGCCGGCCTCGTCGGTGGCCTGGGTCTGGCGCCGGGCGCGAACATCGGCACCGAGGCCGCGATTTTCGAGGCCGTCCACGGGTCTGCGCCGGACATTGCCGGCAAGGGCGTCGCCAACCCCTGTGCGCTGCTGCTGGCGATCGGCCAGATGCTCGATCACGTCGGTCAGCCGGACAACGCCACCCGTCTGCGCCATGCCGTCGTCGCTACGCTGGAAGACAGGGATTCGCTCACTCCGGATCTCGGCGGCACCGGCAATACCATGTCGTTCGCCAAGGCGATCGCCAGCCGGCTTTGAGGCTGCGACCGGGCGTTCCGGTGGTTAGCGTTGCATAAAAAAACGGGGCGCCTCAAGCGCCCCGTTTTGTTTGTGCTGCTATTGCTGGATCAGTTGCGCGACTGCAGTTTCGACAGCAGGCGCAGCAGTTCGAGGTACAGCCACACCAGGGTGACCATCAGGCCGAAAGCGCCGAACCATTCCATATATTTCGGTGCGCCGGCTTCGACGCCGCTTTCGATGAAATCGAAGTCGAGGACCAGATTCAGCGACGCGATCACCACCACGAACAGGCTGAAGCCGATGCCGATCAGGCCGGACTCGTGGATATAGGGAATGTTGATGTCGAACAGGCGCAGGACGATCGTGGCCAGATAGATCAGCATGATGCCGCCGGTCGCGGCGGCCACGCCGAGCTTGAAGTTCTCGGTCGCCTTGATCAGGCCGGAGCGGTAGGCGAAGAGCAGTGCGAACATGATGCCGAAGGTCAGCATCACCGCCTGCAGCACGATGCCCTGGAATTGGGCGTTGTAGATCGCCGAGATCGAGCCGAGGAAAAAGCCTTCGACCAGCGCGTACAGCGGAGCGGTGACCGGCGACCATTCCTTCTTGAACGACGTGACCAGCCCCAGTACGAGGCCGCCGATGGCGCCGCCCCACAGGTAGATCATCGCGCCGGGGGCGACTTCGCCGGTCGGCGTCATCGTCTGCGACCAGGCGAAAGCCGCGGTGAGGACCGTCATCAACAGCAGCATGCCGGTCTTGTTGACCGTCCCGTTCAGGGTCATCGTGCCGGCTTTGCCGGGATATGCGACGCCGCTGCTGAGATCGAGGAAAGTGGAGTCCTTGAGGACCGGGTTGCCGCTGCGCATGGTGTCTCCTTCGAAGACGGTTGGCGTATGGAATCGTGTCAGGAGCAAAGCATACCTCCACGGACGGCGTGTCGTACGCGTTGACAGCGAGGCTCCGGGTTCGGACAATACCCGACCTGCCGGGGCCCGGGCCGCATTTCACCCTGGCAGCCGCTCTTCGGCGGGGTATAGCGCAGTCTGGTAGCGCGCCTGCTTTGGGAGCAGGATGTCGGGGGTTCGAATCCCTCTACCCCGACCACTCCAAAGCTTTCGCAGGCATGCTCCACTCCATCCGTCCGGCTATCATGCGCAGATGCGCCCGTAGCTCAATCGGATAGAGCACCGGCCTTCTAAGCCGGCGGTTGCAGGTTCGAGTCCTGCCGGGCGCGCCAATGCGACAGTGCAACAACGGCTCGACAGGATGGTCGGGCGGTGGGAGCCTCGGAGGCGATCCCACGAAATTTCGGGTTTAGGTTGCGATTTTTTCAGTGGTGGATGTAGCTCAGTTGGTTAGAGCACCGGATTGTGATTCCGGGGGTCGCGGGTTCAAATCCCGTCTTCCACCCCATATCTAAAAGCATGCAGTGGGTTCCTGACGCTGCCGCGAGTTGTTACAATATTCAAACAGTTTCAGGGCTGTTAGCTCAGTTGGTAGAGCAGTTGACTCTTAATCAATAGGTCGAAGGTTCGAATCCTTCACAGCCCACCAGTTCCAGGAAACGCCCGGCTCGCGCCGGGCGTTTTTGTTTGGATTCGCCCAGCGCACCGACCGTCTGCCTTAGAATGCAGCCCATGCGAGGGTGGCGAAATTGGTAGACGCAACAGATTTAGGTTCTGTCGCCGAAAGGTGTGGGGGTTCGAGTCCCCCCTCTCGCACAAGGCGCAGTGGAATATCCGCTGCATGGAGCTGAACGAAAAGCCGCAAGGAGGCGCGCTTCGCACCGGCATTCGGCCCGGTTTTTGCAGCGCCGGCCATTCGGCCGAGATCCGGTCTGGTCGGCTCGTCCTGTCGCCGGGCATGATGCGATTCCACGAAACTGGCGGGAAACGCCGTAATCGGCCAAACTACTCCGTTCCGCCGGGATGGTCCGTCATAGCGTTGCGACGGTCCGATCCGGCCATCCAGCCTTCCATCACACCAACAACACCGGCCGCGGGCGAACGCGCGGCAGCAGGAGTCGTCAGCAATGCAAGTTTCAGTCGAATCCGTGGGTAACCTCGAGCGCCGGATGACCCTGCGCGTGCCGACCGACAGCGTCGAGAGCCAGATCGGCGGCCGCCTGCGCGAAATCGCGCGGACCGCCAGGATCAAGGGTTTCCGCCCCGGCAAGGTGCCGGCCAAGGTCATCGAGCAGCGTTACGGCGCCCAGGTGCGCGGCGAAGTCGTCGACGACCTCCTGCAGCAGGGCTTCGATCAGGCCATCCGCGAGAACGCGCTGCGTCTCGCCGGTGCGCCGCGCATCGAACCGTCCGAAGCGGGCGAGGGCGAGCTGGCCTATGTCGCGACCTTCGAGGTGGTCCCGGATTTCGGCGATATCGACGTGAGCGCGCTGCAAGTGGTGCGCCACACCGCCGAGATCGGCGAAGACGATATCGATCGCATGATCGAGAATCTCCGTCTCCAGCGCCGCAGCTGGACGCTGGTGAACCGTCCGGCCCAGGCCGGAGATGCGGCCGACGTGGAAACCTGGTCGATGGTCGACGGCGAGCGCCTGCCCGCCGAAGGCGCCGAGCGCGGCGTGACCATGATCGGTTCGGGCGCCATGTTCGCCGACATCGAGCTTGCGCTGATCGGCATGAGCGCCGGTGAAGACAAGACCCTGACCGTCGACTTCCCGGAAGGCTGGCGCGTGCCGCAGCTGGCCGGCAAGCAGGTCGTGGTCAACGTGAAGGTCGAACAGATCTCCGAGCCCGTACTGCCGGACGTCGATCCCGAATTCATCAAGAGCTTCGGCGTGAAGTCGGGCGAAATGGCCCAGTTCCGCACCGAAATCCGCAACAATCTGGAGCGAGAGCTCAAGGGCGCGCTGATGAGCCGTCTCCGCCGCGAAGTTGGCGAGCAGCTCATTGCCACCTACGCGCATGTCGAGATGCCCGCGCGGGTCGTCGAAAGCGAAGCCCGCGCGATGCTGGCCCAGGCCGTCGAGCAGTCCCGCCGCCAAGGGCGTCAGGTTGAAGCGCCGGCCGAGGCTTACCTCGATTTCATCGATTCCGCCCGCAAACGCGTCACTGTGGCCCTGCTGGTCGGCGAAATCGCCCGTCGCAACGAACTCACCCTCGACCCGAAGCGTCTGAACGAAACACTGCGTCTCATCGCTTCGACTTACGAAGAACCGCAGCAGGTCATTGATTTGTACCGCAACGACCGCCAGCTCATGTCTGGCCTGCAGAACCGCGTGATGGAAGAACAGGTCATCGACTGGATCGCCGAGCGTGCCGTGCATACCGACAAACCGCTCAGCTTCCAGGAAGCGATCGCCCCGCAGTAACCTGCGCGGCGATCCGAGTTTCCCCCTTGCAATGGGTCGTGCAGAGATGCACGGCCTCCCGACCACAGGTGCCGTGACGCATGAACAGCCTTGAGACCAGAGCCCTGAATCTCGTACCGATGGTGGTCGAACAGACCAGCCGCGGCGAGCGCGCCTACGACATCTACTCCCGGTTGTTGAAGGAGCGGGTGATCTTCCTCGTCGGCGGCATCGACGACTACATGGCGAACGTGATCGTCGCCCAGTTGCTGTTCCTCGAAGCGGAAAACCCCGAGAAGGACATCAGCCTCTACATCAATTCGCCGGGCGGCATCGTCACATCGGGCATGGCGATCTACGACACCATGCAGTTCATCAAGCCGGACGTGAGCACGATCTGCGTCGGTCAGGCGGCCAGCATGGGCGCTCTGCTGCTCACCGCGGGCGCCAAAGGCAAGCGTTACGCCCTGCCGAATTCGCGGGTCATGATCCACCAGCCTCTGGGCGGCTTCCAGGGCCAGGCGACCGACATCGACATTCACGCCCGCGAAATCCTGGGCATGAAGCAGCGGCTGAACGAGATCCTGTCCCACCATACCGGCCAGTCGCTCGACACCATCTCCCGCGACACCGAACGCGACAATTTCAAGAGCGCCGAAGCCTCCCGTGACTACGGTCTGGTGGATCACGTTCTCGAACGCCGCCCGGAAGATTCGATCCAGCCCGCATAAGCAACTGATTTTCATGAGAATCCAGGTTCCCGCCGCGACACGCTTGCGGCAGGGGACTTGGATGCTATCCTCCCAACATCCAGCGCAGATACCGACAGCAGCATGAGCGAAGACCGGCAAGGCCGCAGCGGCGACAGCAACAAGATCCTGTATTGCTCGTTCTGCGGGAAAAGCCAACACGAAGTCCGCAAACTGATTGCGGGCCCGAGCGTGTTCATCTGCGACGAATGCGTCGAGTTGTGCAACGACATCATCCGCGAGGAATTGGAAGAGAAGGCGCAGGCAACGCGCAGTCATCTGCCCAAGCCGCGCGAGATTCTCGAGGTCCTCGACCAGTACGTGATCGGCCAGCCCCGCGCCAAGAAGACCCTGGCGGTGGCGGTCTACAATCACTACAAGCGGATCGAGAGTCGGCAGAAGAACGACGACATCGAGTTGGCCAAGTCCAACATCCTGCTGATCGGTCCGACCGGTTCGGGCAAGACGCTGTTGGCCGAGACCCTGGCCCGTCTGCTCAATGTGCCGTTCACCATCGCAGACGCCACCACGCTCACCGAAGCGGGTTACGTCGGCGAGGACGTCGAGAACATCATCCAGAAGCTGCTGCAGAAGTGCGACTACGATGTCGAAAAGGCGCAGCAGGGCATTGTCTACATCGACGAAATCGACAAGATCTCGCGCAAGAGCGAGAACCCGTCGATCACCCGCGATGTGTCCGGCGAAGGCGTGCAGCAGGCGCTGCTCAAGCTGATCGAAGGCACCGTCGCCAGCGTGCCGCCGCAGGGCGGGCGCAAGCATCCGCAGCAGGAATTCCTGCAGGTCGACACCCGCAATATCCTGTTCATCGTCGGCGGTGCGTTCGCCGGCCTCGACAAGATCATCCAGCAGCGCAGCACCGAAGCAGGCGGCATCGGTTTCGGCGCCAAGCTCAAGAGTTCCGAGCGCAAGGCCGACGTCAGCAAGGTGCTGTTCGATGTCGAGCCTGAAGATCTCATCAAGTTCGGCCTGATTCCTGAATTCGTCGGCCGTCTGCCGGTGGTCGCGACCCTGGAAGAACTGGACGAAACCGCACTGGTCAAGATCCTCACCGAGCCGAAGAACGCGATCAGCAAGCAGTTCAAGAAGCTGTTCGAGATGGAAGGCGTGGAACTGGAATTCCGCCCGGACGCGCTCGCCGCGATCGCGCGCAAGGCGCTCAAGCGCAAAACCGGCGCCCGTGGCCTGCGTACCATCGTCGAATCGGTGCTGCTCGACACCATGTACGAGCTGCCGTCGCTGGAAAGCGTCAGCAAGGTGGTGGTCGACGAATCCGTGATCGAACACAAATCCGAGCCGTATCTGATCTACGAGACGCCGCCCAACAAGGTCGCGTCCGCCGAGTAGACCGGCAGCTTCAAACCAGCGTCTCCCGTGTTGCGCAAAAGGGCATTCCAACATCGTTGGAATGCCCTTTTGCTTTGGGCGATCCGTCGCACATATTCCGCTGAAAGCGTCGAATCTGGCCCCTCTCGTCCGCTCGGCGGCGCACGCTTGCATCCAGCGGCGCATGACCCCATAACGGTGCCGAAGGTCGTTCGCCCACCGTGGCGGGGGCCGCGAATCATCGACCGGAGCCCCCATGACCACCGATCTTGCCGTCAGCGTCCTCCCCGAATTGCCTGTGCTGCCGCTGCGCGATGTCGTGGTGTTTCCCAGCATGGTCATCCCGCTGTTCGTCGGTCGCGAGAAATCGATCAAGGCGCTCGATATCGCCATGGATCTCGACAAGCGGATCCTGCTGGTCGCGCAGAAATCGCCGGAGACCGACGACCCGGGCGCGGCCGATCTCTACGAAATCGGCACGCTCGCCCAGGTCCTGCAATTGCTGAAACTGCCCGACGGCACCATCAAGGTGCTGGTGGAAGGCGTCTCGCGCGTGCGCGTGAAGCAGGTGCGCGAGTTCGACGGCGCACTCGCCGGCAAGGCGGACATGCTGGAAACCGCGGAGCAGCGCGACCCGCGCGAGATCGAGGCGATCGTCCGTTCGCTGATGGGATTGTTCGAGCAGTACATCAAGACCAATCGCAAGCTGCCGCCGGAACTGATGCAGACCCTGTCCGGTATCGATGAGCCGAACCGTCTGGCCGACACCATTTCCGCACATCTGAGCGTGCGCCTCGCCGAAAAACAGCGCCTGCTCGAAGCGGTCGATGTCGCCCAGCGTCTGGAACTGCTGGTCGGTCTTGTCGACGGCGAAATCGACGTGCAGCAGCTGGAAAAACGCATCCGCGGCAGAGTGAAGTCGCAGATGGAGAAGAGCCAGCGCGAGTACTACCTCAACGAACAGATGAAGGCGATCCAGAAGGAACTGGGCGACCTGGACGACGCGCCGAACGATATCGAGGACATCACCCGCAAGATCGCCGAAGCCGGCATGCCCAAGCCTGTGGAAACCAAGGCCAAGGCCGAGCTCAACAAGCTCAAGCAGATGTCGCCGATGTCCGCGGAAGCCGCGGTCGTGCGCAATTATCTGGATTGGCTGCTGGGCGTGCCGTGGAAGAAACGCACCAAGATCCGCAAGGATCTGAAGGTCGCGCAGGAAACCCTGGATGCCGATCATTACGGTCTCGAAAAAGTCAAAGAGCGCATCCTCGAATATCTCGCGGTGCAGACCCGGGTGAAACACATGAAGGGCGCGATCCTGTGCCTGGTCGGCCCGCCGGGCGTGGGCAAGACCTCGCTCGGACAAAGCATCGCCAAGGCGACTAACCGCAAATTCGTGCGCATGTCGCTCGGCGGTGTGCGCGACGAGGCCGAGATCCGCGGCCATCGTCGTACCTATGTGGGCTCGATGCCGGGCCGCATCGTCCAGAACCTCACCAAGGCTGGCACCAAGAATCCGCTGTTCGTGCTGGACGAGATCGACAAGATGTCGATGGATTTCCGCGGCGACCCGTCGTCCGCCCTGCTGGAAGTGCTGGATCCCGAGCAGAACAACGCATTCAACGACCATTATCTGGAAGTCGATTTCGATCTGTCCGAAGTGATGTTCGTCGCGACCTCCAATTCGCTGAACATTCCCGGCCCGCTGCTCGATCGCATGGAAGTGATCCGCATCCCGGGTTACACCGAGGAAGAAAAGCTCAACATCGCAGAACGCTATCTTTTGCCGAAACAGTTGAAAGCGAACGGCCTGAAAGCCGGCGAGTTGAAGATCGCCCAGGATGCGATCCGCGACATCGTGCGCTACTACACGCGCGAGTCCGGCGTGCGCAACTTGGAGCGCGAAATTTCGAAGATCTGCCGCAAGGTGGTCAAGGAGATCGCGCTGGCCGGTCCACAGAAGTCGGGCAAGGGCGTGAAGGCGGCCTCCGTTTCGTCGAAGAATCTCGACAAGTATCTTGGCGTTCGACGCTTCGATTTCGGTCGCGCCGAAAGCGACAACGAAATCGGCATGGTCACGGGCCTAGCCTGGACCGAAGTCGGCGGCGATCTGCTGCAGATCGAATCCACGCTGATGCCCGGCAAGGGGCAGTTGATCCTGACCGGCCAGCTCGGCGATGTAATGAAGGAATCCGCATCGGCTGCGCTGTCGGTCGTGCGTTCACGCGCTGAGCGGCTCGGGATTGACGTCGATTTCCTGCAGAAGATCGATGTCCATCTGCACGTGCCGGACGGCGCCACGCCGAAGGATGGCCCGAGCGCCGGCGCTGCGATGACCACGGCGCTGGTGTCGGCGCTGACCAAGGTGCCGGTGCGTTCGGATATCGCGATGACCGGCGAGATCACGCTGCGCGGCAAGGTCACTGCGATCGGTGGGCTCAAGGAGAAATTGCTGGCCGCGCTGCGCGGCGGCATCCGCACTGTCCTGATTCCGGAAGAGAACCGCAAGGATCTCGCCGACATCCCGAAAGCCGTCACCGATCAGATCAGGATCGTACCGGTGCGCTGGATCGACGAAGTGCTGGATCTCGCGCTCGAACATCCGATCGCGCCGGCCGCGGCCGGTAAGGATGCGAAGAAGGAGGCGCGGCCGGCTTCCCGCAAACGCGCGAAGCCCGCTGCGTCCAGCCGGCGCGAAGAAAGAAAACACTGAACCTGCACTGATCGGAAGATGCTGTCCTGATAACGGCATCTTTCGCATTTTCACCGTGTTTTCACGCTTTTTAGAGGGTTTTTTGTTGCGTGGGGGTAACCCCGCTGGTATAACGGTCGCCTGTCGCCGCGGCATCGCCCGCGTCGTTTCCTGGGTCGAACGTGCGGAGCCGCGTTCCTGTCGCTATCTGTCGACAACCTCTTCTTTTCAACCGATATGGGAGTCTCAACATGAACAAAGCCGAGCTCATCGACGCGATCGCCGGTGCCGCAGAATTGTCCAAGGCCGATGCCGGTCGCGCGCTCGACGCGACCGTTGCCGCCATCACCAAAGCGCTGCAGAAGGGCGATACCGTGACCGTGATCGGCTTCGGTTCTTTCGTTGTCCGCGAACGCGCCGCGCGTACCGGTCGCAATCCGAAGACGGGTGAAGAACTGCAGATCGCGGCTTCCAAGAATCCGGTGTTCAAGGCTGGCAAAGCGTTGAAAGATGCTGTAAATTAATCAGCTCTTCTCGTTGGGGTGCTTAGCTCAGCGGTAGAGCGTCTCCTTTACACGGAGAGGGTCGGGGGTTCGAAACCCTCAGCACCCACCAGAGGCGTATAGAGAGTCGAACAAGAAGTCGTAAGGTATTCCGTTCGATCATCGAACTGCGGTAAAATCAGCGGTGTTGCAGGGCAAAATGCGGAGTGGTAGTTCAGTCGGTTAGAATGCTGGCCTGTCACGCCGGAGGTCGCGGGTTCGAGTCCCGTCCACTCCGCCAATCCCTTCATATTCAGTTCCTGCCCTCGGGTAGGGCTCCAAAGGCACCGGAAACGGTGCCTTTGTCGTTTCCGGGCCATCGTACAGGCGCCGGAACCCCGCATCCCGGGCTCATTCGGCCGATTTCGTGCCCGGCGGGCATGTTGCGGCACGTCGCTCCGGCTACACTTAGCGGCTCCTCATTCGGCACGCCTCGCCAATGCTGCAAGCCTTACGCGAAAAATCCTCCGGCTGGATCGCCACCATCATTCTCGGGATGCTGATGATCCCGTTCGCCTTTTTCGGCATGGAACAGTACCTGTTCCAGCGCAACGACACGTTCGTGGCAAAGATCGAGGCCCCGCCGGCCTGGTGGTCGTCCGCGCCGGACTGGTGGCTGGTGCGCAAGGCGCTCTGGCAGAAGGAAGAGATCAGCGCCGATCAATTCCGCGCCAAGTTCGAGGATGCGCGCCAGCAGCAGCGTCAGGCCGCGGGCGAGAACTTCGATGTGCGCGAGTTCGAAAGCCTCGATAACAAACGCCGGATCCTCGAAAGCCTGATCGACGAGAGCGTGATGCGTCTGGCCACCGAACGCGAAGGCATCGCGATCGGCGATGCGCAGGTGCGCGACACCATCGAATCCATCCCCGAATTCCAGATCGACGGTAAGTTCGACCTGCAGCGTTATCGCATGTCGCTGGCCTCCGGCGTTCCGGCGAGAACGCCGGCCGAATTCGACCAGCAGGTGCGAGACACGCTCAAGCAGCAATTGCTCGCGTCACGGCTGCGCGGCTCCGCATTCGTCACCAATACCGAAGGCCAGCGTCTGATCGAGCTGCTCAGCGAAACGCGTGATGTGTCCTACGCGATGCTGCCGGTTTCGGTCGATACCGCGCCGGTGACGGCGGCAGAGATCGCGAGTTGGTACAAGGCGCATCCGGACGACTTCCGTTCCCCAGAGATGGTGACGATCGAATATGTCGATATCGACGCTGCGGCGATGGCGCCGCCTGCGGCCGCCGACGAGAACGCGCTGAGGATCCAGTACGAACAGGACAAGGCGCGTTTCATCGAACCCGAACAGCGCCTCACTTCGCACATCCTGGTGAAGGTCGAAGCCGGCGCCGATGCGGCTGCGCAGAAAGCGGCCGAGGCCAAGGTCAGTGCGCTGGCGGCGCAGGCGAAGGCGGCCGGCGCGGATTTCGCCGCGCTCGCGCGTCAGAACTCCGAAGACGGCGGTTCGAAGGACGCCGGGGGCGATCTGGGCTGGATCCTCAAGAACGGACAGATGGTCAAAGCCTTCGAGGACGCCGTGTTCGCGACCCCGACGGGAACGATTTCCGGGCCGATCAAGAGCGACTTCGGCTGGCACATCATCCAGGTGCGCGAGATCAAGGCCGGCCGCGAAATGCCGTTCGAGCAGGCCCGTCCGGAACTGGAGCGCATGCTGGCCGAAAGCGCCCGCGAGCGCGCCTACAACGAATTGAGCGGCAAGCTTGTCGACGAAGTGCTGAAGAGCCCGGCGTCGCTGGCGCCGGCCGCCCGCAGCGCGAACCTGCAAGTGCAGAAGCTCGGCCCGTTCGCACGTGGACAGGGCACGGGCATCGCTGCGAATCCGGCGGTGTTGCGCGCCGCGTTCTCCGAGGCGCTGATCGAAAGCCGCATGGTCAGCGATGCGATCGAGATCGCACCGAATCACAGCGTGCTGATCCGGGTGGTCGACCATACGCCGGAACGCGTGCAGCCGCTGGACAAGGTCGGGCCGCAGGTCGTGGCCGCTGTGCGTGCGGATCGCGCCGGCAAGGCGGCCGAAGCCGAGGCCGAAGCTGCGCTCGCGCGCATCAGGAAGGGCGAGTCGCTGGCCACGATCGCTACAGCGAAGCAGTGGGTCGTCGCCAATGTGCCGGCGGTACCGCGCAATGCGCCGGTGCCCGACGCGGTTGCGTCCGAGGCTTACTTCCAGGTGCCGGCGCCTGCCGCGGGCAAGACCTCGCCCGGCAAGGTGCGCGGTCAGAACGGCCAGATGATCGTCTTCGAGGTGACCAAGGTCGGCAAGGGCAGCGCCGATGAAGTGACCCCGGAAATGCGTGCGGGTTTCCTGCGCGAACTGGCGCCGCGGATCGGCGAACAGGACGCGCTGGCGGTCGGCAAGGCCGAGCGCAAGCGGATGAAGGTGGAAATCGCCGAAGACCGCCTGTAAGGGATTCGGAATCGATCCAACGAAAGAAGCCCGGCA
>CALRWS020000029.1:0-66879 GCA_943371935.1 Chitinophaga pinensis | reverse complement strand
CTTCCCGCGGCCCATCGCGGCTTCCGCCGCTCCCACAGAAGACTGCGGCTTCCGCCGCTCCTACGAAACAGGCGGCGCCACAGTGTTCCGCGGTGCGGCCCAATCGACGGGAACGCCGCCGGTCGCGCGGGCGTAGAATGACCCGGCCGCCGCGCTGCGACGCGATTCCGCACTCCGCGCGCGCCGCACGCACCTCTCCGATTCCTCTCTTCCGAGCACTGCGATGGCCTCTCCATCCGCGGCCGCCCTGCGGCCTGCCTCCGCTCTCGCCATCGCGCTCGCGCTGGCGTCGGTGTATCTGGTCTGGGGCTCGACCTATCTGGGCATCCGCTTCGCGCTGGAAGGCGGCTGGCCGCCGCTGTTGGCGGTGTCCGGCGGGCGCATGCTGCTGGCCGGCGGTTTGATGTACGCGGTGCTGCGCTGGCGCGGGATGCCGGCGCCGACGCGCAGGCAGTGGCCGGCGCTGGCGTTCATGGGCCTGCTGATGATGCTGCTGGGCAACGGCATGGTGGTGCTGGCCGAGGAACAGGTGTCGTCCGGGCTGGCCGCGATCGCCATCGCCTCGATGCCGCTGTGGATGGGCCTGTTCGGCGCGATGGCCGGCCGTCATCCCAGCCGCGGTGAATGGCTGGGCATCGGTATCGGTTTCCTCGGCGTGCTCTGGCTCAATGCCGGCAGCAGTCTGTCGTCCGCGCCCAGCGGGCTGGTGATGCTGTTGATCGCGCCCATCGCCTGGGCCTTCGGTTCGGTGTGGTCGCGCGGACGCGATCTGCCGTCGCCGTTCATGGCCGCCGCCGCGCAGATGCTCTGTGGCGGGGTGATGCTGGTGGCATTGGGTCTGGCGATGGGCGAACGGTTGCCCGCCGCGCCGACCGCGCACGGCACGGCCGCGCTGATCTATCTGGCGCTGTTCGGTTCCATCGTCGGTTTCGGCGCCTACGTCTGGCTGCTCAATCACGTGCGCCCGGCGCTGGCGTCCAGCTACGCCTACGTCAATCCGCCGATCGCGGTGCTGCTGGGCGCATGGCTGGGCGGCGAGCATTTCAGCCTGCACGATCTCGGCGCGCTGGCGGTGATCCTGGTTGGCGTGGTGGTGATCAGCCGTGCGAAATCGCGCGTCGAAGTCGTACCGCCGCAGGCCACCGCGTCGAAGCCGTCGGACGCCTGATGCCGGGTCTCGATCGCAAGGGCCTTCTGATCGCCGCCAGCGCGTTCGTGCTGTGGGGGCTGATGCCGCTGTACTGGCATCTGCTCAAAGCGGTGCCGTCGCTGCAGATCGTCGCCCATCGCGTGCTGTGGTGTGCGGTGCTGGTGGCGCTGTGGCTGCTGTGGTCGCAGGGCCGCGGCTGGTTCAGGGCGATCCTGGCGCAGCCGCGGCTGGCCGCGATGCTGACCCTCAGCGGGCTGTGCATCGGCGTGAACTGGGGCCTGTACATCTGGGCGGTGAACGCCGGGCACGTGGTCGAAAGCAGCCTGGGCTATTTCATCAATCCGCTGCTCAACGTGGTGATCGGCACGCTGTTCCTGCGCGAGCGCCTCAACCCGACGCAGTGGGTGTCGGTCGCCATCACCGCGGCCGGCGTGCTGTGGCTGACCTTCAACTACGGCAGCTTCCCGTGGATCGCGCTGGCGCTGGCGACTTCGTTCGGCATCTACGGGGTGATCCGCAAGCTCGCGGCGGTGGATTCGGTGACCGGGCTGGGCTTCGAGAACTCGGTGTTGCTGCTGCCCGCGCTGGGCTATCTGCTGTGGGCGGAAAGCAGCGGGCAGGGCGGATTCCTGCCGTTGGACAGTAGCGGCGGCTGGGGCATCGGCGTGGACGCGCTGCTGGTCTTCGGCGGCGCCCTGACCGCGCTGCCGCTGATCGCGTTCTCGTTCGCGGTGCGGCGCGTGCCGCTGTCCACCATCGGCCTGATGCAGTACATCGCCCCGACCATGCAGTTCCTGATCGGCGTGCTGGTGTTCCGCGAAAGCTTCGATCGCGACCGCGCGATCGGCTTCATCGTGATCTGGATCGCGCTGGCGATCTTCGCGATCGACAGCCTGCGGCGGGCGCGGCGGGCGGCCAGCGCCTGATCGCTGGCGACTGATCGTCGGCTACCGGTCGCCGGCTACTCATCGATCGGCATGAGCGCTCGGCGATGAGCGTTTGCCGCAATGCCCTTGCCGCGGGCCGTCGCCGTTTTCCCCGCCCCGAACGCGAAAGAGGCGCCATTGCGGCGCCTCTTTCGCGGATCACGCAAACCTCATGACTCAGGCGCTGCGCAGCGCCGTGGTCACCGACTGGCGCGCGGCCATCGCCGCCGGGATCAGGCCGCCGATGAAGCCGACCGCGATCGAGATCAGCAGGCCGATGCCCACCAGGACCGGGGTGACCTTGAACGCGAACGCCACCTGGGTGAAGTTGGCGCCGATGGTCGAGACCGACATGTTGTTGAACAGCAGGTAGGCGATCAGCGCGCCGATCAACCCGCCCACCAGCGCCAGGAACAGCGCCTCGATCATCACCGAGACCAGCACCGGGAAGCCGCCGAAACCAATGGCGCGCAGCGTGGCGATTTCCTTGGCGCGGGTGGCGACCGCCGCGAACATGCTGTTGAGCGCCGCGAAGATCGCGCCGAGGGCCATGATCGAAGTGACGATGACCGCCAGGATGCCGATGGTCTGGCGGAACTGTTTGGTCTGGGCGCTGAAGTATTCCTGCTGCGAGATCACGTCCAGATTCAGCCGCGGATCGGCCTTCAGCGCCGCGCCCAGGCCCTTGAGCGACTTTTCGCTCTCCATGCCGGCCAGCACCGAGCTGTAGCCGGTGCGGCCGAAGCTGGACTGTGCGACTTCCACGTCGGTCCACAGCTCGCTTTCGTGGGCGTCGCCGGATTCGAACACGCCGACCACCGTCCAGTCCGAACCGCGCATGCGCAGGGTCTTGCCGACCTGCGCGTCGTCGTACTGCTTGCTCACGCTGCGGCCGACCACCAGTTCGCGCAGGCCCGACTTGAACATCCGGCCCTCGACGATCTTCAGCTTCGGACGCAGCGCGAACGCCGCCGGCTCCACGCCGCGGACGGTGAGGTTGGAGCCGTTGACGGTCTCGCCGATCTTGAACAGCTCGGCGATCACGATCATTTCGGCCGAGGCCAGCGGCTTGCCGTCGGTCCCCTTGCGGATACCGGGGCCGAGCTTGATCAGGTTGGTCTCCTCGCGGCCCAGGCCCGAGTTCAGCTCGGTGGCCGAGCCGCCGCGCATGACCAGGGCGTTGTCCTTGCTGCCCGTAGCGGCGAGGGTGGCGCTGAAGCCTTCGCTCATCGCCAGCAGCGCGGTGAACACCGCGACCACGCCGGCCAGGCCGATGATGATGACCAGCGACGGCCCCCATCGCTCCGGGATGCTTTTGAGGTTGACGCCGGTAATGGCGAAGATCTGCGACAGCATTGGAATTCTCCTGAAAAGGGTGCGGTCAGCGGCCCGCGAGGGCGTCGACGATCTTCAGCCGCTTGGCGCGCAGGGCGGGCAGCAGCCCGACCGCGACGCTCAGCAACAGGATGGCGATGATGCCGGCGGTCCACACGCGCCACTCCACGCGCAGCGGAATCGGGATGCCGTTCTGCACCATGAGCCAGCCGGCAACCGTGGCCAGACCCAGCCCGATCAAGCCGCCGATGGCGCAAAGCGCCACCGTTTCGGCCATCACGAAGCCCAGCACGGTGCCGTCGGAGAAGCCCAGCGTTTTCAGCACCGCCATCTCCGGCACGCGCTCGCGCATGCTCTGGGCCATGGTGTTGCCCACCACCAGCAGCAGGGTGAAGAACACCGCGAACAGGATCCAGCGCACGATCAGGCCGATGTCGCCGAACTGCTTGACGAAGCCGAGGTTCCAGTCCTTCTCGTTCTGGGTCTTGGTTTCGTCGGGCGAGTTCTCGAACTTCGCGTCGATGATCCGCGCCACCTTGGTGGCGTCGTCCGGATTCTTGAGCTTGATGAGGAAGATGCCGCCGGAGCCGCTGCCGAACTGGTTCTCTTCGTCGAAGTAGCCGTGGTTGATCCAGACCTGACTGGCCTGGCGCTTCCACTCCTCGTCCTTGCCGTCGACGATCCCGACCAGATCGAAGACCCAGTCGTTGCTGCCGTTCTTCTGCGGGAAGATATTCGAGCTGATCGGCACTTTCTGGCCGACCTTCCAACCGTATTTCTCGGCCGTGAGGCGGCCTGCGACCATTGCGGTGCGGGTCTCGGCGAACTGCTTCCACTGTGCTTCCGGCAGGTCCCACTCGGGATAGACCGCGTGGAAGCGCAGCGGGTCGACCGCCAGCGCGACCAACTGATCCTTGCCCTGCCACACGCCGCCGAACCACTGCGACTGGGTCACCGCTTCCACGCCCGGCACCTGTTCGATCTCGGCGCGCATGCGCATCGGCAGCGGCTGCGTGAAGGACACGCGGGCCTGGGTGATGAGGCGCGCGGTGCCGAGGAAGTCGGCGCCGGCGCTGAAGAGTACGTTCACCGACTGCAGCAGCCCGAAGAGCAGGAACGCGGTGATGATGGACAACATCGTCAGCGAGGTCCTGGCCTTCTTGCGGAACAGATTGGCGATGACGAATCCGGTCTTGGTCATGTCGATCTCCCTGCGTCGGCTCAGGCCGTCGCGTGCGCGGCGGCTTCTTCGATCAGCCTGCCCTTGTCGAGGTGCAGCGTGCGGCTGGCGTATTCGGCGGCCAGCGGATCGTGGGTGACCATCACTATCGTCTTGCCGTGTTCGCGGTTGAGCGTCTGCAGCAGGGTCAGGATTTCGTCGGCGGTCTTGCGGTCCAGGTCGCCGGTGGGTTCGTCGCAGACCAGCAGGCTGGGGTCGGAGACGATGGCGCGGGCGATGGCGACGCGCTGTTCCTGGCCGCCGGACAGTTCGCGCGGCTTGTGTTTGCCGCGGTCGGCCAGGCCCACCACTTGCAGCGCCACTTCGGCGTTGCGCTTGCGCTGCGCGGCGTTGAGCTTGGTCAGCAGCAGCGGCAGCTCGACGTTGGCCTGCGCGGTGAGCACCGGCATCAGGTTGTAGAACTGGAACACGAAGCCGACGTTGGCCGCGCGCCACTGCGCCAGCTGGCCGGCGCCGAGGCTGTCGATGCGCTTGCCGTCGATGCTGATCTCGCCGCCGGTGGGCTGGTCCAGCCCGCCGATCAGGTTCAGCAGGGTGGTCTTGCCGGAGCCGGAGGGGCCCATGAGTGCGACAAAATCGCCCTTCGGGATTTCCAGGTTGATGCCGTGCAGGACTTCGACCTGCTGCTTGCCGCGGGTGTAGCGCTTGGTGACGTCGCGGATGCTGATCAGTGCGGACATGGGCGATCTCTCACAGGGTCGGACGATGGATTGGAGTGCGCGGTGGGCGCATGGGGTGCCGGGGGACGGCTGGTTTGTTCGTTGCGGCGTTCGTTCGGCGGACCGGCCGGTTATTCGGCCGTCTTCTCGACGACGTCGGCGCCGTCCTGCAGCGTCGCCGGTGGGCCGGAGACCACGGTGTCGCCGGGCGCCAGGCCGGACAGCACCACGCGCTGTTCGCCGCGCACTTCGCCGGCCTGCACCGGCGTGGCCACAGCCTTGCGGTCTTCGACCACGAACACGACATCGGTGTCCTTGCCGTCGATCGCACGCTGGGTAACGGCGTTGTTCGGCACCAGTACGCCGACCGGCCTGGGCGCGCTGGCGGCGGCGTCCGGCTTGATCTGATCGAGGAAGCTCACCCGCACGCCCATGTCCGGCACGATCCGGCCGTCGCGCTGCTTGAAGGCGATGCGCACCTTCACCGTGGCCTTGCTGCGGTCGGCGGTGGGGATGATGGCGATGACCTCAGCCGGAATCTTCCAGTCCGGATAGGCGTTGAGCGTGGCTTCCACCGGCATTTTCGGCTGGACCTTGCCGATGTAGGCCTCGTTGACGTCGACCTCGATCTCCAGCGAATCCATGTCGACGATGGTGCCGATGCCGGTGCGGGTGAAGCCGCCGCCCGCGGCCGACGGCGAGATGATTTCGCCCGGCTGCGCGGACTTGGCGATGATGATGCCGGCGAACGGCGCGCGGACCACGGTGTTGTCGACGCCGTTATCGGCGATGCGCAGCGAATCGGACGACACCTGGGTATTGCGCTGCGCGGTGGCGAGCTGCGCGCGCAGCGAGTCGCGCACGGCGATGGCCTGGTCGTACTGCTGGCGCGAGACCAGTTTCTGGCCGACCAGCTGTCCGAGGCGGTTCGCGTTGACCTCGGCTTCCTTCAGCTGCGCCTGCACGCTGCCGGCCTGGCTGCGCGCGGCTTCCAGCTGCGACACCGCGAGGGTGCGCGCCGAATCGGCGTCGATCGGATCCAGCGTGGCCATGATCTGGCCGGCTTCCACCCGCATGCCTTCCTCGATCAGCACTTCGCGGACCTTGCCGGTGACCTTCGCCGAAACGGTGGCGATGCGGCGCGGCACGACATAACCGGTCGCGTCCAGCACCGACGCGGCGCCGCTGCTGGTGGCGGCGATGGGCGCGGCGGTGGCGGTCTGCACTTCGATGCCGTCCTCGCCGCCGAACAGCGCCCAGCCGCCGGCCCCCAGTCCGATCACGACGGCAACCGCAAGCAGGCCCAGCCACAAACCGCGCCGCGAGGGCGGGGGTTCGGCGGAAGCGCTGCGGTCGATGCGGAGTTCCTTGAGCAGATCGGCGTTCGTATTCATTGTCTTCCTGAGCGGACTCTATCCCCGAAGTGTGACCGAAAACCGCAAAACAGCCCAACGGCCACGGTCCGGTCCCGCCTCCAGTCCAGGTCGCGCGCGCTGCATCGGCAGGGGCGACGGGGCAAGAGTAATGCCTCGGGCGTCCCCCGTCAGCTGACGAATGTCATGGTGGATGGCTGACGCTTCCGACTGCCGGCGCGTGGCCGGGGCCCCTAGTCTGGCCGCATCGCAGCCAGAGTGCCCCACGATGAACCTGCCCGTCCAGACCCTCGCGCAACTGCGCGACATCCATCGCCGCTACGGCAGCACCATCGCCCTGGACGGTATCGACCTGTCCCTGCAGCGCGGCGAAGTGCTGGCCCTGCTCGGTGCCAACGGCGCCGGCAAGAGCACCGCGATCGGCCTGCTGCTGGGGCTGCTGGCGCCGGAGCGGGGCGAAGCGACGCTGTTCGGCCAGGCGCCCGGCGCACTGGTCGCGCGCCGGCGCAGCGGGGTGATGCTGCAATCGGCCGGTATTCCGGACAACCTCCGCGTGGCCGAACTGCTGGATCTCACCCGCAGCTATTACCCGGCGCCGCGCAGCGTGGCCGACTGCGTCGCCCTGGCCGGTCTGGACGGGCTGCTGGACCGCAACTACCGCCGGCTGTCCGGCGGCCAGCAGCGGCGGGTGCAGTTCGCGCTGGCGATCTGCGGCAATCCCGAGGTGCTGTTCCTCGATGAGCCCACCACCGGTCTGGACATCGACGCGCGCCAGCGGATGTGGGCGACGATCCGCGAACTGGTGGCCGCCGGCACCGGCGTGCTGCTGACCACACATTATCTGGAGGAAGCCGAGGCGCTGGCCGACCGCGTGGTGGTGCTGAACCGCGGACGGGTCGCCGCCGCCGGCACCATGCAGGACGTGCGCGCGCTGGTGTCGCAGCGGCGCATCCGCTGCCTGTCGGCGCTGGACGTGGCGCGGATCGCGGGCTGGCCCGGCGTGCGCAGCGCGACCCGCGGCCACGACGGCGGCGGTCACGACGGTAGCTTGGCGCGCATCGAGATCCTGACCGACGCCGCCGAGGCGGTGGCGCGGCGGTTGCTGGTCGAGGACGCGGCGCTGGGCGAACTGGAAATCCAGCGCGCCGGCCTGGCCGAAGCGTTTCTCGAACTCACCCGCGACCCTGCCGATGCCGGTACCGCCACAGACCAGAAGGAAGCCGCATGAACGCCAGTCACGCCATCGCTGCCGATGCCGCCGCTGCCCATTCGCCGCTGCGCAGCTATCTGCTGGAAGCCAGATACGAATGCCTGCGCCTGCTGCGCACGCCCTCGTTCGCGCTGCCGTCGCTGCTGTTCCCGCCGCTGTTCTATCTGCTGTTCGGCGTGCTGCTCAACAAATCCAACGGCGACGCCGCGCGCTATCTGCTCGCCACCTACGGCGTGTTCGGGGTGATGGGCGCCGGGCTGTTCGCGTTCGGGGTGACCGTGGCGCTGGAGCGCGAACAGGGGTTCCTGATCTACAAGCGCGCGCTGCCGATGCCGCCGGGCGCCTATCTGTTCGCGAAAATGGCGATGGCGATGGTGTTCGCGATGCTGATTTCGCTGCTGCTGTCGATCCTGGCGGCCACCGTCGGCGGAGTCGAACTGCGGGTGTCGCAATGGCTGCTGCTGTGGGTGGTGAACGTGGTCGGGGTGCTGCCGTTCGCGGCGCTAGGGCTGTACATCGGCACGCTGGTCGGCGGCCAGGGCGCGCCGGCGATCGTCAACATCCTGTATCTGCCGATGGCGTTCCTGTCCGGACTGTGGCTGCCGCTGAAGCTGCTGCCGGCGTGGATCGCCCAGCTCGCTCCGGTGTGGCCGTCCTTCCATCATTCGCAGATCGCGCTGAAGGTCATCGGCATGGATGCCGGCGGCAGCTTCGCCCTGCATCTGGGCGTGCTGATCGGCGTCACCGCGCTGTTCTTTGCGCTGGCCCGTCGCCGGTTGGCTGCCGGATGAACGCCGATGCCGCACATCGCGATGCATCGCCGCACAACGCCCCGCCGGGCGATACCCGGCGCGCGGAGCATCGGATCGGCCATGAAACGCTGCGGCGCCGGAGGTCAGGACTTGTGATGACGGCTGCAGACCGGCCTGCGCCGTGGGCCGATACTCGGGGTCGCGGGCGGACGCCGCCGGTCGCCCGCACGGCATCCGGCGCTCGCCAGGATCCAGGCGAGCCCCGCGTCGGACCGGAAACGGGACCGAAAACGGTCGGCCCGGCGGCATCGATCGATCCCATCAGGAGGATGTATGAAAGGAATGAAGAAAGGCGCCGCCATCGCGGTGTTCGCGGCCATGATGACCCTCGCCGGCAGCGCCAGTGCGGCCGCCCCGAACATCCCGTGCAGCAGCTCGTTGAACGGGTACACCACCTACACCACGTCCGGCGGCTGGCGTTACTACTACCAGTGCAGGACCCCGACCTGGGTCTTCCTGCGCGCCTGCCCCATCGCCGGCGGTTCCTGCGTCTACTGATCGCCTCCGCTCGCGGCGGGCGGGTTCGCCCGTCGCGAGTCCCGGATCGCCCGTCGGCCGGCCGCTTGCATCCGGTCCGTACCCATCGCATCCGCCCGTCGGCGCCTTCGCGGATGCCCGCAGCCTTCCTCTCGATGACCGCCCCGCCGACCGTATCGCCCCGGTCCGGCGCGATGCGCCGCACCCGCCGCGTTCACCTTCACCGGTACCATCCCCGGCCCATCCTTCCGATCCGTCCCGGAGGTCGCCGTGTCGCTGCATAACGTGTCGCTGCCGCTACGCCTGCGCGCGCGCCTCATTCCGGAAGCCCACGGCCACGGCTGGGTGCCGTTCTACAACCTCGGCTATCTGGCGTTTCCGTTCCTGCCGATCGTGCTGTCGCTGTTCGGCGATCCCGGCAAGTGGCCGGGCCCGGTACCGGACATGCTGGGCCCGACGCTGCTGGCGATGACGGTCTTCCTGCCGGTGTATTTCGCCGCGTACCGGGTGACCGGCGTCCGGTCGCTGCTGTGCATGCTGGCCATGGCCGGCATCGGTTACGCGCTGCTGCCGTTCAATTCGTTCGCCAATGCCTACCTCATCTATGCGGTCGGTTTCGCGGCCATGTTGGGCGGCCCGCTGTGGGTGCGGCTGGCCTGGACCGCGGCGATGCTGGCCGGCCTGCTGTTCGAGATCATCGCGCTGCAATACCCGGTCTTCGTTTTCCTGATCACCCTGATCGTGTCGGTGGCGGTGTTCTTCGGTAATCACCATTTCGTCGAGAGCACCCGCAAGCGCGCCGAGCTGAAACTCTCGCACGATGAAGTGCGCCGGCTGGCCACGGTCGCCGAGCGCGAACGCATCGGCCGCGACCTGCACGATCTTCTGGGCCACACGCTGTCGCTGGTGGCGCTGAAAAGCGAACTGGCCGGCAAGCTGCTGCGCCGCGATCCGGACGCCGCGCACCGCGAGATCGTCGAAGTCACCCGGGTCGCGCGCGAGGCGCTGGCGCAGGTGCGCGCGGCGGTCACCGGCATCCGCGCCGCGGGCATCGCCGCCGAACTGGTGTCGGCGAAACTGCTGCTGGACACCGACGGCATCGGTTTCGACGCCGCGGCCGCGGTGCGCATGGTCGAGCACGGCCTGCAGGACAGCGGTGGCCTGCCTGCGGGCGTCGAAACCGCGTTGGCGCTGACCCTGCGCGAAGCGGTGACCAACATCCAGCGACATGCGCACGCGCGCACGGCGCGGGTCGAATTCGCGATCGAGGCGGGCGAGGCGGCGCTGCGCATCGTCGACGACGGCCGCGGCGGTGCGATCAGCCCGGGCAACGGTCTGAGCGGCATGCGCGAACGCATCGAAGCGCTGGGCGGACGGCTGCGGATCGATTCGCGCAAGGGTGAAGGCACGCGCCTTGACATCCGGGTGCCGCTGGCCAACAACGCAGCAGACCTGGCCATCGAAGAGGTGCAGGCATGATCCGCGTGCTGCTGGCCGAAGACCAGGCGATGGTGCGCGGCGCGCTGTCCGCGCTGCTGTCGCTGGAAACCGATATCGAAGTACTGGGCGCCGCCGCCGACGGCGAAGCGGCGTGGCGCGACCTGCAGCGGCTCAAGCCCGACCTGCTGGTCACCGACATCGAAATGCCGGGCCTCACCGGGCTGGAACTGGCGCAGCGCATCCAGCGCCAGGCGCTGCCGATCAAGGTGGTGATCGTGACCACCTTCGCCCGCGCCGGGTTCCTGCGTCGTGCGCTGGATGCCGGCGTCTCCGGCTATCTGCTCAAGGACGCGCCGGCCGAGGATCTGGCCGAAGCCCTGCGCAAGGTGCATCGCGGCGGTCGCGCCATCGACCCGCAGCTGGCGCTGGAAGCCTGGTCCGAAGCCGATCCGCTGAACGATCGCGAACGCCAGGTGCTGCGTCTCGCCGGCGAGGGGCTGTCGGCGGGCGAGATCGCCGGCCAGCTCAATCTGTCGCAGGGCACGGTCCGCAATTACCTGTCCGACGCCATCGGCAAGCTCGGCGTCGGCAACCGGATCGAGGCGTATCGGCTCGCGCGGCAGAAGGGGTGGTTGTGAACACGTGCTGTCATCCCGAGCGCAGCGAGGGACCTGCTTTGAGCGAAAGGAAAACAGAAACAGGTCCCTCGCTGCGCTCGGGATGACAGCGAAACAAAACCGGCTCGCTCAAGAATCCAGCATTCATCTCACCCGAATCCGTCGATGTCACATCGCCGGCACAGCCCCGTCTTGTCCCTCCATATCCGTTCACTCCCTTCATTCCTCCCAGGAGATACGTCATGAAACCCTGTACACGCCAGCGCCCGGGCGTCGCCATCTCGACGGCCATCGCGATCGTGCTTGCCGCGTCGGTGTCCAGCCAGCCCCGCGCCGCGTCGCCCGCGCGCGACAGCGACCCCGGCAACGACTTCATCCTCCGCGACGTCCGCGTCTTCGACGGCGCGCGCGTGCTGCCCAAGGCGCAGGTGCTGGTGATCGACGGCCGCATCGCCGCCGTCGGCACCGGCGTGAAGACGCCGCAGGGCGTGGCCGAGATCGACGGCAGCGGCAAGACCGTGCTGCCCGGCCTGATCGACGCCCACGCCCACAGCTGGGGCGAGGCGCAGAGCGACGCGCTGCGTTTCGGCGTGACCGCCGAGCTGGACATGCTGGGCGACTGGAACCGCTTGCCCGAACTCAAGCGTCAGCGCGAATCGCTGGCGCGCACGCAGTTGGCCGACCTGTGGAGCGCCGGGGCCGCGGTCACCGCGCCGGGCGGCCACGGCACCCAGTACGGCATGAAGGTGCCGACGCTGGATGCCGACGGCGATCCGGCCGCGTTCGTCGCCGGCCGCGTGGCCGAAGGGTCGGACTACATCAAACTGATCCTCGAAGACTTCAGCGCGCACAGCGACACCCGCCGCCTGCCGACGATCACCGCGGCACAGGCGAAGATCGCGATCGCCGCGGCGCACAAGGCCGGCAAGCTCGGCGTGGTCCACGTTTCGCGCCTGCAGGACGGAAAGGCCGCGATCGATGCCGGCGCCGATGGGCTGGTGCACATCTTCGCCGAACCCGGCGATGCGGCCTTCGTCGCCGCCGCCAAAAAGCACAAGGCATTCGTGGTGCCGACGCTCTCGGTGCTGGCGATGATGGCGCGGGCCGGCGAAGGCGAGAAGCTCGCCGCCGACGCGCGCCTCGCGCCGTGGCTCGGCAAAGAGCAGAACGACAGCCTGAAGTCCAGCTTCGGCCCGGGCGAACCTAAGCCGGCGATCCTCGCCGATGCCATCGCCAACGTGCGCGCGCTGCATGCGGCCGGCATCGATATCCTCGCCGGCACCGACGCCGGCAATCCAGGCACCACCCACGGCGCGAGCATGCACGGCGAACTGGAACTGCTGGTCCGCGCCGGACTGACGCCCACGGAAGCGCTGGCGGCGGCGACCTCGGTGCCCGCGCGCCGCTTCAACCTCGGCGACCGCGGCCGCATCGCGCCTGGCCAGCGCGCAGATCTGTTGATGGTCAACGGCGACCCGACCCGCGACATCCTCGCCACCCGCGCGATCGCCCGGGTGTGGAAGAACGGTTACGCGGTCGAACGCGTGCAGCCGAAGGCGGGCGCGACCGCGATTCCGGTCGGCGAAGCGCTGCCGGCCCAGACGCTGGTGTCCGACTTCGATGCCGAACTCGTCGCGAACGCGGCCGGCATGCTGCCGTCGACCTTCGGCGCAGGCTGGATGCAGACCACCGACCAGATGGCCGGCGGCGCGTCCGTCGTCAGCATGGCTCGCGGCGCGGGCGGCGCGAACGGTTCGGCGGGCGCGCTCGACGTGAAAGGCGAGATCAAGCCCGGCTTCGCGTTCCCGTGGTCCGGCGTGATGTTCTTCCCGTCGAAAGTGCCGATGCAGTTGGCCGACCTGTCGTCGCGCAGCGAGCTGGTGTTCCACGCGCGCGGCGATGGCCGCCGCTATCAGCTGATGCTGTTCCACGGTTCGCAGCAGATGCCGAGCATGCAGACCTTCGAGGCCGGCCCGGAATGGAAAGAAATCCGTGTTCCGCTGAAAGGCTTCAACGGCGCCGATCTGGCCCGCGTCCGCGCCATCGCGTTCACCGCCGGACAGCCCGAAGGCGCGTTCGCATTCCGCATCGATCGCGTCGAGTTGAAGTAAGCCGTCGCGCGGCGCACGCCGCAAGCAACATCCTGTCGTTCTCGACAGCCCGCGAACGCACCGACGGCGTTCGCGGGCGCTTGACTTTCGGCGCCGACAGGACGAACGTCCATCGTGCATCTTGCACTGGATGGCGCGCCCGCGTGGCGCGACAGGGGAAGGAACCCATGATCGGCAGTCGCCCACCTCCGGCAGTCTTCGGCATCCGTGCTGGTGCCGGCCCGCCCGTTGCTCTCCGATACGCATCTCACTGTTCCTGCGCTACTGCCGTGCGCTCTCCGGCGGAGACCCACTGCGCAGACATCCGTTCGTCAAAACGCACGCTTCCCGTCAACCGCTCGCACAGGGGTACGCATCGTCATGGCCAAACCACCGTTCACCGTCGCCGACTATCTGCTCACCCGGCTGAAACAGCTCGACGTCACCGAGGTGTTCCAGATCCCCGGTGACTACGTCAAACATTTCACTCAGGCGCTCGAACACTTCGACGGCATCGAGACCATCGGCGCCATCAACGAACTGGACGCCGCCTACGCCGCCGACGCCTACGCGCGGACACGAGGCTTGGCGGCGGTTTCGCTGCAGTTCGGCGTCAGCACCGCCAGCGCGCTCAACGCCATTGCCGGCGCGTGGGTCGAACGCAGCCCGATCGTGGTGATCAGCGCCACGCCCGGCGCCGACATGCGCAACATCACCGACATGTACGACGTGCTCTACCATCATTCCACCGGCGATCTCGACGCCGACCGCAAGATCTACGAGAACGTCACCGTCAAGGCGATCACGCTCAGCACGAATGTCGGCGCCGCCGAGCAGATCGACGACCTGCTGATCGAGGCGCTCACCCATCAGCGCCCGGTGTACATCGCCTGCTACAAGGAAGTCTGGGCACAGCCCTGCCCGCAACCTTCGAAGCTCCCGCTGAAGCCGCGCGTCGTGCGCAGTCCGGCGCTGGCGCTGGAGAATGCGGTCGAAACCGCCTGGGCACAGATCACCGCGGCGAAGCATCCGCTGATCTTCGCCGGTGTTGAAGTGCTGCGCTTCGGCCTGTCCGACCTGTTGCAGAAGATCATCGACGCCAGCGGTTTCCTCTACACCACCACCACGCTGGGCAAGACGGTGCTGGACGAGGGCGGCAGGAAATTCATCGGCACTTATTCCGATGCCGCGTCGATCGATGCGGTGCGAGCGATCGTCACGGAAGCGGACTGCGTGCTGACCCTGGGCACCATCATCACCGACGATTATCTGGTCTTCATCGAAAGCAAATACGCCGACATGGTGCTGGCGACCACGGCCGGCGCGCGGGTCGGCTATTTCAAGTACGCCGACGTGACCATGCGCGATTTCATGGAAGCGCTGCTGGCGAAGTTCAAGAGCGACAAGGCCTATCCGATCAAGGCGGTGTCGCCGCCGCAGCCGAAATATCCGCAGCCCTGGGCGTCGAACGACGATCCGGTCTACAAGGACAAGCCGCAACAGCTGACGTACAACCGCTTCTTCCAGCACTCGATGAAATTCCTCGACGATCACGACATGTTGAAGGACATCGTGATGACCTACGGCGTCAGCTCGGCGATGTACGTGGCGACCAATGCCTACGGGCTGAAGCAGGGCAGTTTCGTCTCGTCCGCGGCGTGGCAGTGCATCGGTTTCGAGACCGGCGCGGCCGCGGGCGCGCAGTTGGGCAGCGGCAAGCGCGCGTGGACGGTCGCGGGCGACGGCGGCTTCATGATGGTCTGCCAGTCGCTGTCGACCCTGGCCCGCAACAGGTTGAACGCGGTGATCTTCGTGATGAGCAATCAGGTCTACGCGATCGAACAGGTCTACGTGGACATGAGCGCGTTCAAGCCGGGACCGAAGAACACCTTCGACGCTTTCGACATCCTGCCCGACTGGGATTATCCGGCGCTGGCCAAGGCCTTCGGCGCCGAAGGCATCCGCGTCGAAACCGTCGACCAACTCAACGCCGCGCTGGCGCGGATCAGGAAGATCAAGGACCGGCCGGTGCTGGTCGAAGTGGTCATCCCGCAGAAGGATCTGCCCGGACAGATGTACCGGCTCGGTAGCGAGTGATGCGACCAGACCCTGCGCGCGAAAGCATTCCGACCCATCATCAAGGAGCGATCCCATCATGAGCAACAAGACCTACTCGATTTTCGGCGCCGGCGCCGCGGGCCTCTACACCGCATGGCGGCTGCTCAACGGCAAGACCCGCGGCTCGAAATACGCAGCGAAGCAGCTGAAGAAGGGCGACATCCTGGAGCTGTACGACTGGGGCAGGTACGACTTCAGCAAACAGCATCCGGGCACGCGCGCGGCCGGCGCCCGCATCTGTACCTGGCATTACGGGAACGACAGCAACAATTCCTACGTCGAACTCGGCGGCATGCGTTATTCGTACTGGGACGACAAACCGTCGAAGGCGTTTCCCGATCCCAACGACGGCCTTGCGCCCGGACATCGCGTGGTCACCAAGGTGATCTCGATGCTGGGGCTGGACGAATACTCGGTGCCGTTCAACGTCACCTCGAACCAGCTGTTCTACCTGCGCACGCGCAATTTCTACCTCGACGACATCACGTCCAACCAGCCTGCGCCGTACGCGATGGATCACTACGGCGCATCGACCACGCCGGACCAGGGCTTCACCACGGTCGAGAGCCTGGCGGTGACCAGCACCACAGGCCCGCAGACGCGTACCGAGTGGTGCGAGTTCTACCGCAGCGGGCGCATCACCGTACAGCTGCCGGAAACCTCGATCTTCCAGCAGGGCGATTTCCTGAAGGATATCGGCTACTGGAACCTGCTCTACGATCAGCTCGGTTCGGAAGGCTACGACTATGCGGCCGACGGCAACGGCTACAGCTCGAACGTGATCAACACCAACTCGGCGGTGTCGTTCAACATGAACAACGAATTCACGCCGGGCAGCCAGTACCGCACGCTGTCGATGGGCTATTCCGGGATGTTCAACGCGCTGTTCGACAAGGTCGTCGCGCTGGCGAAGCAGAAAGGCATCGACTTCCGATATCACCCGGACACGCGGCTGCATTCCATCCTATGGAAGGACGACAAGGCGGTGTTCACGTATGCCGCCCGCAGCAATCCGAATATCGCCGCCGGCACCCGAGAAGCCGACGCCGCGTGGATGGCGATGCCGCGCGCGGCCATCGATCTGGTCGCGCAGGCCACGCGCTTTCGCAATCCTGTCGACGGCGAGATCGACGTGCTCAATCACGAGAGAGTCAACCTCTATCTCGAATCGACCATCATGCAGCCGTCCTACAAGGTCGGCATGTTCTTCGATCAGCCGTGGTGGGCGCCCGACGCCGCGAATCCCGCGCCGTATCCCGCGCAGATCATCGGCTACGTGATCACGCCCGATGTGATCGCCGCGTTGAAAAAACAGAAGTTCCCGGCCAAGGCGCTCAAGGCGTTGGCGTCGATGATCGATGTGCCGTACGGTTCGGCCGCCGATCTGGTGCGCGCCATCGAGAACATCACCGAGCAGTCGCTCACCGTGCTGCAGTTCAAGCAGCTCACCGCCGCCGCGCGTCGCGACACCATCGGCCCCAGCGTGACCAATTCGCCGATCCGCATGGTGGTGTATTTCGGCAACAACGCACCGAAACAGAATCCGAAACAGAAGCCGGTCTACGGCATCCTCGCCAGCTATGACGACGAGGACAACGCGACGTTCTGGCGCGAGCTTGAACTCGGCGCCAAGCACGAGCGGGTGATCCCGGCATCGCAGGACACGCAGCCGCTGGACGGTCCGCGCAGAGTGCCGGGGCGGATGGTCAAGATGCTGCGCAAGATGCTCGCCGAAATGCACTACGGCCCGAACTCGGACTACAGCGCGGTGCCCGAACCGCTGGAAGCCGCGTACGTCGACTGGTCTCTGCCGCCGTTCAATGCCGGCTATCACGAATGGGCGCCGCATTACGACATCGCCGACGTGCAGCGCAAGATCCGCAAGCCGTCGCAGCTGATGGAAGGTATCGACGCCGGGATCTACATCGTCGGCGAAGCCTATTCCAACGATCAGGCCTGGGTCGAAGGCGCCTACTGCACCGCGGAATCGGTGCTCAACGATTTCTTCGGCATCGAACCGATCATCGACAACAGGTCTTACCCGTTCATTTGCCCGGAGTGATCTGCCCGGCTTTGAACGACGACAAGGCGGACCGGAGTCCGCCTTGTCGGGTTGCCGATCTGCGATCGGCAGGCACAGCGATCAACAGGAACGACGCAAGCTTACAGCCACAGATTCATGGCGTGATTCGCGACGAGATTGATCCACGACACCGAGCTGCCCCAGTAGGTGCAGCCGTTATTGCTGCCGACGTGCTCCAATCCCACCGGAACGGCCCAGACCGGATCCAGATTCCTGCAGAACACCTCGACCTTCGCGCTGCCCAATGCGGACACCAGCTGCGTGCGGAAGCTGGCGTTGCCGACGCGCGCCGGATTGTAGGCTTCCAGATTCGGTCGTTTTGTGCGGATGGTGAACGAGTACGCTTCGGCCATGGCGCCGCCCAGACTGTGGCCCGTCACGCTGTAGGCATTGTTGCAGGACACAGCATTGACGGCGGCTCTGTAGTTGTTGAGTCTGTCGGCGTAGCCACTACCGATCCTTGCGGCATTCGTCGGCTCGCCCGGTACGGCAACCGATGTACCGAACTGGTTTTCGATGTTCGTGAGCCAGTCTCCGGTGCTTGCGCTGCCGCGCCAGGAGACGATGCAGTCCGTCGTGCCATTGGTGGTGCTTCTCCAGACCTTCACGACATCGCGGTTCAGCGCGACCGTATAGACCCGGCTGCCGATCTGCCCATTGCTCGCGGTGGCCTGGTAGGCGTTGTTGGCGAACCATGCATAGTTGCTGCCCGGCGCCAGCGCCTTGGTCGTCAGCGCATTTCCGGCCAGCGCTTTCGCTTCCGTGGTCTGCAGATAGTCGATGCCCACTTCGACCGCTGCTCCCGTCGGGGCGAGGTCGGTCGCAACGGCGCGACCCTTATCCCAACCGATCCGGACCGCCACATTCTGCAGACCCTTGGTATTCATGCGCGGATAGTGCATGGCGAGAAAGGCGTGCAGACGCGGCACGTCCCATGACGCGCTTTCCACCATCACGACCCAGTTCAGATCCCGGGCGAGCTTGAGGGCAGCCCGCGTTTTCTTGGTGTTCCACTGGAGGCTGTCGACGTCGATGTAGATGATGGCGTCGTCCACATTCTTCGGCAGCGTCGCGAAGTTGTAGCGCGCGGTCTTGCCGTCGAAAATCTCGAAACCGACATCGCCCATCGTCGCGGTCAGCGGAACGACGGGCGTGCGCTGATCCTGGGCGACAGGTGCGCCCTTGATCGTGTCGGAACCGCCTGCGCCTGAAACCGTGTTGCCATTGCCCGCCGAAACCAGCGCGCTTGCCGCGATGCCCGCCGCCAGAAGGCCGAGCTTGATCGAATTCTGATGATTTTTCATGTTTGTCCTTGATGTTGTATGGATGGTCGTCTTCCCTTGCTTCCGGAATTCCGGAAGTGCCTGGTCCAATATAGACGGGCATCGTCGGTCGTCAGTGCTGTCGAGCCGGCCTCCGATGCATGGCGCCACAAGTTTCGTCAGCTTTCGGGTGCGCGGCAAGTCGCGTTATGCTCATGCTTCCATGCGCAAAAGGATTGCGTTCAAGTGATTGATAACGATGGAAAAGAATTCGGAAGGAATCGCATTCGTCGCGACATCGCTCGGGTTTTTCTCATGTCCCGGCTGCGGGTCGTGCGGCGCAGATCGTCGTTTCCGCAGCCGTGCGATCATCGATCGATGTACGGAGATCGACGGCGCCGTGTCGAATCTGCGACGGCCGTCGTTATCGAAGGTGCGTCATGAAAGCAGTGAAGGCGGTGAAAGCCGGGAAGGTCGTCAGGCGTCGGCCCAGACAGGCCAGGTCGGAGAGTACGGTCGACGCGATCTACGAGGCGACGGCGCAGATCATCGAGCGCGAAGGTGCCGACAGGATCACCACCAAACGGATCTCCGAGGTGTCCGGTTTCAGCATCGGCACGCTTTATCAATACTTCCAGGATCGAGACTCCCTGCTGATGGCGATGGCGATGTCGCATCGCAACAAAGTGATCGAACACTTGAAATCGACGCTGGTGGCCTCCCGCGACCAACCCGTACGCGAGGGGATATCGCGGCTGGTTGCGGTGAACGTCGCGTATGCCCGCAGCTACCGGAAAACGTTGCGGGCGGTGATGCGCGTGGTCACCCGAAAAGGTGGGGCGGCAAGAATGCAGGAGGCGATGCGCGTGCTGGACGACTGCATCGGACGATGCCTGTCCCAGTTGGCGGAGAACGATGGTCTGACGCTGTCTCCCGCCTGCCGGTTCGTGCTGTCGCGTTCGCTGACGTCCGTGCTGTGGGCGGCCGTGATGGACGACTCCGATCTGCTCGACGATCAGGAGATCGAAGCCCGGATTTGCGACATGTTGGCGGGGGCGATGATTCGGGGCCAGACGTTCGATGCGGCTCATGCGATGCGGGATGCGCATCCGGCTGTTGTCGATCAGCTTGCATGATGCGGCGAAGCCCCGAACCGACGCATCCAGACTGTGATGCGTCAATCACGCGAGGATGACTTTCATAGGGTGCGCCTGTGGCGCACCGATCTTGACCACTTGCGATCAGAACGATGCGCCACAGGCGCACCCCATGCCTGTCTGCGATGAGACGTTCCGGTCTGTCGTCAGTCGTCGAGGTAATGGTCCGGAACCGGAATGCCCTGCAGCCGGAAAAACGACAGCTGATCGAAGTAACCACGCTGGAACACGATCTCACTGTTGCGTACGTGGAAAAAGCCGCAGCCGCGAAGGCCATTGGGGTCGCGCCACTCCAGGATCGCCCACTCGCCGTCGCCGAACAGGTTCTCGATGATGCAGGTCATCTCCGCGCGGCCGAATTCGATCTGGAACATCCGCCGGATCGCCTCGCGGCCGACCAGCGGCGTCATCACCACCTGATGATTGGTCGCGTCTTCGGCGTAGAGCGACGCGAGACCTTCGACGTCTCCTGCGTTGAAGCGGGAGACCCATTCGCGGACGAGTTCGGTGGGGGACATGGAGCGGCTCCAGAGTGCTGGGTCGAGGCAGCATCGTAACCCCAGGGCCGAAGGCCGCACCGGGCTAGGACGCTGTGGGTACAGATCGTGTCGACCCTGTTCCCGCATTGCGAAAGCAACGCATCCCTCGTCGCGTCCCTGCCGTACATGCCATCAGTTGGGGTCCGGCCGGGCTTGCATCCATCCCGCGCCCCCCCAATATCGACCCCTCGTCACCTCCACAGCGACGCCCCATGACCCTGCATCCGGCTGATCAGCCGTCCGGCGACAGCGCCGAGACCGGCGCCCCTTCGTCCCGTTCCCCCGCGCTCACGGTCGAAGGCCTCGGCAAGCGCGTGCGCCTGCCGACCACCGAACTGACCATCCTCGAAGGGATCGGCTTCGAGATCGCGACCGGCGACAGCGTCGCCATCATCGGCGCCTCGGGTTCCGGCAAGAGCACGCTGCTGGCGCTGATGGCCGGGCTGGACACCCCCAGCGACGGCCGCGTGCTGCTTGACGGCGCGCCGCTGTCGACGCTGGACGAGGACGGCCGCGCGAAGGTGCGCGGCGAGAAGGTCGGCTTCGTCTTCCAGAGTTTCCAGCTGCTGCCCTCGTTGACCGCGCTGGAGAACGTGATGCTGCCGCTGGAGCTGCGCGGCGATGCGGACGTCGAGGGCCCGGCGCGCGAGATCCTGCGCAAGGTCGGTCTGGGCGAACGTCTCGATCATTACCCGCGCCAGCTCTCCGGCGGCGAGCAGCAGCGCGTGGCGCTGGCGCGCGCGTTCGTGACACGGCCGGCGCTGCTGTTCGCCGATGAGCCCACCGGCAATCTCGACACACGTACCGGGCAGGCGATCATCGAACTGTTGTTCGGCCTGAACGCCGACGCCGGCACCACGCTGGTGCTGGTGACCCACGACGAGCATCTGGCGTCGCGCTGCCATCGCGTGCTGCGGTTGGACAGCGGCCGGTTGGTGTCGGCGTGAGTATGGTCATGTGCGTCGTCGTGTCTTCGGCAAGGCAAAAAGCAAATCCCCCCGTCGCCCGCTTCGCGGACGCCGACCCCCTTTTTCAAAAGGGGTATTGCGACGCACATCGACTGGACGCAGCTCGGTTGAGCTTACATCGATTGAGCGCACATCAACTGAACAACGCGGACCTTGCCTTCCCCCCTTTGAAAAAGGGGGGAAGGGGGGATTTGCTCTGTGCGGTTGCGTCGCTTTTCATGCATTCAAGCCTGCATGGCGATGACGTCCAGCAGCAGTCGCATCCGAGGTTGTCATGAAACTCTTCTCACTTGCATGGCGCCAACTTCGCCGCGATCTCGCCGCTGGCGACATCCGCATCCTGATCGCGGCGCTGGTGCTGGCTGTGATCGCGGTGACGTCGGTGGGTTTCGTGACCGATCGCGCCGGACGCGCGCTGGCGATCGAAGCGAACCGTCTGCTCGGCGGTGACGCCGTGGTGCGCGGCGATGCCCCCATCGCCGGGAAGATCCGCGACGCGTCGCAGCTCGATGGATTGCGACGCACCGACATCGTGGAACTGCCGACGATGATCCGGCTCGGCCGCGGCGACACCGCGCAGCTGAAGCTCGGCGAGTTACGCGCGCTGGGCGAAGGGTTCCCGCTGCGCGGACAGTTCCGGATCGTCGATTTGAAGGGTGAACGCAATGTCGATGGCGCGCCCGCGCCCGGCACGCTGTGGCTGAGCCGCGCCGGTGCCGATGCGCTGGGCGCGAAGCCCGGCGACAACATCGGCATCGGCGGCGTCGAGCTGCGTCTCGCGGCGCTGGTGCTGCAGGAACCCGACGGCGCCATCGATTATTTCAACGTCGCGCCGAAAGTCTTCATCGCGCTCGGCGATCTGCCCGCGACCGGCCTGATCCAGCCCGGCAGCCGCGTCGGATACAAGCTGGTGATCGCCGGCGAAGCGCAAGCGGTCGAAGCCTTCAGCAAAACCGCGCGCGCGTCGCTGGCCCGCGGGCAGCGTCTGGAAACCATCGCCGATGCGCGTCCCGAAATCCGCTCCGCACTCGATCGCGCCGGGCGTTTCCTCGGTCTCGCCGCCCTGGTGTCGGTGGTGCTGGCCGCGGTGGCGGTGGCGATGGCCGCACGCCGACACAGCGAACGGCATCTCTCCGGCGCGGCGGTGATGCGCTGCCTCGGCGCCAGCCAGCGCACGCTCGCCGCGATCCATATCGGCGAACTGTTGATCCTCGGCGTCGTGGCCAGCCTCATCGGAATCGTCATTGCGTTCGCGCTGCAGTGGGGCGTCGGCGTGTGGTTGGCGAACGAACTGAAGGTGGACATTCCGCCGGCCAGCGTGTGGCCGGCGCTGCAGGGCTTCGCGACCGGCATCGTCGTGCTGATGTCGTTCGGTGCGCCGCCGGTGCTGGCGCTGCGCCGCGTGCCGGCGTTGCGCGTGCTGCGTCGCGATCTCGATGCGACCGAGCCCAGCGCGTGGCTGGTGGCGTTGGCTGGTTTCGGCGGACTGGGCGCGCTGCTGTGGTGGCAGGCCGGGTCGGCGACGCTGGGGCTGACGATGCTGCTCGGCATCGTCGCCACGCTGGCGGCGCTCGCGCTGATCGCCTACGGCCTGATCCTGCTGGTGCGGCGCATGCGTTCGCGGTTGCGCGGCAGCCTGCGTTACGGCCTGGCGAACGTCAGCCGCCGCGCCGGCACCAGCATCGCGCAGGTGTCCGCGCTGGGACTGGGATTGATGGCGCTGCTGCTGTTGACCTTCGTGCGCACCGATCTGCTCGATCGCTGGCGTCTCTCGCTGTCTGACGACGCGCCGAACCGGTTCGTCATCAACGTGCAGCCCGACCAGCTCGAAGGCGTACGCGAATACATGCTCTCGCAGGGCGTGGCATCGCAGGGCGCCGGCGCGCTGAAGCTGTATCCGATGATCCGCGGCCGTCTGGTCGAACACAACGGCAAGCCGGTGACCGGCGACGCCTACGCCGCCGATGGCGACCGTGCGCGGCGGCTGGCCGAGCGCGAATTCAATCTGTCGTCGGCCGACAGTGTGGGCGACGACAACAAGATCGTCGCCGGCAAGCTCTGGCCGCCGAAACAGCTCGCCCGACCGGAAATCTCGGTCGAACAGGAATTCGCCGAATCGCTGAAGTGGAAGCTGGGCGACCGCGTGACCTTCGACATCGCCGGTCAGCGCTTCGAGGCGACGATCACCAGCCTGCGCACGGTCGAGTGGGAAAGCTTCAAGCCGAATTTCTTCGTGATCGCATCGCCCGGCGCGCTGGACGAGTATTCCGGCAGTTACATCACCGCGGTGAAAGTGCCGCCGGAACGCACGACATTCACCGCCGGGCTGGTGCAGCGCTTCCCGAATCTGTCGGTGATCGACGTCGACGCCATCCTCACTCAGGTGAAGAGCATCGGCGACCAGGTGGCGATGGTGGTGCAGGTGGTGTTCTGGTTCTCGTTGGCGGCCGGTGTGCTGGTGCTGCTGGCCGCGGTGAGCGCGAGCCAGGACGAGCGCCTGCGCGAAGGCGGGGTGATGCGCGCGCTGGGTGGCAGCCGCAGGCAGTTGCGGATGGCGCAGGCCTCGGAGTTCGCGGTGATCGGCCTGCTGTCGGGCGTTGTGGCCGCGATCGCCGCGTCGATCCTGGCCGGCGTGGTCGCGGTGCAGGTCTTCGATCTGCCGTTCGAGATCAACTGGGGCATGGCCGCGGCGGGCGCCGGTCTGGGCATGCTCGCGGCGCTGGCGGCGGGCCTGTTCGCGACGCGGCGCGTGCTGGACGCGCCGCCGTCGCTGGTGTTGCGGGAGTTGGATGCTTGATGCAATGCCGCCGCTACGTTCGCAGCGGCGGTAAATGCGTAGGCATCTTCAGAACGGCGGGGACGTGCCAACGGCCTTTTTCGCAACGCTTCTGGACGAGCTGCCGGAATTGCTCCGGTGGCGGTGCGTTCTTCCGCTGATGCCGTCTGCGATTGCAGATGGCATGCGCAGCGACAATGTTTTTCCCGGCATCGGTACCGCCTTCGCTACGCGCAAGCAGATGTTCTGCGGTGGCGAGCAGTTCTCTTGCCTGTTTTTTCTTCAGTCCGTTCTGCTTTGCAAAAGCATCAAGGAAGTTCTGGTCCTGAATCATCGGTTTGCCGCAGTAATGGCAATGACCATCCTGCGATTTTGAGGCGCGCACGCGTGCTTTGCGAATTCTATTCATGAGGTGTCCTTGCGTAAGTGTCAACGGAATGCCGGCCCGGAGATCTCATAGAGAATTAATCCGGAGGCCCGCGTCACGGACTGCAGGGCACCATCGTCCGAAAGTCGGAACGCGGCTGAAGGACTTTGGCAGCGAGGCAGACATCGGTCTGCGGTCCGGTATCGGTACCCCGCCCCAATCGTGGGGCGGTACGCGAGTCACATCACGAGTCGAATCTAGCGAATACACCGGGTGAAATGCAAGCCATCTTGCGGCGCGCGATCGGTGTCACTCCTCGGCGTATGCCTTCAATGCATCCAGTTCCGCCTGCGCCCTGCGCAGACTGCCGCCCACGGCGTTGTCCTGCATGCGTTTGGCCAAGGCTTCACGGCCGGGCCGTTGCAACCAGCGATGGAACGCCCAGGTCGCGAGGATGCCGGCAGTGCCGCCTGCGATGCACATCCAGATCCAGAGCGGCAGTCCTGATTCGCCGGTTTGCGTATTGTGCAGCGAAGCGACGGCCATCAGCGGCAACACCCACAGCAGCCACCACGGCAATCCAATCACCATGCCGCTGACGAGGTATGCCTTGCGCAAGGATGCGAGGCGCTGCTGCAGCGCCAGCACCGGCAAGTTGTGATCGATCCGGGCGATGCGAGCCAGAACGATGACCGCCGCGATGATCGCGAGTACGCCGTAGACGTGGAAGACGATCCCGGCCAGCAACACCGGCACGATCGCAGCGAAAGTCTTCCACATGCCGACGCCGATGACCACGCAGCCAGCGCCGAAAAAAATCTGCACGATCTGTCCGACCATCAAGGGCCACAAACTGGTGCGGATGCGCCCGATCCTGCGATCGTGCAGTTCGGCCAGTTGCAGCGCATTCTGCTGCTGCAGCCGTGCGTCGAGCGTTTTCCAGGCGAGTTTCAGGTCGTCGAGTTCCATGGTGGTATCCATCGTGCTGTTGTCCCGGTAATTGGATTCAGTTGAATGCGGGGTCCGCGATCTGCTCGCGGATCCGCTGTTTCAGACGGTTGAGCTTGGTCGCGACATTGCTTTCGCTGATGCCGATGACCTCGGCGATCTCACGCTGGCTGCGGTCTTCCAGCCACAGCAGCAGCAAGGCACGGTCCATCGGCGATTGCCGGTCGATGACCGCGTACAGCGCGCGCAGTTGTTGATCGACTTCGTGCTGCGCGGTGCCGTCGTCGATCGCGAAGCCGGGGTGGCTGTCGCGCTCCTCGTGATATTCCTCGTCCAGCGACACCGCGGGCGCACGCGCGCCGGCGCTGCGGACATGCGAGATCGCCACGTTCAGCGCGATCCGGTACATCCAGGTCGAGAACGGCCGCGCCGGGTCGTAGCCGGGGAACGCGCGCCACAGCTGGGCGGCGATCTCCTGGGCCAGATCCTGGCGGTCGTCGCGATGGCGGCAATAAGTGGCCGCCACCTTGAACACGATGCCACGGTGCTGTTCCAGCAGTGCGGCGAAGCGGCTTTGTGGCGAATCCATGGCGTCGGCGGTCGCGGTCACTGGGCTGGAATTCTGGAGAGGATGCTCACATGATTCGCAGCGGCGCGGGAAACATCACGCGACTGACATAAAATGCCCGGATGACATCTTCCCCGATTTGCCGCCGAGGCCGCCGCGATGGCCGCTGACACCCGCGATCCCGCGCTCGAAACCCTGTTCCTGCCGTTCGAGCAGGGCCTGTTGAAATGGCCCGCAGAGGGCGGCGCGTCGGCTTCCACCGTCTTGTTCCTGAGGGCGCGCGACGGCTGGCCGCTGCGCCAACAGCAGCGCCCGGGGCTGATCTGCGAGCAGAGCTTCAAGCCCGACGCCGAGGCGCTGGAGCGGTCCGGCTGGACGGTCGCCGAGCCGGGCGATGCCGCTTCCGACGCCCGTCATGCGCTTGTGCTGGTGCTGCCGCCGCGGCAGCGCGACGAGGCCCGCGCGCTGTTCGCGCAGGCGTTGCAGCGCTGTGCGCCCGGCGGCGTGGTCGTGGCGTGCATCGCCAACGACGACGGCGCCAAGTCGGGCGAGGGCGACTTCAGGAAACTGTGCGGGCTCGACGGCAATCTCACCAAGCATCACTGCCGCGTGTTCTGGGTCAAGCACGACGATGCGAAGATCGATGCGGCCCTCCTCGCGCAGTGGTCGACGCTGGACGCCGTGCGCCCGATCCTCGGCGGACGTTTCGTGAGCCGTCCCGGCGTGTTCGCCTGGGATCGCATCGATCCGGCCTCGCAGCTGCTGGCCGAACATCTGCCGATTGATCTCCGCGGGCGCGCCGCTGATCTCGGCGCGGGCTACGGCTATCTCTCCGATGCGTTGTTGAAGCGTTGCCCCGGCATCGCATCGCTGGATCTGTACGAAGCCGAGGCGCGTGCGCTGGAACTCGCGCGACGCAATCTCGCCGACGCGGCGGCGCGGCTACCGCTGCGATATGTCTGGCAGGACGTGACCGCGGGGCTGTCCGAAACCTACGACGTCATCGTCACCAATCCGCCGTTCCACGCGCAGCAGAGCGCGGCGCGTCCGGACATCGGCCGCGCGTTCATCGCCGCTGCGGCCGCGGCGCTGGTGCCGGGCGGGCGGCTGTGGCTGGTGGCGAATCGCAATCTGCCGTACGAACTCGAACTGGACGCGAATTTCGGCAGCGTGCGCATCGTCGCCCAGCAGCAGGGCTTCAAGATCATCGAAGCGATCAAGGCCGTGGCCGCGCCGCAGCGCGCAACGCCCGCGCCGGCCCCCAGGCACAAGAAACGCGCGCCCAGCCGCGCCGCCGAAGCGCGCAGCTGGCGCGGCGACGCATGAAACTGCTGAAACTCATCGCCAACCTCGGTTACGGCAGCCGCAAGCAGGTAACGGCGATGTTCCGCGAGGGCCGCATCGCCGATGCCGACGGCCAGCCGCTCTACACCGACGACGAACTCGGCGTGCATGCCGCGTACGAGGCGATCCGCGTCGACGGCGAACCGCTCGATCCGCCGCAGGGCCTGTTGCTGATGCTGCACAAGCCGCCGGGCTACGTGTGTTCGACCAAGGACAAGGGGCGGTTGATCTACGACCTGCTGCCGCCGCGTTTCCGCCTGCGCGATCCGGTGCTGTCCACCGTGGGCCGGCTCGATCGCGACACCAGCGGCCTGTTGTTGCTGACCGACGACGGCGCGCTGCTGCACAGGATCATTTCGCCGAAGTCGGAATTGTCGAAAGTCTACGAAGCGACGCTCGCGGAACCGCTGCGCGGCGACGAGGCCGCGATCTTCGCCAGCGGCACGCTGATGCTGGAATCCGAGCAGAAGCCGCTGCTGCCGGCGGAGCTCGACGTGCTGGCGCCGCAGCGCGCGCGATTGACCCTGCATGAAGGCCGCTATCACCAGGTGCGAAGGATGTTCGCGGCGCTGGGCAACCACGTCGAAACGCTGCACCGCGTGTCGGTGGGCGGGCTGGCGCCGGGCGATCTTCCGACGGGCGAGTGGCGCGCGCTGGACGAGGCCGGTTTGAAACGTCTGTTCGCGCGATAGCACTCCCACGTTACTTTGTCGCGTTTCTGTGAAATACCACCCATGATTCCGTCCGAGATGATTGACTCCGCCGTAGACGCACTCGACTTCATCCCGGAGGCGGTAATTTTCGATATGGACGGCACCATGATCGAAAGCGAGCGCGCGTTGTTGGAATGCTGGCGCCAAGCCGCAAGCGAACTTGCGCTCCCGCTGGACGACGATCTGTGGCTGTCGATGGTCGGACTTCACGACGCTGCCTGTCACCGACTGCTGCGCGAGCACATCGATGAAGACCGGGCACAGGCGCTACAGCGCGTTACGCAGTCGCTGTACAACGTGCGCGTCGACGCTGGCTTGCCGCTGAAATCCGGTCTGATTGCATTTTTGGAGCGTTTGGTTTCGGTCGGCATGCCGCGCGCCGTGGCGACCTCCACGCGGCGTCCGCGGGCACTGTACAAGCTGGAGCGCGCCAGTCTGCGGGCCTATTTCCCTTTGGTGGTGGGCGGCGACGATGTCAGGCATCCAAAGCCGGCACCGGACATCTATCTGCTTGCCGCACAACGTCTGCAGGTCGATCCGCGTAAATGCGTGGTGCTGGAGGATTCGCCGGCCGGTGTACGTTCGGCGCTGGGTGCAGGCATGGCGCCGGTCCAAATTCCCGATCTTCTGGCGCCTAGCGATGATGTGCGTTCATTGGGACACCGCATCGTCGCTACGATGGACGATGCGCATGCATTGCTGTCGCCATGGCTGGACGCCCGACTGTCCACAACGAAACGACCGTGACGGTCCCTGAAGGACCAGAAGCGCCACTGGCGCCGCAGTTTACGGATCAAGGTGCCATGAGTGTGCGCCAGCCTTCCAATCCGAGCTTCGCCATCGTGTCGAGATTGCGCTCGACGATGACATCCGCGTCCGGATAGGCGGCGACGGCCTTGTCGAGGCTCGCTTCGCGAAGCAGATGCAGGGTCGGGTAGGGCGCGCGATTGGTGCAGTTGCCCGGGTCGTCGGCTTCGCTGTCGGCGAACTGGTACTGCGGATGTAAACTCGCGACCTGCAGTTCGCCTTCCAGGCCCAGCGCTTCGATCAGCGCGTCGACCCGATCGAGAAAATCGTTGTAATCCAGGAAGTCGGTCAGCACCCGCGGATGCACCAGCAAGGTGGTGTCGATTTCGTCCGCCGATGTATCGCGCAGGCGCAGCAGTTCTTCGGCGAGTTCTTCCAGCAGGTCTTCCGGCAGTTCGGCGTCGCTCAGCGCGAAGCGCACCTGCTGCTTGACATACACCGCTTTCGCGAACGGGCAAAGGTTCAGCCCGATCACCGCGCGCTCCAGCCAGCGGCGGGTAGCGGTGATCTCTTCGGCCAGACTTTCCTCCTCCTGATTCATCGCCGACTCAATCGCGGAAATTATCGAACTGCAGCGGCCGCTCGAATTCCATGCCGCGCAGCAGGGCCATGGCGGCCTGCAGGTCGTCGCGCTTCTTGCCGTTGACGCGCAGTTTGTCGCCGTTAATCTGGGTGTCGACCTTCAGTTTTGCGTCCTTGATCGCGGTCTGGATCTTCTTGGCCAGATCGCGTTCGATGCCCTGCTGCACCTTGATCTTCTGCCGCGCGCCGGCGAGGTTGGTGTCGATGTCGCCGGCGTCGAGACAGCGGGCGTCGATCTTCCGCGCGATCATCCGCAAGCGCAGGATGTCCTGCATCTGCTGCAGCTGGAATTCGCTGGGCGCGGTGAGTGCGACGGTGCTGTCTTCGAGCGCGAAGGTGGCGTCCACGCCCTTGAAGTCGAAGCGGGTGGTGAGTTCGCGATTGGCCTGGTCGACGGCGTTGGTGAGTTCGTGCAGATCGACTTCGGAGACGATATCGAAAGAGGGCATGGCGGCGATGAAAGGGCTAAAGGGCATGCAGGGTAACCGATCGTAGGGCGGGTCTCGTACCTAAGGTCGCCCCATTTTTTTCTTATTGAAGATCAATGGGATACGGTTTATTGTCCGCAAAAAAAGCGCGTGCATGACGCGGTTTTTTCCTCGATGTATCGAAGCCTGGGTACCTCGCCATGCACGCCACCGAGATTCTGCTCCACCCGCTGGCCCCAGCGCTAGACCCGATGCATGGCCGCAGACGCAATGTCCTGCTGCATGCGATTGAGGCGTTGATCGACGGTCGTCGTTTGACGTTGACAGATCTGTTCCGGTCCTGGCCTCACGCGACCTTTTCACGCGCGCTGCTGAAGGCGCTGGATCGCTTGTTGAGCAATCGCCATTTGCACCGGGAACACGCTGCGCAGCATCGGGCGATGGCGGTGTGGCTGCTGACGCAGCCGCGTCCGGTGATTGTCGTGGACTGGTCCGATCTCAAGGAAGACGGTCGCTGGTGCCTGTTGCGGGCAGCAGTGTCGGTGGGAGGTCGATCACTGACGGTATACGAGCGCATTATCCGAACGCCCGGCTGAACTCCCCGGGTGCACAACGGGAGTTTCTTGATGCTTTGGCAAAGATCATTCCTGCACGCAAGCCCGTGATCGTCGGTGACGCGGGATTCCGCAGCGACTGGTTCCGCGCAGTGGCGGCACAGGGCTGGGATGATGTCCGGCAGTTTGACTGGATGAAGCGGAACAGATCAAAGCCCTGCTACTTCACGCTACCTTGGCTTCGCGTCAGGGCAGGATACGGATTGATCGCGGTGCCTTCCGACCAGCGACGCTCCGGGCCCAGCACGAAGATCGCGAAGTGCAGATGCGGTGCAGCTGGATCGGCATTGCCGGTGCTGCCGACGTAACCGATCACCTGGCCGCGTTTAATCGATTGCTTTTCGGCAAGGCCGTCGGCGTATCGCTGCAGATGGGCGTAGTAGTACGCGTATCGGCCGCGGGGCTCGAACTGGTAGATCGTCAGGCCGCCGCGCGCGCTGTCGAACAGTTTCTCGATATGTCCGTCCGCCACTGCTATCACCGGGGTTCCCGCGGCCGCCATGATGTCGATGGCGTCATGCGATCGCCCTTCGCTGCGCGCGTCGACGAAGGTGTCGGTGAGTTCGGCGGCAGACGTGCCCTGGACCGGGATCAGCAGGTCTGCGGATGAGGGTTCGGCGCCGGCAATGGCAGCCGGCTCGCGACGTGAAGGATCGATGCCCGGAGTGGCCGTGATTGGAGTTCCACTAAGAGCATTGTCTGTAGCAACTGTTCGCGGCGCCGGGACCGGCTCCTGTGCATCGAGCGTAGTCGCAGGATCGTTCGCCGGGCAGTCGCGCCGACATTCCAGGGACTGCGATGGCGTCGGTGCGCGCCACATGGCCACCTCGCGATACGCCATCGCGCCCAGCAACATTCCAATGAGCAGCACGCCGAGATATTTCATCCGTTATTCCTGCGTCACGCTAAGCACTGGGAGGTTATCGCGCCGCCGGTCGCGCACGGGCCGTCGGGTCCGGCGCGCGCGGCTTTTCGCTGGTTATTCCTGCATCACCACAGGAACCGAAGCGTCTACCGTTGCCGCCACACGCTCGGCATCCCAATTGGTCAGGCGCACGCAGCCATGCGATTGGCGTTTGCCGATGCTCGAAGGCGCGGGCGTGCCGTGCAGGCCGTAGTGCGGTTTGGACAGATCGATCCAGCGGGTGCCCACCGGATTGTTCGGGCCGGCCGCCAGCGTGGCTTTGGTGTGGCTCGGATCGGCGTCCCAGAACAGCTTGGGGTTGTAGTGGTAGGTGGGATTCACCGCGGTCGCCACGATTTTCCATTCCCCGATCGGCAGCGGATCGCGTTCGCTGCCCGACGACACGGGGAACTGTGCGATGGGTTTGCCGGCGCTGTCGAACAGGGTCAGCGTCGAATCGGATTTGTCGACGACCAGCTTCGATGCCTTCGGCAGCGCAGGCGTATCGGCGACGTTGGGCACCTGGATCTGCGCGCCGGCCTTGCCGAAATCCGCATTCGGATTCAGTTGCTTGAGCAGGGCCGGGCTGGCGTGAAAACGTTCGCCCAAGGCTTCTTCGATGGACTCGAAGCCGAGCGCCTTGAGTTTGCTTTGTTTCAGCATGCCCTTGGGCAGTTTTGCGAACGTCTGGCCTACGTCTTCTGCGGTCAGCGTGTACGCGATCACTGCGGCTGGCGCATCGGCGTTGAGTGCCGCCCAGGTCGCGGCGTCGAGTTCGCCAGTGCCGGACAGGCCGCGCGCGAGCTGATAGCCGCGCACCGCACGGCGCTGATTGGAACCCACGCGGCCGTCGATCTCGCCAGGGGAAAACCGGGCGCGATCCAGCAGTATCTGCGCGCGCAGCTGGCCGGCAACGCCCGTGGTCGACGTCGGCCGATTGGCTGCGTCTGCAAGAGATGCGTCTTCGGCATGCGCCGGCATCGTCAACGCGCATGCAGTCAACGCGAGTGCGACGGACAGAATGGATTTGGTCATGACGATGCGCCTTGTGTGGAGAAATTGCGGTGAAAACGGGTGGACGGTGTTCGCTGCTGTCGTGATGTACGACTGCAGATCCTTCGGATCGCCGCCAGCGGCCGATGCACGAAAAGGGACGGCTTGCGCCGCCCCTCTTTTCGTTCAAGCAGGCGAAAAGCGCGTCGCCTGCGGTTGACGCTTTACTTGCCGTCGCGGTCGAAGTCGCCCGGAACGGCGCGCTCGATGCGATCCCATGCTGCGCGAGCGGCCGGACGGGCGCGATCCCACGGCAGCGTGGATTCGCCGCGGGTGGCGTCGTACTTGCGCTGCAGGTCGGCATCGATATCGTCGAAGCTGCGGTTGGCATATTCCGAGCGCGCTTCATAGCCGGTGCGATAGGCCGGGGCGTAATCGTTGTAGGTGTAATCCTTCGCGTAGTAGGGCTCACGCGAGTACTGATCGCGCCAGTAGGTATCCTCGGCTGTCGGGTTGACGGCCTCGCCGACGCCCTTGCCGGCCAAGCCGCCGACGATTGCACCGATCGCCGCGCCCGCGAGCGCGCCTGCGGGACCGGCGACTGCGCCGATGGCTGCGCCCGCAGCGCCGGCCGCGGCCGCACCGATGCCGGTGCCGACCGGGTGCGAACCCGGTGCGCCGGTGATCGGATCGCGATTGAGGTCCTTGTCCAGGTCTTTGTCGATTCGCTTGTCGTGTTCGTTCATTGGGAGTGTCCTGCAATGGGGGAAGGCTGCGGCCTGACGCCGCAGCTATGGAATATCTGCGCAAATCGCGTGCCAGCGCCGCAGCCCATGTGCGACGGGCATCCGCCGCGCATCCAACGGAATCATTACGCGCATTACGCACGCCGCGCACGATGGCGACATGCAATCGGCATGCTCGTGCGTGATTCGCTTCATGCGTTTGAACTGGCTCACGGAAAAGATGTGGCGTTCACTATGCACGGCGCACGATGCTGCATCGCAGCAACGGAAACGCTTTCATGAAACGCATCGACGAAACGCTTCGCCTCGGCCGCCAGGTCGCAGAGATCAACGCCGTGGTGCCGGGCATCGTGTCCCACAGGCTCATGCGGTTGGCATTGGCGGGCGCGATGCCGTCGCGTTCCGATCGCACCGAACTCTCGCGGATGAGCAGCGAGAAATGGCAGGCCGCGTCGCAGTCGGCGGTGGCGATGACCGCATTCGCGATGCAACAGCAGATGGCGATGGCGCAGTCGTTCATGCACGCGATGTGGGCGCCCTGGATGGGGATGTCGCACAGCAGCATTCCGGTGACCAATCCCCTTGCCCGCATGCTCAGCGCGGGTCTTGCGCCGTATCACCGCATCGCGACCGCGAATGCGCGGAGGTTGCGCAAGCGCTGACGCATGGTATTCGGCTGGTGGATGCACTGACCACGCAGTCGCCATTCCCTAGGGTGATGTGCAGGCCGGTCGTCGGATGGCGGTGCCATAAGCAGCGGTATTCCCGCACACTGCGGGCATCCGGGCACGGGGGCGTCCGGTGATCCAGGCAGCAGAGCAGCTTGGCGCGCGGCGGGGAACCGCGGCGCCGGCCGGTGCGACGCCGTGCGTGCATCGGCTCGGCCTCACCATTCATTGACAAGGAGAAGTTCGTTGAACAGTTCTTTCCGATCCATTTTCGTGGCCGGCGCATGCGCGTCGTTGCTGATGCTGGGCGCGTGGCAGAGCCGCGATGCCGCGGCGTCGTCGCCGTCCACCGATCCCGCCTATGCGCCTGAAGTCCCGGCCGAGCCGGGCCAGTTGCGCATGCGCGCCATTGCCGCCAAGGCATTGGCCAGCGATGACATCGCCGGCGACATGCGCACGCCGTCGGGTGCGCTGTCGTTCCAGACCACCAGTCTGTCCGCCGGCAAGGCCGCTGCCGCGGGCGTCGCGCCCGAGCGCGTCCGCGTGCGTCTGGAAGTGAACGGTGCGCTGATCGAGCACGAGATCGACTACGCGTCCGGCACGATGACCGTACGCACGGTCGAGCGCGTCGTTATCGATGAGGCCGACCGCGCCGTGCTGCGCAGCTTCCAGAACGAACTGGGCCGCGCGCTCAGCGATCAGGGCGACATGCGGCGCATGTCGAAGTCGAAGGACTTCCTGTGGCGCCTTGCGGAGATGTATTCCGAAGTGCCGCTGGGACGCGCGTTCGCGCCCGAATGGATCGTGCGTCGCGATGTCGCGTCGAGGATCGAGCCTTCGGCGCCGATGTTGTCCGAGCCGCGTCTGCCGTTCGCGCGCGACACCGGCAAGGGGCTGCAGATCGTGACGCGGGCCGCCTGCAACGATCAGGGCGGCGGCAGCTTCATCAATCTGCGCAGCATCGCCAACGTCTGCGACGATGACGTGGCGTTCACGCGCTCGTCCTCGCACGACTATTGCCCAACGCACGGCTATGCCGCCAAGAGCGTGCGTTACGGCTGCAGCGCCAGTTCGTGCGCGGGCCGCTGCGGCGCGGGCTGTGGCGTGGCCGACGGCGTCGGTGCGTGGTATCAGGATTGTCTGGACCACGACGTTTGCAACCGCGACCATAATTCGCAGCTCGGCGCGTGCGGCGACGAGTTCAACGAGGCCGCCGACGATTACGCGTTCGGTACGATCTCCTGCTACACCACCTGCGGCTGATCGCAGCCTCCCCGCGCGATCCGCGGGGCGGGCGCTGACGGCGGGGTCCATACGCTGCCGTCGCGCAGTCGGCCATCGAAACGGCGACCTCTCGCGAGGTCGCCGTTTTTTTCGGGACGCATCGGAGCGCGCCCGTCGCAGCCCGTCGCGCGGGTAACATACGCATCCCTGCGTTGCTTCGAGCGGGAATCGTCATCATCCCGCGGCAGGCTGTCACCGTCGTCCGCCTGCGCCTGGAGCGCCGCATGAAGCTCGCCATCCTGTCCCGCAACAGCAAGCTCTATTCGACCCGCCGGCTGGTGGAAGCCGCACGCGAGCAGGGGCACAGCGCACGCGTGCTCGATCCGCTGCGCTGCTACATGCGCATCGCCTCCGATGGTTTCGACATGCATTACAAAGGCCGCCCGCTGACCGGCTACCAGGCCGTGCTGCCGCGGATCGGCGCGTCCATCACCCGCTACGGCACCGCGGTGCTGCACCAGTTCGAGCTGATGGGCAGCTACACCCCCAACCGCGCCGACGCCATCGCCCGCGCCCGCGACAAACTGCGCGCCCACCAGCTGCTGGCGGCGCAGGGCATCGGCATGCCGGCGACCGTGTTCGGCGACAACCCCGACGACACCGTCGACCTGCTGTCGATGCTCGGTCCGCCGCCGCACGTGATCAAGCTCAACGAGAGCTCGCAGGGCGCGGGGGTGATCCTCACCGAGAAGCCCTCGGCTTCGCGCAGCGTGGTCGAAACCCTGCGCGGGCTGTACGCCAATTTCCTGGTGCAGGAATTCATCGCCGAAGCCGAGGGCGCCGACCTGCGCTGTTTCGTGGTCGGTGACGACGTGGTCGCGGCGATGCGCCGACAGGCGCCCAAGGGCGATTTCCGCTCGAACCTGCATCGCGGCGGCACCGGCGAAGCGGTACTAGCCAGCGACGACGAGCGCGAGGTCGCGATCCGCGCCGCCAAGGTCCTTGGCCTGGGCGTGGCCGGGGTGGACCTGATCCGCTCCCACCGCGGCCCGCTGGTGCTGGAGGTCAACGCCTCGCCCGGACTGGAAGGGATTGAGGCGGCCACCGGCGTCGACATTGCCGGTAAAATCGTCGAATTGCTGGCAAAAGGCGCCAAAACGACTCAGTTTCGCGCAAAAAGAAAAGCTTGAATCCGGTCTTGGGTTTGGCTGTCATACGGCTTTAACGACGCTTTAATCGATCCCGGCGTAGCGTGTCCGGACCGAATCTGACACCACCTTCCTCGTCAGTGGGCGATGCAGAACCGGTCATCGGGGTTACACCCTGTTTTCGGCCCGGGCGGCGGAAGTCGCACGGGCCATTTTTTTCGTGCGTCCGCCCGGGCGTATCGCAAGTCGCGTTGCAGGACGCATTGCGCGATCTGCGACAAGCCGCCGGACCTGTGTCCCGTGGACGCGTATGCCAGAATTGCGCACGCGCTGCCCCGCACGCGTCGGTGCCCGCCGGGAACCGAACGGATGCCGGCCGGTCACAGCAGCACCTCTGAGGATTCACCGCCCATGCGCATACTCGTGATCGAAGACAACCAGGACATCGCCGCCAATCTTGGCGATTACCTCGAAGACCGCGGCCACACCGTCGATTTCGCCGCCGACGGCATCACCGGCCTGCATCTGGCCATCGTCCACGAATTCGACGCGATCGTGCTCGATCTCAATCTGCCCGGCATGGATGGCCTGGAAGTCTGCCGCAAGCTGCGCACCGAAGCCCGCAAGCAGACGCCGGTGCTGATGCTTACCGCGCGCGACACGCTGGACAACAAGGTCGCGGGTTTCGATTCCGGGGCCGACGATTATCTGGTCAAGCCGTTCGCGCTGCAGGAGGTCGAGGTCCGCCTCAACGCCCTGGCGCGGCGCGGTAAGGGCAAACAGACCCGGGTGCTGGAAGTGGGCGACCTGGAATACAACCTCGATACCCTCGAAGTGCGCCGCCAGGGCAAGCTGCTGCAGCTCAACCCGACCGCGCTGAAGATCCTGCAGTCGCTGATGGAAGCCTCGCCCGCGGTGGTCACCCGCCAGGAACTGGAAACCCGCGTGTGGGGCGAGGAGCTGCCGGATTCCGATAGCCTGCGCGTGCATATCCACGGCCTGCGTGCGATGGTCGACAAGCCGTTCGGCGTGCCGCTGATCCAGACCCGCCACGGCATCGGCTACCGCATCGCCGTGCCCGATGCCGGCGCCTGAGCAGCGCCCGCCCGAACAGCCGCCGCGGCGCCACAAACCGGCGTATCGCCGGCGGTTGCGCAGCCGCATCATCCTGTCGTTCCTGCTGCTGGGGTTCGGGCTGACGGCGTTGATCGCGGCCAGCACGGTCTACCTGCGCAATCGCGTCGAGAATACCGTCATCGCGGCTGCGCTGACGAAGAACAACGATACGTTTGCGGACGGCTTCTACATCAATCCCGATGTCATCGGCGTTCCGTTCGAGAAGATCCAGGGGCGCCAGTTCAGCACCCGCAAGATCGATCGCGTGCCGCCGGAATGGCGCACGCTGCCCAATGGCGTTCACGAGCTGACGAATGTCGACCCGGTCACCGGCGCCACGCGGGTCTACAAGATCGCGGTGCGCAAGGATCCGGAATACTGGTTCTTCCTCACCTACGACATCGCGGAAGAACGCGAGAGCCAGGCGCGCTTGAACCAGGCACTGATGCTGAGCGTCGGTGTGTTCACACTGCTGTCGCTGCTGGTCGGCATGTGGGCCGCTTCGCGGGTGATGAGTCCGGTGACCGAGCTCGCGCGCCGTCTTCGCCGCTCCGGCCGCAGCGCCGAGCCGGAGGCGCTGGCCTCGCATTTCGCCGAGGACGAAGTGGGCGAGCTGGCGAAAGCCCTGGACGATTACGCCGCGCGGCTGACCGATGTGGTCAAGCGCGACCGCGAGTTCAATGCCGACGTGAGTCATGAGTTGCGCACGCCGCTGGCGGTGATCCGCGGCGCGTCGGAGCTGCTGCTGTCCAAGCCTGATCTGGACGACAAGACCCGCGCCCGCCTGCAGCGCGTCCAGCGCGCCGAGCAGCAGTGCACCGACCTGATCAGCGCGCTGCTGCTGCTGTCGCGCAACGAACGCGGCCATGGCGCCGCCGATGTCGGCAAATTGGCGGAGCAATTACTCGATGCGCACCGCACCCAGCTCGGCGGCAAACCGCTGACGCTGCGGGTGGAAGGCACTGCGGGCCAAGTGGTGGTGGATGCGCCCGAATCCGCGGTCACCGTGGCGCTCAGCAACCTGATCGGCAATGCGGTGAAATACACGCAGCAGGGCGAGATCGTCGTGCGTCTGGGCGACAACGCTGTCGATGTGATCGACAGCGGTCCCGGACTCAGCGCCGAGGATGCGGCGCGATTGTTCGAACGCGGGTATCGCGGCAGTCATGCCGAGCATACGCAAGGTGGCGGTATCGGGTTGTCGATCGTGCGCCGGTTGTGCGTGCTGTATGGGTGGCGGGTGCGGGTGGTGCCGGGGGTTGAGCGTGGGGTCGTCGCGACGTTGACGTTCGGGGTTTGATCGACGGGTTTCTTGTAACCCGTCTTGCGCCGGATATTTTGCGGCGCTGCTGATGTCTGCGCTTTATAGAATGCGGGCATAGCCTGGAACTTTTTCGCGCTGGGCGCGCGAAAAAGTTCCAGGCTTTACCTGCATACCATCAATTTCCGTCGTCAATTGCGTTTCAGAATCAAACAACAATCACACCCTTTCCAACCACCCATACTTGTCCGCAGTCTTGCCATTGAACAACCCGAAGAACAACTCCTGCAGACGCCGCGTCAGCGGACCTGGCTTGCCGGCGCCGACCTGGCGGCCGTCGACCGAACGGATCGGGGTGATCTCCGCGGCGGTACCGCACATGAAGAGTTCGTCGCAGAGGTAGAGGTATTCGCGCGGCAGGTCGCGCTCGAAGACTTCGATGCCGGCGTCGCGGGCGAGGGTGATGATGGTGTTGCGGGTCAGGCCGTTGAGCAGCGCGGCGCTGACCGGGGTGGTGTGCAGCGCGCCGTCGAACACGAGGAACAGATTCTCGCCGGCGCCTTCGCTGAGCAGGCCGGTCGAGGCCAGCGCGATGCCTTCGCCGAAGCCGAGGCGGCGCGCTTCGCGTGCGACCAACTGGCCGGACAGATAATTGCCGCCGGCCTTGGCGCCCGCGGGGAGGGTGTTGGGCGCGAAGCGCTGCCAGCTGGAGACGCAGGCGTCGATGCCTTCTTCCAGCACGGTCGCGCCGAGGTATTGGCCCATTTTCCAGGTGGCGACCGCCATGTCGGTCGGCGTATCGGCCGAGAGTCCGAAACCGCCGAGGCCGCGATAGGCGACCGGGCGCAGGTAATCGGTGGTGAAGTCGTTGGCTTTCAGCACGTCGCGACAGGCGGCGTTGATGTCGTCCAGGCCGTACGGCATGGCCATGTCGTAGATCTTGGCCGAAGCGTACAGACGCTTGTTGTGGTCGGTGAGGCGGAAGATCGCCGGGCCGCTGGGCGTGTCGTAGCAGCGGATGCCTTCGAACACCGACGATCCGTAGTGGACCACGTGGGACATCACGTGGGTGGTGGCCTCGGCCCATGGCTTGATCCTGCCGTTGTGCCAGATCCATTCGGGGTAACGCTGGGTCATGTCGAGGTCCGCGCAGAGGAGTGGAATCGCCGTATTTTAGGCGATGCGGCCGCAAGGCCGACAGTGCGGCGCGGTCGCGCGAAAAAAGACGGGACCATGCGGTCCCGTCCGGTGTTGCGTCGTCGATGCCGCGATCAGCGGAAGGCGGCGATGGTGGCCTTGGTGGTGTTCAGCACGCGAGCGTTGTCCGCGCGCGTTGTGTTGCCCATGGCCTGGCCGCCGTAGGTTTTGGCGGGATTCGACCAGTAGTTGATGCGCGGGCAGCTGCCGGAGGTACAGGCATAGGCCATGATCGTGCGCCAGGCGTTGGTCGGCGAACGGTAGCCGTGGCCGTAGGCGTACGGGGTGAGGGTGCCGTCGGTGGCGATGTCGTGGCGCGCCGACTGCAGGTGGCCGACCTCGTGACCGAACGAGTAATAGCCGGTGGCGCAGCCGTAGTGGGCGACCGCGAACGCGGTGGCGGCGGTGGAGCCGATGCCCGAGGCCAGGCCGCAGGACGAGCTGTTGTTGATCAGCAGCATCATCACGTCGGCCGTGACCGAGTTACGGGTGGCGTGATAGGTGTCCATGAAGCCGTCGGCCGTGCCGCGGAAACGGGAGAGATCGGTGCTGAAGCTGCCGGATTCGACATAGGTCGTGGTGTAACGGCCGGCGAGTTGCATGGTGATCTCGACGCCGCTGTTCGCATAGCCCTGATTGGTTTCGGCGACGGCGAGGTTGACCAGGCCGGCGATGTCGCCGCTGGCGTTGGCTGCGGACTGCGTGGCCACCACCATGATGCGGATCGTGCTGATCGCCTTGGTGCCCACGCCGGTGGCGCGTTCCGCGCGCGGCGCCTTGGCCATGTCGATGCGCGGCAGGAAGTTGTACGCGGCCGGGTGATCGGGGGGCATTCTGGCTTCGTTGATGCGCGCGATGGCATGGCCGCCGGAACGCAGCGGGCGCAGCGAGTACAGCTGGCCTTTCGCGCGGATGGTGCCGGTGAGCTTGTCGCCGTTGCGGACGATCATCACCGAGTTGTTCGGGTCGTCGGCGACTTCGCCGCTGGCCTTGCCCATCAGCCTATCGACCAGGCCGAAATCCTTGCCGAGATTGCCGTACCACACCTGGGTGCCGTCGGGATTGCGCTTGCTGTAGCGCATGTGCGCGGTGCCGGTGTCGCCCAGGCCCAATTGCAGGGTGTCGCTGTCGGCGCTGATCTGCGAGGCGTCGGCCTGCACCAGCTGCAGCGATTCGGTGGCGCGGCTTTCGGCCAGCGCGCGATAGCTGGCGTCGCCGCCGAGGCCTGCCGGAGCGGCCTTCATGCTGGAGAACAGCGGTTGTTTTGCGGCCTGCGTGGCGAACGCGGCGAAACCCGTCGCGGCCACTGCGGCGACGGCGATGAACATCATTGAACGCTTCATATCGGATGTCTCTCCCTGGTCCTTCCATTGCGGCGTCCGAGCCGAATGTGCAATGTCGGGATCATGATGGTTGTCTAGGATGGCCCGGACACCTTGCCCGCCGACATGGTTCGCATGCCGCAGGAGCCTGCGCAAGCTGCGTTGCAGCATGTCTTTGCGATATCGCCGATACCGTCTCAGAACCGTCGGCGCACGTTCTGCGTCCGATCGGACATGCGGCGCTGGGCTACAGCGTGATCCACCAGCAATCGAGGTGTTTGCGCAGACCGAGCGTGGTCTGCGACGGCGTGGCGCTCTTGCCCAGGGTCTGCTGGAGGCGCAGGCCGACGGGCGTGCGACGCACGGGCGGACGCGAAACCGGCGCCTCGCCGCCGCTTGTTTCGACGCCGCCCGTTTCGGCGTTCCGCGCGATGATCGGCGGGTTTGGTGCAATTGCCGTCGTAGCCGGAGCCGCAGGCGCGATCGGCGGTTCGGGGGTGGCGTCGGCGACGCTGGGCGCGCTCGCGGCCCGGAGCGCCACGATATCTACCAGCGGCCGGTCGACGATGGTCTGCAGGCGGTCGAGGATACGGTCGCCGCTTGTGGCATCCAGGCCGACCCAGTGGTACACCGCGCCGAGGCGGTTCACGTCCCGAGTGTCGATCGCGGTGGTGATCTCATAGATGAGTTCCTGCACGGTACGCGCGCAGCCGCCGCGGCGCTGGCGATAGGCGAGGCTTGCGGTGCCGCGCGGCAGCCGATCGCTGGCGCCGATGCTGGCGCAGGCGCGGTCGGTGTAGATCGTATTGCCGGCGGGGCCGGTGCAGCGGTTCGTCTGCTGCTGCGCGCGTGCATCGACCGGCCACAGCCAGCACGCCGAGAACAGCGACAGCAGGAACAGGAAGGTGCGACCGGGGACAGACATCGCCGGCAGGCTAGCACCGGGCGGATGAACGACGCGGCGCGGTCACGGCGTCAACCCGGTGCGAGCCAGGTGAACGGCCACCACGGCAGATTGCGCGCGATCCAATAGGCGGGCAGCAGCACCAGCCACAGCTTCGGACTCATGACCACCGACATGAACGGCTTCATCCGCATCGGCGTGAGGCCGCGCGCGTCCAGCACCATCAGCGGCATCAGCGGCAGCACCAGCATCGCCAGCGGGTTCATGGCGAATGCGCCGGCGATATCGCCGTGGACCAGTGCGTGCAGCGCGCGGGTCAGCCCGCAGCCGATGCAATGCAGGCCGGTGAAGGCCTTGAACATGCACGGTGGGAACAGATTGTTCGGGACGTTCGGGTCGTAGTTGCGCAACAGCCAGATACCGACGATCGCCGCACCCAGCGCGGCCGCTGCCGCGATGGCCGACGCCGGACGCGACAGCAGGGCGGACCGGTCAGCCATTCGTGAGACTGCCCAGTACGGCCAGTCCGCCGAACAGCACGAACCAGAGCGCGATGACCACCGGCACCGCCACGACGGAGAGGATCGCCCAGAAGCGTGCCTTGTCCGCTGCGATCCGCGCACCGGCGATATTGCCCGCGGCGCGAAGACCATCCACCTGGGTGGCATAGACGATGGATACGATGCCCAACGGCAGGCAGCAGAACAGGGTCGTGAGGATCGCCCAGACCAGATTGTTCGGGACGAATTCGTTGCTGGCGTGCGGGCCGTTCGGCGAGAAGGACATGGGGTCTGAGCCGGATCGAAGAGGATGCAGCGGAGGCGCGGGGCTGGGGTGTCGCCCCGGCCATCACGCCCGGACGACCACGAACCGGGTCATCCGGGCGACGGACAGCGGCCGGATGGGAGGCCGCTGCCGGTGGACGATCGGCTGGGCGATCAGCGGTTCTGCAATTCCTGCATCTGCTGCATGTACTCCATATAGCTTCCCATGCCGCCGGACGCCAGGAACACCACGTTGATCAGCACGCCGATGATGGCCAGTGCGGTGGCGACCCAGCACCATGTCTTGGCGCTGTCCGACGCGCGACGGGCGCCGTCGAAATCGCCCTGGTTGATGAGGGTGTTGACCTTGTTGGACTGGACGATGGCGACGATGCCGAGCAGGCCGAGCGGGCAGCACAGGCAGGTCGCGAGCACGGTCGCGATGATCGCCCACGCCAGATGATTGGGGATATTGCCGGGTGCGGCGGTAGTGTTCATGGTGAATCTCCGGGAATCGTCAGCGAGGGGGAACGGGAGGGCAGGAAGCGTAGCGGGCCAGCCACTGGCCGGCCCGCAGGATCAGGCGCGGAATGGCCTCATTGTGCCCATTCCGCCGTCCGGCGCAATCGCAGTGCCGGATTCGGGCTGCTTCAAATCGCCGCTGCAGTCCGCAGGACCGGTCGGAATGCGCCAATCAGGCGTCCTCGCCCCGCAGCGCCCGGACCCGGGCTTCCAGCGCCGCGGCGGTGGCCTGGCGGCCATCCACCGGCTCGCCCGCCACCACTTCGATATGCGCGCGGAACCGGCGCGGGACCCGCATCTGGCGCAGGCGGCCGTCGCGCTTGCTCCACATGCTGGTCCACATGTGTTTCAGCGCCATCGGCACCACCGGCACCGGCCGCAGCGCCAGCACCCGTTCCACGCCCGCCTTGAACGGTGCGATCGAGCCGTCGCGGGTCAACGCGCCTTCGGGAAAGATGCACACGATCTGCCCGTCGGCCAGCGCCGCGTCGATCTCCTCGAACGCGCGCCGCATCACCACCGGATCTTCCTTGGCGCTGGCGATCGGGATGGCCTTGCCGGTGCGGAAGATCCAGCGCATCACCGGCACGTTGAAGATCTTGTAGTACATGACGAAGCGCACCGGCCGCGGAATGCTGGCCGAGAGAATCAGCGCATCCATGTAGCTGACGTGGTTGCAGACGATCAGCGCCGGTCCTTCGTCGGGCACATGCTTCTCGATGCCGTGCAGCCGCAGCCGGTACAGCGAGCGCACCAGCATCCAGCTGAGGAAGCGCATCAGGAATTCCGGGACGATCGTGAAGATCCAGATCGCCACCAGGGTGTTGGCCACCGCCAGGCACAGGAACAGCTGCGGAATGCTCAGGCCCGGCATCGGCACCACGGTGTCGCCGATCTTCAGCTGCTCCATCTGCAGCGCGATGCCCAGCACCGCGGCCAGCACGATGAAGAACGCATTCTGGATGTTGACCGCCGAGATCACCCGCGACAGCTCGCTGCGCGGCGTGCGGCTCTGGATCAGCGCGAACAGCGGCACCAGGAAGAAACCGGTGAACATGCCGACCGCGGCGAGATCGAACGTCACCCGCCAGCCGCCAGGCTGGGCAAGGAACCCGGCGACATCCAGCCCGGTCGTCGCCGCCGCCCCGCTGCGCGCGAAGTACAGGTCGAACAGGAACACGCTCATGCCGAACGCGCCCAGCGGCACCAGGCCGATCTCCACCGTGCGCGCCGACAGCTTCTCGCACAGCAGCGAGCCGATGCCGGTGCCGACCGAAAAGACGCCCAGCGCGACCAGATACAGGGTTTCGTCGCCGCCGAGATTGAGTTTGGCGTAGCTGGGCAACTGCGCGGTCAGCATGGTGCCGACGAACCAGAACCACGACACGCCCAGCATCGCGTTGCGCACCGCCAACTGCTTGCGCGCCAGCTTCAGCACCCGGCGCGATTCCGGGATCGGATTGACGTGGACCTTGAGGTCCGGCGCGCCGGCATCCACCGTCGGGATGAGGCGGCTCACGGCGTTGCCCAGCATCGCCAGCAGGATGATGGCCGCGGCAGCGGTGTGCGGGCCGTAGTCGCCGGCGAGTTTGAAGATCATGCCACCGGCGATCATGCCGACCAGGATCGAGATCGACGTCCCCATCTCCACCAGCCCGTTGCCGCCGGTGAGTTCCTCGGGTTTGAGTACCGACGGCAGGATCGAATACTTCACCGGCCCGAACAGCGCCGACTGCACGCCGGTACAGAACAGCGCCGCCAGCAGCAGCGGCATGTTCTGCAGCATGAAACCGGCCGCCGCCACCGACATGATCGCGATCTCCATCGCGGTGGTGATGCGGATCAGTCGCGACTTCTCGAGTTTTTCGGCGATCTGCCCGGCGGTGGCCGAGAACAGGAAGTACGGCAGAATGAACAGCGCCGGCGCGAGATTGGTATAGAGCGTGCGCTGCTGATCGTCCACGCCCAGCCAGAACAGCAGGCCGATGATCGCCTGACGATAGACGTTGTCGTTGAACGCACCCAGCGATTGCACCACGAAGAAGGGCAGGAAGCGGCGCTGCCGCAACAGGTCGAACTGGTTGTAGGCCATGCGCGCTCCGCGGATCGGTCGATCACCGGCGAGCGCCGGCGGATGTCGGCGGAGACTAGCAGAGATGGATTGCCGCGCGCGTCGCTTGTGTAGGAGGGGCTTCAGCCCCGAGCTTCGTTCTTGTAGGAGGGGCTTCAGCCCCGAGCTTCGCTATGAAAACATGGTTCCCGAAAAAAGCTCGGGCCTGAAGGCCCTCCTACACTTGAAGGCCCTTCTACAGATGCAGGGCTTGCCTGCTCAAACGATGATGTCGTCGCGGCGCGCAGGCGCCTCCGCGTCGGCCAGTTCCGACAACAGCGCGGACAGTCTGGCGTCGCTGCGTTTCCACGACCAGAACAGCGGCGCGGCCAGCGTCGCCCGACACCAGATCCGATCCTGCCGCTCCGCCGCCGGTAATGCGTTCGCCCGGCGCAGCCAGTGCGCGAACATGCGCTCGGCCGCGTCAGGCAGCGGCCGCCGGGTCGGACAGAACGGCTGGAGGTTCACCAGATACACGCGATCCGCGGTGCGGACCACCGCCTCGGGCCAGACGCGCGTCGCGAAGCCCTGCGCGAGCCAGGCTTCGCGACTGATCGCGGCGTGCCGCCGGGGATCGATCAGGCCGTGGCTTTCGATCTCCGGATCGGACTCGGCGCATTCCAGGAACGCCCGGCGCAGGCCGCTGTCGTTGACGTCGCAGCATGCGTGCGTGTGGATCGACTTGCGCACCGCCAGCGCGTGGCGCATCCGCAGGACGCGACGGGGCAGGTCGCTCAGGCGTTCCGCGTGCAGCGGGGCATCGGCGCAGGCCAGCGGCAGCGCAAGATCGAAGTCGGCGGCGTGTTCCCGCAGCGCGACGACGGCCAGATCGTCGATGGCGGGATCGATGACCGCAGCTCCGGTGGCGGCATCGCGCCGGTCGGGCATGCGCCTGCCCGCATGCGCGCCGTGCGCGCACAGTCCCGCGCGCAGCAGGGGCGCGTATGCGGCGTGACACTGCGGATGTTCGATCACCGACAGCACGTCGATCAGATTCTGCGGCGCGCGTCGGTGCACCGCGCGCTCACGGTTTTCCGTTCGGGCCTCGGCGAAATCCGGCTCCGGCCACAGCGGCGCGGCGCCTGCGGCGACGACGGTCAGCGGATCGGTGCCGCTGCGATGCGTGCGCAGCGCCACGATCACGCAGATCCGCGCATCGGCCAATGTCGACTGTGGCACAGGCAGGGTATCGATGACGGCGCGTACGTCGTCGCGGCACGCGTGATCGCCGCCGATGGCGATGCTGGCGGATGGGAAACCGCGGTCGATCAGGAAGCGCCGTGCGGCGGGCATCGATGTCGGCGCATCGCACAGCACCAGCAGCCGTGGCCGCCGCGCCGGGTCCAGCGTCGCGAAGCCGGGCTCGCGACGGCGCAATGCGTCGATGCCGGTGCGGAGCAAGGCAGGGTGGCAGCGCGACAGGTGCGGTCGTAGTCCGCTGTGCCGCGGCGGTTCCATGCGCGGTGGAAGGTGGCGCAGCGAGGGCAGGCGCAGCGTCGCGGTCGCTTCGAGCATCGGCAGCTTCGCCGCGCCGCGCTGGATCATGCGGTCCAGCGGCGCATCGACGATGGCGGCAGCCGGGTCTCCACTCAACATCACGTCGATCTGCATCCTGCCGGATCGCGATGCCCCGGTGGCGGCAGGGTCCGGGCCGGACATCGCGATCAGCGACAACGCGGGGCTGTCGGCAGGTCTGTCCGGGGCTTCGATGATCTGCAGCGAAGCGCTGCTGCCCGTCGATTGCATCCGCAGCCAATCGCGGAACGGTTGGCGCAGCGCGGGCGGCAGGAACAGCCGCGCATGCCGCAGCAGGCTGCTGCGATCGATATCCACTTCCGCCGCCGCATCGCGATCGGCATGCCCGAACAAGGCCTCGTGCAGATTCCTGCGTATGCCCGGCGTGGCGGCGATCAGCAGCAGCCTCTCGTCCCCGATCGAGGCATCCTCGGCCCGCGCGACGGCGTTCGCCCACTGCCACACCAGCAGGGCCTGCACCACCCAGCGGCCGCCGCCGGGCGCCAGCCGCAGGCGGTAGCGGGCGACGTCGCTACAGCACGTGCCCGCGATGGGCGTCGGCCCGCAGGCGCTCCGGTAGAGCTGGGCTGGATCGTCCGAGTGCAGCAACTCGTACGCGAGGATGGTGTGCAGGATCGATTCCCGCTGCGCGAAGTGGAAGTTGTCTGCCCGCGCCCTGCAGGTGTCGGACGAGAACCACCAGCGCAGCAGGCTGTCGCTGGCCGGGGTCAGCTGCGCCGCCAGCGGCGTACCGCCTTGGACCCTGCTGCTGTCGCTGGCGTCGAGCGCAGCGAGCAGGCGCCGCGCGCAGTAATCCAGCGCGGCGTGCAATGGCGGCGCGGGGGATTCTGCGCGTGCAGGGGTAGGCGTCGGGGCGGCTGTCGATAGGCCGGCCGGGATGACGCCTGCTGGCGACGGCGCCATCGCCGGATCGCTGCCGGATTCCCAGCCCATGTCCTTTCCGGATTCCCTTCCGACCCCTTTGCCGAACCCCCTGCCGGTGTCCCGGGTCCATATCGTGGACATCGCCGCCTCCCTGTCTGCGTGGACAAGCATCGAAGCAAGCAAGCTAACAAAAAGTTTGATAACGTACAAATCATAACTTTCCAACGCCGGCGTGCACCGGCCTAACGTCAGGTGATGAGCAATGAACACATTGCGTTCAGCGAACGGCTGCGCGCGGCGTTGCAACGGGCGGGCGTGGGCGAGAGCCCCGTCGAACTTGTGCGCTTGCTCGCCCGCTTCGGCGGCGATCCCGTTTCCCAACAAGCCGTCTCCGGCTGGTTGAAGGGACGCGCCATGCCAAGGCAGGCCAATCTGAGGGCGCTGGCGAAGATGCTGTCGGTCGAACCGCAGCAACTGCAGTACGGGGACGACGCCAAACGCGTCAAGGAAACGCGCGGGGAATGGCGCCTGGACCCGCGCGATCAGCTGGCGATCGAGGCGTTCCTGCGTCTGCCGACCGCGCAGCGCAAGCTGCTGCGGCATCTGATCGAGGAATTCTTCAGGTCGGGCACCGGCGGCAAACGGGGCTGATGGTTCGCGTCGTGCGGGCCGGTGCGATGCGAGACGTACGTCCCGGATCGTACTGATCGACAATATAAATTGAGTATCGAAGACAAGCCAAGTTTTCAAATCGTGCGCGACGCCGTCCTAAGGTCGGCGCATGAAAACGGAACAAGATGCCTTCAGCGAGCGCCTGCGCGCCGCATTGCGCCAGGCCGGCATGAGCGAGAGCCCGGCCGAACTGGTTCGACTCCTGGCCCGCTTCGGCGGCGAGCCCGTTTCCCAGCAGGCGATCTCCGGCTGGTTGAACGGCCGGGCGATGCCGCGTCAGGCCAATCTGCGCGCGTTGGCCAAGATGCTGTCGCTCGAACCGCAGCAACTGCAGTTCGGCGACGACAAGCGGGTGCGCGAGAACCGCGGCGAGTGGCGGATGAATCCGCACGACCAGCTGGCCATCGAAACCTTCCTCAAGCTGCCGGCAACGCAGCGCAAGCTGGTACGCAGCCTGATCGAGGAACTCGCGAAGCACAACGCGCCGACCAAGGCTGCCAAGCGCGGGCGCTGATCGCGGGTGCGGTCCTGCAGGGCCGCACGATCACGCTGTTTTCAAGCAGGCTGTCTTCAAGCAGGTTTTTTCGAACGGTTGTCATGGCCTGTTCAAGAGCTTCGCGCGCTTGCGATGGCAACCATAAAGACGCATGCCATCCCACAACGCATGCCATCCCACGTAGAGCGGCCTTCAGGCCGCTGCTCTTCCGGGAGAGCGTACCAGCGGCCTGAAGGCCGCTCTACGGAGTGCATCGAGGGATTTTGAACGGCTCTCAGCTCTCGCGCGCGATCGCGCGCCAGCCGATATCGTTGCGATGGAATTCGCCGTCCCACGTGATATTCGTCATCGCCGCATACGCGGCACGTTGCGCCGCCGCCACCGTGATGCCCAGCGCGCAGACGCACAGCACGCGGCCGCCGTTGGTGACGACATTGCCGTCGTCGTCCAGATGCGTGCCGGCGTGGAAGACCTTGGTGCCGATCGCCTGTGGGACGTGCAGGCCGCGGATGACGTCGCCGGTTTTCGGCGTGTCCGGATAATGTGCCGCGGCCATCACCACGCCCAGTGCGGGCTTCGGGCTCCAGCGCGCGTCGACCGCGTGCAGACGATCGTCGATGGCGGCTTCGACCAGATCCAGCAGATCCGAATCCAGCCGCAGCATCACCGGCTGGGTTTCGGGGTCGCCGAAACGCACGTTGAACTCGATCACTTTCGGGGCGCCGTCGGCGTCGATCATCAGCCCGGCGTAGAGGAAGCCGGTGAACGGCACGCCGTCGGCGGCCATGCCGCGCACGGTGGGTTCCACGACTTCGCGCATGACGCGCGCATGTACCTCGGGTGTGACTACCGGCGCGGGCGAGTACGCGCCCATGCCGCCGGTGTTGGGCCCGGTGTCGCCGTCGCCGACGCGCTTGTGATCCTGCGACGTGGCCATCGGCAGCGCGGTGACGCCGTCGACCATCGAAATGAAGCTCGCCTCTTCGCCTTCGAGGAATTCCTCGATCACCACCCGCGAGCCGGCGCTGCCGAAGGCATTGCCCGACAGCATGTCGCGCACCGCGTCCTCGGCCTCCTGTAGGGTCATCGCCACGATCACGCCCTTGCCGGCCGCTAGGCCGTCGGCCTTGACCACGATGGGCGCGCCTTTGTCGCGGATGTAGGCGATGGCGGCATCGACCTCGGTATGCACCGCGTAGTACGCGGTCGGAATGCCGTGCCGGGCGAGGAAATCCTTCGCGAACGCCTTGCTGCCTTCCAGCTGCGCCGCGGCTGCGGTCGGCCCGAAGATGCGCAGGCCTTCGCTGCGGAAACGGTCGACCACGCCCGCGACCAGCGGCGCCTCGGGGCCGACCACGGTGACCGCGACGCCTTCCGCGCGCACCAGCGCGACCAGGCCGTCGATGTCGGTCGCCTTCACGTCGACATTGCGGCACTTCGCTTCGGTGGCGGTGCCGGCGTTGCCCGGCGCGACCAGCACTTCGGTGATGCGCCTGGACTGCGCGAGTTTCCAGGCGAGGGCGTGTTCGCGGCCGCCGGCGCCGATGACGAGGAGTTTCATGGGAGGCGTTCTTCGTGATTCGTAAGGGAGTGGGGTTGTGGAGTCGGCGCGCCGTGCGCTCAAACGCCTTCGTCGCAGCCTTCCTTCTGCATCAGCGCGGGCGATGGTTGGTAGGCGCCGTCGCGGTAGGGAATCGCGATGGTGCGCTTCACCGGCTTGCCGGCCTGCTTGCCCGACACAACGAGATCGAGCGGATGGAACTTGCCGGCGCCGCTGCGGTTGGCGACCAGCGTGCAGTCCAGAGCCACCGACTTGCGCTTGCAGGCGCGGTCTTCGTCCGGGTCGCAGACGCCGCTGTTGTCGCGACCGGTGCCGACGGTCAGCAGCAGTTTGAAGCGATCGCTCTCCGCGTAATACAGCGAGCGGCTGGAGACGGTCCAACCCATGTTGGTGAATGCCGAATCCAATGCGAACGCGACGCGGCCCGGGCCGACCTCGAAAAAGCCCACGTCGCCGGGCGTGCCCCAGCCCCCAGTTTCGATACCGCTCACACTCGCACCGATGCGCGCCTGCTTCCGCGTACCGCGTGGGTCGAGCAGCACGAACAGATCAACCTGGCCGGACTGGGCGTGGCCGGCGTTCGCGAACGACGTGCACACGGCGATGCGGCGCGGCCCGGGATTGGCCGCTCCGCTGTCGGCGCAGACGGTGCGCGACTCCGTTGCGGTGTCGTTCTCGCTGCGCGCGGTGGCGGATGTGGGCCATTCGCCCTTCAGCGTCGCTTTCTCGCGATAGGCCTCGCGCAGCAGGCGCACGGCTTCCGCATCCGACACATGGCTCGCGGGCAGCGGCGTGAGCGCGAACGCGGGAGATGCGAGCAGCGCCGTGGCGCATGCGAGTGCAGACAAAACGGAGCGCGGTTGCATGCGATGTTTCCTGGGTGTGATGGCGAACGTCATCGTGCGTCGGAGTCTGGAACTTCCGCGATCTGGAGCGACACCAGCTTGGTGCCGTCGGCGACATGCTGCCTGCCGACTTCGCGGAAGCCGAACCTGTCATGGAAGCGTCTGGATGCCGGATTGGGCGGTTCGAGGTTGTACTCGCAGGCGACGACGCCGATGCCGAGCTGCCGCGCGCGATCGAACAGATCGTCGTACAGCCGCCGCCCGATGCCTGTCCCCGCCGCTGCGGCAGCGACGACGATGCGGTCGACGTACACGAACCGCGGATAGCGCGCCGAAAACCAGTCGAAGTTGTCGTTGACGTAAGCGGCGCCGTCGCGCATCGCCAGCAGGAAGCCTGCGACTTCGCCGTCAACGATCGCGACGCGGTGATGGAAGGCGAGCGCGTGCAGTTGCCGCAGCCGCGCGAGGTCCATGGCGCTGGTTTCCGCCACGAACATCGCATTGAGCGCGACGATGCGCTCGAAATCCGCGGCGGTGGCATCCTTCACGGCGACGCCCGTCATGCGCCCGGGTCCGCGAGACGTCGTGCCTTGAGATTGCGCCAGGTCACGATGGCCAGGGTCAGCACGGTCAGCGGCATGACCACGGTCTGCATGGCCAGCCGGAAGTCTTCCAGCGCGGCGTGATCGGCGGCGGCCAGCAGCAGATAGGCAACGTAGGCGATGTAGTAGCCGAGGAACAGCGCGCCTTCCCAGCGCGCGATGCGATGACCGTTGAAGAAGATCGGCAGGCAGGCCACGGCCACCGCAGTCATGACCGGCAGATCGAAGCGCATCGCCGCAGGGCTGACCGGCACGCCGTCGCTCGCGATCATTGCGGTGGCGCCCAGCACCAGCAGCAGATTGAAGATATTACTGCCGACGATGTTGCCCACCGCGAGATCGCGTTGACCTCGGATCGCGGAGAGGATCGATGTCGCGATCTCCGGCAGCGAGGTGCCCACGGCCACCACGGTCAGGCCGATCACCAGATCGCTGAGGCCCAGGGCGCTCGCGGTCTGCGTTGCGGCGTCGACCAATAAACGCGCGCCGACGATCAGCATCGTCAGGCCTGCCGCCATCAACAGGCATTGGCGGCCGACGCTGACCTTCGGCGCCGGCTCGGCATCGCTCAACGCAGGATCGGTGGGCACCTGTTCCGGATGTCGTCGCGCCATGCGGATCAGGAACATGATGTACGCGATGGCGCAGGCCACCAGCACCCCGCCTTCCCAGCGCGCGATGCGGCCGTCCAAGGCCATGCCGAAGCACAGCAGCGATGCGGCGATCATCAGCGGGACATCCAGCCAGACCAGTTGGCGATGCACGACCAGCGGGACGATCAGCGCGACCAGGCCGAGAATCAGCAGCACATTGGCGATATTGCTGCCGACGACATTGCCCAGCGCCAGATCCGGCGTGCCCGACAGCGCGCCGCCGACGCTGACGGCGAGTTCCGGTGCGCTGGTGCCGATCGCCACCACGGTCAATCCGACGATGATCGGCGCCAGGCCCAATGCCAGCGCGAGTCGCGAGGCGCCGCGCACCAGCAGCTCGGCGCCCAGCAGGAGCAGGACGAGGCCGGCGAGGAACAGTAGAAGCAGGGTCATGGCATCGGCTCGAATCGTATGCGGTGAGGATGTCGTGCTACCCCGCGGACGGGGGCGATATCAGTGCCTGAAATGCCGAATGCCCGTGAACACCATCGCGATGCCGTGTTCGTCCGCCGCAGCGATGACTTCTGCGTCGCGCATCGAACCGCCGGGCTGGATCACGGCCTTGATCCCGGCTTCTGCGGCGGCGTCGATGCCGTCGCGGAACGGGAAGAAGGCGTCGCTGGCCATCACCGAGCCGGGCACCATCAGGCCGGCGTCGCCAGCCTTGATGCCGGCGATCCGCGCCGAATACACGCGGCTCATCTGGCCGGCGCCGACGCCGACGGTGCGCTTGTCCTTCGCGTAGACGATCGCGTTCGACTTCACGTACTTCGCCACGCGCCATGCGAACAGCAGATCGCCGAGCTGCTCGGCGGTCGGCGCGAGTTTCGTCACCACTTTCAGTTCGTCGGCGGAGACTTCGCGGATATCGGCGGTCTGCATCAGCAGGCCGGAGCCGACGCGCTTCACGTCGACGTTGTTGCGGCCGTCGCCGTGCGGAATGCGCAGCACGCGCACGTTGGCCTTCTTCTTCGCGTAGTCCAGCGCGCCGTCGTCGTAGTCCGGTGCGATCAGCACTTCGACAAACTGGCGGTCGAGGATGGTTTTTGCGGTGGCCGCATCCAGCCGCGTGTTGAACGCGATGATGCCGCCGAACGCCGAGGTGGGGTCGGTGGCGTAGGCGAATTCATACGCTTGTGCGCAGTCGCCGCTTTCGGCCACGCCGCACGGGTTGGCGTGCTTGACGATGACGCAGGCCGGCGCCTCGAACTGGCGCACGCATTCCCACGCGGCGTCGGCGTCGGCGAGGTTGTTGTAGCTGAGTTCCTTGCCCTGCAGCTGCGTGAACGTGGCCAGCGTGCCCGGCACCGGCCACAGGTCTCGATAGAACGCGCCCTGCTGGTGCGGGTTCTCGCCGTAGCGCAGATTCATGACTTTGACGAAGTTGCTGTTGTTCTGCGCCGAGAACAGCGCGTGGCTGCCGTCGTCCTGGATCGACGACAGATAATTGCTGATGAAAGCGTCGTACTGCGCGACGCGGTTGAATGCGGCGACCGACAATGCGAACCGGGTCTTCGCCGACAGTGCGCCGTCGCTCGCATCCAGTTCGTCGAGAATGCCCGGGTACTGCGTCGGATCGGTGGCGACGGCGACGCGCGCGTAATTCTTCGCGGCGGAACGGAGCATCGCCGGGCCGCCGATGTCGATGTTCTCGATGATCTCATCCATGGTGCTGTCGGGATTCGCCGACACCGCTTCGAACGGATACAGGTTCAGCACCAGCAGATCGATCGCGCCGATGCCGTGTTCGGCCATCACCGCATCGTCGATGCCGGCGCGGCCGAGCAGGCCGCCGTGCACCAGCGGATGCAGGGTTTTCACGCGGCCGTCCATCATTTCCGGAAAGCCGGTGACCTCGCTGACGTCGCGTACCGGCAGGCCAGCATCGCGGATCGCTTTCGCGGTGCCGCCGGTGGACAGCAGTTCGACGTTGCGGGATGCGAGCGCGCGGGCGAGGTCGAGCAGACCGGTCTTGTCGGACACGGACAACAGCGCGCGGCGAATCGTCACCGGGGCGCTGGGCAATGGCTGGGTCATGGGGAAAAATACGGCGGCGGGGCGTCGATTATACGGCCCGCGATACGACCCGTTTCGACGCGCTGCGCCGAAAAATCAAGCGCGCAGGCGATCAAAACGTCGATGTAGGAGGGCCTTCAGGCCCGAGATCTGCAACGAACGCGGCGATCGTTCGGAAAAGCTCGGACCTGAAGGCCCTCCTACGGGGCGCATCGGTTCGGCGCGTTCGGGTCAGCCCAGCCCGTAGTCCTTCAATTTCTTGCGAAGGGTGGCCCGGTGGATGCCCAGCATCGCCGCGGCGCGGCTCTGGTTGCCGTCGCAGTGCAGCAGTACTTCGGCGAACAGCGGAATCTCGAGTTCGCGCAGCGCGATCTCGTACAGATTCGCGGCGTCCGATCCGTTCAGATCGCCGATGTAGCGGCGCACGGAATTGGCGACATGTTCGCGCAATGGGATTCGCGCAGCCTGGCGGGTGCTGGGGTCATGGCGTTCGGCGTTCAAGCGGGATCTCTCTGGTAGCGCGTCGTCGCATCGGCCCCATCCCTGGCCGTGCCGTGTCGCAGGGCGACAAGGGGGAGGGGAGTCTAGCGTGGGCCGTCGCCGGCTGCCATGAGGAATCGCGGAAAAAACAGGCGCATGGGGATGTTGTCCGATGAATGGCGATAGGCTCTGCGCATCGATGTCGCCAAGTACTTGATCGTGCGTGCGCGATCTGGATCTGTGGATGTCGTGGCCGGACATGCGGCGGATTCGCGTTGCCCGCGCGCGGGTGTCGATGCGCAAAAGCCGATGCGCGAAATCTTGAACGGACGGCTTCAGCGGAAACTGAAATCGTAGCCAACGATCTGCGCGGCGGGTTCCAGGATATCCATCGCCACCGTCGCGCTTTCGCCACTGGCGAGTTCGGGCTGGCTGGCCGGCCCGCCCAGATAGTCTTCGGCGCGGAAATCGCGTTCGCCGGCCGGTCGCCCGTTGGCGTCGGACAGGGTCAGCCGCAGACGCGGCCACGGTTGCGACCAGCGCGCATCGTTGCGGAACGTCGCCGATACGCGCAGTGCGCCGGGGATGCTGGGGTGTTGGCGGACGTCGCGCTGCAACAGGGTGAACGCGGCGGGTTCGCGCCACGGCGGCAGCTCGCAGAACAGCGTCGCACACAATGCGTGCAGCGTCGGCCGCCAGCGCGCATCGGCGGACAGGCGCGCGCGATCCGCGAGCAGCAGCTGCAGGATCAGCAGCACGGCGAGCGCGACGACGACCGCCACGATCCAGCGTTCGCGCGGGCCCTTGTTCGCGGCGGAGGCGACGCGCGCGAAACTCGGCATCGCGCGCGATCCGCGTTTGCCGGGCGCGGGTGGCGTCGGCGCCACGGCAACGGGAGCGGTCGTGGTGTCGTCAGTGTTCGCGGTCGCGTCGACCGGTTCCGGCGCTGGTTCGATCGCGCTGTCGTCGCGCGCCGTGTCCTGCTGGCGGTCGACCGGCGCGCCGTCGTCCGTGATGACGGCTGTTTGCGTCACTGTCTTCTTGTCCGTATCCGTGTCCGTTGACGGGGTGCTCAACGGCGGCGCGTTCACCGCCGGCATGTCCATCATCGGCGCGCTCATGACTGGCGTGCTCATGACTGGCGTGTTCATCAGCGCGACCAGATCCAGCGGCGCGCCGTCGCCTTCGGTATCCGCGGCGTCTTCCACCGTCTCGTCGCGACGCAGCAGGCTCCTGCAGTGCGGGCAATGGGTCGGCGGCAGGTCGGTGACCGGATCGGTCGAGACCAGCGTGCGGCAATAGGGGCAGTTGATGAACATCGGGCTATTCAATCACGGTCGAACGACACAAGTCGTGCGCACGTTCGCGAACAGCGACGGAGGCATCGATATCGACGGCTGGGATGACGGCATCAGCGGCGACTGCATCAGCGCCGACGGCCGTCGATCCGCACCCAGTCGTCCTCGCGGGTCACCTGCAGATCGTCGAACCAGGCGCCGTAGCGCACCAGCAGTTCGTCTTCCTGGCCGTTGAGGATCCCCGACAGCGCGATGCGGCCGCCGGGCGCGACCCGTGCGGCGAGGGTGTCGGCCAGCGCATCCAGTGCGGCGGCGAGGATATTGGCGACGACGATCGGATAGGTCGCCGCTGCGGGTTCGTCCGCCGGCAGATGCACCGAGATCCGTTCGCCGACACCGTTGCGTTCGGCATTGTCGTGGGTGGCGAGGATCGCCTGCGGGTCGTTGTCCACGCCCACCGCGCGGCTGGCGCCCAGTTTCAGCGCGGCCAGCGCCAGGATCCCGCTGCCGCAGCCGAAATCCAGCACGGCCCGCCCCTGCAGTTCGCCGCGCGCGGCCAGATCGTCCAGCCATTGCAGGCAGAGCGAGGTGGTGGGATGGGTGCCGGAGCCGAACGCCAGCCCCGGGTCGAGCCGGATCACGGCGGCGTCCGCGGCATCGGCGCATTCCGGCAGGTCGTGGTTCCAGGGCACGATCCAGGTGCGGGCGCCGAAGTGCAGCGGCACGTATTGATCCATCCACGCGCGCTCCCAGTCCTGGTCCTCGACCTTGCGGAAGCCGGCCCGCGACCAGTCCAGGCCGGGGTCGAAGGCCTCCAGCGCGGCCAGCAGCAGCAGCGGGTCGGCGTCCTCGGCGAACAGCGCCGACAGCGCCACCTCGCCCCAGATCGGCATTTCGCCGACGCCCGGTTCCAGGATCGCGCGCTCGTTCGGCGTCTCCGCATCGGCGTCCAGCAGCGTGACCGCCAGCGCGCCCACGTCTTCAAGCGCGTGCTCGTAGCGCGGCTGCTCGGATTCGCGGCAATGCAGGGAGAGTTCGAGGTAAGGCATGGTGGCGGACGGTCGGGCGTGGGCCGGACAGCTTACCGTGCCGACCGTACCGGAATCGGGCATCGGTCCGGACTTCCCGCAGAGGGCGGTGATACGATCCGGCCGACCGCCTGTCTTTATCCTCACACCTACGGGAGCGACCCCATGCGCGTTCTGCACGCATGCGTTTTCACCGTTCTGGCGCTGGCCTGCGGCATGCAGGCCGATGCCGCCCGACGCATGGACGTCACCACCGGCAAGGCTGCCGCAAACACCATGACCGGCCGGCTGGAACTGGTCTGGGGCGACCCGGGCGCGGCCGCGAAAGCCAGCGAGGGGCCGGGCGCCCGTTTCCAGGTCACCCTGGTCGACGATGCTGGTCGGCGCCATGCGCTGGACCCCGACCAGGCGCTGCGCGCCGCCGACGATCTGTATGCGCTGTATGGTCGCCGGATCGCGGTCTCGACCACCACCACCGCCGCAAAAGCCGGTGGCCGGGCGCAACGGGTCATCGATGCGATCGTGCCCATCGGCGATCTGGCGTCGTCGCGTACCCGCGCAGGCTTCGGTACGCGCGCGCCCGCGCAGGGCGGCGAGAAGATCACCGGTGTGACCAGTTGGGTCACGCTGATGTGCAAATTCAGCGACATCGCCACCGAGCAGAAAACCCTCAGCTTCTTCCAATCGCAGTACGGCACCGCCATCGGCCAGCTCGACCACTACTGGCAGGAAGTGTCCTACGGGCAGATCAACCTCGCCGGCAGCATGGCCTACGGCTGGGTCGACCTGCCGCAGCCGCGCAGCGTCTACGTGACCAAGGACGATGCCGGCAAGGACAAGGCCGATCTGGGCAAGCTGTTCACCGATTGCGTCGCCGCGCACGATGCGAACGTCAACTTCGCGGTCAACGGCGGCGTGCAGGGCGTCAACATGATGTTCAACGGCGACCTCGACGGCTTCGCCTGGGGCGGCGGCCGCTGCGCCACGCTCGACGGCGTCAACAAATGCTGGAGCACCACCTGGAACCCGCCGTGGTCGTTCGGCAACCTCGCGCCGCTCTCGCACGAGATGGGCCACGCCTACGGCCTGCCGCACGCCAATAATTCCGATGCCGACAGCGACCCCTACGACAATCCGTGGGACGTGATGAGCGATGCCTGGAACAACGCGGTCGGCAACGCCACCTATGGCTCGCTGCCGAAACACATCAATGTCTATTCGCGCAATCGGCTGGGCTGGGTGGCGACCGCGCGCAAGCGCACCATCGGCGCCGGGGCCGGTGCGGTATCGGTGACCATGGACCGCATCAGCCTGCCGGGCTCGGCCAACACCCAGATGCTGGTGCTCAACTATCCCGAACAGTCGACCCGCTATTACACGGTCGAAGTGCGCAAACGCACCGGTAATTACGAAAATCGCCTCGCCGGCGATGCGGTCATCATCCACGAGGTGCTGACGTCGCGCGGCGAGCCGGCCTGGAGCATGGATGCCGACAAGCCGCCGGCCAACCGCGCCAACAACGAAGGCAGCATGTTCAAGGTCGGCGAAACCTGGATCTCGCCGGACTACGCCTTCCGCGTGAAAGTGGAGTCCGCCACCGCCGAGGGCTTCGTCGTCACCGTGCGTCCCACGCCGCGCCTGAGCCGTCCCGGCCAGAGCGTGCAGACGCCCGGCACCGCCAAACCGGCGTCGGAGGCGACTACCGCATCCGGTCGCAATCCCCCGGCCGACACTGGATCGCGCGATGCCGGCAGGCGCGGCGACCGCCGCTGAGCCGCCCGGCATCCGGACGCGTATTGCTGCAGGATGCGCCCCGGATCTCCGCCGGGGCGAAGTTTTCGGGGCTTCCTGATAAATTGCGCGCTCCCCCGGCTTCCGCGAGACCGCTGTCGTGATACTGATGTTGGACAACTACGACAGCTTCACCTACAACCTCGTGCAGTACCTGCAGGCGCTGGGTGCGGACGTGAAGGTGGTGCGCAACGATGAGCTCACCGTCGCGGAGATCGATGCGCTGAACCCTTCCGGCATCGTCATCTCGCCCGGCCCGTGCACCCCGAACGAGGCCGGCGTGTCGGTCGAGCTGATCCGCGAACTCGGTCATCGCATTCCGGTCCTCGGCGTCTGCCTCGGGCATCAGAGCATCGGTCAGGCGTACGGCGGCGATGTCATCCGCGCCGGCCGGATCATGCACGGCAAGACCTCGCGCATCCATCACGAAGGCAAGGGCGTGTTCGCCGGTCTGCCCGACGGCTACGAAGCCACTCGCTATCACTCGCTGGTCGTGGCCCAGGGCAGCCTGCCCGAAGCGCTGGAAGTCACCGCCTGGACCGAGAACGACGACGGCACGATGGAAGAGATCATGGGCCTGCGCCATCGCGAGCATCCGGTGGAAGGCGTGCAGTTCCATCCGGAATCCATCCTCACCGAACACGGCCACGCGCTGCTGAAGAATTTCCTCGCCCGCGCGGCCTGATGCATCGCGGCGCTTTGCAAGCACTCCATTCCCCAATCCACGGCCACCCATGTCGATCACGCCCCAACAAGCCCTGCAGCGGACGATCGAGCATCGCGAGATCTTCCACGACGAAATGGTCGATCTGATGCGCCAGATCATGCGCGGCGAAGTGTCGCCGGCGATGACCTCGGCGATCCTCACCGGCCTGCGCGTGAAGAAGGAAACCGTCGGCGAGATCGCCGCCGCCGCGTCGGTGCTGCGCGAGTTCTCGCACAAGGTCGAGATCGCCGACCGCCACAATCTGGTGGATATCGTCGGCACCGGCGGCGACGGCGCGCACACCTTCAATATCTCAACCGCCACCATCTTCGTGGTCGCCGCGGCGGGCGCGAAAGTCGCCAAGCACGGCAACCGCAGCGTGTCGTCGAAGTCCGGCAGCGCCGATGTGCTCGAAGCGCTGGGCGCGAACATCGAACTGCGGCCGGAACAGGTCGCGGCCTGCATCGAACAGACCGGCATCGGTTTCATGTACGCGCCGCTGCATCATCCGGCGATGAAGGCGGTGGCGCCGGTGCGCCGCGAAATGGGCGTGCGCACGATCTTCAACATTCTCGGCCCGCTGACCAATCCCGCCGGTGCGCCGAACATCCTGATGGGCGTGTTCCATCCCGATCTGGTCGGCATCCAGGCGCGCGTGCTGCAGGAACTCGGCGCGCAGCGCGCGCTGGTGGTCTGGGGTCGCGACGGCATGGACGAACTGTCGCTCGGCGCCGCCTCGCTGGTCGGCGAACTGCGCGACGGCAAGGTCCGCGAATACGAAATCCATCCCGAGGATTTCGGCATCGGCATGGCCGCCAGCCGCAACCTGCGCGTCGAAGATGCGCAGGAGTCGAAAACGATGCTGATCGAGGCGCTGGAGAACAAGCCCGGCCTGCCGCGCGACATCGTCTGCCTCAACGCCGGTGCGGCGCTGTACGTCGCCGGCAGCGCCGACAGCATTGCCCAGGGCATCGACGCCGCGCGCATCGCCATCGCCAGCGGCGACGCCCGCGCCAAGCTTGAACATTTCATCGCCACCACGCAGACACTCGCCGCGTCATGAACGATGCACGCTTCGCCGACACGCCCGCGCCGCCGTACTACGCGGTGGTGTTCACCTCGTTGCGCAACGGCGAGGACGCCGACGGCTACGGCGAAGCCGCCGAGCGGATGATGGCGCTGGCAGTGCAGCAGCCCGGCTATCTCGGCGCGGAATCGGTGCGCGACGCCGATGGCGTCGGCATCACCGTGAGCTACTGGCGCAGCGAGAACGACATCCTCGCCTGGAAGCATCAGGCCGAACACGCCGCCACTCGCGCGCGCGGCCGAAGCGACTGGTACACCCGCTACATCACCCGCGTCGCCAAAGTCGAACGCGCCTACGATTGGATCGCCAAGACCGCATCATGACTCACCCGATGAGCAACGCTCCCCAAAGCAAGGCCCCCCAAAGCGCGGGACGCGCCGATATCCTGCAGCGCATCCTTGATCGCAAAGCCGAAGAAATCGCTGAGCGCACTGCGCGGCTATCGCTGGAGGCGCTGCGCGAGCGGCTTGCGGATGCGCCGCCGACCCGTGGCTTCGTCGCCGCGGTCGAAGCCAAGCGCGCTGCCGGCAAACCCGCGGTCATCGCCGAGGTCAAGAAGGCCAGCCCGTCGAAAGGCGTGATCCGCGAGGATTTCGATCCCGCCGCCATCGCCCGCAGCTACGAGGCCGGCGACGCGGCCTGTCTGTCGGTGCTGACCGATGTCGATTTCTTCCAGGGCGCCGATGCCTATCTGCAGCAGGCACGCGCCGCGTGTTCGCTGCCGGTGTTGCGCAAGGATTTCACCGTCGATCCGTATCAGATCGTCGAGGCGCGCGTCCTCGGCGCCGACTGCATCCTGTTGATCGTCGCCGCGCTGGACGATGCGCAGATGTCGTCGCTGTATCGCGAAGCGATGACCATCGGCCTCGACGTGCTGGTGGAAGTCCACGATGCCGACGAACTGGATCGCGCATTGAAACTGCCGGCCATCGAGGGCCGGTTGCCGCTGATCGGCGTCAACAATCGCAACCTGCGCACCTTCGAGGTGTCGCTGGCGACCACGCTGTCGCTGAAGTCGACGATGCCGGCCGGCCGCATCCTGGTCACCGAAAGCGGCATCGCCACCATCGAAGATGTCGCGACGATGCGCGCCGCCGGCATCGACACCTTCCTGGTCGGCGAATCCTTCATGCGCGATCCGGATCCGGGCGCGGCGCTGCAGCGTCTATTCTTCGCGGCATGAGCATGCATCGCCATCCCATGCCGGCCATCGACGCGCCGCTGGTGGTATTCGACTTCGACCACACCCTCTACAACGGCGATTCCGGCAGCCATCTGTTCAAGTGGCTGATCGCACGCGATTCCTGGCGCAAGGTGTTGGCGCTGCTGATCGCACCGGTGTTCGGCCCGATGATCGCGTGGATGCCCACCCGCCGCCGCGGCATTTCCGCGTTCGTGTGGGTCGGTACGCTCGGCATGCGCACCGTCGCCGACTTCAATGCCGCGACCGATCGTTATGTCGCCGCGCATACCGATGTCATCAAGCAGCGGTTGCTGCCGATCGCGCTCGACGTGCTGCGCGCGCATCGCGATGCCGGCGATCGCGTCGTCGTCGCTACCGGCGCGCCGCCGGAACTGGCGCGCGCGATTCTCGCCTTCGTCGCGCATGAGGATCTGCCGGTGATCGGTACGCAGGTCGGCCCGAGATACGGCGCCATCGGCGCGCTGCGCCACTGCCATCACCACATGAAGATGACGATGATCCGCGACGCGGGGTTCACCGTGCCGGTCGAGAAAGCGTATTCCGACAGCAGCGCCGATCTGCCGCTGCTGCAGGCCGCGCTGCATCCTGTGGTGGTGAATCCGAAAGCGAAAAGCGTCGAGCTGTTCCGTCGCGTGTTGCCCGCCGGCACGCCGATCCTCAATTGGGGCTGCCCGGGGCGGGGCGGGGACGCGGTTTAACCGCGAAGCCCCCCCCGGCTTGCCTACGCGTCGTCCGGGCGTTGCGTCCGGCACAGCGGCAGGCTGAGCACGAACTCGCTTCCGAGGCCCACCCCGGCGCTGTCGACGGTCACCGTTCCCCCGTGGCTTTCCACCAGTTCCTTGACGACGGTCAGGCCGATGCCGAGCCCCTGACTGTTGAACCCGGTCGCGTGGGTGTCCTGAGCGAACAGTTCGAAGACGCTGCCCAGCGCTTCAGCGCTGATCCCGATGCCGTTGTCGGCGATCCGGATCACCACCGTCTCCTCCTCGATGCTGGCGGTGAGGCTGATCTCACCTCCCTCGGGGGTATATTTCGATGCGTTGTCGAGAAGATTGCACAGGATCTGCACCAGCCGGATCGGATCAGCCTCCAGGACGATCGGTTGCGATGGGAGCTGCAGCCGAAAATGCTGCAGACGCGTGTCCATGGTCGGGCGCGATGCGCTCACCGCCTCGTCGACCACGCTGGACAGCTGCACGCTGCGGATGTGCAGCCGCAGTTTGCCGGTATGGGCGCGCGACAGGTCCAGCAGGTCGCTGACCAGCCGCGCCATGTGAGCCACCTGCTGCTCGATGATCTGTTGCATGCGGGTCAGATCCTTGGCGTCGGAGCCGTGCAGCATCGATGCGGCGATGCCCAGGGGCGTCAAGGGATTGCGCAACTCGTGCGCGACCAGCGCCAGCACCTCCTTCTGGCGTGCCTGCGACCGTTCCGCCGCGGCCTGAAGCTCCTGGGCGCTCAATGCGGCCAGCACCAACTGTTCGTTGGCCTCGCGCAGATCGCCGATGCGGCGGTCGTGTTCGGCGACTGCGACGTCGTACGGGATGACCACCGGAGGCCGGGGCGCAGCTGGAGCCGCTGGCGCGGGGCGGACATCGCTTTCGGCGCAGTCGCCATGGAACGCGAAACATGCCTTTGGCAATTGTTTCGCCCGGTACATGGCGGCGTCGGCGCGATCGATCAGCAATTCCGCGGTGCCGCCGTCTTCCGGATACACGCAGATGCCGATGCTCGCGGTCATCCGGATCACGTGATCTCCGATGCGCAGCGGCATTCTCAGCGCGGCCGCCACTTTTTCCGCGACCCGCATGGCGTCGGAGGGGTGCGCGATCTCGGTCACGAGGATGAGGAATTCATCGCCGCCGTGCCGGCTGGCGGTGTCGACGTCGCGCAGCACCGATGCGATGCTGCTCGCCGCCTGCTTCAGAACGCGGTCGCCCACGGAATGCCCCAGCGTGTCGTTGACGGTCTTGAAGTCGTTCAAGTCGACGAACAGCAGTGCCAGGTGCCCGCCATGACGCTCGGTACTTGCCATCGCCTGCGTGAACCGATTCAGGAACAAGGCGCGATTCGGCAGTTCGGTGAGCACGTCTAAGCCGCCGTATCCGGACACTGCCTCCAGCATCCGCGCGTAGGCCTCGATATCCGCCTGCGCGCGCAGGTTCGACAGGACCAGCCTCTCGTTGGCTTCCCGCAGATATTCGGCATCGATGGTGTCCAAGCGCTGTTCCGCCGCCTCGACCGCTTTGTGCAACGAGTTCAGATCGGTGCGCGCCTCGCTCAGATCGGCTCTGGCTTGATCGCCCTGGGCCTTGAGCGCTTCCAGCTCGCGCGTCGCCTGCGCGGTCTGCGTTTCGAGCGAAGGCGGGGGCGCCGGGGTCGTCATGTCCGCAGTTCTGGAACCACCGTTGATGTCCCGGCGTCGTCGGCAGCGGCGTAATCCGGCCTTTTCCCGGTAGGCCGGCCGCCCAGCAGGCCCTCCTGCGCTTCCAGCCGATCGCCGATGCAGAGCCCGGAATCGTCGATGGTGAACGACCGGAGCTCGTTGGAATGCGCGCTGGCGCGCACTTTCACCACCGCCATGACGCGCAGCAGCCGACTGTCCAGTTCGATGTAGCGCTGGACGATGATCGCATCGGTCATGAAGGCGGTGCCGTAAGGGCTGAACCGCAGGTCGGTGTATCGGTCCTCCAGTTCGGAGGTCATCAGGACGGTCACGCCGGAGGCGGCCAGTGCCGCGACCATGCGCGACAGGTTCTCGCGGAAATCCTCGCGGAACGTCGGCGCCAACGCCAGTTCGAAGCCCGACAGCGAATCGATGACCACGCGCGTGGCGCGGAGCCTGCGGATCTCGCTGAGCAGGAGTCGCAGGGTTTCGTCGAGCGAGAGATCCGGCGCGCGCGTGTCCACCAGACCGACACTGCCGCTTTCGATCAGCCTTGCGACCGCCGGCGAGCGCGACTGCGTCGGGTGCTGTTCGAACGCGGCGATGACGCCGGTTTCGCCCAGGCTGGCGCCTTCGGCGAGAAACGCAGCGGCGAGGATGCTCTTGCCGGAGCCGGACGGGCCGGCCACCAGCAGGGAATATCCGCGCGGCAGCCCGCCGCCGAGCATGTCGTCGAGTCTCGGGACGCCCATGCGCAGCCGCCCATCGCCCATATCTTCCTGCGGAGCCAGAGGCACGATGTCCCGCGCCGGCGCGAACACTTCGATGCCGGCGGCGTCGATCCGGAAGGTGTGCAGGCCGGGCAGGGTGGGCTGCCCGCGCATCTTCATGATCTCGATCTTGCGGACCATCGAGTTGCGGACCACGCTCTGCCGCAGCCAGATCAATCCGTCCGACACGGTGAACACCGGATTCGCATCGGTTTCGACGAAATATTCCCCGATCAGGAAGGTTGTCGCCTGCCAGCTGGTCATGGCCATGCCCAGCGCCTGGACGAACTGCTGAAGCGTGTTGTGCGCGCTTTCGTTCGACTTGTTGGCGAGCACCACGGAGCGGAACGAATCGACGAAGACGAATGCCGGATTGAAGGCTTCGACTTCTTCGAGGATGCGTTTGAGCACGCGATCCAGGTCGCCCGCCAGAGTGTCCTCCGAGAGATTGACGAAGCGCACGGCGGGGCCGATCGCTTCGCTTTCAAAGAAATCGAACTGTTGCTGATACCTCAACATTTTGAGCGGAGGTTCGCCGAGCACCGTGAAATACAGCGCCCGCCGCTGCGGGCCTGCCATCGAAAACATCATCTGATGGGCGAGTGTGGTCTTGCCGCAGCCCGGGGGGCCTGCGATCAGATTGAACGAGAATTCGGGCAGACCGCCGCCCAGGACTTCATCCAGCCCCGGAACGCCGGTCGACAATCGATGGATGGCGACTTTGTCTTTCATGGGGTTGGTTCCGATGCGGGCGGGTCGCTCAATGGGCGGTCCCACAGAGAACGCAACAATCGCTCCGTGAGCGAAGGTCCTACCAAACTGCTGATCAGTTCATAGAACGCGATGAGAAGCGCGCCGCCGACCCGGGTCGCTTCGGCGTCGCTCAACGGTGTCAGTGCCGTCATCAATGGCGATGGGTCCATCTCCGCCTGGACCTGTTCCTGCAGGCCGAGCAGCGCGGGATGGGCTTGAGCGGTGAGATAAAGACTCCGCTTGTACAGCGCAGCCACGCCGCGCGTACCGAGGATGGGCGTAAGCGCCGCGCCGATCTCCCCGCAAACCGCGACCACGCAGGACGCAGTTACACCTTCGCCTGTTTCGTTGCGAGTTCGGGCCGCCAAAGTAGCTAGAATCCGACTGGACGTTTGGCTTTCCATAAGTTGAATGTGGTCGGACAACAGACACTACGCTCATTTGCCGGCACTTGTTCGTTTTATTGTCCGCAGAGACTAACGGGATGCCGAAACAGAGACGGCGTAATCCTCGGTGCACGCGCTGTTGCAGCATGTCGTCTGCTGATCTGCATGGTTTCTGAGGCGTTATCTGCCTTTTGTCGGGCTGATTGCACGATCCGGAAACAGAATGTTGCCTTCCATGACATGAATAAGCGAAGGGGTCAGGT
>CALRWS020000028.1:0-73739 GCA_943371935.1 Chitinophaga pinensis | reverse complement strand
GGGCCTGGAGGAGGACTGGTTCCGGCGCTACTACACCGCTGACCCGACCGTGCTGTTCCGGATTTTCCGCTATCCGCCGCAGCCGGCCGGGGACGACGGCTGGGGTGTGGGTGAGCACACCGATTACGGCCTGCTGACCCTGCTGTTGCAGGATGAGGTGCCCGGCCTGCAGGTGCGCACGCCGCAGGGCTGGCTGGATGCGCCGCCGCTGCCGGGGACGCTGGTGTGCAACATCGGCGACATGCTCGACCGCCTGACCGGCGGCACCTACCGCTCCACGCCGCACCGGGTGCGCAACGCCAGCGGCCGCGAGCGCTTTTCGTTTCCGCTGTTCTTCGACCCCGACTTCACCGCCCGGGTCACGCCATTGCCGCAGCACGCCCGGATCGACCCCGACCGCGTGGCCGCGGATCGCAGCGCACGCTGGGACGGCGCCAGCGTGCTGGCGCCCTTCGACGGTACCTATGGCGATTACCTGCTGGAGAAGGTGGGCAAGGTCTTTCCGCAGCTGCGCGCGGGCGTGGAATGAGCTTGCCGGCGGGTCTGGGCTGCCGCAGACGGCCCGCTACAATGCGTGCCCGATTGCGCGCGCCACGATGAAGAAATCCGACTTCCATTTCGAGCTGCCCGAAGCCCTGATCGCCCAGGCGCCCCTGGCCGAACGCTCCGCCAGCCGCCTGCTGGTGGTGCCGCAGGCGCCGAGCGAGCTGCAGGACCGGTCGGTGCGCGACCTGCCCGGGCTGCTGCAGCCCGGCGACCTGCTGATCTTCAACGACACCCGGGTGATCCCGGCGCGCCTGTTCGGCCAGAAGGCCACCGGCGGGCGCGTGGAAATCCTGATCGAACGCCTACTGCCCGGCGACGAGGCGCGGGCGCAGGTCGGCGCCAGCAAATCGCCGAAGGCGGGCAGCCGGATCGCTTTGGACGCTGGCGGCGAAGCCGAGGTGCTGGGCCGCGACGGCGAGTTCTACCACCTGCGCTTCCACGTCGGCGAAGGGCTGGAAAGCTGGCTGCTGCATGCCGGGCGGCTGCCGCTGCCGCCGTACATCCGCCGCGAGCCGGGGACGGACGACCACGAGCGTTACCAGACCGTGTTCGCCAAGGAAATCGGCGCGGTCGCCGCGCCCACCGCCGGCCTGCATTTCGACGAACCGCTGCTGGATGCATTGCGCGCCCGCGGCGTCGAATTCGGCCACGTGACCCTGCACGTCGGCGCCGGCACGTTCCAGCCGATGCGCGCCGACGACGTACGCGAACATCGCATGCACAGCGAGTGGTTGAACGTGGGCGCGGAACTGGTCGCGCAGGTGCGCCGCACGCGGGAGCGCGGCGGTCGCGTGATCGCGGTGGGCACGACCGTGGTGCGCGCTTTGGAAAGCGCAATGCGCAACAACGACGCCGGCGAACGCGAACTGCAGCCGTTCGCGGGGGAAACCCGGATCTTCATTTTCCCGGGTTACCGCATCCGCAGCGTCGACGCGTTGCTCACCAACTTCCACCTGCCGGAAAGCACGCTGCTGATGCTGGTGTCGGCGTTCGCCGGCAAGGACCGGGTGCTCGCCGCCTATGCGCATGCGGTGCGCGAGCGGTACCGGTTCTTCAGCTACGGCGATGCGATGTTGCTGTTCCCATCGGATGCGCACCCGTCCGCGCCGGCAGCGCCTGCGCATGCAACTTGAACATGCATATTGATTTTGCCGCGCTGCCGGCGCACGAGGCCTATCGCTGGCTGACCGCGACGGTCACGCCGCGGCCGATCGCCTGGGTGTCCACGCGCTCCGCCGACGGCATCGACAACCTCGCGCCGTTCAGCTTCTTCCAGGTGGTCTGCGACGCGCCGCCGACGCTGATGCTGAGCATCGGCCTGCGCCCCGACGGCGGCGAGAAGGACACCCTGCGTAATCTGCGCGAGCGCGGCGAACTGGTCATCCAGCTCGTATCGGCCGCGCAGGCGGAAACGATGAGCGCCACCGCTGCCGCGTTCCCGCACGGCGTGAGCGAGTTCGAGCGCTGCGGGGTGGCCTCGGCGGCATGTGAACGCGTCACGCCGCCTCGTGTTGCCGCAAGCGCTGTCGCCTTCGAATGCAGGCTGGCCTCGATCCAGCCATATCCCACGGATGCGCCGTCGCACCATCTGGTGTTCGCCGAAGTGCTGCTCGCGCATATCGACGACGCGGCGATGATCGACGCGCGCCACGTCGATCCGGCGAAGCTCGATCTGATCGGGCGTCTGGGCGGCTCGGCCTATGTCCGCACCCGCGATGTCTTTCAGCTCAAACGGCCGGCATGAATCCAGCGACTCGCATCATCCGCAGGCGTCGCGCATGATCGTAATCGTGTCCGTTTCACTCCCCCGTATCCAGGAAGCCCCCATGCGTTTTCTCTCCCGCGCCCTGTCCCGCCACTTCGCCGCCGCCGCGCTGCTCGCCATGGCCGCGTCGGGTTTTGCGTCCACGCTCGCCGCGCAGACGCCTTCAAAGGAACTCAATCTCTACACCACCCGCGAACCGGGGTTGATCCAGCCGCTGCTGGACAGTTTTACCGGCGAAACCGGGATCAAGGTCAACACCGTCTTCCTGCGCGACGGTCTGCTGGAGCGGGTGAAGGCCGAGGGCGCGCGCTCGCCCGCCGACCTGCTGATGACCGCCGACAGCGGCAATCTGATCGACCTGGTGCTGGGCGATGTGACCCAGGGCGTGAAATCGAAATCCCTGGAATCCGCGATTCCACCGCATCTGCGCGGCCGCACCGGGCACTGGTTCGCGCTTTCGCTGCGCGACCGCGTGCTGTACGCCGAGCGCTCGCTGAAGCTGGCGGGCTTTCGCTACGAGGACCTGGCCAAGCCCGAATGGAAGGGGCGCATCTGCCTGCGTTCCGGTCAGCATCCCTACAACATCAGCCTCATTGCCGCGATGATCGCGCACAAGGGCGAAGCGAAGACCGAAGTCTGGCTGCGCGCGGTCAAGATGAATCTGGCGCGCAAGGCCACCGGCGGCGACCGCGACGTGGCCCGCGACATCCTTGCCGGGATCTGCGACATCGGCATCGCCAACGCCTATTACGCGGGCCGCATGAAGTCCGAGCCGGAAGGCAGCGAACAGCGGCGCTGGGGCGACGCGATCCAGGTCGTGCGTCCTGTCTTCGCGGGCGGCGGCACCCACGTCAACATCAGCGGCGCGGCCGTGGCCCGGCACGCGCCGAATCGCGCCAACGCTGTGCGCCTGCTCGAATATCTGGTCTCCGACCGCGCCCAGAGCGTCTATGCGCAGGCCAATTACGAGTCTCCGGTGAAGAAGGGCGTGACGCTGGATCCGATCGTCGCCGGTTTCGGTCCGCTCAAGGTCGATCCGCTGCCGCTGGGCGATATCGTCAAGCATCGTGCGCGCGCCAGCGTGCTGGTCGATCGCGTCGGCTTCGACGAGTGAGTGATGCCGCGCTTGCGCCGGGCAATGCGTTGACGGTCCGGGACTGATGCGTTCGGGGAAAGGCGAGCGCCTGTGGCTTGCGGTTGCATTCGCGATCGCGGCCCTGGTCGCGCTGCCGCTGTGCGCGTTGCTGTGGACCGCGGCGCAGGGCAGCGACGGGCTGTGGTCGCATCTGGTCGAGCACGTATTGCCGCAGGCGACCTTGAACACCCTCATGCTGCTGGCCGGCGTCGCCGCCGTGACGGTGCCGCTGGGCACGGTCTGCGCGTGGCTGGTGACCGCCTACGAGTTCCCGGGCCGGCGCCTGTTCGGCTGGGCGCTGCTGCTGCCGCTGGCGGTGCCGACGTACATCGTCGCTTTCGCCTATCTCGATCTGTCGCATCCGCTGGGCCCGCTGCAGACAGCGCTGCGCGCGATGCTGGGTTACGACAGTCCGCGCGATTTCCGCTTGCCCGACCTGCGTTCGCTGCCGGCGTGCATCGTGCTGTTGGGGCTGGTGCTGTATCCCTATGTCTACCTCACGGTGCGCGCGATGTTCGCCGCGCAGGCCGCCAGCCTGGTGGAGGCCGCACGCTCGCTGGGTGTGGGCGGCGTGGCCCTGTTCGTGCGCGTGGCGCTGCCGCTGGCGCGGCCGGCGATCGCGGTAGGCGCGGCGCTGGTGCTGCTGGAAACGCTCAACGATATCGGCGCTTCGGAGTTCCTCGGGGTGAAGACGCTGACGGTGGCGGTGTACACCACCTGGGTGTCGCGCAGCGACCTGCCCGGCGCGGCGCAGATCGCGCTGGCGATGCTGACGATGGTGATGTTGGCGCTGGCGCTGGAGCGCCACGGCCGTCGACGGCAGCGCTACGCCGCCGGCGGGAGGCCGCGGCCGTTGGTCGCACAGCGCCTTCACGGCGTGCGGGCGGTGCTGGCGACGGCCGCCTGTGCGCTGCCGATCCTGCTGGGTTTCGTGGCGCCCGCCGCGCATCTGGCGGTCGAAGCCGCAGCGCGGCTGCGCGGCGACGGCATTTCGCCGCAGCTGTGGGCCAGCGCCGGCAACACGCTGCGGATCGCTGCGCTCGCGACCGCAGGCACACTTGCCGCCGCGCTGGTGCTGGTCTGGGCCGCCCGTCTGGCGAATGCGCGCCGACGCGGCGCGGCGGCGGCGGCGGCGCTGCGGATCGGCAGTCTGGGCTATGCCTTGCCGGGCACGGTGCTGGCGATCGCCCTGTTGATCGCCGCGGCCGGCGCTGATCGTGCGCTGGGCATGCTGTCCGACGGCGCGCCGCTGCTGATGGGCAGCCTGACCCTGCTGGTGCTGGCCTGCACGGTGCGGTTCCTGGCGATCGCTACCGGTGGACTGGAAGCGGGCATGGCGCGGATTCCGTCGTCGCTCGATCAGGCCGCGCGCGGCCTGGGCGCGGGGCCCGGCGCCAGCCTGTGGCGGGTGCATCTGCCGTTGCTGCGTCCGGCGATGGCCGCTGCGGCGATGCTGGTTTTCGTCGATGCGATGAAGGAACTGCCGGTCACGCTGATGCTGCGGCCCTTGAACGTCGACACCCTGGCGACCTGGCTCTATGCCGAAGCCGCGCGCGGCACCTACGAGGAAGGCGCGGTGGCGGCGCTGCTGATCGTGCTGGCCGGGTTGCCGGCGGTGGTGCTGCTGGCGATGAGCGGATTCGGCGGCCGCGAACGGATCGCCGCCGCGCCGGCTCTGGGTACGATGGCCGATTCCGCGACAGAACGCGCCTCCGCCGGCGCGCCCGACCGCACTTCCCCGCGACGATTCCGCTGATGCCCGATCCGATTCCGACCGCCGTCACCGCCCCGCTGCTGCACCTGGAAGAGGTGACGGTGACCTATGCCGGTACGGCTGGCGCGCGTCCGACCATCGATGGCCTGTCGCTGCGGCTGGCGCGCGGCGAGATCGGCTGTCTGCTGGGGGCTTCGGGGTGCGGCAAGACCACGGTGCTGCGCGCCATCGCCGGGTTCGAACCGCTGCGGGGCGGGCGGATCAGCCTCGGCGGTCGCGCGATCGCCTCCGCCGGGGCCGGCATGCCGCCCGAAGCGCGGCGCATCGGGATGATGTTCCAGGATTACGCGCTGTTCCCTCATCTGGACGTTGCGTCCAATGTTGCCTTCGGCCTGCATGCGCTGCCCCGGGCGGCGCGGACCGCGCGCACGCGCGAACTGCTTGCGCTGGTGGGTCTGGCCGACCGGGCTGCTGCCTACCCGCATGAACTCTCCGGCGGCCAGCAGCAACGGGTCGCGCTGGCCCGCGCGCTGGCGCCGGAGCCGCTGCTGGTGCTGCTGGACGAGCCATTCTCCAACCTCGACGTGGAGATCCGCAGCCGGCTGGCCGAGGACACCCGCAGTCTGCTGAAGGCCGCCGGCGCGACTGCGCTGCTGGTGGTGCACGATCAGGCCGAAGCCTTCGCGATGGCCGATCGCATCGGCGTGATGGCCGACGGCCGGATCCTGCAATGGGATGCGCCCGAAGCGCTTTACGCCCGTCCCGGCGACCGCCGCGTCGCGGGTTTCATCGGACGGGGCGACTGGTTGCGCAGCGAAACCCTGGGGCTGGGAGAGGGCGCGGATCTGCGTTTGCGCCCGGGGCAGCTGCTTGCGGACGCGGACGGCCGTCTGTCGGCGGTGCTGCAATCGGCGCGTTTCCGCGGCCCGCATCACGTGGGCCGCGTGCGATTCGAGACGGGGGAAGTCACGGAGATCGAACTGGACGCCGCCGCCGCCTCGCGCATCGGCCAGCCCCTGCGCCTGCGTCTGGTGGGCGAGCCCCTGCTTTTTCCGCGTGCCTGAAAGCCTGCCCGGGACGCCGATTGCCGGCGTGCGCAGCGGGGCGGCAGGCATCGACCCACGAACGCGCTGCGATTGAAGCGCAGGCCGGACCGGCGCGCTCGGTCATAATGGTCCGATGTCCAGACTGTCTTTCGAACTGCTCGGCACCGACGGCGTGGCCCGTCGCGGCCGTCTCACTTTCCCGCGCGGCACCGTCGAAACCCCGGCGTTCATGCCGGTGGGTACCTATGGTTCGGTCAAGGGCGTGATGCCCGATCAGGTCCGTGCGCTCGGCGCCGAGATCATTCTCGGCAACACCTTCCATCTGTATCTGCGTCCGGGCCTGGACGTGATCGCCGATCACGGCGGCCTGCACGGGTTCACGCGCTGGAACGGGCCGATCCTCACCGACTCCGGTGGTTTCCAGGTGTTCTCGCTCGCGCACAAGCGCAAGATCACCGAGGCCGGCGTCACCTTCGCCGCGCCCACCGACGGCCGCAAAGTCTTCCTCGGCCCCGAGGAAAGCATGCGTATCCAGAAAGTGCTGGATTCGGACATCGTGATGATCTTCGACGAATGCACGCCGTATCCCGCAACCGAGGAAGTGGCGCGCAAGTCGATGGAACTGTCGCTGCGCTGGGCCGAGCGCTCGCGCAAGGCCCACGACGGCAACGACGCGGCGCTGTTCGGCATCGTCCAGGGCGGCGTCCACCACGACCTGCGCACCCGTTCGGCCGAGGCCCTGAAGCAGATCGGCTTCGACGGTTATGCGGTCGGCGGTCTGGCCGTGGGCGAGCCGGAGGCCGAGCGCAACGCGATGCTCGAACACACGTGTCCGCAGCTGCCGGCCGACCGCCCGCGCTATCTGATGGGGGTAGGGCGGCCGGAGGATCTGGTCGAGTCGGTGGCGCGCGGCATCGACATGTTCGATTGCGTGATGCCGACCCGGAACGCGCGCAATGGACACTATTTCAGCAGCTTCGGCACCGTGCGCATCCGCAACAGCCGCTACGAGCGCGATCTGCGGCCGATCGAGGAGGGCTGCGGCTGCCATGCCTGCAGCAACGGCTACACCCGCGCCTATCTGCGCCACCTCGACCGCTGCAACGAAATGCTCGCGCCGATGCTGGGCACCCTGCACAACCTCTGGTACTACCAGAAGCTGATGGCCGACATCCGTGCCGCCATCGAAGGCGGACGTTTTGCCGACTTCCGCGCGGCCTTTTACGCGGCCCGGGTGGACGCCGGGGCCGCGGCCGGCTGAACTTTCGCCCCGGCCGGCGGTCGGGAAGGGGCGGCAGGCCGGATGCGACCGCTGCGGGTCGAAGCCCGCAGCCCGGCCCGCATGGCATAATCCCCAGCTATTTTGCGCCCGGACCCGTCATCGATGAATCTGCTCGATCTCCTGATTTCCCCCGCCTACGCTCAGGCGGCGCCCGCCGCTCCCGGCGCCGGCAGCCTGATGTCGACCCTGATGTTCCCGATCCTGCTGCTGGTGGTGATGTATTTCATCATGATCCGGCCGCAGATGAAGCGCGCCAAGGAGCATCGCGGGATGCTCGAAAAACTGTCCAAGGGCGATGAAGTCATCACCAGCGGCGGCATCGCCGGTACCGTCCGCGACATCGGCGACAGTTTCATCAGCATCGAAGTGTCCGACAATGTGCTGTTGCGCGTGCAGAAAGGCGCCATCGGCCACGTTCTGCCCAAGGGTACGCTGAAGTCGCTGTGATGCGCTTCGCCTGACCTTCCGATCCACCTCGAATGCGGCCGGTCGCAGGACCGGACGCGGTGCATGTCATGCTCGAATATTCCCGCTGGAAATATGTCGCCATCCTGATCGTGGTGTTGCTCAGCGCGATCTACGCGTTGCCCAACATCTACCCACAGGATCCCTCGGTGCAGATCTCCGCCGGCCGCGGCGCCACGGTCGATGCCGCGCTGGAGCAGCGTGTGTCGCAGACTCTGGCGAAAGCCGGGCTGAAGGCGAAGCTGATCGAGAAGCAGGGCGACAATCTGCTGGTCCGCACCGCGGATTCCGATACCCAGAGCAAGGTTGCGGATCTGCTGGGCGACACGCTCGGCAACCGCTACGTGGTGGCGATGAACCTGGCCTCTAACGTGCCCGATTGGCTGACCGCGATCGGCGCCAAGCCGATGGCGCTCGGCCTCGATCTGCAGGGCGGTGTGCACTTCCTCATGGAAGTCGACAAGAAGGCCGCGATCGACAAGCGCTTCGAAGCCTATCTGTCGGACATCCGCAGTGCGCTGCGCGACGCGGGCATCGGCTATGCGGCCGATCGCGACGGCGACAGCGGCATGCGCATCACCCTGGCGCCGAACAGTGACGTCAAGAAAGCGGAGGCCGTGATCCGCAAGAATCTCTCCGCCGCCGCCGCCGACACCGGTGCGCTGGTCGCGACCAACGCCTTCGCGTTCGAGACGGTGGGCAACGTCATCAGGATCCAGGTCTCCGACGAGATGATCCGGCAGATGACCTTGAACGCCATCGAGCAGAACCTCGGCACCCTGCGCAACCGCATCAACGCGCTCGGCGTCGCCGAACCGATCCTCCAGCGTCAGGGCGCCGACCGCATCGTGGTGCAATTGCCGGGCGTGCAGGACACCGCCAAGGCCAAGCGTACGCTCGGCGCCACCGCCACCCTCGAATACCGCGGCGTCTACGACGGCAATGCCTTCGACGCCCGCGAAACCGGCAACGTCCCCCCGGGCGCGCGCCTGTACGAGCGTCGCGAACTGGGCGCCGACGGCAAGCCGATGCCGGTGTTGCTCAACAAGCGGATCATCGTCGCCGGCGAAGACATGATCGACGCACGCACATCGGTCGACCAGAACGGCCAGCCGGCGGTGACGGTGTCGCTGAACACGGCCGGCGGCAATCGCATGCTGCAGTTCACCAGCGAAAACGTGAACAAGCCGATGGCGGTGGTGTTCATCGAGCGCATCCCGCAGGTGCGCATCGTCGACGGCAAGGAAGTGAAGACCTTCCAGACGAAGGAAGAGGTCATCTCCATCGCCAACATCAACGAGCCGTTCGGCAAACAGTTCCAGACCAGCGGTCTGGAGCGCAAGGAAGCCGACGATCTGTCGCGCCTGCTCAAGGCCGGCGCATTGGCCGCGCCGATGGATTTCGTCGAAGAGCGCACCGTCGGCCCGAGCCTCGGCAAGCAGAACGTCGAGCGCGGCCTGAAAGCCGTGAGCTTCTCGTTCGTGTTCGCGCTGGTGTTCTTCCTCTTCTATTACCGCATGTTCGGCATCGTCACCTGCCTGGCGCTGCTGCTGAACCTGCTGATGGTGTTCGCCCTGATGTCGGTGTTCGGCGCCACGATGAGTCTGCCCGGCCTCGCCGGTATCGCGCTCACGGTCGGCATGTCGGTGGACGCCAACGTGCTGATCAACGAACGCATACGCGAGGAGTTGCGAGCAGGACTACCGCCGCAGACCGCCATCGCCGAAGGCTACAACCGCGCCTCGGGCACCATTCTCGACGCCAACATCACCGCGTTCCTCGCCGGTCTGGCCATGTTCGCGTTCGGCACCGGGCCGCTGAAGGGCTTCGGTGTCACCACCATGCTCGGCATCGCGACCTCGGCCTACACCGCCGTGTCCGTGTCGCGCGGCATCGCCACGCTGATCTATGGTCGCCGTCGCAAGCTGCAGTCCGTTGCGATCTAAGGGAGCAGAATCATGAAGCCTTTCAACGTTTTCCCTTACGACAGCAAGATCGATTTCATGCGCTTGCGCGTGATTTCGCTGGTCGTCGCTCTGGTCATCATGTTCGTCGGCATCGGCGCGATGTTCGCCAAGGGCTTCAACTTCGCCCTCGACTTCACCGGCGGCGTCAGCATCGAGCTGGCCTACGAAAAATCCGTCGATATCGAAGGCGTGCGCAAGCGCCTAGAAGCAAAGGGTTACGACAGTGCCCAGGTTCAGGCCTTCGGTACCGGCAAGGAGCTGCTGGTCCGCCTGCGCGACGATTCGTCCGTCAAGAAGACCGGCGACGATCCCACGGCGAGCATCGCCGAGAGCGTGCGCGTGATCGCGTCCGAACCCGGCAATCCGGCCAAGAAACTGCGCAGTGCCGAGATCACCCCGCAGGTCGGCCGCGAACTGGCCGAGAACGGCATCTACGCATTGCTGTTCGTGGTGCTCGGCTTCCTGATGTACATCTCGTTCCGCTTCGAGTGGAAGTTCGCGGTGGCGGCGATCATCACCACCCTCCACGACGTGACCGTGGTGGTCGGCTGGTTCGCATTGATGGGGCACGAGTTCGATCTCACGGTGCTGGCAGGCGTGCTATCGGTGATGGGGTATTCCATCAACGACACCATCGTGGTCTTCGACCGCGTCCGCGAGAATTTCCGCGGCTTGCGCGCATCGCCGGTGGAAGTGCTCAACAAGTCGATCAACCAGACCCTGTCGCGTACGGTGATCACGTCGTTCGTGGCGTTCCTGACCGTGTTCGCGCTGTACCTCTACGGCGGCGGCTCGCTGAAGGGAATGGCCGAAGCGCAGATCCTGGGCATCATCATCGGTACCGTGTCCACGATCTTCGTGGCCTGCCCGCTGCTGTTGTGGCTGGGCGTGAGCAAGCAGGACCTGATGCCGAAGGCCCGGGACGAGGCCGCCCTGGCGCGTCGCCCCTGATCGCAGCGGTTGCTCCACGAAAAAGGCCGCGCACTGCGCGGCCTTTTTCGTCGGGTTCTGTAGAGCGGCCTTCAGGCCGCTGTCGTTTCCTCGAAAAAAGCAGCGGCCTGAAGGCCGCTCTACGGGGTCGGATCGAATTCAGGTCAATCGAAGCTTTTGGCGTATCCGGTATTGACGATCGCCTGCTGCAGACCATCGATCAGGCGCACATTCGCGGCGGCGACCTGACGGGTGGCGCCGTCGACGTGCATCGGACCCAGCGCAGCGCCGCGGAAATCGCAGACGCGGCCGCCGGCTTCGCGGACCAGCAACACGCCGGCGGCGATGTCCCACGCCATCAGCCCGGCTTCGAAATAACCGTCGTAGCGGGCCGCGGCCACATAGGCCAGATCCAGCGCAGCCGAGCCGCCGCGACGGATGTCTTCGGCATGCACCAGCAGCGATTTGATGCAGTCGAGCTGGGCCTCGGCGCGCTTGCGTTCGCGCGGGGCGAAACCGGTGGCCAGCATCGCGCCCTGCAGTTCCCTGCGTTCGCTGACGCGGATGCGGTGTCCGTTGAGCTGGGCGCCGCTGCCGCGGCTGGCGGTGAACAGTTCGTTGCGCAGCGGATCGAAGATCACCGCATGCAGCGGTTCCGGGCCTTCGCACAGCGCGATCGACACGCACCAGTGCGGGATGCCGCGCAGATAATTGCTGGTGCCGTCCAGCGGATCGATCACCCAGGTGAAGCGGCTGGGTCCGCGGTTGCCCTTCTGCTTTCCGCCTTCCTCGCCCAGCACCGTGTATTCCGGCTGCGCGCGGCGCAGCTCTTTCACGATCGTTTCCTCGGCCTGCCTGTCGATTTCGGAGGCGTAATCCATCCGGTCCTTTTCGACGACTTCGATCGCGTCCAGCCGGGCCATATGCCGCAGCAGGATGTTTCCGCCGGCGCGAGCCGCCTTGACCATGACATTGACAGCGGGCTGTAGCATCGCGAACGACTCCGGGCGCCACCGAGGGGCGCAAGCGAAAAGGGCGGGGGAAAAGAACGGTCCGGCGCAGGGGCCGGCGCGAAAGTTTACCATTGGCGGCATGTCTTCCGCTTCCGAAACCTTCCCCGCCGAGCGTCTACGGATCGTCCTCGTCGGCACCCAGCACCCAGGCAACATCGGTTCCGCAGCGCGGGCGATGAAGACCATGGGCTTTTCGCGGCTGGTGCTGGTGGCACCGCAGCGCTTTCCCGATCCGGACGCCTACGCGCTGGCGGCCGGTGCGAACGATGTCCTGGAGACCGCCGTCCGGGTCGACACCCTGGCCGAGGCGGTGGCCGACTGCCGGCTGGTGCTGGGCTGCACCGCCCGCAGCCGGCGCATTGCGCTGGATGAACTCAGCCCGCGGCAGGGCGCGGCCCGCAGCCTGGCGACCGCTGTGGCCGGCGGCGAGGTGGCGGTGGTGTTCGGCCGCGAACGCACGGGACTGGAGAACGAGGAACTGCAGTTGTGCCATGCGGCCATCCATATTCCGGCCAACCCCGACTACAGCTCGCTCAATCTGGCCGCCGCCGTCCAGGTCTTGGCATATGAATTGCGTCTAGCGGGGACACAGGATTCGGCAGTGCCCGCTACGGCCCCCATCGCGGCCGGGCGCGAGCATGAAAGTCGCAGCGAACCGCCCGCGACCCACGCCGAACTCGAAGGCTTCTTCCTGCAACTGGCGGACACTCTGGATGCGATCGATTTTCACAAGGGGCGGACACCGGAGACGGCGATGGGCAAGTTCCGTCGACTCTTCCTGCGCGCGGAGCTGGACGCCCGCGATGTCCGGCTTTTGCGGGGAATGCTGGCCGATGCCAAGCGCATGGCCGACATCGCCGACGGCCGCATCGCGCCGCCGCAACGGACCTGATGGGCGTTTCGTTTTCGTCTCCGAACCCCTGGCCATCGCCGCCATGAGCGGCCATTCCACCGCCTTCCAGCGTCCCACGGAGCGCGGATCTTGAGCCGTCCGCCCGCGTTCGCGGTGTTCCTCGCGGCGCTGTTCGCGCTGATCGGACAGTCGCCCGCCACGGCATCGGCTGACGATCAGCGTCACATTCTGGTCCTGGGGCGCATCAGCGACGATCCCAGAAGCCATTACGAGCAGCTCAAGCCGCTCCTGGATTACGTCATTCCGCGGATGGCTGGTGTCGGGATCCGCGAGGGGCGGGTGCTGATGGCCCGCGATGCCCAGCAGATGGCCAGTTACCTGCGCCGCGGCCAGGTCGACTGGGTCACCGAGACCGCCGGCACCGCCATGCTCCTGCAGGAACGCGGCAACGCCCAGCCGCTGCTGTTGACCGAGCGCGACGGGGTCAGTCGCTACCGCACCGTGACCTTCGTCCGCCGCGACAGTGGTCTGGATGCGCTGGAGGACCTGCGCGGGCGCAGCATCGCGTTCCAGAACAACGCTTCCACCAGCGCCTATTTCGTCCCGGCGATCGAACTGTTGCGCAGGAACATGTCGCTCAGTCTGCTGCTGTCGCCGATGGACAAACCCTCCAGCGGCACGGTCGGCTACGTCTTCGCGCGCTCCGAGCTGAACATCGGCGCCTGGGTCCACAAACGCCTGGTCGATGCCGGGACGATGAGCGACATCGACTGGAACAACGCCGCGCGGCTGCCGGCCTCGTATCGCAAGGATCTGGAAGTGATCCACATGACCGACCCGGTGCCGCGCGCGCTGGAAATGGTGCGTGGGGATCTGGATCCGAAGGTGCAGGCGCGACTACGCGAGGTGCTGATCGAGGCGGCCGGCGATCCGCTCGCCCGCGAAGCCCTGCAGTACTTTTTCCACACGACGCGTTTCATGCCGATCGACAGCGAAACCCGGCAGGTGCTGGATCGGCTGCGCGGCGGCGTGGTGCAGGTGAGGGCTGCAGTCGAATGAGGCCCGAGGCATGACGTTCTTCGACGGCCTCCACGCCAAGTTCATGGCGGTGATCGGTTTCGCCACGGTGGTGATGCTGGCGGTGGTCGTGCTGATCTGGCAGCGCCAGACCGCGACCCAGGAAGAAGTGTTGCAACTCAGCCAGGATGCCACCCGCATGCTGGTCTACGACCGCCTGCGCGAGCGCGGCGAAGCCCAGGTGTCGCAGGTCGCGGACATGCTGGTGAATCCGGCGTACTACTTCGATCTCGACGCCATCGGCGCGACCACCCGCAGCATCCTCAATCAGACCGACGTGAGCTACGTGCTGGTCTACGACGCCAAGGGCAGCATCGTCCACGACGGCTCCGGCGATATCCCGACGTTCGGCCAGCAGATGTCCGATCCGCTGGCGCGGCAGATCGTCGCGTCCGACGGCCTGCAGGTGCTCAATACCGACACGGTGATGGACATCTCCTCGCCGATCCGTCTGGGCGACCAGCGCCTCGGCGGCGTTCGCGTCGGCTACTCGCTCGGCAAGATCCGCGCCGAGGAAGCGCACGTCAATCGCGAGATCACCGAACGCCTGCGCGAACTTGGCAAGCGCCATCTGGCCTGGATCGGTCTGCTGTTGCTGTTGCTGGTGTCGCTGGCGGTGCTGGTGGGCCTGCTGCTGCAGCGCGCGCTGGTGCGCCCGATCCGCCAGCTCTCGGATGCGGCCCGCGAGATCGAGGCCGGCAATTTCAATACCGTGCTGCCGATCAACGGCCGCAAGGACGAGGTCGGCACGCTGGTACGCGCGTTCTCGCGGATGGCCGACAGCATCGCGCGCCACGACCGCGACATGCGGCGCATGGCCTACACCGATTCGCTGACCGGCCTGGCCAATCGCCTGGCCTTCCGCGAGACCCTCGATCATCGCCTGATGCAACTGCGCGGCGTCGGCCGCCAGCTCGCGCTGCTGTTCGCCGACATCGACGATTTCAAGCGTGTCAACGACACCCTCGGCCATGACGTCGGCGACGAGGTGCTGATCCAGTTCGCCAACCGCATCCGCGAATCGGTGGAACGGATCGGCGGCGACTCCAGCGAGCTCGCGCGTTTCGGCGGCGACGAATTCGTCATCCTGCTGTACGGCGAGAACGAACAGACCGACGTGCGCGCCAGTGCGGCGCATCTGGCCGAAACCCTGGTCGCCGAGCTGAGCCGGCCGATCGTGGTCCAGGATCGCCAGGTCTTCCTCGGCACGTCGATCGGCGTCACCCTGTTCCCGGAAGATGCGTCCGGCGCGACCATGCTGATGAAGAACGGCGACATCGCGATGTACCAGGCGAAGGTCGCCGGCAAGAACGGCTATCGCTTCTACAGCCGCGCCATGGATCAGGCGGTTACCCGCAGGGTGCGCATCGAACAGGATCTGCGCGGCGCCTGGGAGCGCGGCGAGTTGAGTCTGGTCTACCAGCCGATCTATCGCGTTTCCGACAAGACCCTGCTCGGCGCCGAAGCGCTGCTGCGCTGGCAGCATCCGGTGCACGGGCAGGTCGCGCCCTCGGTGTTCATCGATGTCGCCGAGCAGAGCGGCCTGATCGAGACCATCGGCCCGGCGGTGATCCGTGCCGCCTGCAAGGACGCGGTGCGCTGGCGCCGCGAAGGCGGCGATGAGCTGTTCGTGTCGGTCAACGTGTCCGCGCGTCAGCTGCGTAGCGGGGATTTCCGCGAACACGTGATGTCGGCGCTGGCCGACAGCGGTCTGCCGCCGCGCTCGCTGCATATCGAACTGACCGAAACCGCGGTGCTGGCCGACGAGGAACAGGCGCGCCAGATCCTGGCCGGCCTGCGCGATATGGGCATCAAAATCTGGCTCGACGATTTCGGCACCGGGTTCTCCGGGCTGAGCCATCTGCGCCGGGTGCCGGTGGACGGCGTGAAGATCGACCGCAGCTTCATCGCCGACGTGATGCGCGACCCCGACGATCTTGCGCTGACCACCGCGATCATCGCGATGGCGCATTCGCTGGGCATGACCGTGGTGGCCGAGGGTGTGGAGAAGGAAGGGCAGTGCGACCTGCTGCGCGCGCGCGGCTGCGATCTGGCCCAGGGCTACTGGCTGGGCCACCCGATGAACATGCGCGACTTCACGACGCTGGTCGGTTGATCGCAGGATTTGCGGGCGCCGCAATGCCTTCGTAGGAGGGCCTTCAGGCCGGCCCAGACGATACTCGGCGAACGACGCTAATGAGGCCGTGCCAACGGCTGGTCGCATCCAAGGATTTCATCGTCGGTGAATCCCCGCGATGAAAGTGGAGCGGATCAACCCAGACTCGCGACCCACGCCCACAGCATCGCCGCCAGATTCCCCGACACCGCGCCGAAGACGTAGATCGCGACCACGCCCGCCACCCAGGCGAGCAGCATCAGCGCGCCGTCGCGTTCCAGCAGCGCCAGCGCGTAGACCAGCAGCAGGCCGGCGAAGATGAAATTGGTGAACGGGATCGGCAGCGCCAGCAGCACGCCCAGCAGGACGAGCTGCAGCCCGGTGAACACCGTCGCCACCGGGTGATCGATCATCGCGGTCATCCGCGGTCGCACCAGTTTTTCCAGCCCGCGCAGCCAGCGGTCGCCGGCGCGATCGAAACGGATCAGGGTGCTGCGCTGCGGCCCGCGGCGGGCGACGAACTCCGGCAGCCAGGGTTTGCGCAGCAGGATCAGCAGGTGCAGCCCGACCAGCACCACCAGCGGGCCGCTGAGCGCACCGGCCACGCCGGGGATCGGAATGAATGCGGGAATGGTCGAAATGAACAGCAACACCCCGAAGGTGCTGTGCCCGAGCCCGCCGACCAGGTCGCGCAGCGCCAGATGGTCGTCCGGGTCGCCGTCGCAGAGGCTGTCGAGCACCGCGCGCATGCCGTGGGGCACGACCTCGTCCTCAGGGGGCTGCGGCTCAGTCGTCATCGTCCACAACCGTACTCTCGATCCGTGTGAGCAGGAGTTTGTCGATGCGCGGGCCGTCGAGATCGACCACCTCGATCCGCCAGCCCGACCATTCGAAGTATTCGGCGGTGTTCGGAATCCGTCCGAAGTGCGCGATCGCCATGCCGGCGGCGGTGTGATAATCGTGATCGTCGAGGTGCGGCAGGCGCTGGCCGATGAGTTCGCGCAGCTCGTCTACCGGCAGCGAGCCGTCGACCAGCAGCGAACCGTCCGCGCGTTCGACCACCAGCGCCCGCGAATCCGGGGTCTCGCCCGACTGTAGCCGGCCCAGCACCGCGCCCATCAGGTCGTTGACGGTGACCATGCCGGTGATTTCGCCGTACTCGTCCACCACCAGCGCCAGCGACTGCTGCTCTTCGCGGAAGATTTCCAGCAGTTTCAGCGCATGCGTGGATTCGGAGACGAACAGCGCCGGACGCAGGGTCGCGAACAGGTCCGGCTGGGTTTCCTGCAGCCGGTCGAGCAGCGATTTCACCTCCAGCAACCCCATCACTTCGCTGTCGCTGCCGCGGTAGACCGGGTAGCGCGAGTAGGGGGTCTCGCGCATCTCGGCGAGGTTTTCGTGGAAGGTGGCGTTGGCGTCCAGCCAGACGATCCGCATCCGCGGGGTCATGATGCTTTCGACCGTGCGGTCGCCCAGACGCATCACCCGCTGCATCATGTTGCGTTCGTCGTCGTCGATGATGCCCTGCTCGTGGCCCTCGCTCACCAGCATCTGGATCTCTTCCTCGGTGATCGCGTTGCGGGCATCGTCGCGGATGCCGAGCAGGCGCAGCACGCCGCGGTTGATCGCGCCCAAGGTGCGCACCAGCGGTTTGGCGAAGCGGGACAGCAGGTCCAGCGGAATCGCGACCTTGCTGGCGATGATTTCCGGATTGGTCAATGCCAGCCGTTTCGGCACCAGTTCGCCGAAGATCACCGAACTGGCGGTGATCAGCGTGACCGCGGTGCCGATGCCGACCGAGCGGGCGTATTCCTGCAGGCTGGGGATCAGGTCGCCGAACCAGCTCGCGACCGCCAGCCCGATGGCTTCGCCGCCGAATACGCCGGTCAGCACGCCGATCGAGGTGATGCCCACCTGCACTGTGGACAACAGATTGTCCGGATGCTCGGCCAGCGCCAGCGCCTTCCGCGCGCCGCGGCTGTGTTCGGCCATCTGCTTCAGTCGGGTCTTGCGCGAGGTCATCAGCGCCATTTCGGACAGCGCGAAAAAACCGTTCAGCAGGATCAGGGCGGCGACCACCGACAACTCAAGCACAGCGCACTCCCGATCGGGGGCTCGCCCCGCGGGCTGCGGGGCGACTACGACGGCGTTCTGGGGGCTCCGGCGTCGGGCGGGGCATCGGGGGGAGGGTCACGGGGGAGGGCATCTGGGGGTGGGCGGATGATAGCAGGCGGCCATGACCGTCCCGGGCGGACGGCGGCGGCTGTGTTCAGGTCGGGCCGAAGGTGGGCCATGATCCCAGGATGTCGGATTGATGACGCTCACATTTCTGTTGAGTGACATCGGGAGGACGGATGTCATCTTTGAGTCACAATTTGTACTTACGCTGTTCATATCACTGTCATCAAGGCGCCAGCCCATGTTTTCCCTGCAAACGATCTTCGGCTCCGGCCAGCAGTTCTACGATCTGCTCGACGAGGCCGCCGCGGCCGCCCTTGCCAGCGCCAGCGCGCTGCACGCCATGATGAAAGCCACCGAGCGCCAGCCGGCCCTGGACCCCTTCAAGCTGGCGCGCCAGCGCGAGCGCGCCGCCTCCGAGAAGATCGGCAAGGCCCTGGTCGACAGCTTCATCACCCCGATCGAACGCGAGGACATCGAGGCGCTGGGTTCCGCCCTCTACCGCATCCCCAAGCAGGTCGAGAAGTTCGCCGACCGCTATTCGCTGGCGGTCCGTCATCTGGAAGACATCGACTTCGCGCCCCGCGCGGCGATGCTGGAGCAGGCCGCCAACGTGGTGGTGGAGATGGTCAAAGAACTGCGCCACCTCAATATCGACCGCATGACCGCGCTCAACGAGAAGCTGCGCGCGATCGAAAACGAAGCCGACCGGCTGATGCTGGAGCTCTATCGCGACATCTATTCCGGCAAGCTCGACAACCTGCAGATGTTCCTGCTCAAGGAATTCTTCGAGATCCTGGAAAAGGCGATCGACCGCTGCCGGGAAGCCGGCGTGGTCGCCTACCAGATCGTCCTGAAGAACAGCTGAGACGACCGCCGTGCTCACTCTCGTCCTGCTGGTCATTCTGACCGCGCTCGTTTTCGAGTTCATCAACGGCTTCCACGACACCGCCAACTCCATCGCCACGGTCGTCGCCACGAAGGTGCTGTCGCCCGGCAAGGCAGTGATGCTGGCCGCGGTGATGAACCTCATCGGCGCCTTCTACGGCACCGCGGTCGCCAAGACCATCGCCTCGGGTCTGATCGATACCGATGTGGTGATGGTCACTTCGCAGGTGATCCTGTGCGCGTTGGCAGGCGGCATCACCTGGAATCTCATCACCTGGTGGAAAGGCCTGCCATCGTCGTCCTCGCATGCGCTGATCGGCGGCCTGTGCGGCGCCGCGCTGGCCGCCGCGCACAACGACTGGTCCGCGCTGATCTGGTCGAAGCTGGGCGGCGAAGGCTGGACCAGCAACAAGGGGCTGCTGTGGAAAGTGGTCCTGCCCATGATCAGTTCGCCGATCGCGGGGTTCGCGCTCGGCGTGCTGATCCTGGCGAGCATCTACGCGCTGATCTGGGCGTTTTCCAAGATCGGCGGCGTGCTGGCGCGGATGGTGCGCCCGCGCTGGGTGAATGCGATCTTCGGCAAGGCGCAGTTGGTGTCGGCGGGCTACATGGGGTTCGCACACGGCAGCAACGACGCGCAGAAGACCATGGGCATCATTGCGCTCACCATCTTCGGCGCGCAGGCCGCAGGCACGCTGGACAATCTGCCGGCCTGGGCCAGCTTCCTGCACCCGGACGGCGGCGAGAAGCATATCGATGCCTGGATCGTGGTCACCTGCGCGCTGGTGATGGCGGCCGGTACCGCGGCCGGCGGCTGGAAGATCATCAAGACACTCGGCCACAAAATGGTGAAGCTGCAGCCGATCGACGGTTTCGCCGCCGAGACCGCATCGGCGACGATCCTGGTCACCGCGGCGCATTTCGGCATGCCGGTTTCGACCACGCACAGTATTTCGACCGCGATCATGGGCGTGGGCTTCGGCAAGAATCCGCGTGCGCTGAAGATCACCGTGATCGAACGCATCCTGTGGGCGTGGGTGCTGACCATTCCGGCGGCCGGCGGTATCGCGTACGGTCTGCTGCGTCTGCTCGAGGCGTTGGGTTGGGCGTAATGCGCTGACTCGCAATCGATGTTCCAAGAACGCAAAAGCCCCGGCGAAAACCGGGGCTTTTGCGTTCTTGCCTCGCGTAGAGCGGACTTCAGTCCGCTGTTTTTCTGGAAAGAGCAGCGGCCTTAAGGCCGCTCTACAGGGTCCAGGTCAGGATCCGGGTATGGTGGCTGCTTACAGCAGATCGCCGCCAGCGGACAGCGCGCGTTCCAACTGGTCGCCCATGCCGCCGATTTCGAGGATCAGACGATCGACTTCGCTCGGGCCGAGGCTTTCGTAGGGACGGTTCTCGCACAACTGCAGGTACGGCACCTGGTCGAGTTCGCCGATGGCGAGATAGCCGACGCGGCTTTCCCAGTTGAAGGCCAGCGCGCGACGGCAGTCGATGCCGGTGGTCGGCGCGATCACGGTGCTGAAGCGCAGATAGGTGCGGCCGTCGTCGTCCTCCAGTTCGGAGAGGAAGATCGCCTGATGACGGCGGCCCTGTTCGAGCGAGAGTTCGACGCAGAGCACGTAAGGCTCCTGCATCGTGATCCGGAAGTCGCCGGACGCGAGGTGGCTGCGGATCTGTTCGAAGTTTTGCATTGGGAACCCGGGGGATAGCGTTGCATTATGCTACCCCCCAATGGACGCACTGTCTGCCGCCGACCGCATCCTCGCCGCGATCCGCGCGATTCCGCGCGGCGAAACCGCGGCCTACGGCGTCGTCGCCCAGCGCGCCGGCTTGCCCGGTCGCGCGCGCATGGTCGCGCGGCTGCTGTCGCAGAACGACGATTCCACGTTGCCGTGGCATCGCGTGCTGCGCGCAGACGGCCGCAGCGCGTTTCCACCCGGTACGCCGCATCATCGCGAACAGCTCGAGCGCCTGCGTCGGGAAGGCGTGCGCATCGACGATCACGGCCGCGTGCGCGCTGCGAAGCGCGCGAAATCGCTTGACGAGGAAGTCTGGGGATAGTCGATGTCCAGCGGGCGAGGTTGCGGACGTCAAACCGGACCGGAAGACCTCATGCGGAACCACGCCGCGATGCTCAGTCGTTCGCGCATCGTCGGCAATACTTCGTGCTCGAGTTCGCTGAGGAAGCAGAGGCTGCCGCCGACGGGACGTACGTCGATACTGTCGGCGCCGATGTCTTCGTCGTTGCGATGCAGCCGCAGCGCGCCACCGTCGTCCAGGCCCCAGTCGGTGTTGAGATAGGTCACCCACGAAATCACGCGCGCGTCGCTGTCGCGGAAGCGGTCGCGATGGCGGGCGTAACCGCCGCCGGCAGGGTAGGCGGCGTAATGCGCCTCGCATTCGACCAGGCCGAGAAACAGGCTTCGATTGAGCGCCGTGCGGATGTTGTCCAGGCGCGCGAGGAATTCGCGTGCCGGCGCGCCGCAGCGAGGATCGTCCAGCCAGCGCGTGGCATCGGCGCGGATGTCGTTGCGTAGCGCACGACCGTCGCTGCGGCCCACGGCTGCCAAGGACAGGTCGCCTGTTGCGTGCAATTGGAGCAGATCTTCGCGCAGCGCGTCGCGCAGGCCGGTATCGGGCCAGCCTGCGATCCAGCAGGCGCCGGCATCGCGCAAGGCATCGCCCAGCATGGACGGGGCGCGCGAAAAATCGTCGCCGGAGAGGGTGGGGAGCGCGGACATGCCGGTATCATAGTCGCCGCATAGAACGCTCGATGATCGCGGCGCTCGATGATTCCGGCTTCTTTCCCCCCAAGGATCACGGATGTTCTCCAGGCTGCCCCCGGTCACCAAGGCGCTGTTGATCGCCAACGTGCTGATTTTCCTGCTGCAGCACGTGCTGCCCGACGCGTATCTCGCGCCGCTGCGGCTGTGGCCGTTCGATCTGGGCGGCGATCTGTTGTCGCCGTCGTCGTCGTTCATGCCGTGGCAGTTGCTCACCCATGCGTTCATGCACGGCGATCTGCTGCACATCGCGATGAACATGATCTGCCTCCTGATGTTCGGCGCCGAGCTGGAGTCGTTCTGGGGCAGTCGTCGCTATCTGATCTTCTACGCCTTCTGCACGCTGGGCGCCGGGCTGTGTCAGGTCGCGGTCGCGACGCTGATGGTGAGCCAGGGGGCCGGAACGTATTCGACGCTGGGCGCGTCGGGCGGGGTATTCGGTCTGCTGATCGGTTACGCGATGTTGTTTCCGGACCGTCGTATCGGCCTGTTGTTCCTGCCGGTGTTGCTGAAGGCGCGGACCCTGGTGATCATCTTCGCCGTCGCGCAGCTGGCGCTGGGCTTCAGCGGCCTGAATACCGGGGTGGCCCATTTCGCGCACCTGGGCGGCATGCTGTTCGGCTGGCTGCTGATCCGCTGGTGGCGGCGTCCGAGGCCGCCCATGGCGCCACCGCCGCAGAAGAAGCGGCCCTCGCATCTGCGCGTGGTGAAATGATGCGGGTCGTCGCGTTTCCGGCGTGCAGGCCTGGCGGCCCGGCGGCGTCCGCCAAGCGGGCGCCGGTACTGCGGTTTTGGCCCTGTGTTATGTTCCCGGCTCGACGCCCGCAGACGGGGACGGCAGGATGAAGAGTCGCGCATGAAGTGGGATGTTTTCACCGTACTGGAGCAAGTGCTGATCCTGCTGACGATCGGCAGCCAGGTGTGGATCGCGATCAACGTGATCATGAAATCGCAGGGCGCCGAACAATACGTCCGGATCATGTCGTTCTCGACCGGCTTCCTTGCGTTCCTGATCACCCGCGCGCTCGGCGTGACCTTCGCCGACCTGATGCTGGCGACCCATTCCAGCGACAGCTCGTTCGCCATACTGGTGATCGGTGCGGTGTTCCCGTTCCTGGTGGGCGTGCTGATTTCGGAAGGCACGATCTTCGCGCTGCGGCTGGGAATGCCGGTCCCGATCCGCATGCTGCTGATGGTCGCGGCCTTCACGCTGTCGCAGGCGGCGTACACCAACTACATCGCGCTGGCGTCGCAGGTCACCACGCTGGACAAAGCCTTCATTCCGAATCTGTCGTACGCGATCGCGGTCGGCCTGTGGCTGACATTCCGTTATCGCGACATGGGGCCGACCGGTGACGCGGCCCAGAAGGGCAAATAGGCCCGATAAACAGGCCCGATCAGGCAGAATCGGCCGAAGCGTCTCCGTTCACGCATACCGGCCCGCAAGTAGAAACGCCGACCTCTTCAGGTCGGCGTTTTTCGTCAAGCGCGATGCGCTGCCTGGGCACGCATGCTCAACGCGCGCATGCTCACCGCGAGCATGCTTACCACCAGCCCCACCACGGCCACGGGCTCGGCCGGGTCACCACGTCCACGTGCTCGCGCACCGGCCACAGGTAGACCACGTCTGCCTCCACCCGCGGGAAGCGGTAGTCGTATTCGCCGATCTTGCGGGTTTCGTAGCCGTCGATGCGGCCGGTGAAGGTGACTTCGCGGGTATCGGTGAACAGCGCCGGATCGTAGAACCCGGTGCGGCACGCGATGAAGCGGCCGCGGGTGTTGTCGGCGGCCCAGTACGGGCGGCCCTGGCTGTCGAGTTCGGTAGACAGCATTTCGAAACAGGTGCGGTCGGCCAGCGGTTCGGTGCGGACGATGCGTCCGCCCCAGCGCACCACGCTGCCGGTGCTTTCCTGCTGGGCCGCCTGATGCGGGGTGATCGCGGCGAATTCGCCGCGCAGGGGTTTGGCCGAGGTGACGCAGCCGGCGAGGGCGGTGGCCAGTGCTGCAACGACGAGCGTGCGTGGGTGGATGCGTGGGTATTGCATGCGTGGATACATGGGAGTCTCCGGAATGTTCAAGGTCGGTGCCTGCGCAGTTCGCGGATCAGTCCTTCCGCGCTTGCGATGCCGCCATGGTCGCGAGCGTACCGCCAATCGACGAAACGTGCGCTGAGCTCGATCAAAGTCTGCGCCTCGGGGCGGACTTCGATTACGCGTCCGGCCCAGACCGTGACCGGTTCGTGCGGTTCGCGGCCCAGTCCCAGCCGGCGGTAGCGGCGTTCCAGCCGCCGCCAGGCGCGCAGCACCGGGTCTTTCTCGCGTTCCTGCCGGGTGGCGAGCCAGAACATCCCGCCCAGCGCCAGCACGGTGGCGATCACGAACAGCTGGATCAGGCGGGCGGAATCGAGATCCGGAACGCCGAAGGATTCCAGCAGCCGGCGCTGGCGCGCGGCGCTGTAGCCCAGTACGAAATCGTTCCAGCTGCGGCGCATCCAGTCGCCGACATCGAACATCGGGCCGAGGCCGGAGAAGCCGCCCAGCGCGCCGGGCCTGCGGTCGGCGATGGTGTCGTAGATGCGTTCGGGCGCGACCGCGGCGGTCGGGTCCACGCGTACCCAGCCGCGGCCCTGCAGCCAGACTTCGGCCCAGGCATGGGCATCGGACCGGCGTACCAGCCAGTAACCGCCGACCGGGTTGCGGTAGCCGCCGGTGTAGCCGGTGACCACCCGCGCGGGGATGCCGGCCGAACGCATCAGGAACACGAACGCGCCGCTGTAGTGTTCGCAGAACCCGGCTTTTTCGTCGAACAGGAACTCGTCGACGGTGTGGCGGCCGAGCAGCGGGGTGTCGAGCGTGTACGCGAATTCGGCGCGGATCCAGGCGATCGCGCGCTTGACGATGGCGTTGTCACTGGCCGCGCTGGACGGCCCGGCTTCGCGCCGCCAAGTGGCGGCCAGTGCCCGCGTGCGCGGGTTGTAGCCGGCGGGCAGGCGCAGGGCGAGTCTGCGCAGGGCCGGATGCAGATCCGTTTCGAGCGTCGCCTGCGGCGACGAACGCATCCGCCACCGGGTGATGCCGTTGAGCTGGACATCGCTGCGCAGGCTGAAATCCCTGCCCATGCGGCTACCGGGTGGTGCGGCCAGCGGCATTTCCAGCGCCACCAGCTGATTGCGCTCGGTCGGTTCGATCTCGAGTTCGTAGTCGTAGCGTTTCGGCCCCGGCACCGCCTGCGCGCTGCCCATCGAGCGCGACCATTCCACGGCGGTCCAACTGCGGCCGTCGAAGTCCCACAGTACCGGCCCGCGCCAGTACATCTGCGTCTGCGGCGGCGCTTCGCCGATGAAGGTCGCGCGCAGCGCGGGGCTGTCGTCGGCGACCATGTCGATCCAGTCGCCCGGCGTCATCCGGTCGGACAGACCCGGGCGGCTCAACGCACGCTCGGGCACGCCCCACAGCGGCGCCCCGAAGCGCGGGAACAGCCAGAACACCACCATCGCCAGCGGCAGGCCGATGGCGATCATCCGCAGCACCGCACCGAACCGTCGCCAAGGCCGGCCCGGAGGCGCGGTTTCGCCGACTTCCACTTCCGACAGCTTCAGCAGCGTCGCCAGCACCGCGATCGCGGCGATCAGCCCTAGCGTCAGCGACCGCGGCCCCTGGTCGAGCAGGAACGTTGCGAACGGCGCGAAGAGCGCGAAGCCGAGCAGGCTGCGGGCATCGCGCAGCGAGCGCATTTCCACCGGCTTCAGCGCCAGCATCGTCGCCAACAGCGCGCAGCCGGTATCGCGGCCGAAGCGGAAGTCGTACAGCGTCATTACCGTGCCGATCAGGGCGACGATGAGGATCAGCCGCAGCCAGGTGGGCGCACGGCCTTCGCGCGCCAGCGTCGGCACCGCGACCGCGACGGCACCGATGCCCAGCGCCAGCATCGGCGGCACCTGCAGCAGCAGCGGCAGCAGGCAGGCGGCCGCGGCCACCAGCGTCCAGCGCCGGGCCGTGGGTTCGAGGGTTTCGGCCCGTTCCCCGCCATTGCGCATGAGCGGCGGACCGGGGACGGTCGAGACAGCGGCCTGCGACATCGGTTAGCCCTTCCCGATACGCGAGGGGGCGGGAGATCCTGCCGGCATCAGCGCCAGCGCCTTCAGGCAGGCATGGCGGTGCAGCGCGCCCTGCGCCGGACCCAGCGGCGGTTGCCCCGGCAGCAGCAGTCGATAGCGACGGCCATCGCGTTCGGCTTCGTCTACCCAGCGTGCGAGCCGGCGGATGCGGTGTTCGTAGGGCAGGGTGGCGAGCGGGCGCCAGTCCAGATCGATGTCGGCGCCCAGCGGCTGTTCATATTCGCGCACCAGCAGTTCGTTGCGTCGCGCCGACGGTTTCCAGGCGATGGCCCGGCGCGAATCGCCGCGACGGTAGCTGCGCAGATGATGGACATCGTCGCCGGTGGGATGCAGGCGAGCGATGGCGCGGTCGCCGCCGCCTTCCGGCAGCGGTGGGCCGTTCGCTTCGGGTGCGGGATACACCAGCAGCGGCCGCTCCGGCCAGACGTAGCTCCACGCCACCACCAGTCCCAGCGGACGGGTGGTGGAGATGCGCAGGCGTTCGGGTTCCAGCCAGCCGCGATGTTCGGTAGGCAGCTCGATCACCGCTTCGCCAGCGCCCTGATGCAGCGACAGGAGTGCAGTGTGTTCGCCCCATGCGATGCGCAGCCCGCGGCGTTCGCGGCCGGGCTCGGCGCGCGCATGTAGGCGCAGTTGCAGCGGCTTGCCGGCGCTGACCGGTTCGGCGCCGATCGCGGTGATGCTGAGCGCCGACAGTTGCAGATGCGCGGCGAACAGACCGGTGTGCGCAGCGCCGCCCAGCAGCAGCGCGAGCAGCAGCGCGGGATTGTTGTTGTAGTTCAGCGCGCCCAGCAGCATCGCCGCCAGCAGCGCCGCGAAGAACAGGCCGAAACCGGTCGGCAGCACATAGATACGACGGCGGTCGAAGGTCACCGGCAGCGCTTCGGGCGCGCGCGGCTTCATCCACTTCGACGCGCGGCGTTCGATCCACTGACGCAGCCCGGCACCCGATTCACTCATCGCGACTCACTCATTCCGACGCACTCATTCAGAATCACTCTTCCTGTCATCCCGAGCCGCAGGCGAGGGACCTGTTTTCAAGAAAACTGTGTCTATCGGCCGATGATCGACAGCATGTGATCGACAGCCTGTCGGGACGACGTCGACGCTCAATCCACCGCCACCGCATGCAGGATCGATTTCGCCAGCGCGGTGCCATCGCCGCCGTCGGCATCGGCCACCAGCCGATGCGCAGCCACTGCGATGAACAATGTCTGCACATCGTCCGGCAGCGCGTGCGCGCGGCCGAGCAGCAGCGCATGCGCGCGCGCCGCACGCAGCAGCGCCAGTCCCGCGCGCGGCGACAGACCGACGCGCACGCCCGGATGATGGCGGCTGCGCGCCATCAGTTTCTGCACGTAGGCGATCAGTGCCTCGCTGGCGTGGACGTCGCTCACCGCGCGGCGCAGTGCGCGCACGTCGTCGCCGCTCAGCACCGCTTCGCTGCGCGCGATCAGATCGCGGCGGTCGCTGCCGGCGAGCAGCGCGCGCTCGGCGTCTTCGGGCGGATAGCCCAGATGCAGCCGCAGCAGGAAGCGGTCCAGCTGCGAATCCGGCAGCGGATAGGTGCCGGACAGATCGACCGGATTCTGGGTCGCGATCACGAAGAACGGATCGGGCAGCGGATGGGTCACGCCGTCGACCGTGACCTGATGTTCGGCCATCGCTTCGAGCAATGCGCTCTGCGTGCGCGGCGGCGCGCGGTTGATCTCGTCCGCCAGCAGCACCTGCGCGAACACCGGACCGGGATGGAACTGGAAACTCCGCGCCTGGGCGTCGAACACCGACACGCCGACGATGTCCGACGGCAGCAGATCCGAGGTGAACTGCACGCGCTGGAACCCCAGACCGAGGCTGGCCGCCAGCGCATGCGCCAGCGTGGTCTTGCCCAGCCCGGGCAGGTCCTCGATCAGCACATGGCCGTCGGAGAGCAGTGCGACAAAGGCCAGGCGCACTTCCTGCGGCTTGCCCAGCACCAGTTGATTGACCTGCGCCTGGGCGCGTTTGAGGGCGTCGATCTGCGCGTCGTTTAGCATGTACGGGGTTCGAGAGCGGGCGTCACGGGATTCTCCGAAGGCTTTGCGAGCATTTTCCGGCAGTGTAACGAGACTACGCATTGAAACAGCAGACGGATTCGGCGAAACGAACCTTCATCGCGCTCTGGGCGGCGGCGACGCTGGTCAAGTGCGTGCTTGCCGTGCGCCTGCCGCTGTTCGTGGACGAAGCGTTCTACTGGCAGGAAGGCCGCCATCTGGCGTGGGCGTATTCGGATCTGCCCGGACTCACCGCATGGTTGACGCGGCTGGGCGTCGAAATCGGCGGCGAAGGTCCTTTGGGATTGCGCTGGCCGTTCCTGTCGATCGCGGCGCTGCTGCCATGGTGGATCATCGCCATCGCGCGGCGCGAAACCGGACCGGCGCATGCGTGGCAGGCCGGCATGCTGGCGGTGCTGCTGCCGCTGCTCGGCACGCTCGGCGTGCTGGCGCTGCCGGACGTGCCGCTGGCCTTGGCGACGGTGCTGTGCCTGGATGCGGGCAGCCGGCTGATGCGCGGTACGTCGTGGACGGCGATCGCGATGCTCGCGGCGGGGCTGATCATCGGCGGGCTCACGCACTACCGCTTCATCGCGGTGATCGGCGTCGGTTTCGTGGCGATGCTGATGTTGCCGGAAGGTCGCCGCGCGTTGCGCGACATGCGCGTGTGGCTGGCGGTGGCGCTGGGCGCGCTGGCATGGTTGCCGCTGCTGCTGTGGAACCTCGACAACGCCGATGCCGGCCTGCGTTTCCAGCTCGTCGAACGGCATCCCTGGGTGTTCCATCCCGATGGCCTGCTGTTCGTCGCGGTGCAGGCGCTGGTGGTCACGCCGCTGCTGCTGTTCGCGATGCTGCGCGCCGGCATCGCGCGGCGTGGCGCGGAGTCTGCGCCGGGCGTGCGTTATCTGGCGTGGTCCGGGCTGCTGGTGCTGTCCGGATTCTTCGCGCTGGGTTTTTTCGCCGACAGTGAGCGCGTGAGTTTCCACTGGCCGCTGCCGGCCTATCTCGCCCTGTTGCCGCTGGCGCCGCTGGCGCTGTCGCGATGGTCTACGCCATGGCGCCGCGCCGCATGGACGTTGGCGGTGGCAGGTCTGTTCGCCGGCCTCGGCTACTACGCCGCGGTGTCGTCGCCGGCCGTGCGCGAACGCACTGCGGCCAGCAAGTGGTACCCGTCGAATTTCGCCGGCTGGAACGAGCTGGCGCGCGAAGTCGACGCGATGCGGGCGCGGATGCCGGCCGGCACGCGCCTGCTTGCCGACAACTTCAAGATCGGCGCCGAGCTGGGTTTCGCGCTGGGCGATCCCGACATCCGCGTGTTCGATCACCCGTTGAATCACCACCACGGCCGCGCGCCGCAGCTCCGGCTCTGGGGGCTGCAGCGCGACGAACGCCTCGCGCCTGCCGATGGCCCGATGCTGCTGGTGGTCGGCGCCACCGATGTCAGCTATCGCGAACTGTTGCAGCGCTACCACGATCTGTGCGCGATGGTCGGGCCGCTGCCGCCGCCGAAAGTGTTGAACATCGATCGCGGCCGCCAGCGGTTCCTGCTGTTCGCGCTGTCGCCGGATGCTGCCGATGGTGCATGCGTTGCGCCGGCGATGGCGTGGGTCGACGTTTCGGCCGAAGGCGAGGCGGTCGATCGCCGGTTCCCTGTGCAGGGTTGGGCCTTCAAGGACGGCGTGGGACTGGCGCGGGTCGAGGTGCTGATCGACGGCGAACCTGTCGCTGACGCGCAGTACGGCCTGGCGCGTCCCGAAGTCGCAGGCTTCTGGGCGAAATGGCGCGACGGCGGCTCCACCGATCCGCAGCAGCCGAACATCGGTTTCCGCGCCGACGTCGATCTGGGCGAGCGCCCGCCTGGAACCTATTGGCTGGGATTAAGGCTGCATGGCCGCGACGGCAGCGTCGAAGACTGGCCGGAGCAGGTCGTGCGATTGAGGTAACGGTTTTCTTTTTTTTTCGTAGAGCGGCTTTGTAGAGCGGCTTTCAAGCCGCTGCTTTTGCCGCAGACGGCGCAGCGGACTGAAGTCCGCTCTACATCGACAGCCCATCAAGGCACCACGAACCCTGCCTCGCGCAACAACCGTGCGGTGGCGATCAACGGCAGCCCGATCAGCGCCGTCGGATCGCGATTGTCGATCGCCTCGAACAGCGCGATGCCCAGTCCTTCGCATTTGAAGCTCCCGGCGCAGTCCAGCGGCTGCTCGCGGGCGACATAACGCTCGATCTCGTCGTCGCCCAGCGCGCGGAAGCGGACCGTGGTGACGTCCAGCGCCCGCAGCCGCCGCCCGTCGGGGCCGGCGATGCAGAGCGCGGTCAGGAATCGGACCTCGTGACTCGACATCGACCGCAGTTGCGCCACCGCGGCGGCATGGCGGCCGGGTTTGCCAAGCGGCCGGCCGTCCAGTTCGGCCACCTGATCGGAACCGATCGCCCACGTGTCGTCGTTGGTCCGGGCGAGCACCACCTCGGCCTTCGCGAGGGCCAGCCGTTCGGCCAGGGTCTGCGGCGACTCGCCGGGCAGCGGCGACTCGTCGACCTCGGGCCGGGCGGTCGAGAACGGCAGGCCGAGGCGTTCGAGCAGAGCGCGGCGGTAGGTCGAGGTGGAGGCGAGGATCAGGCTCGGCATGGTCGGCTGGGGTTCAACGGCAGCCCCGGGTTCAGGGCCCGGCGGCGCGGGCGCGCTCGACCTGGATCAGCTGCTGGTCGATGCGGGCGCGGGCCTGATCGATCGATGCGCGAAGTTCGTCGAGGGTCTGGATCGAAGCGGTCTCGCCGTGCTGCTGCAGCCAGAGCCGCTGGCGCAGCATTTCCTGCAGCGCGGCGCGGACGCTTTCGTCCTCATCGCCGGTGATGGCCTCGATTTCGGCTTTCGCGGTACGCAACCGGGCTTCGAGCGCGTCCGCGGCGTCCAGCAGGCGGGTGAAGGCCCGCTGGCGCGGGGTGCCGGGGCGGCGGACCCACCAGGCCAATGCAAGCGCCGCAACAATGATGGCTGCGGAGAGGGTCGTGATGACAGGAAGTGCGGAACCGGTCACGCGGGCGGGCTCTGGTATGGTCGGACAGTCTGCCCCGGGCCGGGCCGAGGGGCAAATGGCCCGGACTGCAAGGGTCCGGGTTTGACAGTGCGTGGCGCTGTCCTTAACATTCCGCGTCTTATGTCCGCTGAAGTGCCCGAACTATTGGACGCTTGGCGTATGGCGGCAGCCCGGCGCAGTTTCGATGGCCGACTACCGCTGGCCGCGATGGCCCGCCTCCGCGATCTGCTGGCCGATACTGAGGGTGAAGCGCGCTTCACTCTGGAATTCGGCCATGATGCGTTGCAGGTGCCGTTCGCGGAGCTGCGGGTCGATGCCGAGTTGCCGCTGATCTGTCAGCGCAGTCTGCAGCGGTTCCTGCAGCCGGTGACGGTGTCGCAGCGCTTCGCGCTGGTGCGCGGCATCGATGGCAACGAGGAGGATGTCGAAGCCTCGCTGCTGCCGGACTACGAAGTGTTGCAACTGTCCGACGACGGCATGTTGCGGCCCGCGGAACTGGTCGAGGATGAGTTGATCCTCGCCGTGCCGCTGGTGCCGACGATGCCGGGCAGCGAATCGGTCGAGCGCGACTGGCCGGTGCCGCCCGAGGAAGAGGCGCGCGCCAATCCGTTCGCGGCGCTGGCTTCGCTGAAGAAAACCTGAGGAATGCGTCGAGAACATCCGGGCAATACGCCGTCCGGTCCGAACGACTTCCGCGATCCACGAACTTCGCTACATCCACCGAATCATCTACGTTTCAAGCTGGAGCAATCCCATGGCTGTGCAGAAATCCCGCGTCACTCCTTCCCGTCGTGGCCAGCGTCGTTCGCACGATGCCCTGACCGCCAAGCAGCTGGCGACCGACCCGACGTCGGGCGAGGTCCATCTGCGTCACCACATCACCAAGGACGGCTACTATCGCGGCCGTCAGGTGATCGCGCCCAAGGTGAAGGCTGTCGACGAAGAGTGATCGTTGCGGCGCCATGATGGCGCCACGTGAAAGCAGTGCCGGCATCGCCGGTACGCCACAGGGATGCGGCCGAAAGGCCGCGTCCTACTTTTTGAGCCTGGATTTGCCGTTCTGGGGCCAGGCCCTTCCGCGATCCGGCCGCTGGCGGCCGCGTCGCAGCGACGAGGTAACGGGCCGGCATGACCAATCAAGTTTTCGCGCGTATCGCAGGCACCGGCAGCTATCTGCCGGAGAAGATCCTCACCAACGACGATCTGGCCAAATTCGTCGATACCAGCGATGAGTGGATTACCAGTCGCAGCGGCATCCGCCAGCGCCATATCGCCGCCGAAGGCGAAACGACCTGCGATCTGGCGTATCACGCCTCGGTCCGCGCGTTGGAAGCTGCCGGCGTGGACGCCTCCGAGCTCGACTTGATCGTCCTCGGCACTACCACGCCCGACCTGATTTTCCCGTCCACCGCCTGCCTGTTGCAGCACCGTCTGGGCGCGAACGGCTGCGCGGCGTTCGACGTCAACGCCGCCTGCTCCGGCTTCATCTACGCGCTGACCGTGGCCGACAAGTTCGTCCGTTCCGGTGCGGCCAAAAACGTACTGGTGGTGGGCTCGGAAACGCTGACCCGGATGATCGACTGGAACGACCGCACCACCTGCGTGCTGTTCGGCGACGGTGCCGGCGCGGTCGTGCTCAAGCCCGATACCGAAACCGGCATCCTCAGCACCCATCTGCACGCGGACGGCGGCAAGAAGGAACTGCTCTGGAACCCGGTCGGCGTCTCCGTGGGTTTCAAGCCCGAAGAGAAAAATGCCGGCGTGCGCATCAATATGGCCGGCAGCGATGTGTTCAAGCACGCGGTCAAGGCGCTGGATTCTCTGGTCGAGGAAACGCTGGAAGCCAACGGCCTCGATCATCACGACATCGACTGGCTGATCCCGCATCAGGCCAATCTGCGCATCATCGAAGCCACCGCGAAGCGCCTGGACATGCCGATGGAGCGGGTGATCGTCACCGTCGATCGCCACGGCAACACGTCGTCGGGTTCGGTGCCGCTGGCGCTGGACGAAGCGGTTCGCTCGGGCAGGATCCAGCGAGGCCAGATGGTGCTGCTGGAAGCCTTCGGCGGCGGTTTCACCTGGGGTTCGGCGCTGCTGCGCTACTGAAATCTTCGCCGAGCGGCGTTTTGACCAAACCGTCGCGATCGTGGGTTGCGGCGGTTTTTTCGTGTCCGGCGCCGTGCGCCGTCCCGCTCGCCCGGTCCCGCTTCCCCACATACGCCCTCGTACAGACAGACCGGTGCTTTCGCCCGTATCATCGCTCTCCGAATTCGAGCTGGAAGACCGCGTGACCGCAGAGCAATCGACGTATCCGACGCTGGCCTCCGTCCCTCCAGGGCAGGAGGCGCGGTCCGTCGTAACGCGCATCGATCCGGCTTTCGCCACTTGCGCCCCCGGCCGGTACGGCGCGCGCCCGACGTTGCGCTGACCTTCGCGTCCTGCGCCTGCGCCGGACCACGCACACCAACCCACGAATGCCATGACGATCGATTCCATGACCTACCGTCCTCTGCAGGGCGAAATCGCGCTGGTGACCGGCGCAAGCCGCGGCATCGGCGCCGCCATCGCGGACATGCTCGCCGTGCAGGGCGCCACCGTCATCGGCACCGCCACCTCCGACAGCGGCGCCGCCGCCATCGGCGAGCGCCTGGCGCCGCTCGGCGGCCACGGACGCAAGCTCGACGTGGTCGATTCCGCCGCGGTCGACGCGCTGATCGACGGCATCGCCAAGGAGTTCGGCGCGGTGTCGATCCTGGTCAACAACGCCGGCATCACCCGCGACAATCTGCTGATGCGGATGAAAGACGAGGAATGGCAGTCGATCATCGACACCAATCTCAGCAGCGTCTATCGCACCAGCAAAGCGGTGATGCGCGGCATGATGAAGGCGCGCAAGGGCCGCATCATCAATATCGCCTCGGTCGTCGGCGTCACCGGCAACGCAGGCCAGACCAATTACGCCGCGGCCAAGGCCGGCATCATCGCCTTCAGCAAATCGCTGGCGAAGGAAATCGGCTCGCGCGGCATCACCGTCAATGTCGTCGCGCCCGGTTTCATCGACACCGACATGACCCGTGCGATGCCCGAGGCGGCGCGCGAGGGTCTGATCGGCCAGATTGCGCTGGGGCGTCTCGGCGAAGCCACCGACATCGCCCACGCCGTGGCGTTCCTGGCTGGGCCCGCCGCGGGCTACGTCACCGGCGAGACGCTGCACGTCAACGGTGGGATGTACATGGCCTGACTTCCGCGTCTGCGCGGGGTCGGCGAACAGGTTTCGAGTAAGTTGTTGAATCGAAAAGATATCCCCAGGACTGTCCCAGGACCTGGTTTCCCTTACACTATCCACCGCAATATTCCTCCCGGAGCACAATACCCATGAGCAGCATCGAAGAACGCGTCAAGAAAATCGTGGTCGAACAGCTTGGCGTCAAGGAAGAGGAAGTCACCATCAACGCTTCGTTCGTTGACGATCTCGGCGCAGACTCCCTCGATACCGTCGAACTGGTGATGGCCCTCGAAGAAGAATTCGAGTGCGAGATCCCGGACGAGGAAGCCGAAAAGATCACCTCGGTGCAGCAGGCCATCGATTACATCAAGGCGCACGTCAAGGCCTGATGTCGAGGCGTACGCGCCTCGATCACGCAACCCGGGCGCACGCGTCCGGGCGAACGCCGGGGCCGCATCGCGGCCCTGTGCGTTTTGGGTCAAGCGGCTGCCATGGACGCGCCATCCGCAAGCGATCAGCAAGGACGTGATCCGCACAGCAGTGGTCCGTACAGCAGTGGTCTGAAGCAGAGTCAGGAGTCCAGCATGTCGAAGCGTCGCGTCGTAGTCACCGGTCTGGGAATCGTCTCGCCCCTGGGCAACGATCTTGTCAGCAGTTGGGACGGCATCGTCAACGGACGTTCCGGTATCGCTGGGATCACGGGCTTCGATGCCTCGGCGATGGCGACGCGGATCGCCGGCGAAGTCAGGGGATTCGCCCCCGCGGACTGGATGACGCCGAAAGACGTCAAGAAGATGGATCCCTTCATTCACTACGGCGTGGCCGCCAGCCTGATGGCGATGCGCGACGCCGGCCTGGAAGTCACCGAAGCCAACGCCGAACGCATCGGCGCGATCATCGGCTCCGGCATCGGCGGCATCTTTGGCATCGAGGAGCAAAGCATCAAGCTCCACGAAGGCGGCCCGCGCAAGGTGTCGCCGTTCTACATCCCCAGCACCATCATCAACATGCTGCCGGGCCAGATCAGTCTCATGACCGGCATCCAGGGCCCGAATTTCTCGGCGGTGTCGGCCTGCGCCACCTCCAATCATTCCATCGGCATGGCGATGCGCACCATCCAGTACGGCGATGCCGACGTGATGATCGCCGGCGGTGCCGAATACGGCACCAGCCCGACGTCCATCGGCGGGTTCTGCGCGATGAAAGCCATGTCGACCCGCAACGACGATCCCACCCGCGCCTCGCGTCCGTGGGACAAGGATCGCGACGGTTTCGTGATGGGCAACGGCGCCGGCATCCTCGTCATCGAGGAATACGAACACGCCAAGGCGCGCGGCGCGCGCATCTATTGCGAACTGCGCGGTTTCGGCGCCGGCGCCGACGCGTTCCACATGACCGCGCCCAGCGAGGACGGTTCCGGCCCGGCGCGCTGCATGGTGGCGGCGTTGCGCGATGCGGGGATCAACGCCGATCAGGTCGAATACCTCAACGCGCACGGCACCTCGACGCCGCTGGGCGACGTCGCCGAAACCCGCGCGATCAAACGTGCGCTCGGCGACCACGCATACAAAACGATGGTGTCGTCGACCAAGTCGATGACCGGGCATCTGCTCGGCGCGGCCGGCGGCGTCGAAGCGATCTTCTCGATCATGGCGCTGCACACCGGCATCATCCCGCCGACGATCAATCTCGAAACGCCGGGCGAGGGCTGCGATCTCGACTACGTACCGAACGTCGCGCGCGAGAAGAAGATCGATATCGCGGTGTCGAACGGTTTCGGTTTCGGCGGCACCAACGGGACGCTGGTCTTCGGTCGTCTTTGATCCGCGCCACGCGTCCCTGATCCGCTCCTCTGGGCTTCGAACATGATCGTCACCCGCGCGCTGCCTGCGGACAGCGATCTGCTGCGCCTGCACCGCCATGCGCCCGCGCGCTATCCGCTGTTGCTGCAATCCACGTCGTCGTCGCTGCATGCGGGCCATGCGCAGGGGCGATGGGATCTGCTGCTGGTCGCCAGCGGCGAAAGCCTGTGTCTCGATCCGGACGGTCGCGTCCGCGACCAAAACGCCAACGACATCGGCGACGATTTCCTCGCACTGCTCGACGCGCGCTGGCGCGCGCTGCGCACCTCGCGCGAAGAGCCGCGCTGGCCGTTCCGCGGCGGCTGGGCGCTGTATTTCGGCTACGAATTCGCCGCGCAGGTGGAGCCGGTGCTGCGTCTGCCCCAAGCCGAGGGCGCGTTGCCGGTGGCGCTGGCGCTGCGCTGTCCTGCGGCGGTGCTGCGCGATCACGCGACCGGCGAATGTTTCGCGGTGGCCGAGCTGGGCGCGGAAGCGATGCTGGACCGCATCCTGGCCGATCTCGATACGCAGGATGCCGCACCGCTGCCCGCATGGCAGCCGCCGCAGTCGCTGGAAGACGATGCGCCCGGCGCGTTCACCGACGGCGTGTCGCGAATCCTCGAGTACCTCGCGGCCGGCGACGTGTTCCAGGTCAATCTCTCGCGCGCATGGCGCGCGCGCTTCGCGCAGCCGCTCGAACCCGCGCTGCTGTATGCGCGCCTGCGTGCGGCCAGCCCGGCGCCGTTCGCGGGCCTGTTCACCGGCGAGACCGCGAACGGCGACGAGAAGACCCGCTGGGCGATCGTGAGCTCTTCGCCCGAACGTTTGGTATCGGTGCGCGGCGATGTGGTCGAAACCCGACCGATCGCCGGCACCCGCCCGCGCTTCGACGGCGACGACGACGCGGCGCGCATCCGCGAACTGGTCGGCCATCCGAAGGAACGCGCCGAACACGTGATGCTGATCGACCTCGAACGCAACGATCTCGGCCGCATCTGCACGCCGGGCAGCGTCGAAGTGGATGAGTTGATGACGGTCGAAAGTTATTCGCACGTGCATCACATCGTCAGCAACGTGCGCGGCCGGCTGCGCGACGACGCCACGCCCGGCGATACCATCCGCGCGGTGTTTCCCGGAGGCACGATCACCGGCTGCCCGAAAGTGCGCTGCATGCAGATCATCGCCGAGCTGGAAGGCACCGGTCGTGGCGCGTACACAGGTGCGTTCGGCTGGCTCAATCGCGATGGCGATCTCGACCTCAACATCCTGATCCGCAGCGCTGAAGTCGAAACGGACATGCGCGACGGAAGCGCGGCGGGCGGGAGCCGGCTGCGTTTCCGCACCGGCGCGGGCATCGTCGCCGACTCCGACCCGCAGCGCGAACTCGACGAAACCCGGGCCAAGGCCCGAGGCCTGCTCAAGGCGCTGGGAGCCGAGCCGTGAACGCGCGCCTGTTCGTCGGCGAAGAACGCGTGGCCGAGGGCGCAGACAGCGTGCTCGCCGCCGGTCGCGGTTTCGCCTACGGCGACGGCGTGTTCGAGACCATGCGCGCGGTCGGCGGCGTGATCCCGTGGTGGCCTGGGCATCGCGCCCGGCTGGTGCAGGGCACGGCGCGGCTGCGGATCGCGCTGCCGTCGGCCGACTGCATCGACACCGAATTGCACGACTGGCTGTCGCTGCATCGCGACGCGGTGGTGAAGCTCGTCATCACCCGCGGCAGCGGCGGTCGCGCTTACGCGCCATCGCCCGACGCGCCGCCGGTGTGGATGCTGGCCGTGTCGACGCCGCCGCCGCCGCCGCGCGCGGGCGGTCTGATCCTGCGCTGGTGCGAGACGCGCCTGGCGCGGCAGCCGCTGCTGGCGGGCCTGAAGCATTGCAATCGGCTGGAACAGATCATGGCCCGCGCCGAGTGGTTCGACCCGGACATTGATGAAGGCCTGATGCTGGACACCGAAGGCGACGTGATCGCCGCGACCGCCGCCAACCTGTTCGTGCTGCGCGAGGGCCGCTGGTGGACGCCGCCGCTGGACCACTGCGGCATCGCCGGCGTCTGCCGCAGCTGGGCGCTGCGCGCCTTCGCGGCCGGCGAGCGTCGTCTGGGCAGGGACGATGTGGAAACCGCCGATGCGGTGGTTCTGAGCAACGCGGTGCGCGGTATCCTGCCGGTGGCCCGGCTGGGCGACCGGACATGGTCGCCGCACCCCGCGGTCGCCGATGCGCGCAGGCGACTCGCCGCGGCGCACCCTGCCTTCGACAACGTTTCGAACAACGCACATAACGAGGACGCTCCGTGAGTCCAGCACCCAGGAAAAAACTCCGACTCGGTATGCTCGCGCTGCTGTTCCTGATGCTGGTCGTAGTTGCTGCGGGCGTGATCGGCGTCGTGGCGTATCAGCGTTTCCTCGGTTTTGCCGACGCCGCCATCGCCGGGATCGAACCGGGCGACAGCGTGATGGTCGCGCCCGGCGATTCGCTGCCGAAGGTGCTGCGCAAGCTGGGCGAACTGGGCATCGAGACCCGCGACCTGGAATGGCGCGCGCTGGCCAAACAGATGGGCGCCGCCGGCAAGATCCAGATCGGCGAATACGCGCTGGAACCGGGGATGACGCCGCGGGATCTGCTGTCGCGGATGCGCGACGGCAAGGTCATGAACTACCGTTTCACCATCGTCGAAGGTTGGAATATCCGCGAGCTGCGCGCGGCGCTGGCGAAAGCCACGCCGCTGCAGCAGAAATCCGCGGATCTGGACAATGCGGCGCTGATGCGCGCGCTCGGCCTGGGCGCGCAGCATCCGGAAGGCCGCTTCCTGCCCGAGACCTATCTCTACACCCGCAACGACAGCGACCTCGACGTGCTCAAGCGCGCGGCCACGGCGATGGAGAAGGCGCTGACCGAAGCCTGGGACGGTCGCGACAAGGATCTGCCGCTGAAGACGCCGTACGAGATGCTGATCCTGGCGTCGATCGTCGAGAAGGAAACCGGCATCGCCAGCGAACGCCCGCAGATCGCCGGTCTGTTCCTGCGTCGCCTCAAGGTGCCGATGCGGCTGGAAACCGATCCCACCGTCATCTATGGCATGGGCAGTGCCTACACCGGCAATATCCGCAGGACCGATCTGCGCACCGATACGCCCTACAACACCTACACCCGCGACGGCCTGCCGCCGACGCCCATCGCCATGCCCGGCCGCGACGCGCTGCAGGCCACCGCGCATCCGGCGGCGGGCGACGCGCTGTTCTTCGTCGCCGTGGGCGACGGCAGCGGCCGCCATGTGTTCTCGAAGACCTACGCCGAACATCAGGTCGCAGTAGCGGACTACGTCAAGCGTTACCGCGAGCAGCAGGCGCGCGCGCAATGACCGATGCCGCCGCCGCGAACGGTCTCGAACGCCATCCGCATTTCGTTTCGCTGGAGGGCGGCGAGGGTGCGGGCAAGACCACCGTGCTCAACGCCCTGCGCGATGCCCTGCAGCAGGCCGGGCACGACGTCGTATCCACGCGCGAGCCGGGCGGCACGCCGCTGGCTGAACAGATCCGCGACCTGCTGCTCAACGTGGCCGTCGATGGCGTGCAGCACGAGCCGCCCACCGCCGAAACCGAACTGCTGCTGATGTTCGCCGCGCGCGCGCAACATGTGCGCGAGACCATCCGCCCTGCGCTGGAACGCGGTGCCTGGGTGATCAGCGACCGCTTCACCGATTCCAGCTACGCCTACCAGGGCGGCGGCCGCGGCATCGATTCGGCGTTCATCGCCGAACTCGAACAGCGCGTGGTCGGCCTGCAGCCCGGCCTCACGCTGTTGCTGGATCTCGGCGTCGCCCAGGGCCGCGAACGCACCCGCGGCCGCGATCTCGCCTTCGGCGGCCAGGGGCCGGATCGTATCGAACGCGAGCGCGACGATTTCTTCGAGAACGTGCGCCGCGCCTTCCTCGACCGCGCCCGCGCCGCGCCCGACCGCGTGCGCGTGGTCGACGCCACCCAGAGCGCATCCGAAGTCGCCGCCGACGCCGTCGCGATCCTGCGCATGTTCATCGCGCGCGGCGGGTTCTGATGGAGCTCAGAGTGTCGAGTGATGAGTCGTCTCATGTGCACGTTGTTGCGCATATGTTGTCTGCGGCAGATATCAATAAGCCAGATGTCAATAAAGCAGATATCGATGCCGCTCTGCTGTTCCCCCCTTTGGAAAAGGGGGGCAGGGGGGATTTGCTGTTGCCGTTCGCGAATGCAAAGCAACAGCAAATCCCCCCGCTGATCGCTTCGCGATCATCGCCCCCCTTTTTCAAAGGGGGGCACTGCAATCATGATCGTGCTGAATTTTCGGGATCGCGCCCATGAGCCTCCAACTGTCCGCGTTCGCGCCCTGGCAGCAGCGCATGTACGCGCAGACCACCGCCGCGCTCGACAGCGGCCGCCTTGGCCATGGGCTGCTGTTCTGCGGCCCCGCGCAGTTGGGCAAGCGCCTGCTTGCGGAGCGTCTCGCCCAGCGCATGCTCTGTACCGCCCGAGATAGTGCAGGCGAGCCCTGCGGCCACTGCCGCAGTTGCCAGTTGTTCGAGAACCGCTACCAGCGCGAATCGCCCGAGCTGCGCCCCGATGGCCGCCTTGCGCATCCGTTCGGCCACTCCGGCCATCCGGACCTGACGTTCGTAGGCTACGAATGGAACGACAAGGCCCGCCCGCCGCGGCTGCGTAGCGAGCTGGTGATCGAACAGATCCGTCAGATCTCCGAAAAACTCGCGCTCACCCCGCAGTACGGCGGCGCGCAGATCGTGATTCTGGATCCCGCCGACGCCATCAACCACGCCGCCTGCAACGCGCTGCTGAAAACCCTGGAAGAGCCGCAGCCCGGCCGCTACCTGTGGCTGATCAGCGCCCAGCCCGCGCGCCTGCCCGCGACCATCCGCAGCCGCTGCCAGCGGATCGAATTCCGCCTGCCGCCTGCCGACGAAGCCCTGGCCTGGCTGCTGGCGCAGGGTCACGCCGACGCCGTCGCCCATGAAGCACTCACCGCCGCGCGCGGCCACCCCGGCCTGGCCGACCGCTGGCTGCGCGACGGTGGCCTGGACCTGCGCCGCGACATCGCCGCCGACCTGCAGGCCATCGGTCGCGGCGAACGTTCCGCGCTGGAAACCGCGAAACGCTGGGCCGACGCCGAAGATCTGGACCAGCGCCTGCGCCACGCCGCCGATCTGGCCCTGGCCGAAGCCGGGCGCTTGACCGATCCGATCAGAATCCGCACCCTCGCGACATGGTTCGATGCGGCCAACCGCACCCGCGACCTGCTGCGGACCACGGTCCGCACCGACCTGGCCCTGGCCGAACTGCTCGCGCAGTGGCGCGGCCCGGGCAAGCCGGCAGGCGGGGCGTCTCAGAAAGCTTCTGGAGTAAGACGATGAACGTGAAAGCGGCAGGCGGCGCCCGTCAGGGCATCCTCTCCCTGGCGGTGAAGGACAAGAACGCCCTGTTCCAGGCGTACATGCCCTACATCAAACAGGGCGGCGTGTTCGTGCCCACTCCCAAGCGCTATTTCATCGGCGACGAAGTCTTCCTGCTGATGACCCTGCCCGAATCCGCCGAACGCCTGCCCGTCGCCGGCAAGGTCGCGTGGGTCACGCCGTCCGGCGCCCAAGGCAACCGCGTTGCGGGTATCGGCGTGCAGTTCGCCGACACGCCCGAGGGCGAAGCGGTGAAGAACAAGATCGAAGCGATCCTCGCGGGCATTCTCAATTCGGATAAAGCCACGCATACGATGTAGTCGGGCAACGCATCCAAATTTCAGGGGGCACCATGAACGCACCGAATCCTGGTGGTTTTGCGGTTGGCTGGGGCACGCTTTCACTCATCAATGCAGGCTTGGCTCAGGCCAAAGGCCGCGGCGGTATGAACTGGTTTCTGATCTCTTTGCTGCTTGGGCCCATCGCGACGCTTCTCATCGTTCTCACGGAGCCATTGAGCAAACAGTCGCCGCCCGACGACAACCGTCGCGATGCCTGACGGTGCATTCATGCCGAACCCGCTTCGCGAACCGGCATGATTCCGCAGAGACCAATGGCGCGAACGCTCGCATTCGCAGCATTCCTGCTTTTGATGCTGGCCGGATGTCATAAAGGTTCCCGTGCTCCAGGGGTTGCTGCGCTACTGGAGGTCGCGCCGGACCTCATGCGCGCGGCGCCTGCCGGCGCGCAACTTCCGCCGGACCAATGGCCGACCGAGCTCAAGGCGCTTGAGCCCAAGCGCGTCTATGCGACGCAGGACGGAATCTACATCGTGACATCGACTATGTTTGTCCGGGAAAAAGGCCTGTTTTTGCCGCGTTTTCCTGCGTTCGTGCCCAGGTCTGGGAACGATCCGGAATTCGGATTCATCGTCGAAGGACTCTACTCGTACGAACTCGAAGGTTAGAACCAGGGCCGAATGATTCACTGGTCCGAAGCCGTTTCGCAGGCCGGTTCGATTCATGCGGTCAAAGCGGCAGCCATCACTTGCCCCTTTCCAACGCACGCCCCCTTTGAAAAAGGGGGCCGATGATCGCGCAGCGATCAGCGGGGGGATTTGCTCTTGGCGCGACACCATCGATGCCGGGCTGCTTTTGTCGAGAGCGACAGCAGGTCCCTCCACGGGCTGCGCCCGTGTTCGGGATGACAGAGGTTGGAATGACAAGGATCGGGATGACAGGTGTCGGGTTGAAGCTATGATGCTGCGCACGCGCGCTGCTGCTGCTCACGATATCGACGAACGCCACGATGCCGACCAAACCGTATTCCCCCAGCTGCGAACGCAATCGTGATCCGATCCTGTCGGTGCTGCGCGAACACTTCGCCGACCGTCGCGAGGTGCTGGAGATCGGCAGCGGTACCGGGCAGCACGCGGTGCACTTCGCGGCGGCGATGCCGTGGCTGCGCTGGCAGTGTTCGGATCATGCCGATCATCTGCCCGGCATTCGTCTGTGGCTCGACGAGGCGGCGTTGCCGAATACGCCGCCGCCGTTCGCGCTGCAGGCGGTGTTGGAACCGGCGCCCAGCCTCGCGCCGCCGCTGTCGCACCGTTACGACGCGGTGTTCACGGCCAACACCCTGCACATCATGGGTTGGCTTGAAGTGCAGGCCTGCTTCGCCGGGCTGGCGACGGCGTTCGCCGACGACGCGGTGCTCGCGGTCTACGGCCCGTTCAATCGCGATGGCGCGTTCAGCAGCGACAGCAATCGCGAGTTCGACGCGTCGCTGAAGGCTCGCGACCCGCGTTCGGGCATCCGCGATTTCGAGGCGGTGAACGCCCTGGCCGAAGCCATCGGCCTGCGCCTGGCCGCGGATATCGCGATGCCGGCGAACAACCGGACCCTGGTCTGGCGACGGTACGCGCGGCCCTGACGCCTGGTGGATGGCTGCGCGGCGTTTCGCGCAGAGGCGCGATCGCACGGCCGGAAGGCCTGCTTTCCGCCGCGGCTCCAGCGGCCCTGCGCGGGTCATTGCGGCATTTCCCGGGACGAAACCGGGTCGTTTTCGATATTTTCCTATGAAATCAGCAGGTTCCGGCCTTCCGGAGCCGCGTGCGCGGCGCCTAGACTCCGGCCGACGCCGCCCCAATGGCGGCGCCATTGGACTGCAATGGATCATCAGACAAGGAGCAAGCGATGAAGCGTTTCGTTTTGTTGATGTTGTTGGCGCTGGGATGCGTTTCGACCGTCCAGGCGGTACCGCCCTGCTGGCCGGGGTCGGTGGTGAACGTCGGGCCGGCGCGATATCTGTCCCCGGGGCAGCTGAGCAACTGGTGGGCCACCCATATCGTGCCGCCGAACGTCGCCAACCCGCACTACTACGTGGCGTTCCACGCCACCGACGAGGTCTGCAAGGCCGCACACGGCGCGTCGTCCTGGGCCGTGATCACAGGGCCGTATGCCCTGACCAACACCGTCAACGGCACGATCTACGGTGGTGCCTATTTCCAGTGCAAGAAGTGCTCCGGCGGCGTGATCGGCGTACCCGTCGATCCGGTGCCGGCCGATCCCATCCGCGGCATGTAATGCCTTTCGCAAGGAGACAAACGATGAAGCGTTTCGTATTGGCGATGTTGCTCGTGTTCGGCTTCGTTTCGACGGCCCAGGCCGTGCCGTGGTGCTGGAAGGGCACGGTCAAACAGGTCGGTCCGAACCAGTATCTGAGTCCGGTGCAGTTGAACAACTGGTGGGTCGCCAATGGCGTGCCCGTCGGCGTAAGCAACCCGCACTATTACGTGGCGTTCCACGCCTCGCACCAGACCTGTCAGGTCTATGCCGGCTGGTCCGGCCCGACCTACGGCGTTCCTGGCGCGGGTCAGGTGTACGCGAGCGTGTACGCGCCCAGCACCTACACCAGCACGCTGAACGGCTACACGATTTCGCAGGGACTGTGGTTCAAGTGCATGAAGTGTTTCCCGATCCTGGAAGCCGAGCCCTATCCGGACCCGGTCGAGAAGTAATCGGTTTTTCGTCGAGCGGACTCCGCATTGTCGACGCGAACACGGCGGGTTCCCCCGCCGTGTTTTTTTGTGGCTGGTCCGCTGCGGATCAGGCTTCGACTTCATCCTTGTACGCATCCACCGGGATGCATGCGCACATCACGTTCTTGTCGCCGTAGACGTTGTCGACGCGCGCCACCGGTGGCCAGTATTTCTGCAGCCTGAGCGTCGGCAGCGGGAACGCGGCCAGTTCGCGCGGATAGGCATGCGTCCACTCGCTGCCCGCAACTGCGGTGGCAGTATGCGGCGCGTGCTTCAGCGGGTTGTCCTCGCGGTCGAGGCGGCCGTCTTCGATCGCGCGGATCTCGTCGCGGATCTGGATCATCGCGTCGATGAAGCGGTCGAGCTCATGCTGCGATTCGCTCTCGGTCGGCTCCACCATCAGCGTGCCGGCGACCGGGAAACTCAGGGTCGGGGCGTGGAAGCCGAAGTCGATCAGGCGCTTGGCCACGTCTTCGGCGCTGATGCCGGTGCTGTCCTTCAGCGGACGCAGGTCGAGGATGCATTCGTGCGCGACCAGACCGTTCCGGCCGGTGTAGAGCGTGTCGTAATGCGGGGCGAGACGCTTGGCGATGTAGTTGGCGTTGAGCAGCGCGACCTGGGTCGCCTTGCGCAGGCCCTGGGTGCCCATCATGGTGATGTACATCCAGCTGATCGGCAAAATGCTTGCGCTGCCGAACGAAGCTGCGGACACCATGCCGACCTTGCCTTCGCCATCGAAAGTCTTCGGCAGGAACGGCGCCAGATGCGCTTTCACCGCGCACGGGCCAACGCCGGGGCCGCCGCCGCCGTGCGGGATGCAGAAGGTCTTGTGCAGGTTGAGATGCGAGACGTCCGAGCCCCACTTGCCGGGCTTGGCCACGCCGACCAGGGCGTTCATGTTGGCGCCGTCGGTGTACACCTGGCCGCCGTGCTGATGGACGATGTCGCAGATCGCGACGATGTCTTCCTCGAACACGCCATGCGTGGACGGGTAGGTGATCATCAGCGCGGCGAGGCGGTCGCTGTACTTCTCGGCGTTGCGGCGGATGTCGTCCAGATCGACGTTGCCGTTGCCGTCGCACTTGGTGACGACGACGGTCATGCCGCACATCTGCGCGGAGGCCGGATTGGTGCCGTGCGCGGATTCCGGGATCAGGCAGATATCGCGATGCGCGTCGCCGCGCGACTGGTGATAGGCGCGGATCGCGAGCAGTCCGGCGTATTCGCCCTGCGCGCCGGAGTTCGGCTGCAGGCTCACCGCGTCGTAGCCGGTGCATTCCACCAGCATCGCTTCCAGCTCGTCGATCAACTGCGTGTAGCCGGTGGTCTGGTCGGCCGGCGCCAGCGGGTGCAGGTTGCCGAACTCCGGCCACGTGACCGGGATCATCTCGGCGGTGGCGTTGAGTTTCATGGTGCAGCTGCCCAATGGGATCATGGTCCGGTCCATCGCCAGATCCTTGTCCGAGAGCGCGCGCATGTAGCGCAGCAGTTCGTGTTCGCTGTGATGGGTGTTGAACACCGGATGGGTCAGGAAGTCCGAGGTGCGCAGCAGCGAGGCGGGCAGGGCGTCGGCGGTGCTCGCATCCAGCGCGTCGATGTCGCCCGCGTCGGCGCCGAACAGCGCGGCGAGCGCGGCCACGTCCTCGCGGGTGGTGGTTTCGTCGAGGCTGATGCCGACGCTGTGCGCATCGATCGAACGCAGATTGAGCTGCGCGGCTTTCGCCTTGACGTGGATCGCGGCGGCGTCGATGCCGGTGATATGCAGGGTGTCGAAGAAATCGCTGCCGACCGCGACGCCGGCCTTGCGCAGCGCGGCGGCGAGGATCGCGGTCAGGCGATGAGTGCGGCGTGCGATGCGGGTCAGGCCTTCGGCGCCGTGGTAGACGGCGTACATGCTGGCCATCACCGCCAGCAGCACCTGTGCGGTGCAGATGTTCGACGTGGCCTTCTCGCGGCGGATGTGCTGCTCGCGGGTCTGCAGGGTGAGGCGATACGCGGGCTTGCCTTCGGCGTCGATGGACACGCCGATCAGGCGGCCCGGCATGCTGCGCTTGTAGGCGTCGCGGCAGGCCATGAACGCGGCGTGCGGGCCACCGAAGCCGAACGGCACGCCGAAGCGCTGGCTGTTGCCGACGACGATGTCCGCGCCCCATTCGCCGGGCGCGGCGATCAGGGTCAGCGCGAGCAGATCGGTGGCGACCGCGACCAGACCGTTGCGCGCATGCACGGCGTCGGCTAGGGCTTTGTAATCGCTGATCCCGCCGAAGGTGTCGGGGTATTGCAGCAGCACGCCGAAACAGTCGGCGGTATGCGCGTCGGCATCGTCGCCGATCAGAAGTTCGATGCCCATCGGTTCGGCGCGGGTGCGCAGCACTTCGATGGTCTGCGGATGCACGCCGCTGGAGACGTAGAACAGGTTCGACTTCGACTTGGCGGAACGTTTCGCGAGGGTCATCGCTTCGGCGGCGGCGGTGCCTTCGTCCAGCAGCGACGCGTTGGCGATCTCCATGCCGGTGAGGTCGGCGCACATGGTCTGGAAGTTGATCAGCGCTTCCATGCGTCCCTGCGAGATCTCGGCCTGGTACGGCGTGTAGGCCGTGTACCACGCCGGGTTTTCGAGGATGTTGCGCAGGATGACGTTCGGCGTGTGGGTGCCGTAATAGCCCTGGCCGATGAAGCTGCGGAACACCTGGTTCTTGTCGGCGATGGCGCGGATCTTGGCCAGCGCTTCGACTTCGGTGATCGCCTCGGGCAGCGCCAGCGGCGCGGCCGACTTGATGCTCGCAGGCACGATGGCGTCGGTCAGTGCGTCCAGCGAGTCGTGGCCGATCGCGCGCAGCATGTGATCGATCTCGGCGTCGTTGGGGCCGATGTGGCGTTCGAGGAAGGCGGAATGGTGTTCGAGATCGCGCAGCGAAGCGCGGGACATCTGAGTCGTGAACGCGGGAGTCGTCATGAGGGCGTCGTCTGGCGGAGGGAGGGGCGTTCACGCCCACCGGCCATGGCCGGCGAACGTTCGCGGGCTCGCGACTCGCGTCGTCAGAAACCCCGCTCACCCCTCTGTCCTTCTGCCTGAGAGTTTGAATCGCCGGGACAGTGGTCCGTCGTCCTGCGATCTTGCCCCTTCGGCGCCGACGCGGCCCGGCATGTCTGCGATGGGCGGCCGATCTCTCCAGAGTGCTGTACACGCGGCGGTATCAGGCCTGAGCGATTCCGGGCGAATTGCGCCTTCGGCAGCGACCGCGATGACCCGGGCCGCTTCTCCCACCGTGCCGGCGCAGTATAACGGGCGCCGCTCGGCCGCGTCTCCCCGATCCGGGCCAGCGTCGGCACGGGCATGTCCGGGGTCGCGTTACCATGGTGCGATGAATGCATCGCGCGGCTCGACATCACGGGCGGAATCCCGATCCGGACACTCTTCCAAGCCCGCGAGGGCGAGGGTCTCGGCCGATCCCGCCACAGATACGGCGACGGCGCCATGACCGCGACGCCCTCGCGTACCCGCCTTGCGCTGATCCTCGGCGGGCTGGCGATGATCGGTCCGTTCTCGATCGACACCATGTTCCCTGCGTTCCCGCAGATCGGCGAACAGTTCGCGGCCGACAAGGTGGCGCTGCAGCAGACGATCAGCGCGTATCTGTTCGCCTATGCCTTGATGAGCCTGGTGCACGGGCCGCTGTCGGATGCGATCGGCCGGCGCCGGGTGATCCTCGGCGGCCTGACGGTGTTCGCGCTGGCGTCCATCGGCTGCGCGCTGGCCACCAGCCTGCCGACGCTGCTGGCGTTCCGCGCGCTGCAGGGCATGTCCGCGGGCGTGGGCCTGATCGTCGGCCGCGCGGTGATCCGCGACGTGTACCAGGGTCAGTACGCGCAGAAACTGATGAGCCAGGTGTCGATGATCTTCGGTATCGCCCCGGCGGTGGCGCCGATCATCGGCGGCTGGATCCTGGGATGGGAACGCTGGCCGGCGATCTTCTGGTTCCTGGTGCTGTTCGCGGTGCTGCTGCTGGCCTCGACCTGGATCGCGCTGCCGGAAACCCATCCGCCAGAGGCGCGGTTCCGGCCGTCGCCGAAACAACTGCTGCGCAATCACGCATACATCCTGCTCAATGGCCGCTTCCAGCGTTTCGCGGTGGCTGGCGGCTTCAATTTCGCGGCGCTGTTCCTCTACATCGCGTCGGCGCCCGCGTTCGTGCTGGATCACCTGAAACTGGAGCAGGACCAGTTCGGCTGGTTCTTCGTGCCCACCATCGCCGGCATGGTGATCGGATCCTTCGTGTCCGGCCGCGCGGCGGGGCGGGTCAGCGGCACGCGGCTGGCGGGCACGGGCTTCGCGATCTGCGGGTTCGCCGCCGTGATCAACATCGCCTACAACCTGTGGGTGCCACAGCCGTCGATGCCGTGGGCGGTGGTGCCGATGGCGATCAACGCCCTGGGCATTGCGCTGGTGTTCCCGATCCTCACCCTCGCGATCCTCGACATGTACCCGCGTCAGCGCGGCGCGGCGTCGTCGCTGCAGGCCTTTACCAGCCTGATCCTGCAGTCGACCGTCGCCGGCGTGTTCTCGCCGCTGCTCAGCCACGACACGCTGTGGCTGGCGCTGGGCGCTGCGTTCTGCACGCTGGTCGGTTTCCTGTTCTGGTGGTGGGAAGTCACGCATACGCGGCTGCCGCCGGAACCGGAGTCCGAGTCGATGCCCGTGGAGACGCCGTCGTTGTGACGCCTGACTGCGCTTACGCCGTGGTCTTGCGGCGTCTTGCGCGAAACGGGATACCCACCAGCAATGCGATCGAACCGGTGATGAGCAATGAGAACGCGAACGAAGTCAGTATCGGGACTGCGATCACCGTGAACGGATACGCGTAGCCGAGCTGCAGCCACACGATGCCTTGAAACAATGCGGCAGCGGCTAGCGCTGAGGTGAATGAAGCCTTGACATAATCGCGTATCCGCCAGTGTGCGATCACCGCGCACGACACGGACACGGCGGAGAGAATCACGACATCGATGATTGTGCTTTCTTCGGACATCTTCGCTCCAGCCGTCAGTGCGGCTTCCACAACCAACGCAGCGGTAGTCCCGCGATCACCAGCACCGCGCCCCACGCCAGCGCATTCGCGCCGGTGCCGATCAGCGCATATACGCTGTACAGCAGCGCCAGCGCCGCGACCACCCGGCCGCGGCTGCCGAGTTTCAGCCACGCCGCGCTGCTGAAGACGTAAGGCAGCAGCGTGGCGGCGGTGGACAGCAGGATCGAGAACGTGAAGACCTTCACCAGCGAATCGGTGTAATTCGCGATCACCAGCAGACTCGCCAACACGGTGCTCGCGAGCACGCCCGTGCGCGGCGTGCCCTGCGCATCGAGCGCGGCGAACGCTTTCGGGAACAGGCCGTCGTTCGCCGCCGCCATCGGCAACTGCGCCGACAGCAGCACCCAGCCGTTGAGCGCGCCGAAGCAGGAGATCGCCGCGACCGCCGCGATGCCGATGCCCGCGGCCGGGCCCCACAGCGCTTTCGCGGCGTCGGCCATGGGTGCGGTGGAGGTCATCGCGACCTCGGCCGGCACCAGACCCAGCACGGCGGTGCAGGCGAGGATCGTGGCGACGCCGGCGAGCAGGGTGCCGATCAGCGTCGCGCGCGGAATCGTGCGTTCGGCGTCGTGGATCGCACCGGCGGGCACGGTCGCGGCTTCCAGACCGAGAAAGGCCCACAGCGTCAGTGCGACAGTCATGTGCAGCGCGCCCAGGCGCGTCGCGGGCGCGTCGGCGTCCGCGGCCGCAGCGATCGCGGACGCCTCGCCGGCCAGCAGCGAACCATCGAGCCACCAGATCGCGATCCCGCCGAACAGCAGCAGCGGCAGCAGCTTCAGGACGGTGGTGACGATCTGCAGACGGCCGGCTTCGCGGATGCCGATCAGATTGATCGCGGCACAGATCCACAGCGCGGCCAGCGCGCAGGCCGCGCCGCGGAACGGCGTGGCCACGAGTCCGGGAAACAGGCTGCCGAGACTACCGGCGAAGGCGACCGCGATCGCCGCGTTCGCGCACCAGATCGAAATCCAGTAGCTCCACGCGATGACGAAACCGGTGGTGTCGCCGAAGGCCTCGCGCGCGTAGGCGTATGGCCCACCTGCCTGCGCGCCGCGCGCGGCGAGCCGCGAGAACGTCAGCGCGAGAAGCAGGGCGCCGCCGAGCGTGATCGCCCAACCGTAGAGACTCAGCCAGCCGTACGGCGCAAGCGACGCCGGCAGCAGGAACACGCCGCTGCCGACCATGCTGCCCGCGACCAGCGCGATCGCCGACCACAGGCCGAGCGGTCGCGGCGTTGGGGTCACCTGCGAAGCCGCGAATCACTCCGGTCGATGGTGCCGGTTCGTCCCGCGCCGGCAGGCGCCGATGCCGCAGGCACGGACAACGCGGCCGCCGGTTTGGCCGCCGCCCTCGGCCGCAGGATCGGACGCGCGCCCTCCGCGGCTTCGGCCTGCGGCTCGAGATACCGTTTGATGCTGGGGAAATCCACATCCAGCCGCGAGTAGAAATCGCGATTCTGCGAATTGGCCAGCGAGCCTGTGTTGCTGCAGGACGCGTTGCCGCCAAACAGCCCGCCGCGCAGCACATAACCGCGCGGCCCGAGGGTGAACAGGCCCGAGCCGCTGCTCCCGCCTTCGGTGGTGCCGGTCAGCCAGCCGACGGTGATGTTCTCGCCGTCTTTGGTGATGGTCTGGCCGCCGGACACTTTCTTCGAGTCTCCGCGCGGGTGGTGGATCGCCAGCACGCTGCTGCCGTCGGTGATGGGTGCCGCATTCCAGCCAGCGAAATACGCGTTCGCGGGCGGCGGGTTGTTCAGGCGCACCAGCATGCCGTCGGTGAGGTTGCTCGAATACAGATAGGTCGCGCCGCCGCTGATCTGGGTGCTGGCTGCGGAGGTGAGATTGCCGCAGGCGGTCGCGTCGTAATTCCAGATTGTGTTCAGGGTGTTGGCGACCGTCTGCATCTGGGTCGGCACCGGCGCGAGGCTGGTGTTGCTCGAAAAGCAGTGGTTGGCGGCATGGAAATACGGGATTTGCGTCACCGGGACGGTGTCCGCCAACAGGGTGCCGGTGCAGATGAACGTGCTGGAACCCACGACGAATCGCATGTGCGCGACGGCATTCCTGGCGTTGACGAAGGCCTGGCCGAGTTCGTTGACGCGGCAGACCGTGTCGACGTTGCAACTGCCGGATTCACCGATCTTCTCGATGATCTTGTAGGTGTTGCGGCTGTCGGCGATCAGGTGCGACAGCACTGGCGCTTCCAGTCGCACCGCGAACGCGGGCACGCCGCGCGGACGGAAAATCTCGATGATCTGGGTATCGCCGTCGGTATTCGGCGTCCAGAACAGGCCGTTGGAGCCCGGCAGGCGTTTGGCTTCCGCGCCGGTCATCTTCGCGACCACTTCAGACTGACGCGCCGACCCGCCGAAGCGCAGTTCGGCGCGGCTGTCCAGGCGGCTCACGTCCAGCCCGACGCGCAGCGCGAGCGCGTCCATCGAGCGGATTTCGACCCTGGCGACGAAGCCGCCGGCAACAGGCCGCCAGGTCAGCGCCGACAGCCGGCGCTGGAGGCCTTCCTGGGACGCTTCGCGGCCGATGCCGATCTGGGTGGCTTTCAGGCCGGGCGCCTGGTTTTTGCGCTGCAGGTCGAGCAGGCGCGAGGTCGCCATCTCGCCGTACTGCAGCTTCGAGACGTTCTGGGCCGGATACGCGGCCGCGCGCCAGTTCAGGGACGGCGCGGGGGCGGACGTGCTGGGTTCGCCTGCGGCCTGTCCAGCCGCTGCAGCCGCGAGCGTCTGGCCGGAAGCGATCAGCGCGGGCGCGGCCAGCGCGAGCATGAGGGCGATGCAAAGTCGTGTGGTCTGCATGATGTTCTTCGATGTCTTGAGTGATGGGCGATGAGTGGCGGCGATGGCGCAATCCGTGGCGACCGTCCTGAAGAATGCCGATTATGCGTCGCGATACGTGCGGCGCAACAGTTCGTGGAAATGGTGCACCGCATTCTCGCGCAGCGGGTTGAGACGGCCGGCCTCGTACGAGCCGGAGGCCAGTCCGCGCTGCACGTCTTCGCAGATGGTGATGTCCTCGTCCTGGACCACGTCGCTGAACGACAGATCCGCCTCGCGGCGCGCGCGGCCGGCCTCGGAATCGTCCGGTGCGTAGTAGAAATCGAATTCCACCCGGCAACGGTCCGCACCCTTGGGGATGATCCGGTTGGTCTGCAGCCGCCCGGGCAGGATGTTCAGCATCGTGTTCGGCCACAGCCAGTAATACAGCGCGTCGCCGCTGCCGTAGAGGCCCTCTCCGCTTTCCAGGGGGCTGAACTGGAACGAATACCACTCCGCGGTTTCGGTGACGTAGCTACGGTAATCCAACAGCCGGTTCAGCTCCGGATGGATGTGCGGGACGTGGTAGCCCTCCAGATAATTGTCGACATACACCTTCCAGTTGCAGGCGATGTCGTAACCGACGCGATGATGATGACCGTAGGCATCGAGCCGGCGCTCCGCGCCGATGCGCGCATCGATGCCGGCGACGAACGCCTCGAACGGCGGCGTCCGCGTCTCGTCCACCGCTGCGAACACCATTCCCTGCCAGACCCGCACCGCCAACTGCGGCAGGCGGATGTCGCCCACATCGAAATCCGTCGCCCCGGCCATCTCGGTTGCGTTGCGCAACTGACCGTCGAGCGCGTACGTCCAGCCGTGATACCGGCAGCGCAGCGCCTTCGCCCCCAGCCCGTCGCACTGCGCCAGCGGCCCGGCCCGATGCCGGCACACGTTGTGCATCACCCGGATCACCTCGTCCGCCCCGCGCACCGCGATCAACGGCAAACCGCCGAGATCGGCGATGGCGTGGTCCCCGGCATTCCGCAGCTGGCAGACGTGGGCGACCAGTTGCCAGCTGCGGTCGAAGATCAGTTTGCGGTCCAGCGCGATGAAGGCCGGATCGGTGTAGAAGCGTGCATGCAATGCCAGCGCTCGCTCCAGGGGCTGGGGGGCGCAGTTGGCGGATCGGTCGGGTGCGGTCATTCCCCGAGTATCGCGCAGGCAGGCGGGATGCTGCCAGCTGCGGCGGCCGTGTGGCCCGGCCGCCGGCCATCTCAATCAAGCGTTCCGCGTAATTCCGCCTGGGCGCGTGCGAACAGAACCGCGACTGTGGCCGCCTTCAGCTCCCGCCCGAGCGCGCGCCGTATGGTCAGCGCGAACACATCGCCGACAGCGAGGTCGTACAGCTCGTCGGCGTCGATCCGGGTGGTGCCATGGTCCTGTCTCAGGCGGTCGCCCAGCTTGCGTTGGCAACCGGCCAGCACCTCCAGATCCACGTCGTCCAGACCAAGATCTGCGTTCAGCGACTGTCCCGGGCGCAATCGTTTGGCGACCGCGCCCGAGACCCCGGCGATGTGCAGCAGGGTCTCGCGTAGGACTTCGGTCAGGCGTTTGTCGATGATGTCGTCGTCGTCCATGGCTCGTTCCTCCGGCGCGGGCATCAACGCTTCAACAACATTTCGACCGGAATGCCGAAGTAGCGCGCGAATTCGCGGGCGATCCGATAGCGCGTCGGGTGCCAGGTCTCCGCGCGCTTGATCGTCGCGATCGAGACCCGGATGTTTCGAACCTCGAAGAGGTTGGCCATTTCCTCCTGGCTGAGCATCCGCGATTCGCGCAGCTCGCGCAGGACGTCGGCGTCGAGCAGCACGGCTCCTTTCTTCTTCGGATTTCCGTCGCCCGGCGGAGGGGCCGCCAAGGGAAGGGGCGAGAGCGTATGGGTCGGCAACGTATAGGCGAGCACCGACTGGATCAGATCGCCGGATGTACCGGCATCGGCCGGGCTGAGGGGGGCAGGCGAGGCGCGGCTGCCGTCGAAGACACCGTAGACGACGGACGAGGCGGACGGGTTGGTATCGGTCATGACAGGACTCCCGAGAGATGGAGAAGGCCACTTGGGTGGCCGCCGACCCCGCAGCGGCTGCTGTGGGGTGGGTGGGAGGCTGTCGGGAAACGGTGTGCTGCGGGTTTACGGTGTGATTACGGTTTGCAAGTGATTGATCCGATTGGTGCTCAATCATTCATCGTCAGATCAGTTGGACCGCCGGGTAGATCAACTCTCCGCTAGGGCCCGGCAAGGGCGGACCGTTACCTACCTGTGGGTCGCACAGTATCAGCTCCGGTTTTGACGCATTTCGTTCATGCACTGCGATCAGCAGGCCTACGCTGACCAACTCTTTGGGCAGAAGCGAGGGTTTCAGGCCGACCTGAGTCGTGTTGACTCCGAAGTGGGTCACCGGCCTGTTCTGCTCGTTCATGAAGATCTCGGCAGACATCGAATTTCCACGTGTGCAGCAGAAATCGTGGATGTACATGCTCTCAACGTTCGGAGGCATCTGAGTCATGTCCAGAGACAGTTCGATCAGGCCCGGATTGGACAAATCGGTCACGACGAATTCCATGGTCGAGAAGGAATATCCGAACTTTGGTCCGTTGGCGCCAGCGCTTTGCTTCCGGAATATCCGCAGCTTCGAGGGCTGCCGTGGCGGTGGGGCGAACCCTGGAGCTAAATTGGTCTGCAACACTATGGTCATGATCCTTGTCCTTTCTGGGTCGAGGCGTGGAGGCTTTATTCACTGTCGAATCGGGCCGCGCGGATCAGGGTCATGGCGGCCCGTTGCCGACCTGCGGATCGCAGAGTTTCGTGTATGTCTTGCGATTGCCTGATGCATCCGTGAATTCACAGTGGACATGGGTGCCGAAATTCACCATTTGCCGATAGTCGGAAATGAGCGTCAACAACATGGAATCCGTCGTCTCAGGGAACGGCTCGTCCGGTGGGAATGGAAGCCCGCCGAGTTTAGGCTCGTCGAGCGGCAGCAGCAGTGGGTGTGTGCTGGAGTAGCCTCGGATATGAACGATCGAACCAGGCGGCACTCTGTCCTTTTTCAGCGTAATCAGCAGTTTCTGATCCTTGGCGACGACCAGTTCACTGATGTCGTAGCGATAGGAAAAATGGCCGGTGTAGTAGTCGATCTCGACCTGCAGTTCGATTGTGATAGGGACGGCGGATATCTGCTCTTGGGGCGAGGTGGAAATGGCCATACTGGAATCCTCCGGTGCATGTGATCGGATGCATGAGTGGGGCGGGGTCGGCTTGCAGGCAGCCGTGGAGCGATGCTATTGCGGCATCGCTTGTTGCATGGCCTCAATGCGGTATCTCAGTCGATGCTGCGGCGGGCGTATCCGATCGAAGTCAGCCATTCGCGGGTGGCATCCACGTCTTCGCCATCGGCGATGCGATGCATCGCCTGGGCCCAGATCCAACTGCGATACGCATTTCCTTTCCGCGACAGCTTTTCGATCGCGGCGGCTGCTGATCGCCAGTCGCTTTTCGCCAGGGCGTCGTCGCCGCGCCGTGCGTGCAGTTTGCCTCGAAGCAACAGCGCATGCGCATGGCTTTCGGCGATTTCCTCGCTATCTTTTTCCTTCGCGAGACGGGATAGGTCGGCGATCGCCCGGTCGGCCTCCCTCACCCCCGGTTCGTCCATACGCATGATGGCCCGCGCCAGTCGCGCGCGCGCATCGATCCAGCGCCAAGTCATCGATTCCCTCGAATCTTTGTCGAGCTTCGCGATATCGGATGCGATGGGTTCGAGCAATGTCGAAGCGGTCGCGCGGTCGGATCGCAGGGCGTAGACCTCGGCGAGAATCAGGCGCGCCTTGGCGAGATCATGCGTCCATCGCTGGTCGTCGGGGAAGCTTTCGACGAGCTGTCCCATGATCCGAATCGCTTCGGTCGCGTTTTTTTCCGATTTCTCGATGTCGTCGAGATCAATGTTGATAAGGGCGCTGAGCATTAGATAGTTTGCCAGACGCGACCGCCAGCGGTTGGCGCTGGTTTTCTCCTTGCTCATGGCTACAAGCATGGAGATATGCTGGTCGTATTCCTGCGCTGCGTCCCGGATTCTCCCCTCGTAGGCCAACGTGCTTGCGATCCAGGAAAGCGAGTCGATGTAGTCGTATCGATAATCCAAATTCTCCTGATGCGCATCCATTAGGGCTTTCTTGCGCGAGATCGATTTGCTGAAATAATGCATCGCGTTCTTGGTGTCGCCCTGTCGCAAAGCCAGTGAGCCAAGATTGCTTTCCGCATAAGACATTTCCTGCTGCGAGCGCGGTTTCTCGGGCGCGATCGAAATCAGGAGTTCGCTGTCCTTTCGATATTCTAGCCAGTGCGTACCGGCGGCTTCATAGTTTTTTTCGTTGAAGTGCAACAAGCCGATCCAGTAGGACGCATTGCCTCGCTCGAAGATCGCCGCTTCGTGCCGGGGTTGGCTACGCACGACCCGGTCGGACAGACTGTGTGCCTGAATGAATGAAGTCATCGCCCGTTTCGAGTCGTTGTTCTTTTGCAGAGCCTCTCCGACGGTCCGGTAAGCGCGAGCGGTGTTGGCTATCTGCGAGGAGTTCAGATCGTCCAGGTCCCGGTCGGCCAGATAATCGATGGATTCGGCGCCAATGTCTCCCAGCAGCCCGAGCATTTCGCGGCGACGAAGCTCATCGGCATGCGGACCCAGCAGGAAATCGCTCAGCCGCATGGATTCGCGTTCGCGCTGTTGCGCTTCGTCTCTGGCCTGCAGCATGACGACAGCGAATGCCATCGACAGCATGGTCAGAACACAGAGCGAGACTACCGCGACTCTGCGAACCCGGCGCTTGCGCAAGGATTCTTTTTCCGAAGCGCGAAGGAAGCGACGGATGTCTTCGTCGAGGTCTTCGGGGAATCTGGCGGCCACTTCGAGTGCTTCTGCCAGAGGACGCCCGGGGTTCAGCAGATGATCCTTGGTGTGACCTTCGTTAACCCAGCGTTGCGCCGCCTGCTTCAACCGCGCTTTCGCCATCAGCAGACGGCGGTTTTCCTGTACCCATTCGACTGCGCGGGGCCACCGTCTCAATACGGCTTCGTGGGCGACGCCGAAATGCAGCCGGCCGTCATGCAGCTTTCTCGTAAACAGGCGACCGGCGACGAAGCCATTGACCAGGGCGCGCGCCGGCTCCGGCAGCGATTCGAACGATGCCCGCCGGGCGGTGGCGGCGTCGCTGTCGGACTGGATCACGGTGAGTTGCGTGAGGACGGCGTCCAGCGAGGCTTGCGCGTCGACGGGCAGGCCGAGGAACATTTCTTCCGCGCGGTGCGCGATCGCGCCTTCGAGGCCGCCGATCCTGCGGTAGGCGTTCCAGGTCAGGAGGCTGCTCTCATGACCGTCATCGTAGAGCAGTTGCAGGGTGTGCTGGAGCAACGGCAAAGCATCGGGCTGGCCGTTCGCCGCGTCGCGCAACGTATCGTCGAGACGTCCGTCCTGTTCGTCGACATCGAAATCGAGGCCCGCCTGCCAGGCGGGATCGCGGATCATCTCGGCGATCTCGCCGCGGTTCGGCGCGAGCAGGTCGAAGTGGCCGCCGCCGGCCTTGCGTTCGTTGAGCGCGGGCAGGGCCTGGGCCAGGTCCGGGGCGTAGTCGGCGCGGACGATCATCGCGACCAGTACGTGCGGCGTATCGCACAGCGCGCAGAGCGCGTGTTCGAACGCACTTCGTCCGGCTGGATCGCGTACGGTCCGGACCATGGCCTCCGCGTGGTCGATCACCAATAACAGATGCGCATGCGGCTGCGCGTCGAGTTTGTAGTCCGGGCAGCGTCGAAAGGCTTCCGCGATCGCCGGGGCGATCGTTTCGGGGGTTTCGGTCAGTTGGCGCTTGAGGGACTCGATCGGCTGCGGCGCGAACAGAGGTCGATCTTCGACTCCGTCGTGTAGTGCCCAGCTCGACAATGCGTTCGCCAGCGGCAGCATCGCATCGCCATCCTGGATCGCGGCAAGATCGCATGTCGCGACGCTCAATGCGCGGAGCCCGCCGAAACCGCCCGATGCAGTGAGATGGGGCAGAACGCCGGCACGCAGCAGCGAGGTCTTGCCGCAGCCGCTGGAGCCCGCGATCAGCACGAAGCGACGCCCGTTGTCGATCTGCCCGCGCATGGCGTCGAGCAGGTCGCCGGTGGCCTGGGTGCGACCGGCAAACACCTTCGCGTGTCTGGCGTCGAACGCCGCCAGACCGACGAATGGGCTTCCTCCCTTCCAGGGTTCCGTCGGTTTCGGCAGACGACGGTAGTCGTCCTGGAATGAGACGGGTTGGATCAGGCGATAGCCGCGGCCCTTCAGCATTTCGATATAGCGCGGGTTGCGCGCATCGTCGCCGAGCGATTTGCGCAGCACCGACAGTGCCTTGGTGACGGCATTGTCGTCGTACTTTGTAGGGTCGGTTTTCCAGATCGCGATCTGCAACTGCGTGGAGGTCATGGCCTCGCCCGCCTTCCTGGCCAGTGCCTCGAGCACTTGTATCGGGCGTGGCTCCAGCGGGATGTCCATGCCATTGCGGACCACGCATCCACGGTCCGGATGCACCTGCAGATCGCCGACAATGAATCGTGAGAGCTGCGTGTGATGCCTGCGTTTGCTCATGACCAAGGCCCCGTTGCGATGAGGAAAGCATCAGTCGGCGGTGCGATGGCCGCGTATGTGTTCTCTCGATTGGGGGGGGAGTGCTCGACGTGCGCGGACGCGATGCAGCACTGATATCGGTCTCGAACCAATTCCATGTCCGCCCCCTGGCAGCGGGCGCGTCTGCGCCCGCATCGGTGTTCAATTGTGGTTTTGCGGCTACTGTGTTTTGCTTGGATTTTAGACAGTCGTAAGAGTTCCTCTTTTGGCGCCAAATCGAGTGATTGTCAAGATGCCGTAGGGCATGTCTAGGCACCGTTGCGGTACCTAGGCATGCCCTATGTAGTGTACGTGGTCAACTGTCGGTCGGGGACGAGCGCCGCCTGCCTGATGCAGCTCTGGTCTTCGTTTCTCGGCGGATGTGCTGGTTGACCAAGCGAATAGGAATGACGCGCGAAAACAGAGGATCGCTACAAAGGTCGGTTCTGGGTAGACAGTTGTGAATGCCAATGTATGTGCGATCGATCTAATCGCTGTCACCCAGCGCATCGGTTAGCGATGAGTCAAAGAGCAGTGGGCTGAAAAGATCGCAGGACTGAACCTATAGCGAGTAACGGGCGTCCCGCTTTTTTCTGCGGTTTATTCTACGATGCGCTCGACGATGCTTTTGGTGGTGCAGTACACACTGCGAGATTTGTCGGCAGCGATATCGATAACAACACTTTGCGTTTGGATGGCAACGGATGCTTCTTTTGTCATTGCTACATAAGGCAAGACCGTAGACAGCAAGTCGGCCGTTTTTCCGATGGCTTCTGTTCCATCCGAATTCAATGAAGCTTTGCTTAGGGCTCCATTTGCCGAAAACTCGACTGCGAAGGCGCTTTTTCCGAATGCCGCAGGATTGAAGTCAATATAATTTTTCGCGCCGACCGGTAACACGCGCTTCTCGACTTCTTTTTTATCATTCATGCAGTAATCTGCATTTTTTGTGTTCGCATACTGCGGCAAAGGCTCATAGCTGGTAACCAACCAGGACACCCACAAACCAGAAATCCTCTATAGCAACTGACCCTACTTCCCGAAAGAAACAACAAGGACGTCCATGCAGAAACCACCAACTAAGGCATACAAGAACCAGAAATCTACAACAGCCACCCATGTCATTTCCCGACAGCAACCGCCCCGCTACCACCCTGCGACGCAAGTCATGGCCCAGCGGAGGGTATGCGTCGTTAGTTTTCCGGCAAGCTCGCTAGTTCGATCAGCCGATAGCCGACCTTGCTGACCGTTTCGATGTAACGCGGCTTTCGACTGTCGTCGTCAATGCTCTTGCGAATATAAGAAATCGTTTTGCTGACCGGGCTGTCTCCGTAGATCGTGCTCCCCCACACGTCGATCAGCAGGCGCTCGGTGTTGAGCGTCTCGCCGGCATGCTCGGCCAGCATGACCAGTACCTCCATCCATCGCGGTTCGAACTTGATCTCCTTCCCGTCGCGCACAACGATCAGGCGAGTAGGAATAACCAGAAGATCCCCGATCCGGAACTGAGTGCGGTCCGTGAAATCATTCATGCGTCACTTCTTCGACGTTAGAAATGGAAAGCGATTTCCTGTCCGGAACAATGCCCGTTGGTTCGTCGTGGTGGCCCGCGATGCGGCGCTGCGATCTCGAAGTGATGCCGGATCTGACCCGTTTCCATGTCCGCCCCCCTGGTAGTGGGCGCGCCTGCGCCCGCATCAATGATGAATCGCAGCTCTAGCGGTGGTGCGTTTCGATGCTTGAATCAGAATTTGCTGCTTGCTGCCTTCATTTGTCGCGCCGATGCCGGCGCTTGTCAAGGATGACCTTCGGCATGTTCCGGCGTCATCCTTGGGGAAGGCAGATGTCGGTCTTTTGTCCTCTGCATCATCCGCAGCGCTGGCGCCAGCAACGGAAAAGCCCCGCACGTAGCGGGGCTTGTGGGTGGGCATTAGGCCGGCGAGCGCGGACAAACCAGGTCACCCACAAACCAGAAATCCCCTACAGCCATCTACACTATTTCCAGGCAGCAGTTGCCCAGCCACCGCCCTACGATGCCGGTCATGGCTCAGCCGCGATCCCAACTCGTCCCCACGGATACCCCAAGCACTTTCCACTGCGTGCAGCGCTGTGTGCGGCGCGCGTTCTTGTGCGGTATCGACCGCTACACCGGTCAGTCGTTCGAGCATCGCAAACACTGGGTACAGGGCCGGATTGCCCTGGTCGCATCCTGTTTCGCAGCCGACGTGCTCGCCTATGCGGTGATGAGCAACCACCTGCGCATCATCGTGCATATGGATCCGATGCATGTTGGCAGTTTGGACGACGAAGCGGTCGTCGAGCGCTGGCTTAAGTTGTTTCCTCCCCGAAACGACAGCCATGAGGCACGCGAGCACAAGCGGATGCGCATTCTTCGAGACGTGGCTTATGTGACCGTACTACGTAAGCGGCTTGGCGATCTATCCTGGCTGATGCGTTGTCTAGCCGAGCCGATCGCCAGACGCGCCAATGCCGAGGATTGCTGCAAAGGGCGGTTCTGGGAAGGCCGCTACAAGTGCCAACGCTTGTGCGATACGCGCGCGGTGTTGGCTGCGATGACCTATGTCGATCTGAACCCGATCCGCGCCGGAATGGCCACGGGGCTGCAGGACTCAGACCACACCAGCACGCAACAACGCATCCATCATGCAAAAAGCGATTCGGCTGTGTTGACGCAATCGTTGTTGCCGATATCGGGCTCGCTGCTGCGCTGCCTGCCGATTCGCACGGGTGACTACCTGAAATTGGTCGATTGGACTGGTCGACAACTGCGTGATGACAAGTGCGGCGCGATTCACAAGGATGCGCCATCGGTCCTGCAATCACTGGATGCGAAGAGTCAGCGCTGGGCCATGCGGGTGAATGCAATCGGCTCGGGGTATTGGCGCGTCGTCGGTGAGGCGCATGACCTGATCACTGTCGCACATAGCGTCGGTCAGCGATGGGTCAAAGGGCTTGGATTCGCGAAGAGGATCGCGCGACCTTCCTGATCGATGATGGAAGCATCGCGGCCCGCGAGGGAGGATGTTGCGTGGACGTTGATCGGCAAACCCCCGGCGTGATGCGTACTGCGCATAACGCCAGGGGGATTTGTGTTGGGTCGATTCACCCTGGAGTTCATTTGCAAATTGTGGGTGTCCTATGTTTTTTGTGGGTGTCCTATGTTTTCTCCTATGTTTTCGGCCGGCTGGGGAGATCGGATTCGAGCAAGGTGGTCGCCACGCGCAGTCCGTTGGAAGCGCCGTCTGGGCCGCCTAGCAGGCTGGTGAAATACCTGCGGTAGCAGGTTTTCAGTGGCCTGTTAACGCAGCCATGGATGGCTGCGACGGCGAAACAAGCGCGTAAGCGATTGATGCGCCGTGAGCACGTCCGGACATGCGAACTGAAATACCTCCTGGATGGCGATATTTCAACAGCCTGCTACTGTAAGCCCCCCGGCGCGCCGTGGAACGCATTCACGGCCCTACGGACCTGTAAACTGCGGGGCATGACACACCGGCATGGAACTTTCTTCGGCCTCTTCGCCGACCGCGATGTAGCCGCCTACCGCACGCTCGGCGTTTCGGAATACGCCAGCGACGCCGAGATTGAACAGGCCTATCTCCGCCTGATCACCCAGTATCAACCCAGCAGCCTCGTTGGCCTCGCCGTGTCGCTCCGCCGTCTGGCCGAGAAAAAGGCCAGTGCGATCGACACTGCCTACGATCGGATCAGGACGCTACGCAAGCGTCCCGAGTATCGGCGCCCAGCGTCCGAATCGTCGCACTCCGCAAAGGTGACGTTGGAAGCTCGCGGCACGACGGGCGCTCTGTTGTGGGTGGCAGTGATCGTACTGGTGGCGGTCATCGGGCTCGCACTCTTGCGCGACCTGTTGATGCCGGTTCCGCCTCAGGCGCGAAAGCCGTCCCCGGACGCGAGCGCCGAGGTATTACCGGCTGCACCTGCGGTCGTCGCGCAGCCCGTGCCTGTTGTCCCTGCACCTGTTGAGGCTGCGACCGGCGGCACGTTGCCGGCCGAAAACATGATGGTGTTGATGCCGACGGAACCGTTGCCTGCGCAGCCTGTGCCGCCGGCCCCTCGCGGCGAAGCCGGACTCGTCGAAGGCCTCCGCGCCGGCCAACTCCGTCTTGCCAACGGCAACGATCTCTCGCGTTGGGCCCTCCGCTGGTCAGAGGTCAACGGCCTTGGCTTGCCGGCTGTTTTCCGGGAGCGCAGCTGGGCCATGAAGTCCTACGTGATTCAAAAGGACTTCACTATCCCGGAGGGTCTCAATGGTGCGCATGCAGTGATCTTCCTGCTCGACACCAGCACACCTTATCCGCGTGGCAATCCCGGTCATTCGGTGGTTCTGGATCTGTCCACCGGTGCCTGCGTGGGCATGACCTGCGGGATGTTGCTGGACTGAGTCGCGGCATCCGCATTGCGTTGTTCGAGTTGTGCCGGCTATAAACCAGCGACAAACCAGGACACCCACAAATTCAGGCCAGGAAGGATGTTGCGTAGACGTTGATCGGCAAGCCCCCGACGTCATGCGTACTGCGCATAGTGCCGGGGGGATTTGTGTTGGGTCGATTCACCCTGGAGTTCATTCGCAAATTGTGGGTGTCTTGGTTTTCGGGTGTCCTGGTTTTCCATTCGTATCCCGTGAACACGATCACGGTCAATGCCGCACGATGGGGATCGGCCGCCACTCTCAGCTCTGTCCTTCGTTCTGCTGCTTCATCCATGAATTCGTGGCGTCGCGAGGTCACCGGAGTCATGCCCTGCTACTTCGCTTTCGGCCCCGGCATGCCTTGTCGTAATCGATGGGACGTGGTCCGAGGCCGCAATGCTTTGCGACGACAACCATCAAGCCTTCGCCTTCATGTGCGGACCGCATGACGGCGAGGGCGACGGTGTCGAGCCTGTCGGCCGGGCCGGCATCGGCCGTACCCGTCCGGGCGATGGCCGCCGATATTACGGTCGATGCATCTTCATGCGATCGACGCCATCGGACATCACGGGCAGATGACGGTCGGATCCCAGTTGACGTAGCCGGGCAGGTTCTGCGTCTCGCCGTCCGTGCCGGTCTGGTACACGGCCACCCAGACCCGGAAATTCCGGGCGATGCCGTGCTGGGACACCTTGACGTCGCACGAGACAAAGGACTGGGGAACGTTTTGGACGCTTCTCAATGATTGGATTCCGCCGTCGGGTTTTCCATGCAGGCGATCTTGGTCACCGGCACGTCGAAGCAGCGCGCGAATTCGCGGGCGATGCGGAAGCGCACCACGCGTCCGGCTTCCGCGCGCTTGATCGTGGTGAGCGACAGTTGGATGTTGCGCCGCCAGCAGTCGTCGGCGAGATCCTGTTGGCTCATCAACCTGGTCTGGCGCAGTTGGCGGAGGAAGGCGCTGTCGAGCATCACGTAGCCGCGATGCAGGCGCTTGGCGGGGGAAACCGCAGGCGCTTCGACGCTGCCGGCACGTGCGGTTGCGTGGGGCGATAGCGCCGCTCCATCGCAATCGTGGAGGTGCGTGGCGCCATCCCCGGTGTGGGTGTGAGCGTGCTGGACATATGCGAGTTCCATGGATGATCCCCGGGTTGGACGGATGAAGGCCATCGCGGTCGATGGCGGCGATGGCGTCGGGGTCTCTGTCGGTTGTGCTGTCTGCATGCGATGACCGGAAGCATCATCGCCAGTAATCGAAGGCAGCGGCATGGACAGAGGCGGCGCCATGGGTCGCAGCCTGTTCGATCCGCCGTTTGGATGCCTTCCTGCAACCTTCCGATCGCCAAGTGATTGATGCATAAGCTTTTAGCGACATCAGCAGCGCCGCATCCGGGGCTCCTCATGCGAGGCCCTATCGATACCTTCCGGGAACCTTCCGGCCGCCAAGTGATTGATCGATATGGCGATGGGCTCCGTGCCGCAGTACGCGAGGCGCTGCGGTGGGACACCTCCATCCCCGAAGGCGCGCGTCCGCAGTCACGCCGGGGGCGGCCGCCCGGTGTCCAGTCCAGCCGTTGCAGCGGCTCGCGGGTGCGGAGGGTCTCCGCGCCGGGGCGTTCCTGGCTGTCGCGTCGCTGCCCCGATTCACGGCGTGATCGGGACGATCCAATAGGGGGAGGGTTTGCCGTCCGATGGCTGATAGACGTAGATCTTCACCGCATTCCCCTCTGGAAACGGGGTTGAGTACTGCACATCGCAGAGGAAGCAATAGTTGGTGCCTGCGACGATCTGGCTGGCGAATGCCAGCGGCGTGTACTTCGCGCCGAACAGCGGCTGCATGGCGGTCTCGAAGGCATCCTTGGCAAGCGGGGTCAGCGTGAAGTCGAAATTCGACCACTCGCCGACGAGCACCGGGTTCGACATGTGTGGCTCCTTGTCAGTGGTTGGGGTCGCGATGCCGATGGTCGTCCGCGATCGCGACAGCCGGACAACGACTGCGCTGCGACGTTCCCGGGCTTCGCGTGCCTTCGCGACTACATCGTTATCGTTGCTGGTCCGGTTCCGGCGGATGGAGGCTTTGTGGGCCCGTTCCGGTGCCGGATCGGAGCGCTGCGCCTGGCGCGATGCTCCCGAAGACGAAAGCCCACCATCGCGGTGGGCCTTCGACGGGCATCAGCGGTTCTTGATCGGATCGTTGCTGGCCTGCGGGTCGCAGAACATGAGCGTCGGGGGCTGCTTGCCGTACCTCAATTCCACGAAAACGCCGAAATCGATCAATTGATGGGGGTGCAGACTGATCGTCATCAGAGCCGATTGTCCCTCATTGATCACTTCGAACGCCTTGATCGGCGAGTGTTTCGCCGACACGCCCGTGGAACTGTAGTCGGTGATGAAGGCCGTGGATCCATCGGTCGTCTCGTTCAGGAGTTCGATCTCGATGGTCGTCTTGCCATCGCCAAGCAGGACGAGATTGCTGGAGTACCTGCCACGGTAACTGCCATGGCTTCCGGTGATCGCCAGTTGGATGCTCGGGATTTCAGGCTTGATCGAACTGCCGTTGCGAATGAATCTTGTCATGTCGGGACTTCCTGGGGTGAGGATGTATGTCGCGGCCGGAATATCCCCGGCAACGAAGGCTTCCGGAAATGCCGCTCCGGGAGCCGGGGTCTGGATCGTCGATGAGCTGGATTGTGATGAGCTGGATCTTTGATGGCTGGATCGTCGATGAGTGTTCCACAACCGACGATAGGGTTCAGTACCTCCGTGGATTCTCTGCGGTGTTCGTTCCGGCAGCGATGTCCGGAACGGACGTGCCGCCCTGACCCACGAGCGTCATGAAATCCGGCTCGCGATAGCCGATGCCCGCCAGCCAGGCGATCTCCGGTTCGATGGGTTCGCGAGCGCCCAGCAGAAGGTGTGCGCTGACCCACGGCACGATGACATTCGGATCCTTGGAGGTGCCGGCCATCGGTTCGAGCAGGTCGATCGCGCGTTCCCAATCGCTGCGGGCCCCGGCAGTCGACCCGATTCCCGAACGATATCGCCCCCGATGGATCAGGCCTTTCGCGAGCATGGACCTTCTGTGGATGCCGCCCTTCGCATCTTCGGCAGTGCGTTCCAGCCCGAGGATCGCCCTGTCCCATTGCGCGCCGACACCGTCTGTGCCTGGCAGGAAGCGCACGATCGACAGTCGGGCGTCCGCCTCCAGGCGTTGCAATGCCAGCGACGCATCGCCCGATGCCTTCATCTCGCGGATCAGCCTGTCGGCGATCGATGCGTGCGAGACGGGGCTGCCGGCGTCGTCGCGCATGGCGGCCATTTCGCCGGCTTCGACATGCGCGACCGCGAGATCCCGAACCCACACCTTGTTGTCGGGTTCGCGAGCGGTCACCGCCGACAATCGGGCGATGCTCTCTTCGATCTGCGCCTTCGCCTCGTTCATGCGTCCGCGGGAGACCGCAAGGCGGCTGCTGAACAGCAGCGATGTCGCAAGCCGTCGCTCCCAGACGAGCGCATCGGGCTTGCTCGCGACCAGCGTGCGCAGCATGGCGATCTGTTCGGCGTATCCGGCCGCGGCCTGCTGCAGGCGCCCTTCCGATTCGTCGCCGCTGCTGATCCACGACAGCGTGTCGGCCAGATCGTATCGCAGCGCCTCGTCGTTCGGCCTCGTCGACAGGACGCTCGCCTTGAGCCTGGCCGAACGTCTGAAATACGTCAGCGCTTCGCCGATGCGTCCCTGATCGCGGGCCACCGCACCGAGGTTGTTGAGCGCATACGAGAGTTCGATCTGCCATTCGGTGTTCTTGGGGTCCAGGCGGATCAGCTGTTCGCTGGTTCGAAGATATTCGGCCCAATGTCGGCGCGCCTCATCCAATCGGGCTTGCCGATAATGGTAATAGCCCAGCCAATACGCCGAGACGCCGAGTTCGGCGATGGCCTCTGCGGATTGCGGCGCGCGTTCCACCGCGCTGCGCGCGGCCTGGTTTGCGCGCTGGAAAGCCGACTTGGCTTCCTTGAGTTTCGCTTCTTCCATCATCACTTCGCCGACCGTGCGCAGGGCGCGCGACCGGTTGATCAGATCTTCCGTGCGCGTCTGCGCTTCGGGCTGGCGCTCCAGTTGGGCGAGCGCCTTGACGCTGATGCCGCCGAGCAGTTTGAGGTTGCCGAGCGGACGCAGTTTGTCGGCCAGATCCACCAGCATGAAGTCGGACAGCTGCAGGGCTTCCTCGCGACGGTGCTCGGCCTCGTCGCGCGCCTGCAATGCGAGCAGCGCGAGCACGGTAGAAATGACCGCGAATACCGCAAGGCTTGCGATCGCGCCTGCGCGCAGCCAGCGTCTGCGCCGATGGAGTTTCGCCGACGCGCGCAGGAACGCGCGTTCGTCGGGATTCAGATCGTCGGGCAGCTGTCGTGCGGCATCCAGCGCCTCCTGCAAGGGTTGGCCCGGATTGAGGAGGTGATCGACGCTGCGACCTTCTTCCATCCAGCGCGCGGCTGCGCGACGCATGCGCGCCTTGGATTGCAGCAGGCGGCGATTGTCCTGGGTCCAGTCGCGCGCGCGCGGCCATTGCCGCAGCAAGGCCTCGTGCGTCACCCGGAAGCCGGCCTGGCCGTCGCTCAATTCAGCGATGAACAGGCGTGCGCGGACGAAGGCTTCGGCGAGCGCGCCGGCGTTTTCGTCCAGCGCCGACCACGCCACGCGGCGGGCGCTGACGCTGTCGTTGTCCTGTTGCATCACGATCAGCTGCGACAGGACCGTGTGAAGGCTGCGTCTGGCCGCATCGGGCAGGGTTGCGAACACTTCCTCGGCGCGATGCGCGAGCGCGCCTTCCATGCCGCCGATCTCGCGATACGCCTCGAAGCGCAGTTCGCCGTCGTCGCTCCGGCGTTCGTAAAGCGCCTGCAGGGTGTGCTGCAGCAGCGGCAGCGCATCGGCGTGCGCGTTCGCCGCGTCGCGCAGCACGTCGTCGAGATGCTCCGCGGTTTGCGGATCTTCCTCGAAAACCAGTCCCGCCAGCGCGGCGGGGGTGCGGATGATCTGCGCGATTTCGCCGGAACGCGGGGTCAGCACGTCGAAGTGGCCTTCGCCCAGTTTGCGTTCGGCGATCTCCGGATACGCTTCGATCAATGCGAGGTAGAAATCGCCGCGGACGATCATCGCCACCATCACCCGCGGGCACTCGCACAGGTGGTGCAGCGCGCGCGAAAATGCGCTGTCGCGCTCCGGGTCGCGGGTCCGGGCCGCGACCAGCGCTTCGGCATGATCGATCAACAGCAGCAGATGCGCATGCGGTTGATCGGCGAGTTCGCGCGATGGATGGCGGCGGAACGCTTCTTCGACATTGGCAGCGATCGATTCCGGCGACCGCCGGATCGTCGCGGCGAGATCGGCCGTCGGCCCGGGCGCGAACACCGGTCGTTCGCCGAGCGTCCACGTCGCCAGCGCTGCGGCGAGATGGGTCAGGGCGTCGCCGTTTTCGACCGCGGCCAGATCGCAGCGTGCGATCGACAGCGCGCGCAGCCCGTCGAAGCCGCCGTCCTGGCTCAGCAGCGGCAGCGCGCCGGCATTCAACAACGAGGTCTTGCCGCAACCGCTGGCGCCGACGATCAACACGAAACGCCGCTGGTTGTCGAGCTGTTGGCGCATCGCAGCGAGCAGCTCCGCGATGACGCGGCTGCGCCCGAAAAAAACACCGGCATGTTCGCCATCGAATGGGCTGAGGCCGACGTAGGGGCTGGCGCCGCTCCAGCTTGAAGCCTGTACGGCGACGCGACGGTAGTCGTCCGGATAGGAGACTTTGGCGATCAGTCGATAGCCGCGCTTGCGGATGGTTTCGATGTAACGCGGCGATTTCAGGTCGTCGCCGAATACTTTCCGCAGATAGGCGATGGCCTTGTGGACCGGGTTGTCGCCATAGAAGGTGCCGCGCCAGACTTCGATCAGCAGTTGCTCGGCGCTGACCACCTCGCCCGCGTGCTCGGCCAGTGCGACCAGCACTTCCATCATCCGCGGTTCGAGCGTGGTCTCGTTGCCGTCCAGCGAGACGCTCAGGGATTCTGGCTGCACCAGCATCGCGCCGATGCGGAAGCGCGAATGCGAGGTACGGGTTCTGATCCGGTCCGTATGCGGCTGCATTGGCATCCTGTCCGATGAACGAACGCCGACGGCGTCTACTTTGCGATGCATGATAACCATCGTCGCGCGCATGCGGAGGGAATTCCGCCGCAGAACGGGTCCCACAATGAAAGCCGTGCAGCGGAAGGCCGGCTTGCGCCGGCCTTCCATTTCGAGTCGATGCGGTGTCGAGCGAGCGCGCTCGCGGTCAGCCCTTCGCCGGAGCGACGGACGCCTGCCAGCCGCAGCTTTGTCCTTCGTTCTGCTGCTTCAGCCAGGTCTGCAGCGGGGCGAAGTATTCCAGCACCGCGGAGGCGTCCATCTTTTCGCCGCCGGTGAGTTCCTTCATGGTCTTCTGCCACGGCTGGCTGGAGCCCTTGCCGAGCATCGCCCAGTATTTCTGGCCGGCTTCCTTGTTGCCGTAGAAGCTGCATTCGTACAGCGGGCCCTTGTGGCCGGAAGCGTCGCAGAGCGACTTGTAGAACTGGAACTGCAGGATGTGCGAGAGAAAGTAGCGGGTGTACGGCGTGTTGCCCGGGACGTGGTACTTCGCGCCCGGGTCGAAGAATTCCTCGCCGCGCGCGCTGACCGGCGCTACGCCCTGATATTTCGCTTTCAGTTCCCACCACGCCTTGTTGTAGTCGTCGGGCTTGATCGAGCCGTCGAATACGCCCCAGCGCCAGCGGTCGATCATCAGGCCGAAGGGCAGGAACGACACCTTGGCCAGCGCCATCCGCATCTGCGCGTTGATCAGCGCCTCGTTGCTCTGCTGCTGCGCGTCGACCAGACCGATCGATTGCAGGTACTTCGGCGTCATGCCGAGCACGATGGTGTCGCCGATGGCCTCGTGGAAGCCATCGTGCGCGCCGGTCTGGAACAGCGGCGGCTGGTTGTTGTAAGCCAGGTAGTAATAGATGTGGCCGAGTTCGTGATAGATGGTGGTGAACTCTTCCTCGTTCGGCTTGATGCACATCTTGGTGCGCACGTCGCCGTCCATGGTCATGTCCCAGGCGCTGGCGTGGCAGACCACGTCGCGGTCGCGCGGCTGGATGAACTGGGTCTTCTGCCAGTAGCTTTCCGGCAGTTTCGGCATACCCAGCGAGACGTAATAATCCTCGGCGCGCTGGGTCATTTTCTTGGCCGTCAGCAATTGGGCCTCGCGCTCGGCCGCGACCAGTTTCTCGGGCGTCGCATCGCCTGCGATCTTCGCCCGCGTCGCGGAGAGGTTGCTCTGTTCCCAGCCCTGCAGCGCATCGTTGATGTCGAGGCTGCCGGCGCCCTGGTAGGGTTCCAGCACGTCCCAGAGGTTGCCCCAGTCCTGCTGCCACATGTTGCCCATCAGGTGCGCGGGCAGCATGCCGCCGCTCACCGCGCCCTTGCCCGGGCCGTATTTCGTCTGCAGTTTGGTGCGGGTGTAGCAATGCAGGTCTTCGTAGAGCGGCTTGACCTGGCCCCAGAGCCGGTCGGTTTCGGCCGCGATCTCGGCCGGGGTCATGTCGTAGCCGGAACGCCACATCTCGCCCGCGTCTGCGAAGCCCATTTCCTTGGCGCCTTCGTTCACCAGTTCGACGAAGCGGACGTAATCCTTGCGCATCGGCTGTGAAATGGTGTGCCAGCCCTGCCAGGCGTCGAGCTGCGCCTGATAATCGCGATTCTTCGCCAGCACTTCGCTGAGTTCGCCCAGGTCGCGGCAGACTTTGCCGTCGCCGGTACCGGTGCAGGACTTGCCGGCGCCGTAGTCGCCTTCCATCTTGCTCGCGATCCGGGTCAGTTCCGCGAGCTTCTCCGGGTCGCTGGGCGGCGGCATCGAGGTGGAGAGTTTCAGGAGCAGGATCGCGCGTGCGCTTTCGGGCGACATCTTCTGGCCTTCGAACTGCTTGGCGGCCTTGATCCACGCGTTGAGTTGGCCGAGGAAACGCTCGTTCGCCTTGGCCGCGACCCGCTGGCTGTCGTCGTTGATGTACGTGGAGGACAGCCACTGCGCGGCGGTGAGGTCCGGGTAGGTCGCCTTGATTTCCTTGTTCACTCTGGCCACGAAGGCGTCGGCGTCCTTGTCCGCATTAGGGGCGGTCGCGCTGCCTTGCGTGGAGGAATCTCCCTGCTTTGCATCCTGCTTGCAGGCGCCGAGGGACAGCAGGCCGGCGCCGATGGCGAGGGCCAGTAGGGTGTTGCGATGGTTCACAAGGTGTCTCCAGTGGCCGGTTGGATCTGGAAACGGAGGCTAGAGCCCCCGGGCGGGCAGCGCAAGCCGCCGAGGGGCCGTCGCGGTGGGATCGCCGGCCCGGCTCAACGCCGGGCCAGCAGTCTGCGGTCTGCGCCGATCAGCCCCGCATCGGCCAGCCATGCCCACGCCGCGTCGGCATCCTGTTCCGCATAGGCCCGCGCCGAGCCCAGCCGGAAGGTGTAGCCCCAGGCGTCCATGTCGGCGTACGCGCGCTCGATCCCGAAGCCCGGCAGGGCGTCCGCCAGCAGCAACTGCAGGCAGCAGGTCGCGTCTTCTTCGAGCTGGCAATCGCTGGCGTCGGTGTGGATCGCGGCGCGGCGTTCGGGAGGCAGGACGATCAGATGGCAGGCTTCGTGCAGCAGCGAATGCAGCGGCGTGTCGAGGCGCGCATGCACGGTAGCGCCGATCAGCCCGGCCTCGGGTTCGCCCCAGTAGCTGCCGGGAATCGGCGCGCCGTCGTCGACCAGTGCCAGGCGCAGGTCGTAGCGGGCGAGCAGGGCGATGACATCGGCGAGCTCGATCTCGCCGAGGGTGAGCACGTGGGGTGCAGTGGGAGCGGCGGAAGCCGCGATCGCGCTGACGGACATGGTTCATCGCGGCTTGCGCCGCTCCCGCAAAAACGATCAGGGAATCGACGGACGCCCGTCGGGCAGCGCGACCGAGATGTCGAGCACGTCGTGATCGCCGTCCTTCGCCATCTCGACTCTCACGGCGTCCACGTCGACGCTCACGTACTTGCGGATCACTTCCAGCAGTTCGCGCTGCAGCAGCGGCAGATAGTCGGGCGCGCCGCGGCTGCTGCGCTCCTGCGCGACGATGATGCGCAGGCGTTCCTTCGCGACCGAGGCGGTGTTCTTCTTGGGCTTCAGGAAATCGAAGAGAGACATGGGCTCAGCCTCCGAACAGTTTGCTGAAGAAACCCTTCTTCTCGAACTGGGTGAAGCGCATCGGCCGTTCCTCGCCGAGCAATCGCGCGACCGCGTCGTCGTAGGCCTGGCCGGCATGCGATTCCATGTCCAGGATCACCGGTTCGCCCTTGTTCGAGGCATTGAGCACGTCAGGCGATTCCGGGATCACGCCCACGGTCTTCAGGCCGAGCACGTCTTCGACGTCCTTGATGCTGAGCATTTCGCCGGTTTCCACCCGCGACGGGCTGTAGCGGGTGAGGAGCAGGTGTTCCTTCACGCGTTCGCCGTTCTCGGCGCGCTTGGTCTTGGACGCGAGCAGGCCGAGGATGCGGTCGGAGTCGCGGACGCTGGAGACTTCCGGATTCACCACCACCACCGCCTGGTCGGCGAAATACATCGCCAGGAATGCGCCTTTCTCGATGCCGGCGGGCGAATCGCAGAGGATGATGTCGAAGCCGTCGTCGGCCAGATCCTTCAGCACTTTCTCCACGCCTTCCTTGGTCAGCGCGTCCTTGTCGCGGGTCTGCGATGCGGCCAGCAGATAGAGGGTTTCGAAGCGTTTGTCCTTGATCAGCGCCTGTTTCAGCGAGGCTTCGCCGTGGATGACGTTGACGAAGTCGTACACCACGCGGCGTTCGCAGCCCATGATCAGGTCGAGGTTGCGCAGACCGACGTCGAAGTCGATGACCGCGACCTTCTTGCCGCGACGCGCGAAGCCGCACGCGAGGCTGGCGCTGCTGGTGGTCTTGCCGACGCCGCCCTTGCCCGATGTGACTACGATGATTTCAGCCAATGTACTTCTCCAGAGGATTTAGCAGGTTGTTGAAAAACGCACGTCGTGTGCGTTTTTCAAGTCGCAAGTCCGGCACAGCCGGACTTGCTCCCGTCGAATCAATCACTTGGGTGATTGTTTCGACGTTGCAGCCCTCCATGGCTGCCCTGGCAGGCTGTTTTACCACAGCCTGCCAGGCCGCGCGCGCCGGCGCGCGCGGCG
>CALRWS020000027.1:0-75878 GCA_943371935.1 Chitinophaga pinensis | reverse complement strand
CACCGCCCTGCATCTGGTGCAGGCCAAGGCCAAGCGGCTCTTGTTCGCCAACCGCACCCTCGCCCACGCCCAGGAACTCGCCAGCCGCCACGGCGGCGTCGCCCTGCCGCTGAACGAGCTGGAGCGTCACCTGTTCGAAGCCGACATCGTGTTCTCCGCCACCGCCAGCCGCGAGCCGATCCTGCACCGCGACCAGGTCAGAGCCGCGCTGCGCAAGCGCCGGCATCGGCCGATGCTGCTGCTGGATCTCGCGGTGCCGCGCGACATCGCCGCGGACGTCGCCGAGGTCGAGGACGTGTTCCTCTATACCGTCGACGACCTGGAGCGGGTCATCGAAGACAACCGCAGCAGCCGGCGCGAAGCCGCCGACGCCGCCGAGGCGATCATCGAACTGCAGGTCGCGCGATTCGCAGAAACCCTGGCCGCCAGCGCGCATCACGGCTCGCTCAAGCGCCTGCGCGCGCACGGCGAAGCCGCGCGCGACGACGCGCTGGCGAAAGCCCAGCAGTTGCTCGCCAGCGGTCACGACCCGGCCGAGGTGCTGCAGAGGTTGGCGCATACCCTGACCAACCGGCTCATGCACGCGCCCACCAGCGCGCTGCGCGAAGCCGCGCTGAGCGGCGATATCGATCTGGTGCGCGCGGCTGAAAGACTGTTTTCGAATCATCCACTGCCCGCCCACAGCCGCCTGGCCGACGCGGTCGAGCACGGTCTGCATCCGGCAGCGCACAACGCCCCCCACAACGACGCCCGCGATGACGCCGACCCTGCGCCGTAAGCTGGAAGCGCTGGCCGAGCGCCGCGAGGAAATCGAACGCCTGCTCGCCGATCCGGCGACGGTGAACGACGCCGCGCGCTATCGCGGACTGATGCGCGAGTGCTCGCAGCTCGAACCGATCGCCGTCGGCCTGGCCGCCGAACGCCAGGCTCGCGCCGATCTGGCCGCCGCCGAGGCGATGCGCAGCGACCCGGAGCTGGCGGAACTGGCAGAGGAAGAGATCGACGCCGCGCAGGCGCGGCTGGCCGAACTCGACGCCGAGCTGATGGCGCAACTGGTGCCGAAGGACGCCCGCGACGACGGCGGCGTGTATCTGGAAGTGCGCGCCGGCACCGGCGGCGATGAAGCCGCGATCTTCGCCGGCGACCTGTTCCGCATGTACGCGCGCTACGCCGAGCGCCAGGGCTGGAAGGTCGAAGTGGAATCGTCCAGCGCAGGCGAACACGGCGGCTTCAAGGAAATCATCGCCCGCGTCGACGGCCGCGGCGCGTATTCGAAACTGAAATTCGAATCCGGCACCCATCGCGTGCAGCGCGTGCCGGAAACCGAATCGCAGGGTCGCATCCACACCTCTGCCGCGACGGTCGCGATCATCGCCGAGGACTCCGACGAGATCGAGATCGAGATCAACCCCGCGGATCTGCGCGTCGACACCTTCCGCTCCAGCGGCGCCGGCGGCCAGCACGTCAACAAGACCGACTCCGCGATCCGCATCACCCATCTGCCCAGCGGCGTGGTGGTGGAATCGCAGACCGAACGCAGCCAGCACGCCAACCGCGACAAAGCCATGAAACGGCTGAAGGCGATGCTGCTGGAAGCCGAAACCAGCCGGCGCGATGCCGCGCAGGCGCAGGAGCGCAAACTGCAGGTCGGCAGCGGCGACCGCAGCCAGCGCATCCGCACCTACAATTTTCCGCAGGGCCGCATCACCGATCACCGCGTCGAAGGCCTGACCCTGTACGACCTGCCGAACATCATCGAAGGCCAGATCGACAGCCTGATCGAGCGCCTGGCGCGCGAACACCAGGCGGATGAACTGGCGCGTCTGACCTCGATGGGCTGACCTCGATGGGCCGACCCCGGCTCGCTGAACGGCGATGCCGGAGCGACACGGCATCAGTCGGGTATAGCGATCGACTCCAGCACGCGCCCGGTGCCGGGCTCCACGGTCCACAGCCGGACATCCCCTTCAAACGCGACCAACGCGGGCGTAAGCGCACTGCGCAGCCGAACGCCGTCGGCGGACACCACTGGGGCCTGCTCGAACCTGGGGGTGTTGGTGCCGTGCAGAAGCGTCTGGGTCAGGGACTGCAGCCCGTCGCCGCTGCTCTCCTGGAACACCATCAGGATGCTGCCGTCGGCACGTTGAGTCGCCGCCGCAACGGCCCCCTTGGTACCGACCTGCGCACCATCGCCCCGGGTCACCGGCAGATTGCCCCAGAAATCCACGACGGGTGTTCTGCCATCCACCCTGATCCAGTAGATCGTGTCTCCACCATGCGCGCGGAAGTAGACGAAGCCGCCTCCCGGAGCCACGACCGCGAGAGGCTGGTCGTCGGTCATCGCCGCATAGTCGTTCTGCGCAGTGATCGGCTGGTTGATGATCCATTGCGACAGGCCTTTTATTCCGAAAGCGCCATACAGCGAAGCGACGCCGTACCCCTTGTAGACGAGCAGCAACAACTGCGATTCCGGCAACCACACGGCGGTCGGCGCCGCATCGGTCCGTATCGTTGCGCCATCCACCAGCACGATGCCCTGGTCCGACCATGCCGCGCCATCGAACTGCAGCCATCTCACCGCCCCGCCGGGCTCGGCATAGAAACAGTGCATGACGTCGTGCACGACCAGACAGGCGCCCGTGGCCGCACGGATGGTCAACCCCGGAACCGGCACGGGCTGGAACCTCGATCGCGTGCCGTCGTGGATGCCCACAAGCAGTTGGTCGCCCTGCCGGATACAAGCCCATAGTCGGCCGCGGAATACCGCCAGCGCCGGCGTGGCGTCGGCGGTCAGAGCGACCCCGGGCGACGCTTCCACCAGCTCCGGCGGCAGCCAGGCCGATACGCTGTTCCTACTGCCCACATTCGGGCCACTCGCCGTACCGGAGCCTGGCGGACCGCCGATCTGCGTGGATTTGGATATCTTCTTGGCGAGCGGACCGATCAGCCACCACGGCAAGACCAGCGTCTCCCATTGGTGACGCTTGGGATCGAACAGATTGTCACGTTTGAGGACGTTGCCGCTGGCCCCGTCGACCGCGAACATCGGCGAAAAGCTGTTCTGATCCCCGCGATCCGGCGCTTGCGGCACCAGGGTCGGCGATGTGGGCGATGTCAGCGGTCGGCCCTGCAGAAACGCCGCATGGACATCACTAATCGCCGCACGGACGGCCGCACGGATCACATTGCGGTTGGCGGCATTCGCATCGTCGAAATAGCGGCCATCGCCGTAGGCGATCCAGCGGTCGCCCGCAGCGTTGCTGACCCAAAGCCCGTTGTAACTGTCCTCGGCATGCATCGCCAGCGCGCACAGATCGGCAAGAAAGGCTGTCGTGCTCCACGGCGCCAAGGGAAACGCATGCAGATGCCGTCGCGGCGTGCGGATGTGACCGGCGGAAAAAGCGTCCGTCAGGTAATGGCAGGCGAATGCGAGCAGTGCATAGGCCCGCTGCAGCCCACGTTCGCGTTCGGCGCCGGACTGTCTGGACGCGGTGGCGGCGTGCTGCATCGCGACCTCCAGGCCGGCGCGGTAAACCTGTCGCGCATGTTCGCCGAAATGGTCCCAATTGTAGGCGGCGATCCAGAGATAACGCCCCCAGCGGCTGATCATTACCTCGAAACCTTCTCCCCCGCCTGTCGCGATGTTGTAGGCGGCATCCCATCGATGCTGTTCGCGCGCATAAGCCTCGTGAGGCGATTCGCCTGCGGCGATGGCTTGCGCTATCGCGACGAACTCCTCTTCCATGATGGCGAGAATGTCCTTCGTTTCACGGGTGTTCGGGTTCCTGTTGAGCGTGTCGAATGCACCGGAGAATGCGTACTCCTTGTCCCTTTGATCGGAAATCGGCTGATGCGGATGCGCGTAGAAATCCCCCGCCAACGCGATGATCTGGCCGAAAGTGAGTTGCAGGCCGTTATCCATCGCGAAGAGATGCGTCGCCGCGTCGGCAAGACTGCCGTCCGCCATGGGCAAGCGCATCCCGTCGACGATCGACCAGTGCTCGGCGCTGTCGAAAAACCGGGTGCCGATGGGCCGCCCGCCGCTGAGGGTCGAGCGCATACGGAAGCGTGCAGGGCGGAACGCCGGCGTGGGCTGCGTCGGATCGTCCGGGAGGGTTTGCGCGTTATCTGCGGTCGCGGGATCGAACTCGTCGCGGTGCGGCATACAAGGCTCCTTGCGCTGTCGGTTGATACGTCCTGTCGATGCGAGCCGTATGACATCGGCTGCGGAATTGATTTGGCTGATCCAAAAGTACGTAAAGGCGATCGAGCCGCGCAAGTAGATCTTTCGAAAACTGTGCTGGCTGCACGCCAAATCTACACACCCGTTGATATCGCCACTCCCCTGCACGCCTGCGCGAATATCGGCATGAAGAGCCGGCGGCAAGACCGATGGATCATTCTGCGCCGGGGGCGCCACCGCACCCCGACGGCCGATCAATTTGCATGATGCAGCATGTTTTCTGCACACCCGCTGGGCATGCGCAGATGCGTGCGCGACTCAAAACTGATGGGTTTGTTACGGAAAAGTTAAAAATGAAACGACATCGCATCGGGATCCTATCGGTTCATACAACCCGCCTGAAAATCGCCTCCATCCCTTGGAGAATCGATATGACCATGCAGCATCCGCAGTTCGACACCCTTCGCAAACTCATCGCCGAAACGCAGGTCGCGATGTTCAATACCGTCGCCGCCGATGGCACTGTGCTGTCGCGCCCGCTGCAGACGCTGGATTTCGATGCCGATGGCGTGCTCTGGTTCGCCACCGACGCGACCAGCGAGAAGGCGCAGGAAATCCGCGCCAAACCGCACGTCGGCCTCAGCTATGCCGACCGTGGCGACAACAGTTACGTGTCCATCTCGGGCCCCGCGCGGCTGATCCAGGATCAGGCGCGCATCGATACGCTGTGGACGCCGGCGATGTCGATCTTCTTCCCGCAAGGCAAGGACGACCCGAACCTGACCCTGATCCGCGTCGAAATCGAACGCGCCGAATACTGGAATGGGCCGGCCACGATCGTGGGCAAGATGCTCTACCTCGCCGCCGCGGCCATCACCGGCAACCCTGGCGTGATGAACGACAACGCGACCATCGAACCGCGGCCGACGGTGTAACCCTGTAGAGCGGCCTTCAGGCCGCTGCTCTTGTGAAGTTAGCGCAAATCGACACTGGAACATCAAAAGCAGCGGCCTGAAGGCCGCTCTACGTCATTTCTATCGGCGCTTGCCTACGGCGATCGCCGCGTAATGCGCGAAATACCACGCAGCGCGTGCGCGCCCCAACCCTTCGACATTGCGATAGATATTCCACTGCCATTGCGCGGCCTTGCGCTTGTCGGCGGACAGCGAGCCGCTGCGCACGAGGTATTCGGCGAGCGGCTCTGCGCTGGGAACACGACGTGCGATGCCGGCACGACGGACCATCGCCAGCCAGAATACGTAGTCCTCGTGGCCGATGCGCTGGAAGCGACCATCGCCGAGTGCCCGGTCGTAAATGCCGGTGAGATTGCCGATGCGATTGCTTTTCAGCATATCGGCGTAGCTCACTTCAGCCGGCGGCCGCACGACCGACAGCTCGCGGCCGCTCTCGTCGAAACGGCGGTAAGTGGTGTAGCTGATCTGCGTGCCGGTCGCACGCATGTGCGCGAGCTGCTGCGCGAGCTTGTCCGGTAGCCAGCGGTCGTCGCTGTCGAGAAACGCGATGTGCGTACCGGTGGCAGCTTCGATGCCGGCGTTGCGCGCGGCGGCGACGCCACCGTTCTGCGTCATGCGGATCGGCACCAGTCTCGGTTCGCGCGCCGCCATGGATTGCACGATGCTCCAGCTCGCGTCCTTCGAGCAGTCGTCGATCACCAGCAGCTCGACATCGGCATGGGTCTGCGCGAACACCGAGTCCATCGATGCCTGCAGCGTGGCCGCGGCATTGTAGGCCGGCATCACAACGCTGACTCTGGCCGTGCCGGCGATCGCACTCACTTTCGCGCCATCGACAACCGCAGACATAACCTCGCTCACGCGCCGCGCGCCTTGCGCCCGCCCGCCCACGACGAGCGCGGCGGCGGCAGCAGGTAATCCCGATACTGGCCGGGATCGCCTTCTTCGCCGGCTTCGGCGGCCTTGATGATGTTGTAGGCCTCGCGTGAAGTCACGTAATGCAGGACGTGGCGTTTGCCGTCGTTGTAGCGGCTTTCCAGATAACGATGCATCGCGTCCACCGGTTCGCCCAGCAGCGTATCGATGTCGTGTTCCTGCGTGCCGTGGGTGTGGATCTTCACGAACACCCACTCAGGACGGCCTTCGACATGCACGCCGGTCTTCACCCACAGGTCGACGCGCGCTTCGGTGGGCGGGCAGTTTTTGCGCACGTCGGCGTTCTCGATCCGCGGCATCGCACCCATGCGCCGCTCGCGCCAGTTCAGGGCCAGCGGTCCCTGCACGATCATCAGATCGCCACGCGTGCCGCCACCGACTTTCACCGGCGCGCCGGTGTTGTGCGATTTCGGCGCCAGCGGATCGTCGGTGGCGTAATAGATGCTGTTGACGGTGGCGGTCTGGGTATCGCTGGGCGCCGACGGCAGGGTGAAGTCGGCGTAGCAGCCGAGTTCGCGCAGCAGGATCAGCTCGTTGTCGATGCCGCACCAGCGGCCGTCGGCGCGCGAATTGTCCAGACACCAGTTGCCGTGGATGAAGCCGAACTTCAGCTCGCCGGTTTCCGGGTCGCGCGGCAGCGCGCCGTGCTTCTCGTGCAGGGTCTTGCAGAAGCGTCCGATCGAGACGCGGAAATTCTGTTCGGTATCGTTGTCGTGGTGCAGATGCACCTCGATCTCGCCGTAACCGTCGGAACACAGCGACGCGAGCTTGTCGAGATGTTCCTCGGCGTATTCCTCTTCCGGGTAGAAGAAACTGTGCTGCGGCGGACGGCCGTCGGCGTCGCGGTGGCGGCCGGCCAGCGTGCGGTATTCCGCGCACCAGCGGTCCACGCGCCGACGCTGGGTCTCCAGATCGGCGCCCTTCCACATCGGCTCGAAGTGGTCGACGAAACAGAACATGACGTGCACCGGGCGATCGCTCACCGCCGGCGTGCGGCGGCGCAGGTAGTGCGCCAGCCACAGATGCATGTTGCGCTTGCGCATGTCGCGCACCACCAGCGAGGCGACCGCGGCCACCAGCAACAGTCCGCACAACGCGATGACGACGCCTGCGTTCAATGCCGCCCCCGGATGCTTCGATATCCGTTCATCTCGTGTCCCCTGAATGTGTATGTCCGCGTTCGGCCGCTCATGCCGGCTGCACCGACTCGAAGATGAAACCATCCGCCGACCATATCGGCAGCATCGTCTGCAGCAACTGCAGCGATAGTGCGCTGTCGTCGTGCATCAGCAGGATCTCGCCTGCTTTCGGCGGATGGCGCCGGGCCGAGGCGATCAGTTCCTCCGCCGGACGCTGGCTGTAATCGAGACTGTCGTAGGACCAGTAGGCGATGCGGCGACCGCGACGGATGCAGTCGAGCACCATCGGCCGCGGCATCACCCCGCGCGGCGGACGGAAATCGTGGCGCGCGACACCGTCGAAGCGCTGCAGGAACCGGTCCATGCGCTCGATTTCCGCGCGCTGTTCGGCCAGGCCGAGGCGATCGAACTGCGGATGCGTCCACGAATGATTGCCCAGCACATGGCCGCCGCGCACGATCTGCTGCACCAGTTCGGGATGGCGCTCGGCCTGCTGTCCGATCAGGAAGAAGGTCGCGCGGACGCGATGCGCCGCCAGCAGCGCCAGCAGCGCTGGCGTGTGCTCGGGATGCGGGCCGTCGTCGAAGGTCAGATACAGGACCCGGCCGCGGCGCGCACCACGGGTCAGCACCCAGCGGTTGGGCAGCCATCGCAGCACCTTCAGTTTTCGGGGGCGGGGATTCATGTGGTCGGATGATGTGGAGAACGCAATCCGCGCGCGGGTACGGCCCCGGTGCGGAATCGATGGAAAAACCGGGCTGGAGGTCCCGGAGAAACGGTCAGGATGGCGGCTCGGATGCGCATGCGCAGGTCTCATTCGCCCCGGTACAGGGCGTCGTAACGCCGGGCCATGGTCTCGACCGATGCCTCGCGCAGCGCCCACTCGCGCCCGGCGCTGCCCATGGCTGCGGCACCGGCGGGATCGCGCAACAACGTCGCGAAAGCGTCGGCCAGCGCATCGTCGCGGGCCGGCGGCACCAGCCGGCCGTTGCGGCCATCGACCACGATCTCGCGATTGCCGCCCACGTCGGTAGCCACGATCGGCAGGCCGCTGGCGCAGGCTTCCAGCAGCGCCATCGAATAGCCCTCGCTCAGCGACGACAGCGCGAAGATATCGAAACCCTGCAGCAGTTCGCGCACGTCGCTGCGGTCGCCGAGGAAACGCACGGTGTCGGCGATGCCCAGCGCGGCGGCCTGCGATTCCAGCGATCCGCGCAACGCGCCGTCGCCGACCAGCACCAGTGCGGTATCGACGAATTCGACGCGCAGCCGCGCGAACGCGCGCAGCAGCGTCGACTGGTCCTTGACCGGGTTCAAACGGCCGACACTGCCGATGATGCGCGTATCCGGCGCAAGCCCGAGATCGCTGCGAAGTGCGGCCCGATGTTCTTCCGATGCCGAAGAAAAGCGGTCGATGCGGATGCCGTTCGGCACCGACAGCAACCGCCCGCGCGGCGACACGCCCTGCTGCGCGAAGCGCGCGCGCGCGGCCCCGCAGACCGCGGCCACCGTATCGGTACGACGCATCGTGCGTCGATACAGCCATTCGCCGCGGCTGCGCGGCTGCGCGGCGCCCATGCCGTGACGGGTGTTGATCAGTCGCGCGATGGGCAGGCCGAGCGCGGCCGCGACCGTGTGGTAATGCGCGTTGGCGTTGTGGGTATGGACGACCGCGCCCGGCGTGGCGCGCAGTCCACCGCGCAGGCGACGCAGCGCGGCGAGATCAAAGCCGCCGCGCTTGCGGCAGGCCTGGACTTCGATGCCCTGCGCTTCAAGCTCACCGGCCAGCGCGCCGGGCTGGAACAGGCAGATCACCCGGCAGCGATGTTCGGCCGCGCGCTGCACGCCGGCCAGATCGATGACCATGCGTTCGAGGCCGCCGCGTTCGAGGTTTTCGACCACGTGAACGATATCGAGAGGCGACTTGTACGAACCGTCGCTCATGCAGGCAGTTCGCAGACGGTGACGCGACGCTTGCCGCTGGCGGTGAGCGCGATCGCATCGACGGTCTCGAATTCGATGCGCACGCCGTCGCCGGTGAGCTTGTGGATGCCGGCGCGGATCAGATCGTGCACGGCCGGGTCGTAGCCGGCATCCGGCACCAGCCTCACCAGCAGCGCATCGAGTTCGCGCTGCACCACCTGATATTGCTTCACGCCCGTGACGGGCAGGAATACGTAGACGATGTACTCGCCCGGCACCAGCCGCCCATCGCGCAGGCGCAGCGCGTCGAGCTTGCGGCCGTCGACTTTCGCCAGTTTCGGCAGGCCGCGGCCGCAGGCGCAGTGCCGGTGGCCCGGCGTGCCGAGATCGCCGTTGACGTAGCGCATCAGCGGCATGCCGTCGTTGTGCAGATCGGTGACGATCAGGTCGCTGGGGCCGGTCGCGTCCGGCCCGTCGGCGAATTCGACGTGCAGATGATCGATGTTGAGATGCAGGCCGTCGCGGGCTTCGCACTCGGCCGCGATCAGCATGAATTCGCGACAGCCGTAGGTGTCGTAGGCCGGCGCGCCGAACACGCGCTGCAGCAGTTCGCGCTGGTGCGGATGCAGGGCTTCGGCGGCACCGAGGATGCGCTGCGGACGATGGATGCCGCGGCCCTTGCGTTCCAGCCAATGCGCGAGTTCCACCAGCGGCCCCACGTAGGACACGATGGTCTCGGGCTTGAAGCGATCCAGCGCGGTCGCGTATTCGGCCATGCGCGCCTCGCTCATGTCGAAGGCGTTGAGCATCCGCCGGTTGAACGCCGCGTGGTACAGGCGATCCTTGAACAGATGGAAACCGGCGGGCGCCGCGACCGGCGCGCCCCACAGGTATGCGGTGCGCTGGCCAAGATGCGCGCCCGACCACGCGTAGCCGCGGAACATCACCGCGACCCGGCGTTCGTAGCTTTCGCGCGTGTAGCCGAAGCGCAGCGGTTCGCCGGTGGAACCGCCGGTGGTCTTGAAAAACAGCGCGCCGCGATGCGCGGGCGCGATCATCGACGCTGCATTCGCGCGGATCACCGGCTTGGTCAGCATCGGCAGTCGCGCGTAATCCTCGCGGCTGCGGATGTCCGCCGCGGACGTCACGCCTGCATCGCCCCACCAGCGACGATAGAACGGCACCTGCTCCCAGCAGTGCGCGATCAGACGTTGCAGCTTGCGCCACTGCAGGGCGTCGAGTTCGTCGGCCGAACGCCACTGGTCGCGTTCGTACTCGCGCAGATACGACAGCGTCTTGCGTCGGCGCAGGCCCGACTCATAGGCCGGATACAGCACGCGCCGGAACAGCGGTTCGTACAGGCCGGTCATGGCATGCCCCCTATCGGCGTCGCGCGCGCATGCGCCCAACCGAGCAGACGTGCGCCGAAGCGCGGGCGCCCGTGCAGCAGACGCTGGTGCAACTGCTGCATGTGGGCGATGTCGTTGCGGGTCCAGCAGCGCAGCATCAACGTCAGCGGGAGATAGAGAATGCCCGCCAGCAAACCGCCGACCAGCAGTTCGGCCCATGCGGGAAGATGGTGATGCACCAGCAGCAGCGGACCCGCCGCGAGCGCGCTGGCCAGCACGGTCCGCGCCAGACGCCCCCAGTCGGGCGAGACCCCGCATTCGCGGATCGCCAGCGTGGTGTAGGACACCACATTCACCGCCGCCACCACCGCGAACGCGATCAGCGCGCCGCGCAGGCCGTCGATATGGATCAGCCAGGCATCCAGCCCCAGCTTCAGCAGCCCGCAGACCAGGATCAGCGCCAGCACCGCGCGCTGGCGGTCGGCGCTGATCAGCAGACTCGACGCGCCCTGCGCGGAGGTGATCACCGCGATGCCGGCCAGACACACCGCGAATACGGTGGACGCCTCTTCGTATTCGGCGCCGTACAGCAGATCGATCAGCGGATCGGACAGCACCATGCCGAACGCCACCAGCGGCGCCGCGAGCAGCATCAGATATGCGGTGGACGCCGCGAAGCGATGCCCGGCGACTTCGCGTCCCTGACTCAATGCGTTCGCCATCATCGGCAGCAGCAGCGCGCCGAACACACCGGGCACCAGCATCGCCGCGCCGCTCGCCAGCTGATAGCCGACCTTGAACTGACCGGCGGCGTGCGGGTCGGCGTAGGCGTTGAGGAACAGCACTTCTATTTCGCTGGAAACGATGAACCCCACGGTGACGATCAGCGTGCTGTAGACCATCTGTCGGCGCACGCGCGGCACCAGATCCTCCGGCAGCGCGGGCACATCCTCGCCCGGCGGCAGCAGCGGCCGCAGCTGCGTGCGCGACATGCCGTAGAACATCACGCCCGACAGCAGGAACACGCCGAACAGCCATTCCACCGGCAGGTCCAGCCAGATCACCACCAGCACCATGCCGAGATTCAGCGGCGTGGAGAACAGCGCGACCATCGCATTGATCCGGAAATTCTCCAGCCCCTTGGCCACGCCGATGTTGAACATGTAGCCGGCGCGCAGCGCGATGGCCACCGTCAGGAACGCGAACAGAAGGCCGTGATGGAAGGTGGGTGCGACCCGATGCCCGGCCAGCCACAACAACAGCGCGCCGATCGCCAGCGCCACCGCCAGAAAGCCGCGCTGCGCCCGACGCAGATACGCGACCAGTGGCCGCACCTGTCCCTCGCGGCTGCCGCCGCGCAGTTCGGCGACGAACTTGATCGCCGCGCTGGCGGTGCCCGAATTGGTGGCGGCCACGCCCATACCCACCAGCAGGATCACCGCGCTGTAAGCGCCGAAGCCTTCCGGGCCCAGGTGACGGGCGATGACGATCGAGGTCAGCATGCCGAGCGCGAACTCGGTGTACATCGCCACCGACGAGAACAGCGTGTTGCGGAGCGTGCGCGCGCGGAGCGTCATCCCATCACCAGAAGTATCTTGACCATCACGTAAAGCGCGACGACGCTGCCGACGCCGATCGCGGGCATGAGGACGATATCGTTGCCGAGCTGGAACCGCGGCAGGGCCGGATCCTCGCGACGCATGTCGGCATAGTGCGCGACGACCAGCGCGGCCAGCAGGTAGAGGATGATGATGTAGCTGCGGCTGAGGAAGAACGCGGAAACGAAGAAGCCAACCAGCGACAGCAGCAGCGTCATCGCGATCGCGCGGCCTTCGGCGATGCCGGCCTCCAGCGCATCCAGTTCGGCCAGCGCGGTCTCGGCATCGCCGTCGGCTTCGGGCGCCACCGTGCTTTCCCACGCCAGTTCGCCGGGCGGCCGCGAACCCGTCCACATCATCCGGAAGCAATAGATCACCAGCGCCAGCCACAGCGTGTATCCGATGATCCCGGTCTCGGCCAACACCAGCACGAACGAATTGTGCGCAGTCAGATGGTGATAGTCGGAGTACATGTCCGGGCCCACGCCGAACAGCGGATGGCCCTGGAACATCTGCAGACCTTCGTACCACGAATCCACGCGCCCCTGCGCCGAGGCTTCCTCGACGTCGATCTCGTTGAAGCGCGACGGCAGCGCCAGCAGCCCGCCCACCGCCAAGCAGCCGAGCATGCCGGCCACGAACACGCCCCTGCGCTGCCAGATGTACACGCCCATCACCGCCAGCAGCGCCAGCAGCGAACCGCGCGAGTCGGTGAGATAGACGCCGTAGACGAGGATCCCGGCGACGGTCAGCCAGAACAGCCTGCGCAGGCCCATCAGCCCGCCGCGCCCGCTGAGGTACATCGCCATCGGCACGCAGGCGACGAACAGCATGCCCAGATCGTTGGGATCGTTGAAGATGCCGACGTACTGGATGCGCGTGCCCTGCGACAGCCCGATCCCGGTCCAGCCGATGCCGGTCTGCTGCTGTTCGATGCCGTGGATCGCCAGCACTGCCGCGCATAGCGCGAACACGGCCATCGTCTTCAGGACCCGGCTGCGCCGGTCCAGGCCATTGGCGAACACCACGAACGCCAGCACCACCGGCGCGAACTTCTCGAACTGCTCCAGCGCGCCGCCGAGCCAGCCGTTGAAGACGTGCGACACCATCAGCACGCCGAAAAACATCAACAGCACCGGATACTGCGGAGCGTCGAAATGCTTGCGCGGCGAGAGCAGCCAGAAACCGGCGGCGACGACCAGCATGATCGGCTGCAACGGCAGGCCGAAGCTGTCGACCAGCGCCGGATAATCCTGCGGACGGACCAGCACCAACAGCAGATAGAGCATCATCGCGACGAACATGGCGCTCAGAGCCTGCTTCTGGAGCGGTAACAGAACACTTCCGGCAGCGCCAGCATGCCCTCGAACCAGTCGCGGCACACGTCGCGCTCGACCGGAATCCGCCGCAGTTCGTAGCGCGAGTCCTGGCGCATCCGCTCGGGTCCGGCACGATAGCTGCATCCCAGACGGTAGCCGGCGTCGCGGACCGCCTCGATGACCGCCGCGTCGTAGGCGTCGGAACCACCGACCGGATAGGAAATCACCTGCGCCTCGCCGCCCAGCTCGCGCTCGATCGCGCGCTTCGAGGCCACCAGTTCCTCGCGCATCGCGGCGGGAGGCATCTTGGCCAGCATCCGGTGATCCACGCCGTGCGAACCGATCTCCATGCCGCCATCGCGCATTTCGCGCAGCTGGGACCACGTCATCGGCCGGCAATCCGGATGCCCCAGATCCGCAGGCAGCGACCACTCGCGCTGCAGCCGCGCGATCAGCGCCTGCTGGGCGTCTGCATCCAGCGTCTTCACGCGATCCAGCAGTTCGCTGGCGATCGTGCGGCGCCCGTGCAGTGTTTCGGGCAATGCCAGGTCGATCTCAAGTTCCGGCAGCTGCAGACGGTCGGCGCGGGTCACGCAGACCATGTGCATCAGCCAGTCGTAGGCGTAGGGGCGACCGGACTCGATGTGGCCGGTGGACACGAAGAACATCGCCGAGACGCCGGCATCGCGCAGGATCGGCCAGGCGATGCGGTAGTTGTCGTCGTAGCCGTCGTCGAAGGTGATCAGCGCGGCGCGTCGGGGCAGCGACTGCCCACGATCGAGGCGGTCGATGAGTTCGTCGAAACGCATCGGCGAACAGCGGCGCTTGACGATCCCGACCTGTTCGCGGAAGGCGTCACTACTGGCACTGATCAGATCCGGATCGAAGCGGAAATCCCGGGGCTCGACCGATTCCAGCACGCGGTGGTAGGCCAGGATGCGCACGTCATGACGCAGCGCGGCGCGCAGGCGCCCGATCAGCGGCATCGCGCCCACGCGCTGGAGCGCACGCGCCAGACGCGGCCGTCGGGCCGCCGACGGTTCGCGACCATCCGCGGCGCAACCGTCTCCGGCCCGACCGTTACCCGCTTGCACAACGCTGCCGCTCATCGAATCCCCCGTGATTCCACGCATAACGCATTTTCCGGCACCCACCGGACGATGCATCGCAGAGATGCTTCGCAGATCGGCATCGATCGCCGCCGATCCCCTTGCATTCGTGGATCGAACGCGGTCCACTGCGCGCCTCACAACGCGCGCCTCACTGGAGCGGGCATGTCCGAAGACACCGATTTCGCAGCGCTCTATCGCGAGCTCGGGATCGATGCGACCTGTTCGCTCGCCGAGTTGCGCGGCGCATGGCGCAGACGCGTGGCGAAACTGCATCCGGACCATGGCGGGAGCGCAGAGGATACCGGACGCCTGCAGCGATTGAATCAACGCTACGATGCCGCGCTCGATTTCCATGCGCGCTACGGGCGCATGCCGGGCGCCGTCGCAGCGGGTCGACTCGTCGACGAATCCATGGAATCGTCACCTGCGGACGTCTGGCGACGGACCGATACCGCCGCGAACGAAAATCCCACGGCCGGTTTTGGCAGGATACCGCGTTACTTCGTCGCAATCGCACTGCTCGTGGTCGCAGCGCTGGGCTGGCGGATCGCCACCGGACGCGGGAACACCGCCGAGAGCGCGGACGAACATGCCGGGCAGATCGCCGCGATGGCCGGGAAGGTCAACGCGGAGATCGCGCCGGGCCAGGGGAAAGACACTGTGCGGAACATTCTGGGGGAACCGCTCGACATGCATGCGCTGCGCTGGACCTACGGCCCGTCCTGGGTGGAATTCCGCTGCGACAAGGTCGTGGGCTGGTACAGCTCGCCGTTGCGCCCGCTGCCGGTGTCGATCGCGGCCGCGCAGACCGTGCGGGCCGATGTCGCATCGACCGACGAACGCCGCTGCGACTGACCGGCACGCCGATGTTCACCCGAGCCACTACCCTGCTGCGCAAGGCGCGTCGCCGTCTGTGGATGAAATATGCGTTGCGCGGCGTCGGCGGCAGCGACAATTTCGATCGCCTGGATCTGGCCTACAGCGTCGAAGATCCCTGGAACATGGCGTCTGATCTGGAGCGCACGCGCTTCGCGGCGACCAACGCGGTGATCGAACGTGCGTTCGGGCGGGTCGGCTCCGTACTGGAACTGGGCTGCGGCGAAGGCCATCAGACCGAATATCTCGCCCGGCTCAGCGATGCGCAGTACGGCGTGGACGTGAGCGCGCAGGCGGTGGAACGCGCGCGCAAGCGTCTGCCGCAGGCGCATTTCGAAGCGACCGACATTTTCGGCCAGCCTTGGGGCGACCAGCGCCATCGGTTCGATCTGGTCACCGCCTGCGAGGTGCTCTATTACCTCAGCGAACCGGAGAAGACGATCGCGCGGATGCGCCACCTCGGCCGCAATGGGCTGGTGACGTTCTTCGCCCCGGCCTGCGGCCGCATCGGCCCGCATCTGGATAATGTGCCTGGGTTGCAGAAGGACTGGATTTACCACGGCGGCACGGCGTGGCTGATCGGGTGGTGGCGTGATGAGGGTTGAGACAGGGCGCTTTGTCGTTCAGAGCAAAGAGCAAATCCCCCCTGCCCCCCTTTTTCAAAGGGGGGATCGCGACCAGCAGATATTGCGGGCATGTGCTCGTCACCGACGCGCCGCCCCATTACCCCCTTTGAAAAAGGGGGTCGACGTCTGCGCAGCAGGCGGCGGGGGGATTTGCTCCGGCTCTGCGCGCCAGTCCTGGTGGTTGCGCTCGTCATGAACACCGCAGATCGACAGCCGCAGATCGCAAAGGCGCTGCAAGGCTACGGCATCGTCTATTTCGGCAACGACTGGTACGCCGAGAACCGCACCAGCAGCCATCACGTCGCCGTGCGGCTCGCGCGCAGCGTGCCGCTGCTCTACGTCGATTCGCCGGGCATGCGCGCACCCAACGCGTCCGGCCGCGACCTCAAGCGCGCGGTACGCAAACTGCTGGCAACGTTCAAGCGGCCGACGCAGGTCGCCGACAATCTCTGGCACTGCACGGTGCCGCAGCTTCCGTTCCGGCGCCTGCCGGGCGTGGACGCCTTCAACCGGCTGTTCGGCCGATGGGCGGTGCGCCGCGCGCTGCGCCTCGCCGGTATCCGCAAGCGCATCTCGTGGTTCGTGGTGCCGCATCCTGGCTTCCTCGCCGGCAGGCTCGGCGAAGACCTGTGCGTGTACTACTGCATCGACGACTACGCCGCGCACCCTGGCGTGGACGCCGCCCTGATCGCGCAGCGCGATCTCGATCTCAGCCGCCGCGCCGACCTGCTGTTCGTCGCGCCGCCGGCGCTGGTCGATGGCAAGCGCGCGCTGAATCCGCGCACGATCTTTTCGCCGCACGGCGTGGATGTCGAACTCTTCGCCAAAGCGCAGGATCCGGCCACGGAACTGCCCGCACTCGCCCGCGAACTGCCGCGCCCGGTGGTCGGCTACATCGGTTCGATCCACGAATGGATCGACGTGCCGCTGATCGAATGGCTGGCGCGGCAGCGGCCGCAGTGGACGTTTCTTCTCGTCGGACATGCGCACGTCGCGGTCGACGCCCTGCGCGCGCTGCCGAACGTGCGCCTCGCCGGCGCTCAGCCGTACGCGACGCTGCCGGCGTGGTCCAAGGCGTTCGACGCCGCGATCATTCCGTATCGCCTGAACCGTCAGGTCGCCAACGCCAACCCGCTGAAGCTGCGCGAATATCTGGCCGCCGGAAAAGCGGTGGTGAGCGTGCGCAATCCCGAGATCGAGAAATTCTCGCAGTGGGTGCGGCTGGCCGACGACCACGATGGTTTTCTCGCTGCGCTCGACACTGCGGTGATCGACAGCGCGCCCGGCGCGGCGGAAGCGCGCATCGCCGCGGTCGCCGACCAGACCTGGGATGCGCGCGTCGAATCGGTATTGACCGATGTCGCCGCATGTCTCAGCCAAACTTCTTCTCAAGCAGTCCGTTCATGACCTCCACCCTCTCCAGCAAGCTCCGCGTCGCCGTCGTCGGCGCCGGTTATGTCGCCACGCATCACCTCGCCGCGCTCTCGCGGCTGGACTTCGTCGACATCGTCGGACTGTGCGACAGCAACCTTCCCGCCGCAGAAGCGCTGGCGAAACGCTTCAAGGTCGGCAAGGTCGCCGCCACGCTGACCGAGCTGGCCGACGCGCAACCCAATGTCGTGTATGTGCTGACGCCGCCCGCTTCTCACGCGACGCTGGCGATCGCGGCGATGGACATGGGCTGCCATGTGCTGGTGGAAAAGCCGATGGCCGACACTGTCGCCGACTGCGAGCGCATGCTCGAAAAGTCGCGCGAAACCGGCCTGAAACTCGGGGTGAATCACTCCGACCTGTTCGACCCGGTGCTGATGCGCGCGCTCGACGCGGCGAAGAACGGCGACATCGGCGACGTGCTGTCGGTCGACATCGTGCGCAACTCCGAATATCCGCCCTACGCCGGTGGCCCGCTGCCGGGCATGGTGACCCAAGGCTCGTATCCGTTCCGCGACCTCGGCGTGCATGGGCTGTACACGATCGAAGCGTTTCTCGGTGCGATCTCGCAGGTCGACGTGCATTACCAGTCGCGCGGCAACGATCCGAATCTCGGGTTCGACGAATGGCAGGCGCTGGCGCAGGGCGCGACGGGCGTCGGCCGGCTGCTGCTGTCGTGGAACGCGCGGCCGATGGAGAACCGTCTGATCGTACGCGGCACCCGCGGCATCATCGAAGTCGATCGCTTCACCCAGGTCTGCCGCATCCATCGCGTGCTGCCGGGGCCGAAGTTCATCGGCATCCTGCTCAACGCGTTCTTCAGCGCGGCGAAGGATGTGTTCCGCATTCCGATGAACGTGCTGCGCTTCGCCACCGGCCGGCTGAAGCCGTCACCCGGTATCCAGCGCGGCGCCGAGGCCTTCGCGCGCGCGGTGCGCGACGACGAAACGCCGCCTTTCACCGCCGAGGACGGACTGCGTCTGGCGCGTCTGCTCGATCCGCTGTGCGCCGAACCCGACCGCGCCCGCCTCCAGCAGCTCGAAGCGCGTTATGTCGAACTGCCGCCGGCCGATGCGCTGGTGACCGGCGCCGCGGGCTTTCTCGGCCGCGCGCTGGTCGCGGCGCTGCGCACGCAGGGCAAGACCGTGCGCGTGCTGGTGCGGCGCCCGGTCGCGGTATTCCGCAACGACGACGGCATTCAAATGGTGATCGGTGATCTCGGCGACCCGCGCATCGTCGATCACGCGGTGGCCGGCGTCGGCGTCGTTCATCACGTCGGCGCAGCAATGCGCGGCGGCCCGCGCGATTTCGAGGCCGGCACGGTCTGGGGCACGCGCAACGTGCTCGACGCGTGTCGCAAACACGCGACGACGCGACTGGTGTACGTGAGTTCGATGAGCGTGTTCGATCACGCCGGCCGCCGCGACGGCGAAGTGCTGACCGAGGACTATCGCTTCGAGCCGCACCCGCAGCTGCGCGGCGCCTACACCCAGACCAAACTCACCGCCGAGCGGATGGTCGCCGACGCGATCTCGAAAACGCATCTGCCGGCGGTGATCCTGCGCCCGGGCCAGATCTTCGGCCCCGGCGCAGAACAGGTCACGCCGAACGGCACGATCGCACTGGCGGGCCGCTGGATCGCGATCGGCAGCGGTTCGCGGATGCTGCCGCTGGTCTATCGCGACGACGTGGTCGACGCCCTGCTGCTGGCGGCGGAATCGCCGCAGGCACTGGGCCGCACCTTCAATCTGGTCGATACCGGCTCGGTGGATCGCAACGAATACCTGCGCCGCTGCAAACGCGCGCTGGGCGAAAAACTCAAGCTGCTCTGGGTGCCGCAGTGGGTCTTCCTGTGCCTGGGCTTCGGCGTGGAGATGCTGGGCAAGGTGCTGAAACGCGAAGTGCCGCTGACCCGCTACCGCGTGCACTCGCTGCGGCCGCTGACCCATTTCGACGTCGCCGCGGCGCGCGATGCGCTGGGCTGGACGCCACGGGTCGGCGTGCGCAAGGGGTTGGATGTTACGTTCGGCGAAGCGGATCGCTGATCGCTGCATGCGCCGGGCGCCGCCGTCCCTGCCACCACCGGCGGATACCGCGCATCGCCGGCCGCTCCACGCCATAGGTCAACGCGGTCGCCAGCGCCAGCGTCATCAGCGCTGTCGCCACCACGGCCGCAAGGCTCGATACGCCTTCGGCTTCGAGACGATGGATCAATGCGAAGCCGATCGCCTGATGCAACAGATACAGCGAATAGGAAATCACGCCCAGGAATACGAACGGCGCCGCACGCAGCCATCGCAGCTTCCCGGCGACGAACAGCGCGAAGATCATGCAGCAGACCACGCCTGCGGCAAGATACACCGGCGCATAGGACACGCCGATGGCGACCAACGAAAGCGCGATCATCGCGATGTTCGCGCGCCGGTCTCCCGAACCGGCGTACAGGCAATAGAACAGGATCCCCAGCGCAAAGAACGGAATATGCCGCAGCAGCAGCAATTCGCGCAGGGTGTAGGAGAAATGCAGGTGCCGCTGCGAAGTGAGTGCGTAGATCACCGCCATGATCAGCCAGGCCGCGATGATCCAGCGGATGCGCTTGAGCTGGCCGAGCATGCACCAGAACAGCATCTGCAGATAGAAGAACAATTCGACCTGCAGCGTCCAGTACGAACCATCCAGATGCGTGAATCCAAGGATCTCCTGCAGCATCGTGAGATTGACTGCCACATCGATCGCCGGAATCCGCTGGATCGGCATGCCGATGGTGTAGACCGCCGCGGCGGTGATCGCCATCGCCGCCCAATACGCCGGGAACAGCCGCGAGAACCGCGACACCGCGAAATCCATCGCGCTGCGGGTGCGCTCCAGGGTCATGAAAATCACGAAACCGCTGATCAGGAAGAACAGATGCACGCCGTAATTGCCGGCCGGAAAACCGAAGCCGAGCGGCTGCAGGTGGCCCTGTTCCTGCTGATAGAACGTGGTGTAATGAAACGCGACCACGCCGAGCGCCGCGAGTCCGCGCAGGGCGTCGAGTTCGCCCACGCGCGGGGTTTCAACCGGGCTTGCGACCGGGCTTGCGGCAGAATCCTCGATATTTCCCGCTTGCACGGAAATCCCCTGTTGCATCCGTCCCACCCTCGCATCCGTCCCACACGTTCCCCGACAGCACGTTCGTTTTCGGACAGCATGAAAACACCGCATTATCAACGAGTTCCGCTGCCCGGAGAGGACACGACCGGAAAGGACACGCCCGCACGCGATGACGGTCGCGCCCATCCGCGACCGATGCCGGGGAGGCGCGACGCATGCGCCTGCTGATCGTGACCTCCCAGTTCCCGATCGCGGGCGAGCCGAACCGCGGCCGGCCCATTCATCAGACCGTGCGCGAGCTGTCGAAGCTCGCCGATGTGCGCGTACTCAGCCCCGTCGCCCGCTATCCGCGCTGGGCCAGACCGCGCAGCTATCTGTTCCGCGCTTCCGATCCCGCGCATACGCTGCCGGACTGCGATGTGCGCTATGTCGAATATCCCGCGCTGCCGCTGCTGACCCGGCCGTTCAACGGCTGGCTGTGCGCACGCACCCTGCACGCGCCGCTGCGCGAGTTCGCGCCCGACGTGGTGCTGTCGTACTGGCTGTACCCCGACGCTTTCGGCGCGATGCATGCGGCGCGACGCGCAGGGCTGCCGCTGGTCGTCGGCGCGCGCGGCTCGGACCTGCGCGTGCGCGACGCCGTGAGCCGCCGCCTCACCCGGCCCGTTCTGCACGCCGCAGGACGCATCCTGGTGGTGAGCGAGGATCTGGGCCGGGTCGCGGCGCGCGACTACGACGCCGACCCCGCGCGCATCCGCGCGATTCCCAACGGCTGCGACGCGACGATCTTCCACCCGCGCGATCGTAACGAAGCGCGCGCCGCGCTGGGTATCGACGCCGACGCCGAACTGGTGGTCTACGTTGGCCGGCTGGTGCCGGAAAAAGGCCTGCGCGAACTGCTCGAAGCGATGGCGACGCTCGCGCCGCAGCGGCCGAAACTGCAGCTGGCGCTGGTCGGCGAAGGGCCGATGCGCGCCGAGCTCGACGCGAAGGTCGCCGCCGATCCCACGCTGCATGTGCATCTGCCCGGCGCGCAGGGTCCGCACGAGGTCGCGCGCTGGATGGCGGCCTCCGATCTGGTCACCCTGCCCAGCTATTCCGAAGGCCATCCCAACGTGCTGGTCGAAGCCCTGGCCTGCGGCCGGCCGGTAGTGGCGACGCCGGTCGGCGGCATTCCCGAAGTGGTCGATGCCGATTGCGGCCTGCTGGTCGCGGCGCGCGATCCCGTCGCACTGGCCGCGGGCCTGCGCGACGCGCTGGAGCGGCAGTGGGACGACGGCGCGCTGTCGCGCCGATTCTCGCGCGGCTGGGACGCGGTCGCAGCCGATACACTCCGCGCCTGCGAAGAAGCCCTGGCCGAGGCGCCGAAACGCTGATCCGCCACGATCGCGACACCGGTTGGCTGGACGGCGGCGGTTTTCGCGTTCAACCGGCCATTGGCCAATGTACGACCGCATTGCGGACAGGGGAAACACGACGTGTGTGGAATCGCAGGCTTCAGCGGGGCCGGCTTCAGCGGTGCGGGTCACAGTGGGGCGGAGATCGTCCCGGACACCGCGCATGCGCTCCTGCAGCGGATGATCCACACCCTCGCCCATCGCGGGCCGGACGGCTACGGCTATCACGTCGAGGACGGTATCGGCCTGGCGCACGCACGGCTGTCGATCATCGACCTGGCCACCGGCGACCAGCCGATCCGCAATCCGCGCGGCACGGTGTGGACGGTATTCAACGGCGAGATCTTCAACTACGTCGAACTGCGTCGCGAACTCGAAGCCGAAGGCCGCACGTTCTATACGCATTCCGACACCGAAGTGATCGTGCATCTGTACGACCGCGATGGCGACCGTTTCGTCGAAAGCCTCAACGGCCAGTTCGCGATCGCGCTGTGGGACAGCGAGCGCCGCAGGCTGGTGCTGGCGCGCGACCGCGCCGGCATCCGTCCGCTATATCTCGCGCGCAGCGGCGGCCGGGTGTGGTTCGCGTCCGAAACCAAGGCGCTGCTCGCGGTGCTGCCGCAGTGCGCCGCGCTGGATCCGCTGGGCATCGCCGAGACCTTCGCCACCTGGTCGCCGATCGAACCGCATACGGTCTATCGCGGCATCGACAGCCTGCCGCCGGGGCATACGCTGGCGATCGAACACGACGGTCGCGAAACCCTGCGCCAGTACTGGGACTGGACCTTCCCTGACGCCGCCGAGACTTCGCCGTCGCGCTATCCGCTGAGCGTCGACGCGGCGGCCGCCGAACTGCGCGAACTGCTGATCGACGCCGTGCGCCTGCAGCTGCGCGCGGACGTGCCGGTCGGCGCGTATCTCAGCGGCGGCCTGGATTCGTCGGGCATCGTCGCGATGATCCGCAGTTTCACCGAGACGCCGGTGCGCACGTTCTCGGTCGCATTCGAGGACGGCGAGTTCGACGAAAGCGACTACCAGCAGGCGATGGTGCGGCACCTGGGCACCGACCACACCACCCTGCGCTGCACCCGCCGGGACATCGGCGAGGCGTTTCCGCGACTGATCCGCCACGCAGAAACGCCGGTGCTGCGCACCGCGCCGGTGCCGCTGATGCTGCTCGCGGGCAGCGTGCGCGAGCACGGCTACAAGGTCGTGTTGACCGGCGAAGGCGCGGATGAAGTGTTCGGCGGCTACGATCTGTTCAAGGAAGCGAAAGTGCGGCGATTCTGGGCGCGGCAGCCGCAGTCGACGCTGCGCCCGCGCCTGCTGGAACGCCTCTACGGCTATCTGCCGAATTCGCCGGTGCGCAATCCTGCGTTCGCACAGTCGTTCTTCGGCCAGGGCATGGAGCATCTGCAGCGGCCGATCTTCGCGCACGTGCCGCGCTGGACCACCTCGCAGCGCGCGCTGGGGCTGTTGTCGCAGGAAATGCGCGCGGAGATCGGCAGCTTCAACGCGCTCGATGCGTTCGAGGCGACGCTGCCGGCGAAGATCCGCGACTGGAGCCCGCTCGCGCGCGACCAGTACGTCGAAGCGAAGTCATTGCTCGCGGGCTATCTGCTGTCGTCGCAGGGCGACCGGGTGGCGATGGCGAACTCGATCGAGGGCCGGTTCCCGTTCCTCGATCATCGCGTGATCGAATTCGCCAACCGGCTGCCGCCCAGCTACAAGATCCGCGGCATGACCGAGAAATACCTGCTGCGTCGCGCGCTGGCGGATCTGCTGCCGGACGCGATCGTCAATCGCACCAAGCAGCCCTATCGCGCGCCCGACAGCGGCAGTTTCTTCTTCGACGGCCAGCCGCTGGATTACGTGGCCGATCTGATGAGCGAGGATCGCATCCGCACCGCGGGCTATTTCGATCCCCAGGCCGTCGGCCGGCTGTTCGACAAATGCCGCGCCGGCCGCGCCACCGGCTTCGCCGACAACCAGGCCTTCGTCGGCGTGCTGTCGACGATGCTGATCGACCGATCGTTGCGCGAGGGCACGGATGCCGCGACCGGCGCGACCGCGCTTCCCGCGCGCTGACGCGCGACCGACCTCAACGGCATCCACAGGAACACCGCGCACCATGCATTGGCGAATCAAGGGCCTCCTGCAGAAAACCCTCGGCGCATTGCCCCACGGAGAATCATTGCACTACCGCTTGCAGCGGGATTTCGGCGGCATGCGCAATCCGCACCGAGAAATCATGCTGAAAATCGAGGACTGGGACGGCATGCTGAGGCAGTTGCACGCCGTCGGCGTCGGCATCCGCGGCGCGCGTCTGCTCGAAATCGGCAGCGGCTGGTATCCGGCGCTACCGCTGGCCTGCTATCTCGGCGGCGCGGCGCGGGTGCACACCTGCGATCTGAACCGGCTGTTGAAGCCGGAGCTGATGCGCCTGTGCATCGGCATGCTGGGCGAGGAACTGCCGCGGATCGCGGCGCTCAGCGATGCGGATCCCGCGGACGTGCAGAGGCGCTTCCGGCACCTGCAGTCGGCCGCCGATGCGAGCGACCCGGCGGAACTCAGCGAAGGCGTCATCGATTACCGCGCGCCTGCCGATGCCGCCGATCCCGGGCTGGACGAAGGTTCGGTCGATATCGTGTTTTCCAACAGCGTGCTGGAGCATGTGCCGCCGGACGCCATCGACCGCATCCATCGCGGCACGCTGCGGCTGCTGCGTCCCGGCGGCGTGGCCTTCCATTCGGTGAACTGCGGCGATCATTACGCCTACGCCGACCCGAAGATCCATCAATTGCACTATCTGCAGTTTTCGGACCGGGAATGGGCGTTCTGGAACAATCGTTTCCTCTATCAGAACCGGCTGCGCGCGCATGAACTGGTCGAGGCCGCACGCGACGCCGGCTTCGACATCGTCCACGACACGTCGCACGCGCGGCCGCAGCGGCTGGAACAACTGCGGGCGATGACGATCGCGCCGGAGTTCGCAGGATTCACGCCGGAACAGCTGTGCATCACGACGGTGGATTTCATCGGGCGGAAACCATTTTCATAGCGAGCGCCTTCGATCTGATGTTTCGTGTTTTGCAGGAGCAAGAGCAAATCACCCCTGCCCCCTTTTTTCAAAGAGGGGATAGCTGCAGGCGTCTTTACTGACTGCAGACGCCTCTACTCGCTGCAGGCATCTTTGCGCAGCGGACGTGCTGCGACCTCGCAATACTCGAGTACCGGGTTTGGATCGCATCAAGCCGTTCACCCCCTTTGAAAAAGGGGGCCACGGGGGATTTGCTTTTGGCTGCGGGCCGCAAGACAGCCAAACGCGCTTCGAAAGTCGCTGCCCTGGCCACGGCCAAACATCGCCGGCGTCAATTGCCTGCCTGGCGCGGTTGTATCCGCAACAACTTCCCATTCCCCTCGTCCACCAGCACATAGATCGCACCGTCCGGTCCCTCGCGCACGTCGCGGATGCGTTCGGCGCGATCGGTCAGCAGGCGTTCTTCGTGGACGATGCGGTCGCCGTCGAGTTCCAGACGGATCAATGCGCTCTTCGCCAACGCACCGACGAACAGATTGCCCTTCCATTCCGGAAACGCCTTGCCGCTGTAGAACAACATGCCGCTGAGCGCCGGCGAGACTTCCCAGACGTGATGCGGCGGCTCCATGCCCTCGGCCGTCTTGCCGACCGCGCCTTTAACCGGCGAACCGCTGTAATCGCGACCATGGGTGATCACCGGCCAGCCGTAGTTGCGGCCTGCTTCGGGGATATTGAGTTCGTCGCCGCCCATCGGCCCGTGCTCGCTGGTCCACACCTTGCGCGTGACCGGATGCAGCGCGGCGCCCTGCATGTTGCGATGGCCGTAGGACCAGATTTCCGGGCGCGCGCCCTCGCGCTTCACGAACGGGTTGTCGTCCGGAATGCGTCCGTCCGGCCAGATCCGCACCAGCTTGCCCTGCAGTTTGTCGAGTTGCTGCACCGCCGCGTCGACGCGGTTGTCGCCCTGGGTGACGAACAGGTGGCCCGCATCGTCGAACACCAGCCGCGAACCGACGTGCGTACCGCTGGAGAGCTTGGGTTCCTGTCGATAGATCACTTCGACCTCGCGCAGCGCATCGCCTTCCAGCCGTCCGCGCGCGACCGCGGTGCCGGTCTTGTTGCCGCGCAGGCTCGGTTCGGCGAAGGACACGTACACCCGTTTGTCTTTCGCGAAGTCCGGCGACAGCACGACATCCAGCAACCCGGCCTGGCCATCGACGAAGATCTTCGGCAGACCCGAAAGCGGCGCGGAAACGGCGCCATCCGCGCCGACCCGACGCAATCGCCCGGGACGCTCGGTCACCAGCATCGTGCCGTCGGGCAGGATCGCGAGCGCCCACGGATGCTCCAGGCCTGTCACCAGTTCCACCACCTCGAAGCCGACTTTTTCGGACGCGACCGGCACGGGTTTCGCATCGGCCACCGATCGCGGCGGTTCTGCGGGCGGCGCCGGCGGTGCCGGCGCACCGCATGCGGCCAGCGTCATCGCTAACAGCGACGGCAGCCATGGATGTCGCGATACAGCGGATTGCGTTGGGCTTCTGAGGGATCGGAAGGCGTTCGACATGCTCGGCTGCTATCGAGGCGGGATGAGGGAGGCTATCCTATCCCACGGGCCCATCGCCGAAGCGCTCCGCGGCCCGCATCGCACGCACCCGATCACGACGCCGCGCCGCATGGCCGTCGCCGGGTCGTTCTTGCGTTCAAGGTTTCGACACGGGGACACAGCATGCAGCAGCGGCAACGAATCAAGCAGTACATTCTCAAGAACTTCCTCTTTTCGAACGACGACAGCGCCATCGGCGACCAGGATTCGCTGGTGCGCGGCGGCATCCTCGATTCGACCGGAATCTATGAACTGATCATGTTCATCGAGGAAGAATTCAAGTTCACGATCGCGCCGGAAGAAATGACGCCGGACAACTTCGACACGCTCGAAGTCATGGACGCGTTCGTCACCCGAAAGCTCGCGGAATAAAGGCCGCGTCATGTCGTCGGTTCCCGCCCGGGTCGCTGACATCGCCAGGCGTCATCCGCAGCGGTTCGCGATCGTCGGCGACGACCGCCGCATCCGCTACGCCGAATTCTGGGACGAGGCGCAGCGCTTCGCGAATGCCCTGCGCGCGCGCGGTCTGCGCCCCGGCGAACGCGTGGCGATCCTGCTGCCGAACCGCATCGAAGCGGCCGTGGCCTGCTACGGCTGCTGGCTGGCGGGCGGCATCGTCGCGCCGCTGAACGTCCAGGGCCGGTCGCGCGATTTCCAGGCGTGGCTGCACCATTGCGACGCGCGCCATGTCGTCTACGAACACAGCCACACCGATGCGATGGACGCGATCGCCTCAGTGGACGCCTCCGGCGAATCCGCAGCGATCGAGCGCTGGCCGCTGGGCGCCGAGCATCCTTTATGCCCGCCGACGGCGAGCAACGCTGCTGACATCGACATCGACGCGGTCGAACGGATCGCGGCGGAGGATGTCGCACTCATCCTCTACACGTCCGGCACCACCGGCGCGCCCAAGGGTGTGACCCTCACTCACGGCAATCTGCTGGCCAACGCCAGCGCCGTGGTCCGCTATCTGGATCTTCGCGAACACGACAGCGTGCTGTCGATCCTCGCCTTCTACTACGCCTACGGCGCATCGGTGCTGCATACGCATCTGATCTCCGGCGGCTGCGTGGTACTGGCGCAGAACCTGCTGTTTCCGCATCTGCTGATGGACACCATCGCGCGCGAACGCATCAGCGGATTCTGCGGCGTGCCTTCGACCTATGCGCTGTTGCTGGAGCGGGTGAAGCTCGGCGATTACGATCTCTCGTCGCTGCGCTATCTCACCCAGGCCGGCGGCGCGATGAGCCCCACCCTCACCCGGCGCATGCGCGCGGCGCTGCCCGATGCGCGCCTGTTCGTGATGTACGGGCAGACCGAAGCCACCTCGCGCCTGACTTGGCTGCCGCCCGAGCGGCTGGACGAAAAGCTCGGCTCGGTCGGCATTCCCGTCGATGGCGTCGAACTGCGCATCGTTCGCGAGGACGGCAGCGACGCGGCGACCGGCGAGCCGGGCGAAGTCCGGGTCCGCGGCGCGAACGTGATGCGCGGTTACTGGAACAACCCGGAAGCCACCGCCACCGTGCTGCACGAAGACTGGCTGCGCACCGGCGACATGGGCCATCTCGACGCCGACGGCTATCTGTTTCTGGCCGGACGCCGCAGCGACATGATCAAGACCGGCGCGCATCGCGTCCATCCGAACGATATCGAGGACGTGATTCTCGAACTGGCCGGCGTCAGCGAAGCCGCCGTCGTCGGCATCGACGACGACGTGCTCGGTCAGGTGATCAAGGCCTTCGTCGTCGCGCCGGGCCTGCCGCTGCGCAGCGAGAACATGGTCAAGGCGCACTGCCGGGAACGCCTCGCCAGCTACAAGATCCCCCGCGAAATCGAATTCGTCTCCGCCCTGCCGCGCACCGCGTCCGGCAAGGTCCGTCGCGCCGCACTTCTGGAACCCCGACCCCCCTCATGAACGCCGCCAACGCCAATACGCTCGACTGGAGCCTGCTCGATCTGGACTACGAACAGGAAGCCGACCGCATCGCCGCACGCCTGCGCGAGATCACCGCACGACAGTTGCACAGGCGCGGTCTGGTGGTGGCGATCTCCGGCGGCATCGACAGCTCGGCCAGCGTCTCGCTCGCGGTCCGCGCGCTGGGCCCGGAGCGCGTGTTCGGGCTGATCCTGCCGGAGCGCGATTCCTCCGACGACAGCGCGGCGCGCGCCAACATCCTCGCCGAACACCTGGGCATCCGCACCGAGACCGTCGACATCGCACCGGCGCTGGAAGCCATCGGCTGCTATCGCGCCCGCGATGCCGCGGTGCGCAACACGCTGCCCGAGTACGGCGATGGCTGGAAATTCAAGATCGTCATCGACGGCGGCATCCAGGGGCGCTTCAACCGCTTCCGGCTGATCGCCGAAGCGCCCGACGGCGCGCCGCACGAGCGCGATCTTGCGCTGGCCGACTATCTCACCATCGTCGCGGCCACCAACTTCAAGCAGCGCATCCGCAAGACGCTGGAATATTTCCACGCCGACCGCCTGAACTACGGCGTGGTCGGCACGCCCAACCGGCTGGAATACGACCAGGGCTTCTTCGTGAAGAACGGCGACGGTTCCGCTGACGTCAAACCGATCGCGCACCTCTACAAATCGCAGGTCTACGGCATGGCGCGGCATCTCGGCCTGCCCGAACGCGTCTGCGCGGCGGTTCCGACCACCGACACCTACAGCCTCAGCCAAGGCCAGGACGAGTTCTATTTCGCCCTGCCCTACCGGCAGATGGATCTGGCGCTGTATGCGCTGAATCACGGCTTCCCGGCGTCGGCGCTGGCCGCTGCGCTGGAGATCGACGAGACGCAGGCGAAAGCGATCTACGACGACATCGGCAACAAGCGCCGCACCACGCGCTACATGCATCTGTCGCCGGTGCTGGTGGCCGACGTTCCCGAGCCGCACGCCCAGGCGTGAGCACGCGCTTATGAGCATGCACTTTTGAGCATGGGCGAGTCCGCGCCAGCGTCGCCGCCGCAGTATTCGACCCGCGATGGCGACACCTTCGCCGACCGAGACGCCGTGCTTGCGGTGTGGCGCGGAAACCTCGGCCAGGATGCGCGCATGGCCGCGAAGTACGACTGGTTCTACGGCCGAGCGCCGGCCGGCGCACCGCTGCTGCAACTGCTGATGCATGCGGGCACCGCCGGGCCCGTCGGCGCCTGCGCCGCAGGTCGGCGACGGATGCTGCACGCCGGCCACGAATGGGCTGCGGGGGTGCTGGTGGATCTGGCGGTGACGCCCGAGCATCGGTCGCTGGGGCCGGCCCTGATCCTGCAACAGGGCCTGTTCGCCGCGGGCCAGCGCGATCTCGATCTGCTGTACGGTTTTCCCAATCCGAAAGCCGCGCCGGTGTTCAAGCGCATCGGCTACCGCAAGCTCGGGGACATGGTGCGGCATGCACGGGTGGTGCGGCATGCCGCCTACCTGCGTCGGCGCTTGCCGACATTGCCGGCGTTCGCCGCCACGCCGCTAGGTGCACTGATCGATCTGGGCCATCGTCTGCGCGATGCATGGCGCATCCCTGGCGCACGCCGACTGCGTGCGCAATGGCAGGATCGCGTCCCCGACATCCAGGCGCTGTGGAATGCGTCGCCCAAGCCCGCCGCATTCACCGCATTGCGGGATTCGGCGCATCTGCGCTGGCGTTTCGACGATGCGCCCACATCGGACGGGGAATCGCCGTTCCGGCATCTGTCGTTGTCCGATGGCGATGCGATGGCGGCGTGGTTCGCGACCCGCACCGATGGCGGCACGCTGCATGTCCACGATTTCTGGTCGCGCGACGGCGCGCAGCCGTCACCCGCGATCGTATGTGCGCTGCTGCGCGCGGCGCGCGCGCAGGGCCACGCGGCGGTGTCGATCGAGTTGGCGACTTCCGAAGCGCGCCTGCTGCCATGGCGACAGCTGGCCTTCGAAGCGCGCGGCCAGCGTCCGGTGTTCGGCGTATTGCGCGGCGCGTCCGACGCCGCCGTCGACCTGCATCTGACCTCGGCCGACGAAGACGAATAGCGTTTGTCAGGTGAGACGTCGCGCGTCGCGGCGGAACAGATACCAGGCCAGCCATTCCGGGCGGAAGGTTCCATTGGCGTCCGCGACCGTATCGGTTTCGTAGCCGGTGCGACCGAGCAGCCACGACGGCTTCACGCCTACCGGGTTCAACACCGGCACACTGGTGAACAGCAGGTCGTAGCCCGCTTCGCGCGCTTGTGCGGCAATCGAATCGTCGAACGCACCATGCGGGAACGACATCGTCGCGCAGGCATCGGAAGCCAAACCCTCATCAGGCGACTGCGGCGACAGCATCTCCGCCATCGCTGCGCGCGCGCCGCCGAGTTCGTTCGCGAGATCGTCCGCGCGGGTCATCGCCACGTGACTCTTGCCGTGCAACCCCAGTTCGATGCCGCCCGCGCGCAGTTGCGCGAGATCGTCGACGTCGATCATGTGCTGAAGACCGTCGTCCAGCGCATCGGCATGACGTTCGAGAACGGCGCGGCGCGATGTCGACGGCATCGCTTCGAGCTGCGCGATCAGCGAACGCAAGCCGTCGATGCCGGCCGGTACGCCGCCAGTCGTTTTGACGGCAGGCGTTTCTCCGGCCGGCGTTTGTACGGCATGTTCCGCCACGCTCGCGGCCAACGCCTCCGGCGACAGCTTGCCGAGCCGCCAAGCCGCAACGATGCGCTCCTGATAGAACGGCTGACGCGCGCCCACTGCGTCGGCGGCCACGAACATCACCGCCGGCAATCCTGCGCTGCGCAATGCCGGCAGCGCGTAGTCGACATTGTCCAGCCAGCCATCATCGAAGCTGATCAGCAGCGCGCGCGGCGGCAGCGCGGTGCCGTGGCGGCGCGCGCGCAGCACGTCCTGCAGCGAGACCACACGATAATGGCGCCTGAAAAAAACCAGCGACGCGACGAACAGGTCTTCGCCGAGGGTATAGTCGGGATCGCACGAAGCCCAGCGCGAATCGTCCGGACGCAGGGTGCGGTGGAACATCACCACCGTTAGACTATCGGCGTTGCGCAGCCTGTGATACAGGCCCAGCGCACCGCTGAAATACAGACACTTTCTGGCGAAGTCCTTGAGCATGGCGCGCGCGATCGAAGCCCCCACCGAAGTTTCCGTGATTATACCGACCTACAACCGGCGCGAGCTGGTGCAGCGCGCCATCGACTCGGTCCTGGCGCAGACGCATCCGGTCGACGAGATCCTGGTCGTGGACGACGGCTCCACCGACGGCACCGGTGAGGCGCTGCGCGCCCGTTACGGAGAACGCATCCGCTATCACCGGCAGGCCAACGCCGGCGTGTCCGCTGCGCGCAACGCCGGCATGGCGCTGGCCACGGGTCGCTATTTCGCGCTTCTGGACAGCGACGACCTGTGGCTGCCCGAGAAAACCGCACGTCAGGTCGCGTGGCTCGACGCCCACCCCGAATTCGGCATGGTGCTGTGCGACGTGGTGCGCGTGGACGCCGACGGTACGCCCTACGACACCTTCCACCGGCGCGACGTGCTGCGCGAGGACGGCTGGGCACTGCGCTGGCTGCTGCTGAATCCGTCGCTGGTGCCGGCATCGGTCATGTTCCGACGCGAGGTGTTCGAGACCTGCGGCGGATTCGACCCGACGCTGCGCACCGCGGAGGACATCGATTTCCACCTGCGCGTCGCCCGGCAATGGCGGATCGGCGTGATCGAAGCGCCGCTGGTCGAAGCGATGCGCGGCCACGACGGGCTGTCCGCGACCGCGACGACCTACGACGACTACGTAAAGGTCGTGGAACGCGCGGTGGCGGACGCCGAAGGTGTCGTCGATATCTCCGTACGCCGCGAAGCGTTGGCCATCACCTACGCGCGCAATGCGCGCGGCATGGTCATCCGCAAACGTTGGCGAGATGCGTGGCGGTTGTGGCGTGCGGCGCTGAAGCAGGCACCGACGACCGCGGCGCGAAAGGACGCGTTTTCGCTGCTGCCGTGGGCGGCAAAACGGATACTCGCGGCCCTGCTGGGGCGGAGTTGAGGGCGGGAGACGCTGCGTGGTGCACGCACGGGCTTGGCGATAGCAGCCTGTTGGGGCTGATTCGGCATCTCTCAGCTTACGAATGGAGATGAACGACCGGAAGCTCCGAATACATGACGCAGAACAGCTTTCGTAGGCTGGGCTGAGCGCAGCGAAGCCCAGCATGCGGTTGCGATTCGGTCGATGCGGTGCTGGGCGTCGCTGCGCTCAGCCCAGCCTACGACTCCATGTAGGAGGGGCTTCAGCCCCGAGCTCTGCCCACTGACCACGTTCCGTTGAAAGCTCGGGCCTGAAGGCCCTCCTACGTGCGCGCGAAGATCGGAGTTGCGAGTCGCTCAGCGCGCGCCGCGCCCGAACAGCACCACCTCGACCGTCTGCAGCATGATCATCAGGTCGAAGATCAGGCCGTGGTTCTTGACGTAGAACAGGTCGAATTTCAGTTTTTCGTTCGCATCGCGCACCGATGCGCCATAGGGGTAACGCAACTGCGCCCAGCCGGTGAGTCCCGGCTTCACCGAATGACGCACGTCGTAATAGCGGATCTCGCTGTTGAGCATTTCGACGAACTGCGGACGCTCCGGCCGTGGGCCGACGAAGCTCATCTCGCCGCCCAACACCAGGAACAGCTGCGGCAGCTCGTCCAGCCGGGTCTTGCGGATGAACTTGCCGATCCGCGTACTGCGGTCGTCGTTTTTGGTCGCCCAGCGCGCCACGCCGTCGCTCTCGGCGTCGACGCGCATGCTGCGGAATTTCACCATTTCGAAATGGCGACCGTGCTCGCCGACGCGGATCTGGCGGTAGATCACAGGGCCTTTCGATTCCAGCCTCACCGCCAATGCGACCAGCAGCATCACCGGCCAGGCCACCGCCAACAGCGCGCCGGCCGCGATCAGATCGAAGAAACGCTTGGTCAGGCGACGCGGCGTGGAATAGTCGAAACCGCCCGAAAACACAAGCCACGACGGGTCCACGATATTGAGCTGGACCATGCCGGCTTCGCGCTCGAAGAAGGTCGACAGGTCGGTGACCAACACGCCCTGTTGCACGCAATTGAGCATCTGTTCCATCGGCATGGCGCCGCGGCGCTCGTCGGGCGCGATCACGATTTCGTCGACATCCAGGCGAATGGCGATCGCGCACAGGCTTTCATCGGTGCGGATCAGTTGCGCTTCATCGACCACGATCGGCTGAGGGCCCGCCGGCACGAACCCGAGGATATTGAACGATTGGCGGTCACTCTGGCGCCGCAGCCGGGTATTGATGAGATTGGCGTTGCTGCCGGCGCCATAGACCAGTACGCGCTGTTTCAGCGCCTGCGCCGTGGACAGCCGCGATACCGCGTAGCGAACGCCGAGCACGCCGCCGGCGCCGATGGCCAGCGACAGCGCCAGCACGCCTCGACCGATGTAGGCGCCGGGCAGCACGTAATAGATCACCAGCAGGGCGACGCCGCCGAGCGCGAACGAGAAGCCGATCCGCAACAGCAGATCCAGGCGGCTGTGACGAACGTACGCCTGATACAACCCGAACGTCAGCATGGCGCCGGTCAGGCAGAGCGCGACCAGCAGCGAGCGCAATGCGATGCCCTCGACGAAATGCTCGAGACCGATGGGATCCGCATGGAAGCGCAGCCGCGCAGCGGCCATGACCGACACGATCAATACGCACAGCTCGGTGAACCACAAACTACGGATCGCTAACTTTTTGCGACTGGATCTGACCGTCCTCACGCATCCCCCTGACCAACACATGCGGAACGCGCGGCAAATGGCACGCAGGACCGCCCGACACCCGATCCGCGGAGGCGGCCCGAATGCTCCAGGCTGTTCTGCACTTGCCCCCCTGTGCCGACGCCGCCCCTCTCGACCAGGGCGGCGGACGCGCTTTCGCAGCGTCCGCGACTTCCCGTCCCCGGTTCACTAATCCAACAACGTCACACTTTGCCAAAGCCGGACAGATTATCCACGATCCGATAGATCGCCGCGTTTTCCCGTGCGTACGCGCATGGCCCTTACCGATCGCATTTCCGACGGCTGATCGCCGCACAGTCGTTGCATATATTCAACACACGGCACCGTGCCGACAGGAGGTCATGCGGACACGTTGCGATCGCGTCCTTCGCCTTTCGCTCGATACATCGCGCCGTCCGCGCGCCGCAACAGCATTTCGAGATCATCGTCATGAGCGGCCTCGGCGACGCCGAGGCTGACGGTGACGCGTTCGGCGTCGGCGAAGCCATCGTATTTCGCGCTGCGGACCGCATTCCGCACCGCTTCCGCCACGTCGCGGGCGCGCGCCGCGACGGTGCCGGGCAGCACGATCAGGAACTCCTCGCCTCCCATCCGCCCGACGCGCGCATTGCCCGGAAGCTCACGGCTCACGGCATCGGCGATCGCGCACAGGACGCGATCGCCGACGTGATGACCGTACAGGTCGTTGATGCGCTTGAAATGATCGACATCGAAGGCTATGACGCTCAGGCGTTCGCCGCTGTATTGCGCCGTAGCCAGCTCGCGCCCCAGGAAATCGATGATCTTCCGGCGGTTCGGCATGCCGGTCAGCTCATCGGTCATCGCCAGCCTGCGCAAACGGCGGCTCTTGTTCACCAGTTGCAGCGCCATCGCCGCAAGCAGCGTGAAGAACGCCGCCCCCAGGATGATGAACAGACGCTGCAGCGAGCGCACGCGCTCGGCATTGCGCAGAGCTTCGCCGCGATGCGCATTCTCGATCAGCAGCGCGCGGTTCTCCTGCTCCTTCTTCGCGGAGTCGAACTGAACGCGCAGGCGCGACGTCTGCTCTTCGCGCGCACGCTTCTCCAGCAGGGCCTGCGCCTGGCGGTAGGCAACGGACGCAGCGTAGGCCTTGCGCCACTCGCCTCCGTCGGCGCGCACCTCGGCCATGGTTTCGTGGACTTTCGCGAGATAGCGGGGGTTGTTCTGCGCGCGGAAATGCCGCTCGGCGAACTCAAGATCGGACACCGCTTCATACAGGCGTCCGACCGCATGCAGTGCCTTGGCGCGGGTGATCCGCGTGCGCGCGGTGCTTTCGACATCGCCGCTCGCGGTGAAATGTTCGAGTGCGCGTTCGATCCACGGCAGCGCCTCCGAGGCCTTGCCCTGCTTGACCAGCAGCGCGCCGATCGAGCGCTCGCCTTCGGCGACCGATGCGCGATCGCCCGACGCGGTGTCGATCTCCAGCGCGCGGCGATAATCCTGCAGCGCCGCATCGAACTCGCCCTTCATTTCCCGCGCCGAAGCGACATTGAATAACGAAGTCGCAACCTCGCCTTTCAATCCGGCAGCCTCGTTTTCCTTCAGCAACTGGCGGTAATAGCCGATGGCCTTGTCGTACTCGCCGACGTTCTCGTCGCTGTAGACGTTGGCGATGGCGTTGAGCGTGTAGCGTTGTCCACTTTTCCTGCCGATCGCGACATTGAGCGCGTAGGCGCGATCGAGATCGGCGATCGCATCGTCGTAACGGCCGTAATAGTGGCGACTCTCGCCGCGCAGAACCAGCGCGTCGGCCAGCACCTCCTTGTCCCCGGTTTCGTTACCGGCGCTCTGCGCACTGGCGACCGCATTTTCGAACTCGATCGCGGCTTCGCCGGGCTTGCCCAGCAGATACAGCGCATATCCCCTGCAGTTGAGGAAGTCGGCGCTGGAGCGTGCGTCGCCGGCCTTGCGCGCTGCGCGCAGCCCGGCCTCGGCGATCGGCAGCGCGGCACCCGCATCGATGGCGGCGGTGGCATTGCACAGGACGTTCCGGGCCGCGCGCAGCAGCGCCGGGTCGCCGGAATCGCGCGCAGCGTCCGTCGCACGTTGCGCCAGCGCGAACGCTCGCGCGGGATCCTTGTTCTCCAGTGACTTGGCTTCGGCCAGCAGCGCGCCCACATCGACGACGCGCGGAACTCGCGGTTTCGCGGGCTGTGCGTTCGCAGACCATGCCAGACAGAAGGCAAGCGGGATCCACCATCGGACCCGGGACGGCCGATGATCGGGGAACGCGGTCGGCATTCGCGACGAGGCGGTCACGCGCAGACGGCAGCCCGTGACCGCGGTGCCGTGGCCCGTGCCGGATGTCGCGATGGATGGAGCGCACGGTCGCACGCCGCCGGAAGACCGGCTCGAAGCCTTGGGATCATGGTTTCCGCCCCCTGCGGAAATCGACTCGTGGCCTGCGGTCCGTCGCAGCACCAATGCCGTGGAAGCCGCGGATTCTAATGCGCCTCAGCGGCGGATGATGCGCGCTCCATCGCGGTATCTTCGCGGATTCAGGCATGGGTCACCTGCCGACAACAGCGTCTTGTCGCCGCATCATGCGCCGCACAGTGCCCGGCGCACGCCCGACCCCCTCTCCCAGCCGCGTTTCCGACGAACGGTAGGCGCTCAGGTTCTTTCTAGACAATTTGTTCTAGACAAAATGTTCTAGCGGCGCTAACGTGCCCGCCAACACGATCCAGCGAACCCGCCATGCCCCGTCCCAGCAAGCCTCCCAAACCTACGCCCGCCGAGTTGGACATGCTGCGCCTGCTCTGGCAGCGGGGGCCCAGCACGGTCAAACAGGCGCACGAAGCGCGCCTGCTCGAACGCCCTGACGCCGCCTACGCCAGCGTGCTGCGGCTGCTGCAGATCATGCACGGCAAGGGTCTGCTGATCCGCGACGAAAGCCAGCGCTCGCACGTGTATGCGCCCGCGCAGGCGCAGGATTCGCTGCAGACCAACCTGCTGCGCGACCTGATCCACAAGGCGTTCTCAGGCTCCGGCAAGGATCTGGTGATGGCCGCACTGCGCAGCCACGTCAGCGAAGAGGAGCGTGCCCAGATCCACGCCGAGATCCAGCGTTCGCTCCGCGAAGACGAACAGAAGGACGGGAACGGAGACGAGCAGGCATGAGCATGTTCGATGTCGTTTCGATGCCGCAGATCGACGCACTGATCCAGGCGCTGGGCATAGGGCTGATGCATTCCCTGTGGCAATGCACGTTGATCGGCGCGGTGGCATGGGTGGCGCTGCGCACGCTGCGTCATGCGTCGCCGCAGGCCCGCTATGTCGTCGCCTGCACCGCGCTGGCCGCCTGCGTGCTGTGGCCGGCCGCGGAAGTGCTGAGACAGTTGTCGATGGCGACGGCGCCGACTTTCGACATGTCCACGACCGTGGCGCCACCGCGCGACATCGTGTCGATGTTTGCAGCCTTCGTCGCCCCCGATCGGCCGGCGGACCTGCGTTCGATACTCGAAGCGGCCTTGCCGTGGCTGGTCGCGATCTGGGCCGCAGGCGCCTGCCTGATGCTGCTGCGCCTGGCCGGCGGTCTGCGCTGGGTGCATCGACTGCAGCGCGATGCCCTCGATGTCGAGAACGATGCCGAAAACCGGGCGTGGCAGACGCGCCTCGACCGCCTGGCGCAGCGCTTCGGCCTCTCGGGCGTACGCCTCGCGGTGTTCGACGATACCGACGGCCCGCTGTCCACCGGCTTCTGGCGACCGATGGTGCTGGTCCCCGCGTCGCTGTTGGCGCGCATGCCTGTGGACATGCTGGAGGCGCTGCTGGCGCACGAGCTGGCGCACATCCGCCGTCACGACTATCTGGCCAACCTCCTGCAGCGCGCCGCGGAAGCCTTGCTGTTCCACCACCCGGTGGTGTGGTGGCTGTCGCAGCGCATCCGTCACGAACGCGAGCAAGCCACCGACATGCTCGCCGCCTCGGTCACCGGCGAACCGCGTCGGCTCGCGCTGGCGCTGTACGAACTCGACCGCTTTTCGTCCGAACGAATCGATTCCCCCATCCCGACACTGGCGCAAGCCGCCCACGGAGGTCATCTGATGTCCCGCATCCAATCCCTGCTCCGCACCGAACGTCGCGTCTCGCCCGGCGCCGCCGCGATCCCCGTCATCGGTCTTACCGCCGCTTGCATCGCCTGTTTCGCTTACGCGCAATCGACGCAGACGGCCGCACCCGTCGCATCCGCCCCGAAAGTCACGGTCGGCGCGCTCACCGCAGCCGCAGTCGCAGCAAGTCCGAAGACAACGGAAGAACGCACTTATGAGACGTATGCTTTCGTGAGCAAGGACAGCGACAGACTGTCGATGTCCGGCGACAGCAGCGATGTCGATGAGATCCGCGAAACCCGTTCGCAAGTCGACGGCGATTTCCTGTGGTTCCGTCGCGACGGCAAGGCCTACGTGCTGCGAGACGCTGCGACCATCGAGCGCATGCATGCGCTCTGGGCAAAAAACGCCGGACGCGAAGCGGAAATGAATGCGCTGAGCGAGCGGATGGAAGCGGAATCCAAAAATGTCGAGTCGATCAGCAGTCGCATCGAAGCCGTCGCATCCCTCGGCGGAGAAACACCCCGGATGCGCGAAGCGATGGGTAAAGTGGAAGCCTTGGCCGACCAGCAGAACACATTGGCGCACCAACAAGCCGACTTGGCGACGACGATTGCCACCAGAGCAGCCGAAGGCAAATCGGATGCAGGCGCCGAGGCAAAAATGGAAGAGCTCGACGCGCAAATGGAGGCTTTGGAACGGCAGATGCGAGCGCTGGAACACATCATCGACGCCGAAGCGGAGAAGCTGGAGACCGGTCTCGCGCCGCTCGCCGCGATGGAAAAGGAAATGGAAGCCGCCACAGCGCCGATGGAAGCCTTGGGCGCCAAGATGGAAGCGCTAGGCGCAGAACAGGAGCGCGAAATGGCCCGCATCGACCGGCAGATCCGCGCCGAGATCGATCGCGCGATGAGCGCCGGTCTGGCCAGTCCGGCTCCAAACGGGAAGTAAGCGTAGCGCGCGCTTCAGAACCGGCGGTAGCGGGCATACGACAGCCCGCTACCGCCGGCACAGGATCACGCGATCAGCGCAGCCACATCCTGGCGCTGCGCGCCGGCAGACTGAAGGTGTAGTTGCCGCTGTTGATGTTCACTACGCTGCCGGAACCCAGCGTATCGGTGTAGTTGGCGTACCACCACAACACACTGTTGTTCATGTTGACCGCGGCATTGACGGTACTGCCGCACTTGTTGATCCCAACGATGCCCAGGCTGCCGCGGCGGAAGAGGATGTGGCAGCTGCCGTGCGACAGCACCTGCATATCGTTGCCCTGCACCGCATTGTGGAAGCGGATCATGCCCTTGATGTCGTTGCGGTTGTAGGCGTTGACCCAGCGGTTGTCGCCGCTTTCGTTGTTGTCCGAATACACCATCGGCTTGCCGCCGTTGCGCCCGAACAAGTAGGCGTAAGCCAGGGTTTCGTCGGTCGGATCCATCAGCGCATAGCGGAAACCGCTGTTGTTCGGGATGTCGTGGGTCACGGTGAAGGTCAGCGCGCGCCCCCCCGCCAGCGCCTGGCCGTACGCGCCGGGATCGACCAGATTACTCATGCTGCCGCTGAACGAGAACGCATTTCGGATCGACGTCTGCAGCGGAAAATCGTAGGCCGCGTGATCGGTATTCTGCAGATACGGCTGCAGGAAGCGGTCGTACTCGGAGCTCCCCGCGCCGCCGCCGGTGATGATCTCGCCGAACACGTACACGCCGCTCTTGATATCGGCGGTCAGCACGCCGTTGATGTGCGACATCGGCATGTGCTTCGCGGCATCGATGCGGAACCCCTTCACGCCGATGACCTTGAGCTGGCGCAGGTATTCCTGCTGCTGGCCGATCACGTAGCTGGTGCCCTTGAGATCGGGCAGCCCGACATCGCCGCCGCCGCCGCACAGCCGCCAGTTCTGCACCTGCCAGACATCGTTGTAGTCGGTGATGCAGCGCGTCTCGCCGAAATCGCCGGCACCCAGGAAGTTTGAACCGAGATTGCCGAACAGGCGTATACCGCTGTAATACCCAGTATTCCCGGCATAGGTACCCAGCACGCTGGCGCCCGGGTAATTCAGATCGGCACGCTGCGCGGATTCGTTCGCCATGTGGTTCAACAGGATGTCGGCGTAGACGTGAACGCCGCGCGCCTTCAGCGCATTGACCATGTTCTTGAAGGCGGTGGTGTCGCCCAGCGGATGATGGATCACCCGATAATCCTGCGGCTGATAGCGCGCCCACCATTGGCTGCCCGCAGATTTGTAGGCAGGCGCGACCAGCACCGCCTTGTAACCTGCGGCCTGGATCGTCGCGGCGCGCGCTTCGACATCGGCATAGCGCCAGTTGAAGGCATGCAGGATCGCATCGGCCTGCGCAGTGCCGGCGGCGGCGCCGCCCAGGATCATGATCGTGCACAGACTCAGCGCTTTGTGGCGAAGCGAAGCGATATTCCTCGATGCGGACTGCATTGGATTCTCCTGAAATGGACGAAAGAGCTCCGCCTCGCGGCGGAACGGACGTTTCCTGCATCCGTCGCCGCGCATGGTTCGCACGGACGGATGATGATTTCGAACGCTCGACCGGCCATACGCCGGACGCGTCGTCGCGGCATTGCGTCCGCGACTGGAATGGGATGCTAGAGGCGCATCGCAATGCAGCATGAAAGGCTGCATACGTATTCAATTCGGAGCAAAGACGACATCCATCACGGAGAGAAAATCCAGCTCCGATGAGCGTAGAAAATTTGCCGGGAAAAATGTGTCCCGATCACTCCAATCGACGCCCGTCTGCCGATGATCGCCTGCATGCATGCGACGGATCGATGCGGGATTGAGATCGCGCGACGCGGAAGCACGCGCAGGAACAGAAGCCGCGCTTCAGCGCGAGCAGCTCATGCGTCGCGGGGCGCCGCCGCACGTCCGCGCGGCGTGCCCTTGCGGCAGGCATCCGAGCAATAGCGCACCTGCGGCCAGTCTCGCGCCCATTTCTTCCGCCATGCGAACTCGCGTGCACATACCGGGCACACCTTCTTCGGCAGGTCGCGCTTGGCAGTCATCGCGATGTCGGGTGCGGAGCGCGCGACGCCAGCGTGCGCTCAGGCCTTGCGCAGGAAGCAGGTCTTCAGCACCAGGCCCTTGATCTTGTCGGAATGGCCTTCGATATGTTCGGCATCGCCGTCGACCAGGCGGATGTGCTTGATCACGGTGCCCTGCTTGAGCGGGATCGACGACCCCTTCACTTTCAGATCCTTGATCACCACCACCGTGTCGCCGTCGGCGAGCAGGTTGCCGTTGCTGTCGCGCACCACCTGCACAGCATCGCTGGTTTCAGGCGCAGCCGGCCATTCGAAGCCGCAATCGGCGCAGATGAAGTTCGCACCGTCCTGATACGTATTGGTGAGGGTACATTGCGGGCAGGACAGCGGAGCGGTCATCGGAACACCTTGATCGACAGGACGCACCGGCAGAGTGCGGACCGGCATTGTCGGAGCGCACCGCCGTGGTGGCAAGCACGACGGCCGGAAACCATGACTTCCGAGGCTTCCGCAGTGCGGATTCGTACCCTAGCCTGCATCGTAGACAGCCCTACGACGGATCGCTCCGCATGACTCGCATCGCCTGTTGCCTGCTCGCGCTGCTGCTGCAGGTTTCGCATCCGGGCATGGCGGGAGAGCCGGATGCCTTCGAGCGTATCTCGCCGGAGGCCGCCGGCTATTCCAGCCAGCGACTGGAAGAATTGCGCGGATTCCTGCGCGCATCGGGCTCGGACAGCCTGCTACTGGTGCATGACGGTAGGGTGTTCTTCGAATACGGCGACATCCGCAAGAAGCTGCTGCTGCACTCGATGCGAAAACCGCTGCTGAACGCGCTCTACGGCATCTACGAATCACGCGGAGTGATCGCACTGGACAGCACGCTGGCCGAGCTCGGTATCGACGACATCGCGCCATCCCTGACGGAGGATGAAAAGACGGCGACACTCGCCGACGTACTGAAGTCGCGATCCGGCGTCTATCATCCGGCCGCTGCGGAATCCGAAGGGATGGCGCAAAGCCGCCCTGCGCGCGGCAGCCATGCGCCCGGCACGCACTACTACTACAACAATTGGGATTTCAACGTCGCCGGATCCATTCTGCAGCGCGCCATCGGGCATCGTCTCTACGATGCCTTCGACAACGAGATCGCCAGACCGCTCGGCATGCTCGATTACCGCAACCGGATCGTCATCCCTGACGCAGATGGCGGAACCGCCGACCCGGATGCCGACGGCCACTATCAGTACGAACCGGAGCATTCGCGCTACCCGGCGTATCATTTCCGCATGAGCGCGCACGACCTCGCCCTGTTCGGCCAGCTGTATCTCAACCGCGGCCAATGGCACGGCAAGCAGATCGTGCCGGCGGAATGGATCGCACGCAGTACCCAAGCGTATTCCGAAGTACAGCCCGAGTACGGCATCGCCTACGGCATGCTCTGGGACGTGCTGGTGCCGGATCCACCGCAGGAGGTGCCGTCGTTCTATCACACCGGCGTCGGCATCCACATGCTGGGCGTGTATCCGAAGCACAAGCTGGTCATGGTGCACCGGGTCGACACCGAACACGACTATCGCTTCAACGATGGCGATCTGTACCGGGTGATCCGCATGATGCACGCGGCGCGTCTTCCGGCGGCTCCCACGCGCTGAATCCGGGCTTCATTCCAGCGTAGGCCAGCCACTGGCATCGAGGGTTTCGCGATAGCCGTGCCAAGCGGCGTACGCCAGCCATGGCATCAGGATACCCAGCCCGAGCAGCGCGGTGGCGAAACCGATCGCGGTCATCGCCACGATGATCATCGCCCAAAGCAGCATCACGCGTTTGTTGCGCAGGACCGCGTTCACGCTGGACACGGCGGCGGTGATCATGTCCACGTCGCGGTCGGCGATCATCGGCAGCGAGAACGCCGCCACCGCGAAGGTCAGCGCCGCGAAGATCGAGCCGACCGCCGAGCCGATGGCGAGGAATTCCCACAGCGCACTCGCATTGCTTTCGTCGATCGGGAAGAAAGCGCCGACCATCATGCCAGCGCGCGACCACAGCAGCACGATCACACCCTGCGCCAGCGCGAACACGCCGGCCTGGCCGACTACGCGGCGCGCCAGCACGAACGAATCCGCGAGCGTCGGCGTACGCCCGCCTTCGAGCGCGCGGCTGACGCAATACAGGCCGACGCAGATCAGCGGCGCGACGAAGACGAAACCCGACAGCAGCGTGGCCAGCAGCGCGAACCGGCCGAGCGTCCACGCCAACAGCGAAATCCCCGCGCTGACCAGCACGATGACCGCGCCGAAGATCAGCGACAGCCGCGGCGCGGCGCGGACGTCCCGCCAGCCCGCACGCAGCCAGCGCAGCGGCGCGCGCGCGTCCAGGGTCGCGCAGGGAACCACGAAAGGCCGGACGTCTTCCGGCGAAGGATCCGGGCTGGGATCTGATTGCCTAGGATCGGATTGCCTGGAACCGGATTGCATAGAATCGGACTGTCTGGAATCGGATTGCGATGACATCCGGCCTCCCTTGCGGCCTGCGCGACGGATTCACCGGGCCAGCATACTCCGCCGTGCCGGCTGCGCCGAACGGGCGCCTGGACTGCGGACAACGGCATCGCCTCCGTGGCAGGATCGCTGCAGTACCCGCCGCCGCGAGATCTCGATGACCGCCGACCCCAGCCCCATCGATACGCAAGCGCTGGCCGGACATGCCTACGCCGCTTACGACACCGGCGACCTGACCGGAGCGCGCATCCGCTTCGAAGCGCTGCTGGCGGCGGCGCCGGAGGATCCGACCTACCATTACATGCTGGGACTGGTCTGCAAGTATCTGCGCGACTGGCCCGCCTCGCTGCACCACAATCTGCGCGCACTGGCGCTGCACGCCGAGGCCGGCGAAGACGACGGCGAGGCGCCGCGCTGGAACGCCGCCATCGCCGCAACCGCGTTGGGCGACTGGGCCGAAGCGCGACGACAGTGGGCCGGCTGCGGAATCGATATTCCCGGCGACGACGGTCCGATCGACACGAATTTCGGGGTCGCCAGTCTGCGGCTTGAAGCATGGGGGCAAGCCGAAACGGTGTTCGCGCGGCGGATCGATCCGGTCCGCGCGCAAATCATCAATGTTCCCCTGCCCGACAGCGGCTATCGTTACGGCGACATCGTTCTTCACGACGGCGCATCCACCGGGCAACGCCGCTTCCACCAGAGCATGGTGCCGGTGTTGAACGCACTGCAGCGGATGGAATCCTCCGAATATCCAACCTTCGCCGTGTTCGTGAATTGTCCGCAGCGCACGGATCTCGACGCATTGATCGAAGCGCGCGTGCCCGGCATCGCATTCGTTGAGGACTGGACCGACAGCATCGTGCACTACTGCCTGCGCTGCAGTCATGGCGCACCGCACCGTCACGACAACGACGACGGCGTGAATAACCATGGCAGTGGGCAAGGCGATGCCGAAGACCGCAGCCGATGGCGACCGGAACGCAATATCGGCATCGCCGCGCAAAGCAGGCATTCGGTGATGCGATTGATCGAACGCTGGAAAACAGGCGGCCGCGGGCGTCGACTCGATGCGGTGGACAGCCGCGATGCGATGCCGACCGTGCCGCCCGTTCGCGGCGAACGATGGTGGCTGTCGCCCGAAGACCGGAACGCGAACGCCGCCGGAACCGCAACCGGGAACAGCGCCGACTGACGCCCGCGGATGTTGCAGCGCAGCTTGCCCCATCGGCCAATGTCGTCAGGGCGGGGCCTGTGGCCCACTGCAGGCCTTCGCCACAGGAGGTGCCGTCGATGTCCGTCATCGCAAGACTCACCCATCGCCTTTTCATGCGCATGTCCCCGCTGCGCAGAGCGTCCATGGCCGTCGCGCTGTTCGCGGTGTCGATCGCTGCGCCCGCCTTCGCGCAGACCGAAGTCACCGGCTTCGGCAGCAATCCCGGCAATCTGCGCATGTTCAAGTACGTGCCCAGCGGACTGCCCGCGAACGCGCCGCTGGTCGTCGCGCTGCACGGATGTTCGCAGAGTGCCGCAAGCTACGACGCTGAGACCGGCTGGCAGCTGTTCGCGGGCCGCTTCCGTTTCGCACTGCTGCTGCCCCAGCAGCAGAGCGCGAACAATTCCAGCACGTGTTTCAACTGGTTCGAGACCGTCGATACCACCCGCGGCCAGGGCGAAACGCTGTCGATCAAACAGATGGTCGACCGCATGATCACCGATCACGGTATCGCGCCTTCCCGCGTCTACGTCACCGGGCTTTCGGCCGGCGGCGCGATGACCTCGACCCTGCTCGCCGCGTATCCCGATGTCTTCGCCGGCGGCGCCATCATCGCGGGCATCCCGCACCGCTGCGCCACCAGCCAGAGCGCCGCTTTCAGCTGCATGAGTCCGGGCAGCAATCTCACGCCGGCGCAATGGGGCGACAAGGTGCGCGCGTCTTCGTCCTGGACGGGACCGTGGCCGATCGTCTCGATCTGGCACGGCGACGGCGACTACGTCGTGCGCCCGATGAATCTGACCGAGAGCATGGAACAGTGGACCAACGTCCACGGCATCGACCAGAGCCCGGAAGTCAGCGACACCGTCGGCGGCTTTCCGCACAGGGTCTACAAAACCGCATCGGGACAGGCGCGGGTCGAAACCTACACCATCACCGGCATGGGCCACGGCACGCCGGTGGACCCTGGCACCGGCGAGACCCAGTGCGGTACCGCAGGCGCCTACATCCTCGATGTGAACCTGTGTTCGAGCTATTACATCGCGCGCTTCTTCGGTCTGGACAATCTCGACGGCGTCGCGCCGACCGCAACGATCACCTCGCCCGCGAACGACGCGGCGGTGACGGGCAGCGTCGCCATCGCCGCGAACGCCAGCGACAACATCGGCGTGGACCGGGTCGAATTCCTGCTCGATGGCGCTCTGCTCGGCAGCGATGCCACCGCCCCTTATGACTACAGCTGGAACAGCGCCACCGCCAGCAACGGCGCGCATGCGCTGCAGGCGCGCGCGGTCGATCTCGCCGGCAATACCGGCAGCTCGGCGCCGGTGAACGTGACCGTGAGCGGCGGTACCGGCGGCGGTGGCGGCACGACGCCGCTGACCGTGAACTTCGCGAACGAAGACGCCAACGACGGTTACGTCAAGGCCGCCAGCGGCGGCACCGCGCCCGCGGTCGGCACGCTGGAATCAAGCCTGGGACTGGCCATCGGTCGCGGCACCGACGGCAAATTCAATCGCGCGATGCTGTCGTTCGACACCTCATCGTTGCCCGACGGCGCCACGGTGACATCGGCCACGCTCACCGTGACCTATCGCAGCGCGTCGGGCGATCCGTGGAGCAACCCGGCCGGCAACACGCTGGTGATCGATGCGCACACCGGCTGCCTCGGCACCTGCACGATCGAGACCGGCGACTGGGCGGCGGCAACCACCTCCAGCGCCGTCGCGCAGTTGCTGTCGTTCGCCGGCGGCACCAGAACCAGCAATCTGTTCGCCGCACCGGGACTCGCCGCCATCAACAGGACCGGCCGCACGCAACTGCGCCTGCGCTTCACCGGCGACCAGACGTCGACGAACTATGTCTGGATCGACAAGGGCGCGACGGCGACGCTGACGGTGACCTACCAGCATTGATCGCTCTGCCGGAGCTTTCGCAGCGCTGGCGACGAAGCGGCCGCACGCCTCACTTCGTCGCCAGCGGATCGCCCAGATGCGTGCGCAGGAAACCCGCTACGCCTTCCCAGACGCGCTTGCGGTTGTCGTCGCCGTCGATGCTGTGCCCCTCATCCTTCAGCTCGATCAATGCCGGCGGGCGCCCGGCCACATTCAACATCCGCAGCAAACGGCGGGTGTGCTCGTAGTCCACGCGCTGGTCCTCGCCCCCATGCACCAGCATCACCGGCAGATTCAATTCGGTATAGCGGTAGAGGGGAGAATATTTGCGCATCTCGTCCATCTCCGTCCTCGGGTTGCCGATCAGCTCTTCCAGCTTTTCGCGGCCTTCCTTCGAGCTGGCGGAATCGCTTGCGGTGAAGAACAGGGCGCGATCGCTGACGCCCGAGATCGAGATCGCGCAGCGGAAGCGGCTGGGCCAGCGAATCGCCGACACCATCGCCGAATAGCCGCCGTAACTCGCGCCCATCGCGCACATCCGCGTAGCGTCCAACGCGTGCTGGGCGAGCGCCGCGGTCAGCGCCGCATCGATATCGTCCTCGATCGCACTGCCGTAGCTGCGCTCGCCGGCTTTGCGGAACGCAGTACCGAACCCTTCGGAGCCGCGGAAATTCACCTGCAATACGGCATAGCCCAGTGAGGCGAGGAACTGCACTTCCGGATCGAAGAAACGACTGTCGCGGACACCGATCGGACCGCCGTGCGGGAACACCAGCAGCGGCGGCTTGGCCACGTCTTTACCCGCGACCGGCAGCGTCAGATAGGCCTCGATCTCCAGACCGTCCTTGCTCTTCGTGCGAATGGTGCGGGACGGGGCGAATCTGCGCTCCGCCAGCCAAGGCTTGGTCTCGCTGACCAATCGCGCCCGCGACGCGGCACGGTCGAACACATAGATGTTGGTGGGCAGATCGCTGCCGCCCACCGCGACCAGAAAATGCCGGGCCGCCGCATCGCGCTGCAGGATGGTCACCGACTTGTCCGGAAACGCCGCGCGCAACCGCTTGGCGATGCTGGCATCAGTCTTCTCGAAATAATCGCTGATCAGCAGACCATCGCGATAGTAGATGGCGCCGATCAGTTTTCCTGCGTCGTCGAACAGCGGCGCGGTGACGTCGACGCCCGGCTTGCTGAACAACGTGCGCGTAATCTTTGCGGCAACCGGGTCGAACTCGACCAGATCGCGCTGGCCGCGATCCTTGTCGGTGGTGCCATAGATCAACTCGCCGTCGGCGGACAGCGCGAGCGGACGGAAATCGGTGTCGTCGCTGAAATTCAGCACCTGCCTGAATTCGCCGTCGATGCCGTGCATCAGCACGCGTTCGCCGTCCTTGTTGAGCGCGGTCGCCATGCGCAGCCGACCGCGACCGTCGGCGTACCAGTGCAGATCGTTCTTCACGCCCTTGTTCAGTCGACCGCCGCCCGGGAAATCGAATTTCCTCAGGGTCGCCTGGCTGCGGATATCCAGGCGATGGACCTGCAGCACGCCGTTGGACGACATCGATTCGAACAGGATGTGGCCGGGCTGGTCGCGCAGGACCTGCAGCATCAGGCCGATGCGCGGCACCACCGCGGTCTGGTATTTGCGGCCGTCGGCGCTGTCGGTCATGTTGGCCACGATCAACACGTCGGGCTCGTAGTCGTTGCCGATGCTCATCACCAGCGAACGTCCGCCGACCCAGTCCAGCCGCGATATCTTCTTCGGCGAATCGTAGAGGCGCACGACCTTGTCGGTGCCCAGATCGATCAGGTCGATTCCCCAGCGCCATTTATTCTCGCGCTGGAACGTCACCACCTCGGCGATCAGATCGCCGGCCGGGCTCAGCTCGACCATCTCCAGGCGGCCCGGCCGCCAGAGTTCCTCGATCGGCATCGGCAGCGCGCCCGGGGCGGGCACTGGCACGGTGCGATCCTCGACCTGTGTGCCGGAGGCGGTCGCCTCGCGATAGAACGCCGGAAAAGGATCCGGATAGTGACCGGTGTACTCGAACGCGACATCGCGGTAGAGCGCCGGGTGCTTCGCCTGCAGCCAGTCCATCGCGCGCAGGCCGCGATTGGCGAAGTGCAACTGCCCGAACCAGGCGACGCCGTCGCGATAGACCATATCGCCGGGATAATTGATGCGGCCGGGCTTGACTTCGAAGGTGTAGTTCTTGTCCCTGCGCACTTCAAAACGCATGTTTCCCCGGCGCAGGGTGACCGAGGACCAGCGATAGCTGCCCACCGGGACGGCGAACAGTTGCGCGTTGCTGCCCTTGTCCAGCCCGCGCAGGCTGCTGGTGTCCAGATTCACGCCGTTGCGGGCGACGCGCACGGAGGTGATGTCCACGTCGCTGTCGACCCCGACCACCAGCAGCGCTTCATCGGCATCGAGTCTCGGAATCTGGCCGGGCTCGACCCTGCGCATGATCGCATGCGCGGGCGAAACGCCCAATACAGCCAAAGTCATCAGCAGCGTGGCTGCAATGCATGCGCAGCGACCGTTCCGGCGCAGCCGGGCGAAGAATTCCGACATGGATAACCCCCTGAAAAAGATGGGGTCAGCGCCAGCGCGACGCCGTGTGCGGCCGACGCTTTCCCCGCCGAAATCATAGCGGAAGCGCAGGAGACAGGCGCTTGCGCAGGCACGTGATCCGGGGAGTCAGGAGTCCGGCGCGGGACTGGCCCGCGCCGGAACGCTTCGCGCATCAAACGATGCGTATCGATCAAACTCCGATCACGGCACGACCGTGCAGCAAGGACTCTGCGCGGGAACGGAGATCACCGTCGGCACCGGCAGCTGGCTCATGGTCTTCACCGTCACCGTGACGCCGAACGTGCTGCTGGCCAGCGGAAGATTGGTCGCCGGCGGCGCCCAGTCCACGGAGCACACGGTCTTGAAGCCGCTGACGTCCGGGCGGACCGTGAGCGCATGCAGCGGGTCGCCGTTCGCCAGCCAGTCGGTCGAGGTGGAACCACCGAAGTACGCGCCGTTGTTGGCGGCGGAAATGGTGAACGCTTTCTCCGCCAGCGGGCCCTGGGTGCCATAACGCTTGCCGATCACCGGCAGGCCGGTCGGCAACACATACGGCAACAGGGTCTGCGGATGCGCCAGATGCATGAAGGCGTCCTGGCTCAGGGCCACGCCGCCGTAGGGGCCGTTGACTTCGCCGCCGATCATCATCACGCCCGCGGGTGCGCCGGCATAGGTGGTGGGAAGCGTGAGGTCGGTGCCGTAGCCGATCTCGCGGTCTCCCGTCGCACCCCAATGGGTGTGCACGCGCAGCAGACAGTTCGGCACGAAGCGCGACAGATACACCTGCGGCGCGGCGGTGGTGCTGGGGTTGGTTTCGCCGACGGCGAGGAACTCCGGCGTGCCCGCAGTCGTCCTGACCGCCACCACATCGTGATACTGAGCCACGCCCAGCCCCCTGGTGTTCGCCGTGCAGACCACCGCACCGGTATTGCCGTTGACCTGCATCACCGCGGTCTGGCTGCCGATGCGGCCCACCGCGACGAGATCGCCGGTGAGGCTGGGCGCCACCGGCGCAAGCTCGGTGATGGCGTGCAGCTCGAAATCGCCCGCGATCGAAGACTGATAGTCGCGCGCCCAGATGATGGTGCCGGTGGAGCGGGTGCGCACGATCCGCGTCCGGTAGATAGCGGGCGTGGTCGCAGTCGCCGGTTTGTAGTATTTGCCCAGCGCCACCAGATCGCTGGCCTGGGTCAAGAACGCGGTGTCGCCGGAAACGGTCTGCAGAATGTCCCAGCCGGTGTTGTAGTCGGTGGTGTCGCCGTAGGCGAAGCGCCAGATCGGCGCGCCATTGCAGCCGATCTTGGTGATCGTGAACCGCGACGTCGGCGTGACGACGCTCGTCGGATCGATGCTGCCCACCACCGCGAAACCGGTGCCGTCGCGGAACTCGACCACCTGCGCCGCCTGCTCGGGCTGGCCGGCGCTGTCGTACTGGAACCGGAACATCAGTCCGGCCGACACGTTCAGCCGTTCGGCCAGCATGTTGGTGTTGATGCCGGTAGGCGTAGCGGTACCGACGCTGATCGAGCCGCCGGGGCTCGCGCAGCTCCGGACTTCCTTGGTACCGCGATGCACTTCCCGGTGGCTCGGCAGGCCCGAGGTCATTTCCCAGTTCGATGCCATCGCGGCGGAGGGGATCAGCGACAGGCAAGCCAGCGTCAATGCCGATATTCTGTATGCGTTCATGCGTCTCTTCCTTTGATCGAATGTCCGTGGAGGCGGTCCACGGAGCGACCTTCCCTGTGCGACGGGCGCGATGGCGCCATGCGGTGCCGATCGCGGTGTGGATGTCGGTGAGAGGTGCTGTCGGGCGCTCCTTCCGTTGAACCGCCTGGCGAGTCGACGACCGCCACCCCTTGCAACGCAGGGTTTCACCGGCAACGGCCAGCCCGAAGCCGTGGTTTTCCGGCATCGCGTGATCGCGATCACGACCTGATCCGACAAGCGGCAACCATTATCGACAACCTGAATCGATCATCCGCAAACGATGCGAACAGGCTTCAGCGCAGCTGACTGTCCTTGCTGCCGCGGCGGTTGTAACCGCTGTGCCCGGCCTCGTCCTTGTCGTGGGCGTCCTGGCAGTCAACGCACAGGCGCACGCCCGGCACCGCCTCGCGCCGCGCTTGGGGAATCGCCGCATCGCATTCTTCGCAGCGCTCCAGACCCGGCCCCTGCGGCAACCGGCTGCGTACGCGCTGGATGGCGTCCTTCACGGTGGCATCGATCTGGTCCTGAACCGCGCCGTCGCCCGCCCAACCCGTCGCCATGATGCCCTCCTCCCGCACCGTCCCGGACGGCGCATGCACGAACACGACAGCATCATAACGCCGACGTGCGCGTGCATACATCCAGCACGTCAACGAGAGCGATCGAACACGCGATGCATCGTGCATAACCGCATACCCATCGTGCAGCATGCGACGCGAGACCGGTAGTGGAAGCGTTCGAATGAACCGTTACGAAAGGCGATCCATCGCGTAATGAAGTCTTTCCTTTTTCGTAAGCGTTGTTTATCGAAGGCAGTGTAATGTCGTTCACGCCGACAAGCATCGGTACGGCGCAAAGCGACAAGCGCAATCCACGCGCAACATCGATACACGCAACATCGATACGCGACAGAACAGGAGATAGAGATGGCTCACCAGCACACTCCCAATACCGCCAATCGGAATACCTCGAATAACGCCGATGCATCCAGCGGCGCGAAGGCCGATCCCCAGAACACGACGGCGGACTTTTCGCAGGATCGCACCTACTGGCAGAACCAGTTCGCCAAGGAACCCTATTACGAGTCCGGCCAGCAGTTCTCCGATTTCGAATCGGCCTATCAGGTCGGCTACGAAGGTCGCGGCCGCCACACCGCCCGGAGCTTCGACCAGGCCGAGCCCGATCTTCGCAGCGAGTGGGAAGCCTCGAAAGGCTCCGCCAAGGTCGGCTGGGAAAAAGCGAAACACGCGGTCCGCGCCGCATGGAACCGCGTCGAAGACGCGATCCCGGGCGATTCCAACAAGAACGGACACTGATCACGCGCATCGGCATTGAATAGCCGGTGATTTGCAACCACCACAAGGCCCTCTTCACTGATGGACGGGAGCGCAACCGCGCTTCCGTCCATCGATTTGAATCCAGTCGATGTCCCAGTACGACAGACAGGCCTACCGACTACCACCTACAGGACCATCCTCATGAAAACACCAGAGCAGCTTGAAGAAAAATTCTGGAAAACCCTGAAATCGGACCGCACGGCCATGCTCGGTCTGGTCGGCGTGGAAAATGGTCATACACGGCCGATGACGGCGATGATCGAAGAGCCGCGCGGCTCGATCTGGTTCTTCGGATCGCGAGAGAGTCTGCTCGTGCAGCATCTCACCGAGGGGCATCGCGCCACGATCGCGTTCGTGGCGAAGGATCACGATCTGTTCGCCTGCGTGGAAGGCTCGCTGTGGCTGCAGAACGATCGCGCCGCGATCGACCGCTTGTGGAACCCGTTCGTGGCCGCGTGGTACGAAGGCGGCAAGGACGATCCGAAACTGGCGTTGCTGCGCTTCGAGGCGCAGCACCTCGAAATCTGGCTCAACGAGTCCAGCCTGCTGGCCGGCGTGAAGATGCTGCTGGGCGTGGATCCGAAGAAGGATTATCGCGACAAGGTGGCCGAGATCGATCTGCGCTGAGGCCAACCCACCGGATCGCAGTAGTTACGCCGCGGAGGCCTTGCGCACCCGCGGCGTCAACGCGATGTTCAGGCTGTCGCTCATCAGCTGCAGCTCGGTGTCCTGGATCATCGCGGTGAGGCGCATGCCGCGCTGCAGGTGACCGACCAGCGCATCGATTGCGGCCGGATCGATATCCAGCACGGTCAGATTGGCGAAGCGCGCCAGCCCGGCGGCGTTCTTCTTCCACCAGACTTCCGACGCCTGACCGCCGTAATTCACTACCACCACCTGCTCCGCGCGCGCGCTGGCCTTGCGGATGCGGCTTTCGTCCGGCTGTCCCAGCTCGATCCAGCGCTGGATGTCGCCGACGTAATCGCGCTGCCACAGGTCGGGCTCGCTGTCGTCGCTCAGGCCGCGGCCGAATTCCAAACGCTCGTCGGCATACAGCGCGAAGGCGAGCAGCCGCACCATCAGTCGCGCGTCGGTTTCGGACGGATGCTGCGCGAGGGTCAGGTTGTGCTGGGCGTAGTAATGCCGGTCCATGTCGCTGACCTGCAGCTCGACCTTGACCACGGTGGATTTGAGCGCCATCGCCGGTACCTGACGGGAAAGGTCGGCGATTGTAGGTCTTCCGCACCCTTCCCGCCCGGCCTCCGCGGCGTTTGCTACCCTTTCGCGATGTCCGCACCGCTCCAGACGCGTCGTCTCGACGCCACCCGCCCCGACGATATCGACGAAGCCGTGCGCCTGCTGCGCGCCGGCCGGCTGGTGGCCGTGCCCACCGAAACCGTCTACGGACTGGCCGCCGACGCCTCCAACTCCGAGGCGGTGCGCGGCATTTTCGCGGCCAAACAGAGGCCGGCAAACCACCCGCTGATCGTGCATCTGGCCGGCGCCGGGCAGCTGCCGCGCTGGGCAAAAGACATTCCCGACGCCGCGTGGCGGCTGGCCGAAGCGTTCTGGCCCGGCCCGCTGACCCTGCTGCTGCACAAGGCCGACGCAGTGCCACCCGAGGTCACCGGCGGGCGCCCCACGATCGGTCTGCGGGTGCCGGATCACCCGGTCCTGCTGCGCATCCTCGACACCCTGGACGGCGGGCTGGCCGCGCCCTCGGCCAATCCCTACAAACGTCTCAGCCCCACCACCGCCGATCAGGTGTTCGAAGGCCTGGGCGGGCGCATCGACGCGGTGCTCGACGGAGGCCCCTGCGCGGTGGGACTGGAATCGACCATCGTCGATCTGACCGGCGATGCCCCGCGGATCCTTCGCGCCGGACCGATCACCCGTCGCCAGCTCAGCGATGTCCTGGGCGTCGAAGTCGAATTCCCGGAACATCACGATGCCGCAGTCCCGGGCAATGTCGCCGTGCACTACCAGCCGCACACGCCGCTGTATGTCTTTGACACCGGAACGCTGCGCACGCGGCTGACGCAATTGCCGGCCGATGCCGGCATTGCACTCGCGCATACCAGCGATGGGTTGCCGATCTCCGCTGGCGTGCTGCACACGCTGCGACTGCCGGCCGACAAATCCGGCTTCGCCCGCGCGCTCTACGATGCACTGCACACGCTGGATCAGGCGGGCGCGAGCGCGATCTGGCTGGAGCGCCCGCCCATGCACGAAGATTGGCGCGATGTGCATGACCGGTTGTCGCGTGCGGCGAGCAGAGAGTTTTTAGGTTGATCTAACAGCCTGTTTGAAATCTCCGCGCTGTTGCGATGGCAACCACGGAAATACATGTCATTCCGCGTAGAGCGGCCTTCAGGCCGCTGCTTCCGATACGCAATCGTTTCGTTGTCGTCAGCCGTGGGCACGGCACTGATGTCGTCGCCGGTCGGGTTCTGCCTGGGCTGGCCTGAAGGCCGCTCTACGGACAGGATCGGCAGAAACGACTACAGCTGCAACGCACGCGTCACATTCGGCATCACCCATCCGCTGCAGAAACCCGGCGGCTGTTTCACACGACGCTTGAGGTTCGCAGCCACGCGCAGTTGCAGCGCCGGCGTGACCCGGAACGTCAGCGGCACCTGCCGCGCGCGCATTTCCGCCAGCATCGCCGCGCGGGTCTTCGGTGCGGTTGGAAACCCGAGATCGGCCAGCGGTGCGGCCACAATATCGGTGCGATTCGCGGTATCGCCGCTGTTCGCACGGCCGTAGAACGGCACGAACCGGCCTTCGGCGCTGACCAGCCCGTTGTAATCGCCGACGAACAAGCCGTTCGCGAATGGCGCGACGCTCATGTCGAACGCTTCCGCGACGCGCGTTTCCGTCCAGGTCGCGCCCTGGTTGGCGGAGCGCGCCAGCCAGTAGTCGGTGGATAGCGCCGCGGTCGTCGTATTGCTGCGCAAGTCGTAATACGTCACGCCGACCACGCCATCGCGATTCACGTGCACGCTGGCCGTGAACGCGGGCACGGCGGCAACCGCATTGACCCGCGTCGGCGCGGACCAGGTCAGGCCGCCGTCGGTCGAACGCGAGATCGCGATGCCGTCGACGACGCCACCGCTGAAGCGCGCATCCTGCCAGACCACGTAGGCATCGCCGTTCGGCGCCGCGGCGATAGCCGGAATGATCCCGCCGTCGCGCACTGCGGTGCCGCTTTCAGGGTCGCGGGTACCCAGCGAAAGCAGATTGGAGACGTACACCGGGGCCGACCAGGTGGCGCCGCGATCGAGCGAACGCATCACCGCGACGCGCGCGGACTGCGCGCCGCCCAGCGGCGTGTCGATCCGGTTGAACACATTCAGCAGCGCACCGTTCGGCAGCACCACGATCTGGTTGCCGATGGTCTGGTTGCGCGTGCCGGGGTCGAAGATCGGCCGTGCGGTTTCCCAACTCGCGCCGCCGTTGGTGCTGCGCGTGAAATAGGTCGGCCCGGTGTTGTTGGCGTCGACCAGTCGATCCCAGACCGCGTACACGAAGTTGGCATCGTGCGGATCGGCGGTCATTGCGTTCTTGTCGTTGAAGGCGCCCAACCCGTCGACGATCAGCGCGATCGGATTGGTCCAGGTGAGGCCGTCGTCGAACGAACGGCTGACCAGCATCGCGTTGGCGTTGCCAAGAGTGGACAGCGACATCGCATGCACCACGCCATTCGGCGAATACGTCACCCATGGATCGGACGCGCGGCTGTAGTTGCCGCCGTTCATGACGTTGCCGCCGCCGCAGCGCGAGAACGGCTGCACCGTTCGCCGCCACGAGCGCCCGCCATCGTGCGTCGTCGCGCTGACCAGACCGCGCGCGCTGCCGTTCGACCAGCGATCCTGTTGCCACACGCCGACCATGGTCTGCGGGTCGAGCGGATCGACCGCGACGAAGGGTTCGACCTCGGCGCTGGCGTACAGCGTGCCGCTGGCGGCGACGCCATCGCAGCCGTTCGCGAACGGCGTCGTACCGGAAGCGATGGATTGCGATGCGGTCACCGCGACCGCCGGATGCGGGCCGCCGGTGATGCGCGGCTTCTCGCCGGCTGCCTGGGTAGCGGCTGCGGTCTGGGTCTGCGTCGACGACGCGCGGCCTGCCTGCAGTCCGTCGCAGGCGGTCAGCGCCATCGCTGCGGCCAGACACGGCCAAATGTGCCGGAATGCCGGCGGAGCGATCGGACGTGTGCGCATGCTGGTGTCTCCGGGATGGTCTGCGGGCCTGTCCACAACGACAGGCGGACTGCTCGATTCTCAGCCTGCGCCAGCGGTTTGTCATGGCCCGCTTTGGCAGACAAGCCTCGCCACCGCGGCAGCCTCCGGCTTTGATCCTGTTTGGGCCGGCGTTCCGCTGAACGATGCGAGCCCTTGCCGTTGGACAGGGTTTCCGGCAGCGCTTCCGGCACGACGCAACCGGATCATCTTCCCGGTCCGTCAGGATCGGGCATCGATTTCAGACATCCCACAGGAGCACACATTCTTATGAAGAGCATTTTGGCAGCGACGCTCGCGAGCATCGTCCTCACCGGCAGTGCGATGGCCGCAGAAGGCTTGAAGATCGAAAGCGAAGCGCAGTTCGCGCGCGACTACGGCGATAAGATCGAACAGATCAGCCCGGGCGTGTACCTGATCGTCGCCGGCGATCTGGCGGGAAAAACCGTCTCGATCGGCGAAGCCGGATTGGATTACGACCTCGGCGTGCAGCGCGCGCAGCTCAACGGCTCCAGCCGCAGCAAAGCGCAGACCCGGGCATTGATCCGGCAGATGGAGGGCGCGCGCGCACGTTACGCGACAGCGCGCGCGCAGCTGGCGACGGATGTCGGCACCCGCAAAGCGGCATCCGCCGCGTTGAGCTGCGTTTACTATTCCTACAATGGACAAGTGACCTACTACAGCGGCTCCGCGCAGGTCAACGCCACCACCGGGCTGTATCTCGACAACGGCGGCGGCGGCTTGAATTTCTACTACGCGCGCGCATCGGCATCCGCAACCGCCAATGTCTTCAGGCCCTGGAATGTTCCTGCCTCGATCACGAACAACCGCCTGGTACGCGCGGAAAACTTCAGCACCGGACAGGTCATCCAGAAAACCGGCATCCCCGGCACCAACGGGACCACATCGACCGGTTACGTCTACAGCGGCCCTGCGTTCTCGCACAACCTGTCCGCCTTCGCCGCCGTCAGCGGCAGCGGCGATTGCTTCGGCTACGTATCCATCTCGGATGCGATGCCGTAATCACCACCTCGGGAGCACCGGCGCACACGGACGCGCGCCGGCCTCTTTTGCGCTTACTCGCGCAACGTGCGCAGCGATCACTCGTGATCGAAATTGATCCGCACATCCTTCACCGTGCTGGACACCAGCACGATGGAGAAACGCCGGAAGAAATGCCGCTTCACCAGCACGTCCTCGCCGTCGTCGAGTTCCGCGTCCACCCACTTTCCGGCCTGGCGGTCGATCGCGGTCTTCACTTTGCGCGCGACGCGGTTCTCGCCGTCGTTGCGCTCGATCAGCACGCTCACCCGCACCGGCGCGCGGCCGGAGGGCACGATCTCGAACACCATTTCGCCCGCCGATTCGGCGGCGCCGCTGAATTGAAGCCGCCATTTGTTGGACTGCGAAGCGAACGCGGGCGCGGTAATGATGAGCGACAGTGCGATGGCGATGATCGCGATTCGGCAGGATCGAAGGGAACACATCGGCAGATCTTCCTGAACAAAGGCGGCGACGGCCGGCCGGGCGTCGGCGATCATAACGGCTCGTATGGCCACGGTCCGGCACGGACCGACGCGCGTTCAGCCATGGTCCGCGAACCCGGCGCTTTCGGGATCTCCATCGCCGTGTTACCGCCGTGACGGTATCCATCCCCTTTCCGCGGATGCAGGTGCCCGGCTACAGTCGCGCCGATGACCCGTCCGCTCCAGACACGCAAATCCATTGCCGTCGCCCTGTCCGCCGCGTGCCTGGCCATCGGTCTGGCCGGCTGCGATACCGGCCCACCGCCGCCCACGCCCGAACAGGTCCGCGCGCAGATCAAGCGGCTGATGCCGACGACCGTGCAGGATCGCGCCGGCTGGGCCGAGGACATCCAGTCGGCATTCTCGGCGCTCGACATCGAACCCTCGGCGCAGAACCTGTGCGCGGTGCTCGCGGTGACCGAACAGGAATCGACCTTCACCGCGCATCCGGCGGTGCCCGGGCTGGGCCGGATCGCGCGCAAGGAGATCGAGACCCGCGCGGAGCGCAAGCACATTCCGCTGTTCCTGGTCCGCGCCGCGCTGCAGCTCGAGTCGCCGAACGGGCAGACCTGGGATACGCGCATCACCGCGGTCCGCACCGAGAAGGAACTGAGCGATATCTTCGAAGCCATGATCGCGCGGGTGCCGATGGGCAAGCGCCTGCTGGCCGGCGCCAATCCGGTGCGCACCGGCGGTCCGATGCAGGTGAGCATCGCGTTCGCCGAAGCGCATGCCGACGAGCGCACCTACCCGTACACCGCCGAAGGATCGATCCGCCACGAAGTGTTCACCCGCCGCGGTGGCATGTATTTCGGCATCGCCCATCTGCTCGACTATCCGGCGTCGTACCAGAAACCGCTGTTCCGCTTCGCCGATTTCAATGCCGGCCGCTACGCCAGCCGCAATGCCGCGTTCCAGAACGCGGTCGCGGTGGCCACCGGCATCGCGCTGGATCTGGACGGCGACCTGATCCGCTACCGCAAGGACAAAGGCGCGGGCAAGGCCAGCGCCACCGAAACCGCGGTGCTGACGATGGCGGACAAGCTCGGCATGACGCCCGGCGAGATCCATCGCGCACTGTCCGGCGCCCATCGCCATGCGTTCGAGGACAGCCCGCTGTATGTCCGGGTGTTCGAGATCGCCGACAAGCGCAACGGCAAACCGCTGCCGCGGGCGACGCTGCCGCGGATCCGCCTTCTCAGCCCGAAGATTACCCGCAAGCTGACCACCGAATGGTTCGCGACCCGCGTGAATCAGCGCTACGCCCGCTGCATGGCGAAAGCGGCACGCTGAAAGCCTGATCGGAGGCACCGCGGGCGACCGTTCGTCGCCGCGATGTCCGTTCGCGCCGACGGCGCACGTCTTCCTGCTTGGGAGGGATCCGATCCATCGTCTCGCGCAATGCGGGACGCTTCGATTGCGAGGCATGCCATGGACCGTCATGCGATGGGCGTCGATAACGCCTGTTCCGATCCGCCCCCCGCTGCTTGCGCCGCACCGGACCATCCGCACGGATCGTCGCGCATGACGCGATTCGCGAGAACGCTCATCGCACTGGCCGCGACAGCGGCGCTGTCCGGCGGCTGCGCATCGGTGGCCACCGTGACCGGACAGACAGACGCCACCAGCGATGCGATGCAGTCGGAGACGTCGGCCACCGCTTCATATTCCGGCGAATATCGGCTCGTCGTGTCGTTCAACGACGAAACCGGCAACGACGGGAAAGTGATCTACACCCAGAACACGCGCAAGATCCTCAATGGCGCGAGCCTGATGGGCTGGTCGTATTCCAGCGACAAGGGCAGGCACTGGACCTACGGCGGCAAGATGGCGCCGCCGGCCGGTTGGTCGGCGCTGTGGGGCGACCCGGCGATGACGACCTCCGGCGCCGGTTCCAACGTGGTGTTCATGTCCAATCTTGCGATTCCGGACAGCAAGTTCCCGTCCGGCGGGATCGACGGTTATGTCACCTACGGATCCAAGGGTTCGTATATCGGCGGCGCGTGCATCGCGCGTTCCACCAACGGCGGCGTGAGCTTCCAGAACTACCAGTGCATCGCCAACAAGGAGGCCGACGCAGGCGATCCCGACGCCGTCAAAGGCCATTTCTACGACGGCGGCAGCATGGCATCGACGCCCTCCGGCGAAGTATTCGCGGCGTATGTCGACATCACCAAAAGCAGGATCGATGTCTGGCGCGCGCCGAAACACGACGGCGTATTCGAACGCATCGCCGATCCGTTCCCGGGACTGATCGCCGCGACGCATCCGCGCCTGCGCGCGACGCAGGAAGGCTGGCTCTACGCCGCGACCACGATCGTCGACGGTTCGGGTTACCTGGTGTTCGTGAATCGCTATCGCAACGGCCAATGGGGCAAGGCCGTGCAGGCGAGCGAGTACGCCGTCAGTTATCCGCTGGTGACTCTCGGCACCAGCGTGCAGGGCAATCCGTTGACGATCCGCACCGGCCCGCAGTTCTCGTTCGATATCGGCGCGGTCTCGGAAGGCGGCAACGATGCGGTGCGTTTTCTCTACACGCGCAGGAGCGGCAGCGGACGTCTGTTCGTGGAAGGAAGCGCCTGCCCGTTCGATCTGGCCCAGTGCTTCCCGGTGCCGCAATGGAAAGCGGGCCCCAGCTCCGCCGAGGCCACGCCATACGATGCCTTCAATCCCAGCGTCGCCGCGTGGCGCGGCTTCATCGGCCTGCCGCCGCACTGGACCAGCTCGTTCTATTCGCGCTACGGGCAAAGCGTCGCGAAAGTCTCGCTGGCGCGCATGAACCTGGCCTACGTCAACGGCAATCCGCTGGGCATCCCGGTCGATCTGGCGAAAGACATCACCGTATGCTCCGACACCCGCGGCTACTGGGGCGACTACGACGACATGCTGCACGCCGGTTTCGACGACACCACGCCGGTATTCATCCGTTTCACCAGCACCGACCTGGGCAAGGGCTGCAACAAGCGCTGGACCTTCGTCGCCGGCCATCAGCACGTGCAATCCGTGCGCGAACCGAAATAGGAGATGCCGCCATGTCGATTCCACATCTGCACACATCGCTGTCCGGTGCGTTCGCATCGGCGATTGCGTCGATGCTCGTCTCCACGATCGTATCCCTACTGCTGTTCGTTGCAGGCACAGCCTCGGCCGCGAACACCGGCCCGCACGCACAGCGGGACGATCCCAAAGCGACGCCGACCTCGACGACCGCGCCGCGCTTCGATGACTTCGCGTCCCGGGCCGATCCGGTGCCGCAGCGCGAAGCGGTCGCGAGCAAGGGCGATTGCGCGCCGCGCTACCGGAAAGCCGGCGCGGTAGGCACCTGCATCGCGGAAAAACCCTGTCGCGGCTTCGGCGTGCTGGAGAACGGCCGCGCCGTCTGCGCGTGCTACGCCACGCGCGGCGGTTGCGGCGTCGACGAACGCTGCGATCCGCGCGGCGCGCAGTGCGTCAAGGACGACGACAGCGAAGTGCTGGGGCGTTCGCACTAGCGAAGCGGGCGCCCGCAGCAGGCGATGCAGGCACGGCGTCGCCGCCGAACCCTCAATCGTGTTCGGCGGCTTCTTCGCGGCCCTGCTGGCGGATGATCGCTTCCTGGCGCGCGTCCTCGATCGACATCCGCACCGCCGCCACGTCGGCGCGGCGGGTGTCGAAGGTGAAGCGACCGGTCAGTTCGGTATCGGGGCGCAGATCGCCTTTCTCGAACAGCGCCCACATCTCTTCGCCATAGTGGGTTTCGGCCAGTTCGGGCGCGAAACGGGCCAGGGTGTCGCGCAGGTTGTGCACGTCGCGCAGCAGCATGTCGCGCGCGGCGTTGTTGCCGGCGGCGCTGACCACCTGCGGGAAATCGATGATCACCGGGCCGTCCGGCGCCACCAGCACGTTGTATTCGGACAGATCGCCGTGGATCAGGCCCACGCAGAGCATGCGCACGACGTCGCCGATCAGCCGCGCGTGGAAGGCGCGGGCCTCGTCGGCAGTGAGTTCCACCTCGCCCAGTCGCGGCGCGCTGTGGCCTTCGGCATCGGTCACCAGATCCATCACCAGCACGCCGTGGAAATAGCCGTAGGCGCGCGGCACGTGCACGCCGGCCTCGGCCAGCGCGAACAGCGCGTCCACTTCGGCATGCTTCCAGGCTTCCTCCTGCTCGCGGCGGCCGAACTTCGTGGCCTTGCCGATCGCCCGCGCCTGGCGGCTGCCGCGCACCTTGCGGCCTTCCTGGTATTGGACACGCGCCTGGAAACTGCGCTGCGCCATGTCCTTGTAGACCTTGGCGCAGCGGATGTCGTCGCCCGCGCGCACCACGTAGACCGAGGCTTCCTTGCCGCTTTTCAGCGGACGCAGGACGGCGTCGATCACGCCGTCGTCGATCAGAGGCTGCAGGCCCGCGGGGGTCTTCATCGCATTGTGATGCCGTGTGGATGTGGAGGCATTGTCGCCGACTTGGCGATCCGGCGCTCGTCGTGCGGATTCCATTACGGCAGCTTGGCGTTCGCATCGCGGACCGGATCGTCGCGACGCGCCCCGTGCGGGAACGTCGCGCTACATTTCCGGCGTGCTGTCTTCGATCACCCGTATCGCCTCATCCGCCTTGCGCTGCAATTCCCGGATCTCCGCTTCGGTCTGCGGTCGCGGCGCTGGATTGACCTCAGGCGCGGCATCGACCGGCCGCGGCGCGTACACGATGATCGTCGGCTGCACCGATGGTCGAGCGGTCTCGACCTGCGATTCGACCGCGGTGTCGGCAGTGCGCTCGAGGATGGCGCGCACGATGAACGCGTAGGCGACAGCGCAGAGCAGCGCGATCAGCCACAACCCGTAGTTCGCCTGCGAGCGTTCGGCAGGCGGATGGGTGGGCGCAGGCCGTGCGGGTGGTGTTGGCGTTGGCGATATCGGCTCCGGCAGCGGCCCGAGCATCGTGCGCAGCACAGCGCCATCGATCAATTTCACGTGCCCGTGGCGCTGAGCGGCATCGATCGCAGCGCGGGTGAATTCGCCGCTGCTGACCAGGATCGCGCCGGTCGCGCCCTCGTTGACCATCACGCCCAGCAATTCATGCACCGCGTTGTGCGGCACCTGCTTCACGTTCCAGTGTTTGCACTGGACCAGCACGCATTCGGCGTCGCGGCGGATCCTGAGATCGACGCCACCGTCGAATCGCGCCCCGGTGCCGCCGGTGCCGACGTGATCCACCCACCAGCCGACCTCGCGATAGTAGGCAGCGAGCAACTGCTCCAGCTCCGCCCACCCCATACGGCTCAGTGCGTCGTCATGACGCTGATTGACGTTCTTCAGCCCGCTCATCCGCCCCCCTGGCAGTGTTTATGCCGGACCGATCGTCTGCGGCGGCAGAACCGCGCGACGGCGCATCCGGCCAGTGACGGACCATAGCCCCATCGAACCGGGCGAAGCAATTGTCGATTCCTGCAGGATGGCGCCATCGCGATCCGCCGACCCCTGATTTTCCAGCGCCTGCCCTTGATGTCCTGCGCCCGGCCCCCTGATTTGTCGGCCTCCGGCTGCGGGATTACACTGGCGGTCCCTGCACTGAGGCACTTCCATTGGCCAAGCCCAATTACTCGTTCGAAAAACGTCAGCGCGAGATCGCGAAAAAGAAGGAAAAAGACGAGAAGGATGCCCGCAAGCGCGAAGCGCGCGATGCCGCCAAGCAGGCCGCGGGATCGGGCGAAGCGACGAGCGACGACAGCGACACACCGCCCGCAGCGGGCTGACGCCGCCTATCGATGCCGATGTCCTGGACAACTCGATCACATCGATGAATCCGTCCGAATAACGCGGCAAAAAAACAGGCGGAACCGTTTCACAGGTTCCGCCTTGAGCATTTGCCGGCATTTTCGTCCAGCATTCTTGAGTGACGCGGATGATCCGACACGGACCATCCGAATCGTCTACCGGCTTCTGCCGGGACCGATCAGCTCACCCGCAGCAGCGTGCAGGCTTCGGCCGCGGCGCGCAGGCCGGACAGCGCCGCGCCTTCCATGGTGCCCTGCCACTCGTAGAAGCTACTGGTGTGCTCGCCGGCGAACATGACGTTGCCTACCGCCTTCGCCTCGTTGTGGGCGATGGTGGTGAAATAGCCGGGACGTGCGCAGGTGTAGGCGCCCTTGCTCAGCGGGTTCTTCGACCAGTTCTGCGCGAAGGCCACCACATCGCCGTTCGCGTTGCGCCGGGCCGATGCGACGGCGCCGGGCATCGCCGCATCCAGTTCGGCCAGGAACATCGCGGCCTCGGACTGCAGCTGGCGTGGATCCAATGACCGCGCCGCCGCGCCGCCCAGCTGGCTGGTCAGCACCGCGCGGTAGATGTCGCCGCTGAAGGCGTTGCTTTCCCACGTGGACTGCAGCCGCGCGCCATCGCCGTAGCCGCTGCCGTTGGTGCCGTGGCGGATGTACCAGTACGGATGGTTGAAACCGACCATCAGCTTGCTGCTGTCGCCCATCGCCGCGTTGTTGATCGCGTAGCGCTTCCACGCCGGCAGTTCGAGGCTGGGATCGAGCTTGACGTCGCGCAGCACGCTGAACGGCAGCGTCAGCACCACGGCATCGTGATCGCTCTGCACGGCGCGTCCGGCGACGTCGAAGGTCAGCCGCACGCGGCCGTTGGCGAGTTTGCGCACCGCGATCAGCTTGTGGCTCAGCCGCACCGGCGTGGGCAGGCGCTCGGCCAGACCGGAGGCGATCCGGTCGTTGCCGTCGATCACATGGAAGCCTTCGCCGCCCTGCAGGCCGCCGCCGGCGCCGCCGACCTGCGCGAACTTGCCGCGCTTGTCGCCGTGGATGAAGCGCAGGAAGCTGATCGAACTCAGTTCGTCGATGCCGGCGCCGTACTCGGCGGCGTAGGCCGAACCGATGACCTTGCGCAGCAGACCACCGGAGCCCTGCAGGCTGAGGTAGTCGTCCAGGCTCATCAGGTCGAACAGTTCGTCGGCCTCGTTGAAACGGTCGGCGGTGGGATAGCTCAGCGTCGCCAGATCCTCGCGCATCGAATCCGCGAACGCGCGGTATTCCTCGACCAGTTGCGCTTCGGAATAGGTCTGACCGTCGAAATGGTAGAACGTGTTGCCCGGCTGCAGCGAGACATCCTCGAGCGGCAGCTCGAGGGCGCGGGCGTAGCCGAGCATGGTGTGATGCGAGCTGCCGATGAACTCGGCGCCGCGCTCGGCCACCTGCCCCGGGAACACCCCGCGCAGGCTGTGGCATCGGCCGCCGACGCGTCCGGAGGCTTCGAACACCTGGGTGGCCACGCCCTTGCGGGCCAGTTCGGACGCGCAGCTCAGCCCGGCCATGCCGGCGCCCACCACCGCGACGTTGCCGCCGCCGGAAATCATCCGCCGGATCCTCGAAGCCCCGGCCCAGGCCGCGGGCGTCATCGCGCCGGCCGCAGCCGTCGCCGCGCCCGCGATCGCCACCTGCGTGAAGCGCCGACGCCCGGCGTCGCGCAGGGCGTCCTGCGCGCTCGCGTCGCGCTCGATCACTTCCTGCGCGCTCTGCCCCGTTTTATCTGCCTGCGCGGCCAAGCGCGCCAAGCGCATCAACTGCGCCATCATCGAATTGCGACTCATGTCTTCCCCCGGTATTAGTCGTCGTGCCCACAGAAGTACCGGATCGCCAACGGGCGACAAGACATCCTTGGACCGGTCCAAGCTCGAATCCCCCCGGACCCGAGCACTTGCCTCAACGCCCGATGGGCGCGAGTCCGGATATTACCCCAGTCAGGCCTACGCGGCTTGCCCGGGCGGGCGTCGGCGGCCGCTGCCAGCGCGACGGGAGCCGCCGCATTGGCGTTTTCATGACGGGCAGCACAGTCGGCAGACCCTCTTTAGCAGCCCGATGCTTCCGCATCCGGCGGGTGTCCGGGTGCGGCGCTACGCCATCACCACATTTTCCAGCGTGAAGCGGAACGGCGTGGACGTCGGCCCCGGGCCGCCGCCGGTCATGACGATGTCGGCCTTCGCGATGCCCAGCAGCGAGAGCTGCGTGTTGACGTTGGACATGATCGCGGAATTTATCGCCTCGCCCGGTCCGATATCGGACATCACACCGATGTACAGCGTGGGCTGCAGCACGAACGCGGCCAGTTGCCCCGGTGCGATCGACGTCTTCATCATCACCAGTTTTCCGGATTTGAAGAGGCTGGCGGACATCGCGCCCTGCACCAGATCATTGCGGCACTGGATTTCCTGCGGCGAGCTGGCCTTTCCCAGCAACGATAGCCTGTCGCCGCCCGAAGGCCCCCGCGCCATGCTGTAGAGCAGACCGTTGTCCGCCTGGATCTGCGGCGTGGCGTTGCCCCAGCTGTCGGCCGCAGAAAGGGTCGTGACCAGTGGATAGACGAACGGATGGTGATCGCCGCGCCCCAGGTTGCGGATCACCTGCCACGCGACCGGCAGTTCATCGACACCCGCCGCGGCGTTCTTCTGGAACATCACGATCTGGGAATTGTCGGCATAGTTCGAGCGGTTGATCAGGTTGAGCTGGATATCCATCGATGTTGCTCCGGAGAAAAAACGAAGGTGGGACGATGCCGATTGATTCGTAGCCTATCGATTCGTAGGAGGGCCTTCAGGCCCGAGCTTTAAACCGGAAACCCGATCAACAGCGAGCTCGGGGCTGAAGCCCCTCCTACGCAAGCGCGGCCGTCGACCAGAATACATTCGAATCGAATCGATCCTCCGGCGCATTCACACCCTCCGCGCCGTTCTTCTGGAAAATCACGATCTGCGGATTATTGATTTTATTCGAGCGGCTGATCAGGTTCAGCTTGATGTCCGTTGGTGTTGCCCCAGGTAAAAACAAAGGTGGGATGATGCCGTTTGTTTCGTAGGAGGGCCTTCAGGCCCGAGCTTTAAACCGGAAACCCGATCGAAAGCGAGCTCGGGGCTGAAGCCCCTCCTACGCAAGCAAAGGCCTCGATTCGAACATATTCGTATCGAATCGAATCGATTTTCTGTGGTCACGGATGGCCGCACGCATACCGACACGCTCACACCGGAATCGACTGCGGATAGCGGAACACGTCGCGCGGATCGTAATACCGCTTGGCCGCCTTCAGCCGCGGCAGGTTTTCGCCGTAGTACGCGTGCAGATAATCGCGCTGGCTGGGGTCGATGAAGTTCTGGTAGCAATATTCCGAGGTGTACGGTTCCATGCGGTCGTGGAAGCGCGACAGCCACTGCTGGTTCTTCGCCAGCACCGCCGGGGAATCGGCGGGCGACCATTCCAGCTCGGCGCTGGTGATCATCGAATAGCCGCGATGCACGAACGCCATGTCGGTCGGCGCAAACGCGTCGATCTTTCCGCCCATCAGGAAAAATTTCCAGGTACCGGCGACCGTGGTGCCCGGCCATTCGCGCAGGTTCGCGAGGATGGCCTGGATCGCCGCGCCCGACAGCGCGCCGCGCGCGAAGCGCGAACGCTCATGCGAGTACTCGGGCGTGCCGTCTTCGGACAGGAATTCCTGCGCGTCCCAGTAGCCGCGCTCCTCGACGATGGCCGTGTCCGGCGCGCGCATCGCCAACACAGGGGCGAGCAGCGCCTTGAGTTCGTCCTGCGGTCCAGCGAGCTGGCCGAGGATCGACAGCGTCAGCCCCGACGCACCGGCCTTGGCGACCACGCTCAGCTTCATGCCGAGTCCGTTCGGCGCGGCCAGCGCCATATCCTGCAGTGCCGCGAACACCTCTGCGAGACGCTCCGTCCAGGTCATCGCGAACACCGTGTACATCGCGACCGGAAAGGTCTGGAAGGTGAAGCCGGTGTGGATGCCGAAGTTGCCGCCGCCCGCGCCGCGGATCGCCCAGAACAGCTCGGCGTTTTCGTTCGCGTTGCAGGTCAGCGCGCGGCCGTCGGCCAGCACGATGCGGGTTGCGGTCAGCCCGTCGCAGGTCAGCCCGTGCGCGCGCATGTTGAAACCGATGCCGCCGCCCAGCACCAGCCCGGCCACGCCAACGTCCTTGCAGCGCCCGTGCGTCACCGCGCGCCCGTACGGCCGGCACGCCGCGTACACATGCTTGTTGCGCGCCCCGCCGCCGATCTGCGCGATGCCGGTGGCGCCATCGATCTCGACGCGATTCATCGCCGACACATCCACCATCAGCCCGGTGGTCGTCGAATACCCCGCATACGAATGCCCGCCGCTGCGCGCCACCAACGGCACCTTGTACGCCTGCGCCCACTGCAGGCACGCCTGCACATCCGCTTCGCCCAGACATTGCGCGATGCCCTGCGGCAGCGTCGACGCGTATTGCAGCGCCCAAGGCCGCGCCTTCGCCGCGAAGTCCGGCGCCCCCGGCATCAACAGCGGCCCCTGCAGACTCGCCGCCAACTCATTCCAGGCCGGCGCCCGCGACGCCGGCAGCGACGTGCAGCCGGTCAACCACCCCAGCGACGGCAACCCCAGGCCCAGCCCCAGCGCCGCACCGGTGCCCGCGCGCAGGAATTGCCGCCGTGACAGCGACTCCGGCGACATGTGTTCGATCGATTCGTTGTGCATCACCCAAACCTCCCCTGTTCGTTGTGTTGATCCATGAGCAGCTACAACCCCACCGCGCGGCGGCGTAGGGTGGGGTAAGCGAAGCGCAACCCCACCATCCCGGCACATCAGTCACGATGCGAATCAAAAGAACCTACAGCGCATTTGAACATGCATGCAGGCGCCGGTCGTCGATCCTCACACAGACCCAACCGAACGCTTTCTCGATCTGCCAAGGGTGGGCATCGCTGCGCTCACCCCACCCTACGATCCTGATAACTGGCTGGGCTTGACGCTCAACCATATTTGGTTATTCGTCTCTCTGAAACCCAGCACCTTGGCTTTTACCCTCGTTCCGACGGCGGGAAACATGTCCGGCGTCATGATGCCTGCATCGAGGAAAGCGATGATTTCAATCAGCCCATCGAATCTGCACCCGATGTCGACAAACACACCGAACGCCTCATGCTTCAGAACCACACCCGACACTTCATCGCCGACATTCAGAACGGCCTTGAGTTCTTCCCATGATGTCTGCCTGGTTATGGACATCATGCCCCCCTGTCTGTCTGGATCATGGAATCATAACGTCGGAGTTTCGCGAGAAAAACTTCGTGCGCATCATCGCAGGCTGCTCCATGTGCACGGGTGGGCATCGCTGCGCTTACCCCACCCTACGAATCTTATTCTCGCCGGGCAGTCGTCAGAACAGCCCACCCTTCCTGGAGAACGCCGTGCGCAGATTGGCGGCGAAGCTTGTGTTTGGACCACCATACGTCGGCGGGGAAGCGCCACCGCTCCCGCTTCCGTGAGCCGCCGATGGCATCGGCGACAGCGCGGGCGTCGGCAGCGCTGCCGTCACCGGCGCGGTTGTGGCCGCAGTGGCGACGGGTGGCGACGACGCGCTCGCGCCCACCGGCGGCATGGGCGATTTCTGATAGGTCGCCCAGCCGTGCCGATCGGTCCGCAGCGCCTGCCGCTGGCTGGTCAGCGTCTGCGTTCCGAAGGCGTGTTCGGGTGGAATGCCGGTGCCGTGCGCCATCGGCGTCAATCCGACCGACGCGGGCTCCACCGCAGTGGCGCCGGTGTTCTTGGCGTATTTGTTGTTCTGCATGTTCCCGCTGACCACCAGCTGCCCGCCCGGTGCCAGCACCCGCGTCGTCTCGGCCGAGACGGGATTGAAACCGTAGGGATTCACGGCGTGCACCTCGTCGAAGACACCGGGCCGGAACGGCAACGGTGCACCTGCTGTCGTCAGCACATAATCGCTGTGCGCCGTCCGCAGGTCGCCACGGCCCTCCAGCGTCTGATCGACATCCAGATTGATCGTGAAACCCGGGCGCTCCATCGGATTGGTGCCGGCGCCCAGGTTCAACCCCATCCTGGGCGGCAACGGCGCTCCTGTGGAAGCGCTTCGCTTTTTGCTCGAATCATCGCTCACGACATGACTCCGATAGTTTGATGGTCACCAATGGGCACTGCACAGCAACGAATGTCTTCAACATGGTGCATCCCGCGTTGGTCATGCAGCCGGCCTATGCGGGACAGTTTTCGTAGGATGGGTTGAGCGTAGCGATACCCATCATCGCCCAAAAAATGAACATCCTTGGCAAAAAAAAACATCGCATGAGCCGCCACCGCAGAAAAGCGATGGGTATCGCTGCGCTCAACCCATCCTACTTGCTCCGCTTATGCGCCCTACTCCTATGCGCCTTACTGCCTTAAATCTCAATCGATGAGCCACACGGCATTTTATGCACATTCCGAGCGTGCATTATAATGTTAAGAAAGCTTGTCTTTTAGCTTCAAGCAATGCTCATCAAAAGGATCAATTTTCAGCCCATCCAGCACCTCTTTAAGCGCTAGCTTTTCGTTGCCCGTACGCAGATAAAGCCACGCAAGGCGCGAATGATCAACTGGAGAAATGGGGTCAGGTTCAATTACCAACGTCTGTTTCTAGCCGAAACCTGACCTTGCATTTAAGCACCTCCATGACGTCATCCCGGGTCTCGGCAAGACCCGGGCTACGGAATACGCGCTGGTTCGAAACAATCGAGAACGCCGACGATGCGGCGTCAAAGAAGAGACCCTCGCAGATGCAAGCAGGAACCTATTTCGATGAAATCCCCGCCACGCCATGACGGCAAAATACGTGCGCTGCATAACCGCCCCCCTGTCGCGATATCGCCTGCTCACGCTACGGGCGGGGCACGATGGGGTCAAGGCGATTTGGGCTTGGGTCATCCTGTCATAACAGACAGGACAGCCTGTACGTGATGCCTTACAAGCATGAAGCGGAGGATCCTGTGGAGATCTGCATGAAAAACATTGCAGGAAATCAAGGGCAACCCACACCCGTTCCAGGGTGGCTTTCTGCGAACGACTCGTTCGCGCCGTCACGTATCAAAATGTCGTCCAGCGCAATGACATCAATATCACCGCCTCCACGCTTCACATCATCGATCACTTTCCAGCGCAACGTATCACCGCTTCGTTCAGCGCGCACCAGCACAATTGCCTGACTCCGCTGGCTTTCGACGGCAAGGATCGCGGTATCTCCAACCGCCGAACCGACGACTGTCCCCTCATCGACTTGCCTGAGGCCGACAAGGGCGCCGCCGAATTCTCCGCAGATCGATTCATCGCGTTGCACAAGGCTGACATTGAAACCGCCGCAGTCGATCGACGGATCCGTCTTGCTGCACCACTGGACCGACCATGTGCCGGAGAAATCGGCGCGCTTGCCGTGCGAAGGCGAGCCAGAGACGCATCCAGCCAGTACGGCGCAGGCGATGACGCAAAGCAGCGCAAACAGCGGCCTCATGTTGCTCATGCCGGGCCATCTCCGCGTAAGCGCCCGGAACCGATATCGCGATTCGTCATCGCGGCTCCTTGATGGATCATCCTGCGGTTCGAGATCGTCATCGACCTACTCTGCTGCCACCGTATCAGGCCACCGGCACGGCGCATCCTTCACCGCCTTGGCGTGTTCGACCTGACTGGTGCGAAGGTCGCGCGTCAGGGTGTCCTTCTGCGGAATGATGGTGGGCTCGGCGGATTCGCCGGCCAGCACCATGCCGACGATGCGCCACTGCAGACGATTGCCCGTGCGCTCGGCGGTGGCCATGTACTTCGCGCCGCTACGGGTGGCATCGATCACCACCGTGGCCCGGTTGCCGCTGACGCTGCCCAACACGCTGCCGGGCTGGCCTTCATCAAGGCGCCCCAATCCCACCGTGGCCATCTGATGCTCGCCGCAAAGGCGGTCGCCGTCCTGGACGAGATAGAGATTGAAGGCGCCGCACTCGCGTTCCGGATTCTCCCTGTCGCACCATTCAACCGACCAAGCGCCGCTGAAATCGGGCTTGGCGCCGTGCGCAGGCGAGATGGAAGCGCAGGCGACTACTCCAGACAGCAGGCAAACGATAGCGGCGAAACGCGGGTTCGGCACGACAGATCCTTGTCTGGGAGGCGACCCGGCCACGCTACGACCGGGCTGGTGCGGGGTCAAGGCCTACCGGTGGAAGCCTCAGGCGATCTATCGCGCATGCTTGTCGAATTGGATCAGGGCATCGCAGCCACGGGCGCGCCAGCGGTCGCAACGACGGTGATGCCCTTGTCGTTGTTGAAGAGATAGGCCATCCCGCCCTCCTGTTTCCAGAGGCGGCCGGAAAACACCAGCGGCGTTCCGTCGACCTGCAGCATGGTGGTTTCCTTGCGCGGCACCTTGGGCACTTCGATGTCGGCGTCCCAGGCCAGCGGCAGCAGAAGGCGCAGACCGCTCTGTATTTCGGCGGCGAAGGCGGCGCCCTCGTTCACGGACCAGTACGTGCGGGGATCCTGTCCGGCCGGCGCCTGATAGCCGACATAGCGGACGGCGCGTCGGGCCTTCTCGCGCACGGTCAGTTTCTTGCCTTCCCAGCGCTCGTAGAAATAGATGTCCATGGCGAGCAGCGGCTGGCGGTTGTCCCAACTCAGGGCGACGATCGGAATGCCCCCGGGCTGCTGGACGACGACCGCCAGACCATCGCTGGGCTTGGCCAGACCGACATACACATGCTGCTTCCCCATTCCATCGCCGCGCATGGCGCGGTGGATGGCATAACCCTGGGATTTCACCGACGCGCGCAGCTCGTTTTCCATCATGGTCCTGAGCCGTTCGTCCTTGCTGACGCCATCGATCAAGGGCTTGATCGTCGCGTCGCGCTCGCGCTGGGCGTGCGCATCGCCGACCGCAAAGCCCAGGATGCCGCCACCGACGGCCAGCGCCGCCAGACTGCTGTCGAATTTGCCGTCGGGATCCACCCAGACCGGCAGTTCATCGCCGATGACGTGCCGCTCGAAGCCCAGCCGCGCGCGGGCGCCGAAAGGCCGGGCCATCGTGTCCTCCATCAGCAGGACGGCAGGTTTGTCCTGCGCCAGAATCGCCGCGGGCAACAGGGACGCGAGCAGGGCCGCGGCGGCAAGCACGAGAGCAGGTGTCTTCATGGTGTGAGTGCCTGGATGCTGTTTGGTTGCGTGAAGTCTGCACCATCAGCGCCACAAGTTCGACTGCGCATCGGCGATCCCGCCGGGCGGGAGCACGACGCCTGCAAGGGTGCACGGATGGATGTCCTCGGCGCGAAACACGGCGCTTTCGGGACGAACCACCCTGTCTGTTACGACAGCAAGACCGCCGTGCAATCTCCCTCGCGCCCACGACCGCGGTTTGTATACTGCGGCTGCCGCAGCAGGGTCGCTTCCCGATGGATGCATGCACAGCCCTGCACCGCAGATCGCGACCAACGGAATCCGTTCGATCACAAGGAGAACCACCATGCGCTATACACGCCGCGAATTTCTCGCCACCGCCGCCGCAGGCGCTTCGATGATGTCGCTCGCTCCGGGCCAGGCCTTCGGCTTCGACGCTACGGACAAGAGCAGTGGCGCCCGCTATCACCGCTACAACGTCAACACGCCGCAGGGCCAGCGGATGCTGGAAAGTTACGCGCGCGGCGTCGAAGCCATGCTCAAGCTGCCGCCGGAGCACCCGCACAACTGGTTCCGCAACGCGTTCGTGCACATGATGGATTGCCCGCACGGCAACTGGTGGTTCTACGTGTGGCATCGCGGGTACGTGGGCTATTTCGAGCGCACAATCCGCAAGCTGAGCGGCAATCCGGAATTCGCGATGCCGTACTGGAACTGGACCACGCAGCCGGAGATACCGGCCGGGATGTTCGAGGGTGTGCTCACGCCGACCGACAAGGCGTACGCACCGTACACCGGTAATCTCAACCTCTTCACGTCGTTCATCAAGCCGGCGCTCACGCAATACTGGAATACGCTGTCGCCCGCGCAGCGCAGCCAGCAGGCAGCGCGCGGCTACAACACGCTGGAAGACCTGTGGAACGATGTCACCGGCTACAACGCCGCGCAGAAGACCGGCATCTCGGGCAACATGGCCTATGCCATCACCTGCGGCGCGCGCTATCTGTCCAAGGCCAATCCGAAGCTGGACGCGAAGACCACTGCCGATGTCTCGCCGCACATCATCGAAACGGGGTTGATGCCTTCCGATTTCTACAACGAGGACATCAGCCGCAGCTTCACCAGTTCGAAGACCGCCTCGCATGTGATCCAGCCCGACGGCGCGACCAAGTTCTCGGTGCTGGAAGGTTTCCCGCACAACAAGGTGCACAACTGCATCGGCGGCGTGGGCGCGATCGACCCGGGTCCGTACGGCAACATGACCAACTTCCTGTCGCCGGTCGACCCGATCTTCTTCCTGCATCACGCGAATATGGATCGCCTGTGGGCCCTGTGGACGCGCAAGCAGGAGGCGTCCGGCTATCCGATCCTGCCGACCGGCAGCGATCTGCCCACCTTCATGAACGATCCGTTCCTGTTCTACGTCGACGGCGATGGCCAGCAGGTCGGTCCGCGCAAGGCGGGCGACTACGTCAGCATGTCGGTCTTCGATTACGACTACGTGGGTCTTTTCGGCAAGGAGGCCGAACAGCCGCCGAAATACCGGCGCGCATCGAAGAAGATCGCGGCGATCAAGGGCGTGCGCAGCGCGGATGCCGCATCGGTGGTCATTCCGAACCAGCTCATTCAGGCCCATCTCTCGGAGAAGGCGCCGCAGACGCTCATCGCCGAAATCACCATGGAGAGGCCGGGCGGGCTGGCGAATACGCGCGAGTTCGACGTGATCATCAACGCACCCGCAGGCGTGACCCAGGTGGAGGCCGACAGTCCGTATTACGCCGGCACCATCGCCTTCTTCGGCCCGGTCATGTCGGGCATGGAGATGTCGCACCACGCGACCTTCGCCGTGCCCTTGCCGAAGACGTTGCAGGCGTTCTCGAAGCTGCAGGCCACCAGTACGAAACTCGACATCCGGCTGGTGCCTTCGAGCGGGCAGGCGTCGCAGTCGATCCCGGTGCACGATGTCAGCATCATCTCCGGCCCGTAACGCCTGCGGCCCGATGCCATGAACAGCACCGCCGCCGTCATCGCACTCGCCATGCTGTTCGCGCAGTGCGGGGGCGCGGCGGCCCAGGACATGACATTGACGCTGCCGCAGCCTTTCGATGCGGGCGATAGCGCGTATATCGAAGTGCAGGTCGGCGTGATCGGGCCAGGGCATGAGATCGAAGTGAAGGCCGCCGACGGCCGGGTGCTTGGCGTGATCTCGCCGCACGGGATCCGTGCGGGACGCGCGGCGGGCGTCTACACCCTGCCGCTGCCTGCCGACGCGATCTGTACCGCTCGCGTCGGCATCACGCTGATGATCACGAGGTCGGATGCGGCGGCGCGCGTGCCGGATGTGGATGAAGTGCGCGGGGTGCGGGTGGTGGTGAATGATGGGGTGGTGCCGTAACCCATTATTCCGGGAGAGCGGCCTTCAGGCCGCTGGCCCCCACCCCAACCCTCCCCCGCGTGCGGGGGAGGGA
>CALRWS020000026.1:0-76630 GCA_943371935.1 Chitinophaga pinensis | reverse complement strand
CGAAGATCTGGCCGCGCGCCAGCCCGCGGGCGCCCTGCGCGCTGGGGCTGTCGATCGAATACAGCAGCCAGTCGTCGGCGCGGAATGTACGGTGGAACCACAGCGCGTGATCGAGCGACGCCATCTGCACGTTCGGCTGGTAATAGCTGATGCCGTGCGGAAAGGTCGTGGTGCCCAGCAGGTGGAAATCCGAAGCATAGGCCAGCAGCGCCCGATGCAGCTCCGGCGCGTCGCCGACCGTCTCGCCGAGTTTGAACCAGACCTGCTGGAAGGGCGGACGCTTCGGTGGATTGAGTTCGTCGCGCGGATAGATCGGGCGGAATTCGAACGGACCCATGCGGTTCAGCCAGCGCTGCACCTTGCTCGGCAACTGCGCGAGCTTCTCCGCCGTGAGCTTCGGTGTGGGCTCCACATCCTCGGGCATCGGCACGTTGGGCATCGGCAGTTGATGCTCGGCGCCGGGTTCGGAGATCTGGAAGGACGCCGCCATGACGAAGATCGGCTGGCCGTGCTGGATCGCGGTCACCCGGCGCACCGAGAAACTGCCGCCGTCGCGGGTGCGGTCCACGTCGAAGATGATCGGGTGCTCGACATCGCCGGCGCGCAGGAAATAGGCGTGCAGCGAATGCGCGGCGCGCGGGCCCTTGACCGGATCGATGTCCAGCGTCGCCTGCGCGGCGGACAGCGCCTGGCCCAGCACCTGGCCGCCGAAGACGTACTTGGTGCCGATATCGCGGCTCTGTCCGCGGAACAGATTGTTTTCCAGCCGCTCCAGCGACAGCAGTTCGATCAATTCGGAGACGGGAGAGCTCATGGCCGGGCCGTTTGGGGAGTGCGCGCGATTATAGGCGCTGGGCGTCCGCCCGCCTGACACGCATCGTTGCCGGCATGCGGTCGCCGCTGGTAGGGGGCCGTGCGAACCTGCGCTCCCCACTGCAGGAGATCGCCATGACCATCGTCGTCGCGCCCCGGATCCACGACATCGGCGGCCTGGAAGTCCGCCGCGCCGTGCCGTCCGTCCAGGCCCGCAGCGTCGGTCCGTTCGTGTTCGTCGACCAGATAGGGCCGGCGGTGTTCGCGCCCGGGCAGGGCATCGACGTCCGCCCGCATCCGCACATCGGCCTGGCCACCGTCACCTTCCTGTGGTCCGGGCGGATCGGCCACCGCGACACCCTCGGCACCATCCAGGACATCGGCCCCGGCGACGTGAACTGGATGACCGCCGGCCGCGGCATCGCCCATTCCGAACGCACGCCGGCCGGGCCGCGCGCCAGCGGCCATCCCTTGCACGGGCTGCAGACCTGGGTGGCGCTACCCAAACCCGACGAGGAGACCGCCCCGGCCTTCCATCATCATCCCGCCGCCACGCTGCCGCGGATCGAACGCGCCGGCGCCTTGCTGCGCATCGTCGCCGGTCGCGGCTACGGCGAGGAGTCGCCGGTGCGGGTGTTCACGGACACCCTGTATGTCGCGATCGATCTGGAACCGGAAGCGGACATCGAACTCGACGCAGGTCATCGCGAGCGCGCGCTCTACGTGCTGGAAGGCGAAGCGCAGCTCGACGGCGCCGATATCCCGGCGATGCACCTGATCGTGCTCGACGCTGGCGTACGCCACCGTCTGCGCGCGAAAACCACGCTGAAAGCCATGCTGCTCGGCGGCGAACCGCTCGACGGCCCGCGCCACCTGTGGTGGAACTTCGTGTCGTCGTCGAAGGAGCGTATCGAGCAGGCGAAACAGGATTGGCTGCTTGACCGCTTCGGCCACGTCCCGGGTGAAATCGAATTCATCCCGCTGCCGGAACGTTGAGGTATGGCAAGGGCGGCTTCAGCCGCGATCCGGATCAGCGATCCGTAGCGCGGTTCACGGAAAACGCCGCCGAAATCGAGCTTCGGCGGCGTTGGTGGTAAACGAGCTGTTCCGATCCTGCTTCGAAGCAGGCACTCAGAATTGACGCATAACGGCGAAGAAAAAGGTGCCTACAGCGTCCGCGTCCTTGTCGATCAACGGACTATCGGCGACTTCATCCGGTAACACGTCGACGTTGACGCCTCCGATACCGATCCACTTCGAGCCGATCGGCACCATAGTGAAGATGCTGAAGTGGGGAACGGTGACCTGTCCGGGTTTGTAATCGACCACGCCACGCGCGACTTCCTTCGGCAAGGTGCCGTAGTAGTAGTTTGCGAGATCTTTGGACATCGCGGTCGCGCCGACACCCGGGATCAACGTGACCGAGCCGACCTGGAAGGGGTACCGGTAGTCGAGCGAGGCTTGATACCCGTCACTGGTGCTGGTGATATCGCCGCGGACATCGAGTTCGAATTCGCCGACGGCTTCGGTGCGGAACGATGCGGACAAGCCCGCGTCCGCGGCGTATTTCCTGTCTTCCAGCAGGTTGCGATTGATGCCGTTCTGGGCAAGCTCATTCGCGCCCATGTCCTCGACATCCACGCCATCGCCGCGCACAGCGACGAATCCGCTCAGCGTGAACATCTCGCCGTCGACGATCTTGTAGCCGACCTTGGGACCTTCCACGAAGAACCGTTCGCCTTCGTATCTGACATAGGGGAAAGGTTGCACACGCTTGGTTTCGCCGGCATACAAGGTGCTGCGTGCGGCGACACCCAGGCCCAGGCCCCAGCCGTCGCTGGTGTCTTCGCGTTGCTGGGCCTGCGATGCGAACGGCATGATCAGGAGAAGCGAAAGCGCGCCTCCGACAAGAGCGGTCTTATGTTGTTGCATGATCTTCCTTGGTGGGGGGGGTAATCAATCGCACATCTCGAGCGATTCCAGTCTTCCTCTGGCACACACTCCGCGGGCACTGAAAGCCGATTCCCGGGTCGCCGCGGCCGGTGAAGCATAGCGGAGGCGTCTGATGGCCAGCAACGATTGAACGATTGTCGGGTATCACGGTTCAGCATGGAGTGATGGCGTGGTCGATGATTGTGCCCGTGCGCGCAATGCAGGTTGGTCGAGTCAGCATGGCGCTTACTACAGCCCGACGTGGATTGACATGAGGTTCGGTCACAAATTAGGTGGAAATACCGGGTATTTTTCGGAGTTTCCGCGCTTCACACCTTGCGGTCATACCACCCGCCGTCTGACGCCTCGATATCGAATAAAATCGATTGATGTGTCCAATTTAAACAAAAAAAGTCATGTCGATGGATGCATGGCTACCGACGTTCCCTGTCATGCCGCTTCTGCCGACCGTGCCAAGGCACAATCAGTCTGGTGACCGGATTCGCCACCGGCAGCGCGGCAAGCGCGATGCAGACAGCCATCGACCAGGCCGCATGCATCAGGATGAAGCCCGGCGCGGACATGACCGTGAAGCTATGGATCATGGCCCATGGTGCGAACGCGATGCGGCCAAGGATTGCCGCTTTTCACAGGGCATGGCCACGGAAGCGCAGCGTCAGCCATACGATCGCTGCGCATTCCAGCGCGGTGAATCCCAGGAACAGCGCGAGCAGGCCGAATGCTGGTTGCCACGATGGTGGCGGCTCGCCGTAGAAGAAATCATGATCGCGATCAAGGCCCATCATGGTCATCCGGATCATCACGCGGATCCCGACGACGAGAAACACCGACGATAAGAGCTCTCGACGATAAGAGCTCCCGACGGTGGGAAACGGAGCGGGTAGGAGCGCATGGCGCCGGTCGAAACCGCGTTCGACCGGATTCGTCACGGCGTCAATCGTTCCAATCCAGCCGATTCCTCCATCACTCTCGCCCACGGAAACAGCGGTCCCGGATCGCGCTTGCGCGGCACCTGCACAGTGGGATCGTCCATCGCCGCTTCCACCTCGCGATCCAGATCCTCGTGGCCGGCGATGAACTTCACGCTCGGAAACTGCTGCTGCAACTGCGCCAGCAGCGCGATCAGCGCGACGATCTGCGCTTGGGGGTAGGCCTCATCCATCGCCTGATGCTTCGAATCGCGCCAGTGCGGGTAGCGGCCGGTATTGACCAGTTCGATGCCGATGGAACGCGGGTTGTAGCCGCGGACGTGGTGGGCGATGCGATCCGGGCGCACGTACAGCGTGGTGCGGCCATCGCGATCGATGTAGTAATGGCCGCTGTTGCCGGTGCCGCTGCCTTCGTAGAGCACGCGCTCGCCGAACTCGCGCGCGGAGTCCAGCGTCGGCGTTTCGGTGCAGTGGATGACGATCAGATCGATCTGCGACAGCGGGCGTGCGTCGAGTTTCAGCTCGTAGGGCAGGGGGTCAATGACCACAGGCGGCATCGGCGGAAGGTCGGGAATCATGCCGCGGATGCTAGCATTTACCGATGTTGCCGCCCCCCGAATCCGAACTCCACCGCCTGATGACGCAATTTCCGCGCGCCGGGCAGGTGCGCTGGATCGGCCTGCGTCCGGCGCGCGACGTGCCGATGCGCGAGGTCGACAGCGCCGAAGCCGTGGCCGGCAAGGGTCTGCGCGGCGACCGTTACGGCAGCGGCAGCGGCAAGCGCGGGATCACCCTGATCCAGGCCGAGCACCTGCCGGTGATCGCCGCACTGGCCGGCGTCGAGACCATCCCGCCGGCGACACTGCGGCGCAATCTGGTGGTGTCCGGCATCCCGCTGATCGCGCTGAAAGGCCGCCGGTTCCGCATCGGCGAGGTGCTGTGCGAAGGTACCGCGCCCTGCGATCCGTGTTCGCGGATGGAGCTTGCGCTGGGCGCCGGCGGTTACAACGCGATGCGCGGCCATGGCGGCCTGTGCGCGCGGATTCTGGAAGGCGGCGCGTTGCGCATCGGCGATGCGGTGCATTGGATCGAGGATTGAACATTTGAAATTGCGCGGTCATTGCATTCTGTCGCACGGCTTCGAAAGCGGGCCCGACGCGACCAAGGTCGCCGCGTTGGCCGAGGTCGCCGGGCGTTTCGGCTGGACCCACGAGCGTCCCGATTACACCGATCTCGATGCGAAGCATGAAGTCAGCACGCTGGGCGATGTCGAGGCGCGACTGCAGCGCCTGCGCGCGCTCGCGCTGGCTGCCGCCGCGCGCGGTCCGCTGGTGATGGCGGGCTCCAGCCTCGGCGCCTACATTTCCGCGCGGATCGCACTCGAAGTGCCAGTGCAAGCCCTGTTCCTGATGGCGCCGCCGCTCACGATGGGGCCGCTGCCTGCGCTGGAGGCGCCGGACATACCGGTCTCGATCATCCACGGCTGGGACGATGAACTGATTCCGGCGATGGCGGTCGCGGACTGGGCGCACAGTCGCCGCGCGCAACTGCTGATGGTCGACGACAGCCATCGCCTCTCCAATCACGTGCAGACCTCGGCCGACGCCTTCGCCGCACTCCTGACAGGCCTGCCCACATGAACGTCCTCGCATGAAATTTTTCGTCAGCTGCGGCAAGGGTCTCGAATATCTGCTGGTCGACGAGCTGATCGCGCTCGGCTGCGCGCACGCCACCGCGGCGCGCGCGGGTGCGAACGTCGAAGGCACGCTCCACGACGCCCAGCGCGCGGTGCTGTGGTCGCGGCTCGCCAGCCGCGTGTTGTGGCCCATCGCCGAATACGATTGCCCGGACGAACGCGCGCTGTACGCGGGCGCCGCCGCCATCGACTGGTCGCAGCATCTGCGCGCCGACATGACGCTCGCTGTCGACGCGCACGTGTCCGGCGACGCCATCACCCATGCGCGCTACGCCTCGCAGCGGATCAAGGACGCGGTGGTCGACACCCTGCGCGGGCGCGGCGGCGAGCGGCCGAACGTGGATCTGGACTCGCCGGATCTGCGCCTGAACCTGGTGGTGCGCGCGTCGAAGGCCGGCAGCAAGGCGATCCTGTCGATCGATCTGGGCGGCGGGCCGCTGCATCGTCGCGGTTGGCGGCAGATGCAGGGCGAGGCGCCACTGAAGGAGAATCTGGCCGCGGCGGTGCTGATGCGCGGCGGCTGGCCGAATCTATATGCCGAAGGCGGCGCGCTGCTCGACCCGATGTGCGGCAGCGGTACGCTGCTGATCGAAGGCGCGCTGATGGCCGCCGACGTCGCGCCCGGCCTGCTGCGCGACCTGCAGGGCGCGAGCGCGCCGCCGTCGCGCTGGCTCGGGTTCGATCCGGCGCAGTGGCGCAGCCTGATCGAGGACGCCACCCAGCGTGAACGTCAGGGACGTGCTGCGCTGCAGATGCGGTTTTACGGCAGCGATCTCGACCCGCATGCGATCCGCGCCGCGCGCGAGAACGCAATGCGCGCGGGTGTGGTCGAAGTCATCGATTTCAGCGTCTGCGATGTCGGCCAGTTGACGGCGCTGGCGGAGCCGCGCGGTCTGGTGGTCTGCAATCCGCCCTACGATGCGCGGCTCGCCGCCGATCCGCAGCTGTATCGCGCGCTCGGCGACGCGCTCAAACGCGCGGCGCCCGAATGGAAGGCCAGCCTGCTCTGCGGCGACGCCGAGCTGGCGCGCGCCACCGGGCTGCGCGCGGCGAAGAAGTACCAGGTGTTCAACGGCGCGATCGAATGCGCGCTGATCGTTTGCGATCCGGTGCGCCCGCCGCAGCGCGAGGCGGCAGAAGATGCCCCGACGCCAGCGCTGAGCGAAGGTGCGCAGATGGTCTCGAACCGCATCCGCAAGAACCTCAAGGCCAGCAAGACCTGGCGCACGCGCGAAGCCGTAACCTGCCACCGCGTGTACGACGCCGACATCCCGGAATACGCGGCGGCGGTCGATGTCTATATCGGCGATACCACCGGCGAACTGTGGCTGCACGTGCAGGAGTACGCCGCGCCGGCCGAGATTCCGGAAGCCACCACCCGCAAACGCCTGCAGGAACTGCTGGCGGGCGCGCGCGATGCCTTCGCGGTCCCGCGTGAGCGCGTGGCCGTGAAAACCCGCGCCAAAGGCAAGGGCGGCAGCAAATACGCCGACAGCGGCACGTCCAAGCGCGGCGAAATTCTGGAAGTGCGCGAGGGCGCGGCGAAGCTGCGGGTAAATCTGTTCGATTATCTCGACACCGGCCTGTTCCTCGATCACCGGCCGATACGGCAGCGCATCGCCGAAGAGGCCCGCGACGCCCGGTTCCTGAACCTGTTCGCCTACACCGGCGCGGCGACCGTACACGCGGCGGTCGGCGGTGCGGCGCAGACCACGTCGGTCGACCTTTCGGCGACGTATCTGCAGTGGTGTTCCGACAACCTGAAGCTCAACGGCTTCGGCGGTGCCCGTCACCGGCTGGTGCAGGCCGACGCGCTGGAATGGCTGCTGGCCGACCGCGGCGAGTACGACCTGATCTTCTGCGACCCGCCGACGTTCTCGAACTCCGCGCGGGCGGACGATTTCGACGTGCAGAAGGACCACGTGCGCCTGCTGGAGGCGGCGATGACCCGGCTGGCCTTCGGCGGCGCCCTGTATTTCTCGAACAACTACCGCCGCTTCCGGTTCGACGAAGCGGCGGTCTCTGCCTTTGCTGTCTGCGAGGACATCAGCCCGGCGACCATTCCGCCGGATTTCGCCCGCAACCCGCGGATCCACCGCGCCTGGCGATTGCGGGCGCGCTGAGCCCCGCTCGCCGCTGCGGATTCGCCGGACATCGGCCGGCGAATCCGCAGCCGGAACTCAGATTTCCCCGTAGACGATGCGATTCCACGCATTCCTGCGGCGTTCCGCACCATCGGCCGGCAACTGGGCCGCGACCCGCAGTTTGGCCTGCACCTCAGGCGGCGGGTAGATGCTGGGATTCGCAGCGATCGCCTTGTCGATGAGCGGCGTGGCCTCGGTGTTGGCGTTCGCGTAGCTCACCGCGCTGCTGATGTCCGCGATCACCTCGGGCTGCATCAGGTAGCGGATGAAGCGATGCGCGTTCTCGACGTTCTTGGCCTTGCCGGGAATCGCGACGACATCGATCCAGCGCAGCGCGCCTTCGCGCGGAATCACATAGCGGATGTGCGGCGCCTTCGTCTTCGCGGCTTGCGCCGCTTCACGGGCCGTGATGTTGGCCTGGTCCACGTCGCCCGAATAGGTCAACACGATGCAGAGCCGCCCTTCGCTCAGATCCGCGATCAGTTCCGAGGACGGGCTGAACTTGCGGATGTAGGGACGGATCGACGCGTAAGCGTCGCGGACCGCGAGCAGGGCCTTGTCGTCGGAGGCGTTGATGTCCAGCCCCTTCCAGAGCAGGGCGGCCGAGAACCCGTCCTGCTCGGCGTCGACGATCCCGATCCCGCACTTGGACAGCTTCTGCGCCGAGGCCGGGTCGAAGATCAGGTTCCAGCTGTCCAGCGCCACGCCCGGACCCAGTGCCGCCTTGACCATGTCTTCGTTCAGCCCCAGGCCGCTCGTCCCCCAGAGATAGGGCACGACGTGCGCGTTCTTCGGGTCTATCTGGGCGAGATCGGCCATGATGTTGGCGTCGAAAGCGTCGAATCCGCCCAGGCGCGACCTGTCCAGCGTCGCCAGCAGACCCTTCTCGATCATCCGCCCGGCGTAGGGGCGCGCGGAGGGGAAAATCACGTCGTGCTCGCCGTGCGCTGCCGCCAGCTGGCTCTCCAGTGCGTCGTTGTTGGAGAAAGTCGTGTAATTGACCTTGATGCCCGAGGCCGCTTCGAACTTGTGGATCGTGTCTTCGCTGATGTAATCGGGCCAGTTGTAGACGTTGAGGATCTGGCGTTCGGTGGTCTGGGCGACGACGGCTGCGGTTGCGGTTGCGATTTCAGCTGAAGGCGGTTGCTGATCCTTGCTGCATCCGGCGCCGCTGGATGCAGCAAGGATCAGTGCGATTGCGACGCGACTGGCTTTCCATGCCATGGGTAAAGCTCCTTGAGTGTGCTGTCGAGATGATCCATCCCTGGTCCGGACGCGCGCTGGTGCGGATCGGGCTGGGCAATATACAGCCCTGCTCGAACGATCCGTTTCAGCAGGATGACTGTTTTGAGATGCCGGTCACCCCATTTGATGGTGTCCGAAACCGACCCGGAGCGACCATGTCCGACCACAACGTCACTTTTGCCCGTATCGCCCGCCGCGTCCACGGGCAGCCCACCTCCGATGGCGCCGGCGTCAAGCTGCGCCGGGTGATCGGCACCCCGCAGCTGCCGGACCTCGATCCATTCCTGATGCTGGACGAGTTCGGCACCGATCGCGCCGAGGACTACATCGCCGGGTTTCCGGAGCACCCGCCCCGCGGGTTCGAGACCGTGACCGACATGCTCGATGGGCGCATGCGCCATCGAGACAACCACGGCAACGAAGGTGTGCTGGTGCCCGGTTCGGTGCAGTGGATGACCGCGGGCCGCGGTCTGGTGCATTCGGAAATGCCCGAACAGCAGGAAGGCCGCATGCGCGGTTTCCAGCTGTGGGTGAACCTGCCGGCGGCGCAGAAGATGAGCGAGCCGCGCTATCAGGAATTCGCGCCGGATCGCATGCCGGTCGCGCATCCCGCTGAAGGCGTCGCGGTGAAAGTCATCGCCGGTGAAGTCGCCGACGCCGATGGCACTGCGGTGCGAGGACCGATCGCGCAACCGGCGACGGATCCGCTGTATGTCGATCTCGATCTGCGGCCCGGCGCCGGATGGATGTTCGATCTGCCCGCGGGCCACAACGCGTTTCTGTATGCGTACGAAGGCGAGGTATCGGTAGGCGAAGGCGACGATGCGCGCGAACTGGAAACGCATGCGCTTGCGGTACTGGACGGCGGCGAGCGGCTTGCGCTTCGCGCTGGAAACGAAGGAGTTCGCGCGATCCTGGTCGCCGGCAAACCGCTCCGCGAACCGGTGGCGCGCCACGGGCCGTTCGTGATGAACACCCGCGAGGAATTGATGCAGGCGTTCGTGGATTTCCAGGAGGGACGGTTCTGATCCCGATGTGATTGCGACGCGGCGTCCGGGCCGGCCGCGTCGCTGTCGCTCAGCGTTGCGCCACGTTGCCGGCGTCGAACTGCAGCCCGTGCACCACGCGCTGGTAGCGGCCCATGGTGTCCTTGTCCGACGTGCGGATGAAGACATGGACAAGGCGGTCGGCGCTGAGCTTCACCAGTGTTTCGCGTACGAGTTCGTCCGGACGCCCCGCGATTTCGGTGCGGTACCACCAGAGTTTCTGGCCCTGCATCTGCCCCGACTCTTCGCGCAGGCTCCCGGTCGGCTTGAACGGCGATTTGCGCGCGACGGTGACGGCGAACGCTTCCTGGCCGTTGGCATCCATCGCCCGGCACAGCAGGGCGCTGTCCGTTCGCAGGGTGGTCCACTGGAGATTGGCGGCGTCGGACGGCAGCGTGGGGCATGCCGGGGCGGATTGCGCGGACGCCGTGGAGGCGAAGAGTGCGGCGGAAAGCACGAACGACAGCGATGACAGTGGATTCATTGCGAACTCCAGGGTTGGATGTGGGTGGTCATCCGTAGACAGAGGCGCGATCGGCCCTCTGTCCTGCTGGAAAACAAGCATCAACCGTGCCAGAGCGGTGTTCAGGAAACGGCCGTCGGCCCGGGAGTGTTTCCCGGGCCGGGTCGGACGCTCGTGAAACGTTCTGCGCGGCCTTCCGCGCCGTTCAGGCCATCAGTTGCGGTCCTGACCCAACCATTTGTAGAGGAAACCGCCGATCAGGCCGCCCAGGATCGGCGCCAGCCAGAACAGCCACAGCTGGCCGATGGCGCCGCTGCCGGCGAACAGGGCCACGCCGGTGGACCGCGCCGGGTTCACCGAGGTGTTGGTGACCGGAATGCTGATCAGATGGATGAGCGTCAGCCCCAGGCCGATCGCGATCGGCGCGAAGCCCGCGGGCGCGTTTTTGTGGGTCGCGCCGAGGATGATGACCAGGAAGAACGCGGTCATGATCACTTCGCAGAGGAACGCCGCCGCCACGCTGTAACCGCCCGGCGACAGCGCATCGAACCCGTTGCTGGCGAACGCGCCGGCCGCGGTCGGATCGATGGAGAAATCCGGCCTTCCGCTCGCGATCTGGAACAGCAGGAACCCGGCGGCGATCGCGCCGAGGGTCTGGGCGATGATGTAAGGCGCCAGATCCTTCGCGGAAAAACGGCCGCCGGCCCACAGCCCGAAGCTTACCGCCGGGTTGAAATGCCCGCCGGAGATGTGGCCCAGCGCGTAGGCGCCGGTGAGGACGGTCAGGCCGAAGGCGAGCGATACCCCGAGCAGGCCGATGCCCAGCGGATTGCCGTCGCCGCCGAAATTCGCGGCCAATACGGCGCTGCCACAGCCGCCCAGAACCAACCACAGCGTGCCGATGAATTCGGCGCTCAGACGTTTGATCATCAGTATTCTCCTCAATGTGCGACAGCGGAACGGAAACCGGCGGAACATTCCGCAGGCGGGACACCGGTCGTGGCCGCATCCCGTGGGGAGAGATGCCGGTCGGGAAGCTGTGGAGCGTCGGTCCTGGTGGCTGGGTCCTTCTGTTTCGATCGCGCCGGTTCGATCTTCCCGGCTCAATCCTGCTTGCTCAATCTTCCTGGTAGGGCGGGAACGGCAGCGACAGCACCATCTGCTGGCGCCTGGCCAGTGTTTCCGCATCGTTCGTACGCATGAACACGTGGACGACGCGTTCTTCGCTCAGCTCGATCAACGCTTCGCGGATCAGCACAGTGGGTTCGTTGGGCACATCGCCGCGATACCACTGCACTTCCCGGCCGTTGAGCATGCCTTCTTCCGCGCGATCGCCGCGGCGCGGCTTGAACGGCGATTCGGGACTGACCGTAAGTGCGAACGCTTCCGCGCCGTTTTCGGTCGACATGGCGCGGCACAGCAGCATGTTCGGTACCCGCAGCACTTCCCAACGCAGCGATTCGGGGGCGTCCGCCGGAAGCGCCGGACATTCCGCCATCGGGTCGGGAGCGGTTTGTGCACTGGAGACGCCAGCCCAGACAACAGCGAGCAGGAGAAGCCAGATCGAAGCCATCGATTTCACTACAGAGATCCCCGTGGTTGAGTTCAGCCGAGCCTCCGTGCGGGCGGTGGTCCGGATCAGCGGGCGCCGCAGTGCGGTGCCGGTGCCGGGCGATAATGTCCCTGCAGCGAAAGTAAGCCAGAAACGTCTAGGATTCCAGAGCTCGACGGCATTTTTTGCCCTTCGACGCGCGCTCAGCGGCGCTGTAGCACCAGTTCCAGCACCAGATTGCTGCCGAAAAAGGCGAGCACCAGCAGGGTCATCGCAATCAGGGTCCAGCGCACGGCCTTGACCCCGCGCCAGCCGTAACGCCAGCGACCGACCAGCAGCGCGCCGAATCCCAGCCACGACAGCACACTGAATACGGTCTTGTGGGCCAGATGCTGCGCCATCAGGTCTTCCACGAACAGCGCCCCGGTGAGCAGGGTGGCGGTCAACAGGATGAAACCGACCGTGATGGTGCGGAAGAGCAGCGTTTCCAGTTCCACCAGAGGCGGCAGCGCGCGCAGCCAGCCGTGCAGCCGACGTCGACGCAGTGCCCGCTCCTGCGACCAGGACAGGATGGCCAGCAGGGCGGCGATCGCGAGCGTGGCGTACGCCAGCAGTGCGCACCAGGCATGCAGTTGTCCCTGCCAGCCCAGCGACTGCGGGTCCTGGCGGCCGAAGCCGTGGTAGAGCGCCAACGTTGCGGCGGCGATCGGAAACACGATCACGCCCAGCGCCGCCATCCGGCCGCGCATGCCCACCAGCACGGTCAGCGCAGCCATGCCCAGCCCGACCAGCGACAGCGCCGAAAAGAAATGCAGGTTTGCGCCGCCGGCTTCGCGCCAAGCCAGCATGTGCGCGGCGCCGTGCAGCACGGCCGCCAATGCGGGGATCGCCCAGAGCGCGACCGACACGCCCGGTCCGGCCTGCGCCAGCCGGCGCGCGAGCAGCGCCGTGGACAGCAGATACAGGGCCGATGCGATGAGAACGATTGTCATCGGACCAGTGTCGCATACGGCGATACCTTCCCGCACCGCATATAATCGCCGTCTTTCCGCAGCGGTCCGCGCCCATGTTCGAGTCCCTCACCCAGCGTCTGTCCGGCACCATCGAGCGGCTCCGCGGCCGCGGCCGGTTGACCGAGGAGAACATCCGCGAAGCCACCCGCGAGGTCCGCATCGCGCTGCTCGAAGCCGACGTGGCGCTGCCGGTGGTGCAGGCGCTGATCGAGCGGATCAAGGTCCGCGCGGTCGGCCAGGAAGTGCTGAAGTCGCTGACCCCGGGCCAGGCGCTGATCAAGGTCGTCCGCGACGAACTCACCGCGGTGATGGGCGCGGCGGCGTCCGACCTGAACCTCAACGTGCCGGCGCCGGCAGTCATCCTGATGGCCGGCCTGCAGGGCGCGGGCAAGACCACCACGGTCGGCAAGCTCGCCAAGCACCTGAAGGAAAAGCGCAAGAAAAAGGTGATGGTGGTATCGGCCGACGTCTATCGCCCGGCCGCGATCGAACAGCTGAAAACCCTGGCCGAACAGGTCGAGGTGCTGTTCTTCCCGTCCGATGCTTCGCAGAAGCCGGAAGCCATCGTTCGCGCCGCCATCGATGATGCGCGCAAGTCCTACGTCGACGTGCTGATCGTCGATACCGCCGGTCGTCTCGCGATCGACGAGGCGATGATGGCCGAGATCAAGGCGCTGCACGCCGCCATCAATCCGGTCGAGACCCTCTTCGTGGTCGACGCGATGACCGGCCAGGACGCCGCGAACACCGCCAAGGCCTTCAGCGAAGCGCTGCCGCTCACCGGCGTGGTGTTGACCAAGACCGACGGCGATGCCCGCGGCGGCGCCGCGCTGAGCGTGCGCTACATCACCGGACGGCCGATCAAGTTCATCGGCGTCGGCGAGAAGCCCGACGGGCTGGACGTGTTCCACCCGGACCGCGCCGCGGGCCGCATCCTCGACATGGGCGACGTGCTGTCGCTGGTCGAACAGGTCGAGCAGCAGGTCGACAAGGACAAAGCGCAGAAACTCGCCGAGAAGATCACCAAGGGCAGGAAGTTCGACCTCAACGACATGAAGGACCAGCTCGAGCAGATGCAGAACATGGGCGGCCTGCACGGGCTCATGGACAAACTGCCGGGCATGGGCCAGATCCCGGACAACGTGAAGAATCAGGTCACCGGCAAGGAAGTGCCGCGGCTGATCGCGATCATCAACTCGATGACGAAGAAGGAGCGCCGCAACCCGGCGCTACTGAATGGCTCGCGCCGCGCCCGCATCGCCCGCGGTTCCGGGCTCACCCCGGCCGACGTCAACAAGTTGATGAAGCAGTTCCAGCAGATGGAAAAGATGATGAGCAAGCTCAGCTCGGGCGGCATGAAGGGCCTGATGCGGGGCATGAAGGGGATGATGGGCGGCCGGGGCGGCGGGATGCCGTTCCGGTGAGCGGCGCCGATCCGTAGAGCGGCCTTCAGGCCGCTGCTTCCATACGTAACTATTTCGTTTTCGCCGGCCGTGCCCGGCCCTCATGTCGTGGCGGATCTGGTTCTGTCAGGGCCGGCCTGAAAGCCGCTCTATCGCCACTGTCATCCCGAATCCCGGCTTCATCGGGTGAGGGATCTGCTTTCGCGCCATGAAAAAGCAGAAGCGAAGCAGATCCCTCCATGGGCTGTGCCCATGTTCGGGATGACAGTGCGTGCGATACCCGCACATCACTTCGTCCTGAATGCTTCCGGCTTCGGCAAAGTCACCGGCACGCCATCGGCGTTGCAGAGTTTCGCCGCGCACAGGCGCGCGCGCAGCGCGGGGGTGGCCTGCAGCAGGATGTGGAAGATCGCGTTCTGCTCCAGCGAGCCGCGCACCGCTTCCGCGCCGGGGCCGCGCGCCCAGATGCCGACATCGTCGCCGCCGTGGCTTTCGTTCGACATCGGAACGGTGGATTCCTGCATGTAATCCGGGTGCTCGGTATCGACGTCCGTCAGGTCCGGCCGCCCGTCCCTGGCTTCCTGATAGCCGCTCACTTCATGCAGGAAGGTTTTCGGGCCTTCCGGCTGCTGGTCGGTGGCGCCGACATGGCCGGGGCCGTTGGCATAGCTCAAGGTGGTGTACGGCAGACCGGTGGCATCGGACGCGAAGCTGCCGGGGCTGCCGCCTTCGCCGCTGCTGCCCATGACCTTGCCCAGGATGGGATTGCCGCGGACCGGATAGCCGGCGAAGGTCATCGTGTGCGCATGATCGGCGGTCACCAGGATCAGGGTGTCGTCTGCCGAGGTCATCTGCGCAGCCACCGCGACCGCTTCGCTCATCGCGATGGTGTCGGTCAGCGCGCGGTAGGCGTTGCCGGAATGGTGGGCGTGGTCGATGCGGCCTCCTTCGACCAGCAGCACGAAGCCCTGCGGGTTGCCGCGCAGGCGTTCGATCGCGCTGCGGGTCATCTCCGCCAGCGACGGTTCGCCGGCCTTGTCCGTCGGCCGATCGTGTTCGTACTGCATGTGGCTGGGCTCGAACAGCGCCAGCAGCGGCGCGTCCTTCGGCGCGGCGGCGAACTGCGAAGCGTTCCAGACGTAATGTCCGTCGGGGCGGCGGCGCTTCCATTCGGCGACCAGATCGCGGCCGTCCAGGCGCAGGCCGACCTTGTCGTCGTACTCGGGGTCGCGCTCGGTCGCCGGGAAGAAATTGCTGCGGCCGCCGCCCATCAATACGTCGGGGCCGTTGCCGTAGGGCGATTCGATGAGCTGCCGCGCGATGTCGGTGCATCCGGCGTCAACGGCGTCCTGCGGCATCTCGGCGTCGTTCTCCCAGTTGCGGTGGGGCGTATGGGTGAAAGTCGCGCCCGGGGTGGCATGTGTGACGCGGGTGGTGGTGACCACGCCGGTGGCCAGCCCGGTGCCGGCCGCTAGCTCCCACAGGCTCAGCACTTGGGAACGCAGCGCGCCGGCGCAGTCGCCCAGCATGGGTTCTTGGCTGATGCCCAGCACGCCGGAGCGGGTCTTCACGCCGGCGGCCATCGCGGTCATCGTGCCGGCGGAGTCGGGCGTCTGGGTGTCGGTGTTGTAGGTCTTGCTCAGGGCGGTATGCGGGAAGCGCTCCCAGCCCAGTGCGTTCTCTTCGCCGGGGCCGCCCTTGCGCTGGCCGTCCAGGATCCGCGCCGCGGCCACCGTGGGCAGGCTCATGCCGTCGCCGACGAACAGGATCACGTTCTTGGCCCTGCCGGACATCGCGCCGCGTTCGGCGGCCTGCGCAGCGCCCGCACGGAACCACCAGGCCGGGGTCTCGCCCTCGGGATGACGGATCTGCGGGACATCGATGGCGGCGACCGGTCGTGCGTCCGCACCGGGTGAGGCGCCCGCCGTCGAACGCGGTGCGGTGGCGCAGCCGCTTGCCGCGACCGTGCAGGCGAAAGCAAGCAGTGCGTGTCGAAGAGGCATCTGGCGAAGGGACATGGGCGCTTGCGTTCGGGCGGAAACCTCGATTATGCCCGGCCAACGTTGCAATCGTGGAATGCCGTCGTGCCGCGCGGATGCTCGCCCGGGTTGCCGCGCTCGGCTATGGTGCGTCATCGTTGATTCGGGCGCGCCTCGCGCTGGAGACCGTTCATGCGTCTGATCTCGGCCTGGTTCCGTATTCCGTTCTGGCAGCGCGTGCTCGCCGGCTTCGTCCTGGGCGGTCTGGCGGGGTGGCTGATGGGCCCGGCGGCCGAGACCTGGTTCGGCCCGCTCGGCGACCTGTACGTCACCCTGATCAAGATGATCGCGGTGCCATTGGTTTTTTTCGCGGTGATCAACGCGGTGGCCTCGCTGCACGGACAGAAGTCGATGGCCGCGCTGGGCGGACGCACTTTCCTCTGGTTCGCGATCACCGCGGTGCTGGCGGTCGGCGTGGGGCTGGCGGTGGGCACGGTGATGCAGCCGGGTCTGGTGCAGATTCCGCTGACGGTCGACCCGAGCTACGTGCCCAAGGACATTCCCAGCCCGGTGCAGGTGCTGTTGAACGTGGTGCCGGCCAATCCGTTCCATGCGTTGACCGGCATCGGCGAAGTCAAGAACGCGGCCGGGGAGACCGTATTGCGGGCGGGGCGGGGCTCGATCCTGCCGGTGATCTTCTTCGCCGCGCTGGTCGGTTTCGCGATGGTGAAACTCGGCGAGAAGGTCGCGCTGGCGCGCAAGCTGGCGGGCGAAGCCGCCGAGATCTCGATCCAGCTCACGCGCTTCGTGCTGGAGATGACTCCGATCGGCACCTTCGGCCTGATCGCCGCGCTGGTCGGTGCCTATGGCTTCGAAAAGCTGCTGCCGCTGGGCAACTTCGTGCTGGCGCTGTACGTGGCCTGCGCGATCCACATCATCGTCGTCTACAGCGGCCTGCTGATGGCGCACGGCCTCAATCCGCTGAAATTCTTCCGCGGCGCCGCGCCCGGCATGCAGGTGGCGTTCGTCAGCTCATCCAGCTTCGCCTCGCTGCCGTCGTCGCTGCGCAGCGTCACCCATAACCTCGGCGTCAATAAGGACTACGCCGCGTTCGCGGTGCCGCTGGGCGCCAGCATCAAGATGGACGGCTGCGGCGCGATCTACCCGGCGCTGTGTGCGGTGTTCATCGCCCAATACACCGGCACGCCGCTCACGCCCGAGCAATACCTGATCGTGCTGATCGCCTCGGTACTCGGCAGCTTCGGCACCGCGGGCGTGCCCGGCACCGCTGTGGTGATGGCGACCGTGGTGCTGAGCGCCGCCGGCCTGCCGCTGGAAGTGATCGGCTATCTCTACGCCATCGACCGTGTCCTCGACATGATGCGAACGATGACCAACGTCACCGGCCAGATGCTGGTGCCGGTGCTGGTGGCGAAGGAAACGGGGCTGCTCGATCGCGAGATCTACGAACGCGCGCCGACCAATGTGGGGATCGAGGAAGAGACTGTCTGACGGTATGCGATCGCGCCCGGCGACGTGGCCGGGCGCGATCGTTCCATGCGGATGATCAGTTGCAGGGACTGTAGTCGTAGGCGATCGGGTTCGCCGTAATGATGCCCCAGCGCTACCATCCAATCCGCAGTCGTATCTGCGCAAGCGGACCATGTTGCCGTTGTCGTCGTCATACTCGATTTCGTAGGCGTAACCGCGGATGCCATGGCACTCCCGAACACGGTGGCAGCAGCGAACGCGCAGGCCAGCAGTGCCTTCCGGATCTTTCGTTTCATGATCCTGCGTCCCTGGATGGAATACGGCCGCCTTCTTGAGACCGTGCGCCTCGCTACACCGGATCAGAACGGATGGACGTGATCTTCAGCGCAAAAATGCTGCGTTTGATTCACGCCGGAAGCGTCTTCTCTTTTCGCCCCGCCAACCTCGCCGCCATCAACGCCACCGGAATCGGCAGCACCAGTCCAAGTACGGCGACCCACTTCGGATGCTCGGGAACCATGACGATCATGCCAGCGACGCCGGCCATGACCACCAGTGCGACGAAGATGGCAGCCGCGCGCGCGTGGCGGGCGATGCGGGCACCGACCCACCCGCCCACGAAGGCGCCTGCTGTCCAGCCCAGCACCAGCATGGCCATGGCGCCGGCGGGCGCGACGGCGACGATCATCTGCAGGTGTTCGGGATTCTTGGGGTCCAGGCCGGCGGGCGGCGGATACAGCAGGTGGCCGATGGATTCGATGGCGTAGATGGTGAACATCATCGTCACCACGCCCAACAGCATGCCCAGGATCGTGCGGCCCATCGTCGTTGTCCCCTCGTCGATAAACGGTCGACGAAGCATGTGCCTGCCGGGGCGGGGCCGCAAGCGGTCGGGGCGTCAAAGGAGACAGAACCGACACGCGGCGGAAGGCTTCATAGGGTGCGCCACAGGCGCACCCTATGCTGGACGTATGGGTAAGGACAGATCGTTGCCTACTGTGGTTATGGCGCTGACCGAGAAAGCAAAAGGCCGCTTTCGCGGCCTTTGCGGAAACACCTGAAGGCTGTCGCGGCTTACTGGGTCGCGACGCGGCGGGCCTGGAAGAATTTCTGGCTCCAGTAGCCGGTGATCAGGTTGGCGACTTCCACGTCCTTGCCGGTGCGCGGCGCGTGGACGAACTGGCCGTTGCCGATATAGATGCCGACATGGTCGACATGCTTGCCGCGGCGGCTGAAGAACACCAGGTCGCCTTCGACCAGCGCCTTGGGGTCGCGGATCAGTTCGCCGACGGTGGCCATGTCGCGCGAGATGCGCGGCAGTTCGATGCCGAGGGTGTTGCGGAAGACGTAGCCGACCAGGCCGCTGCAGTCGAAACCGCCCTCGGGGCTGGTGCCGCCCCAGCGGTACGGGGTGCCCAGCAGCGCCAGGGCGCGCTTGAGCATGGTCTTGATGCGGCCTTCGCCTTGGGCCGGTACTTCGGCGCCGGCGGCGCTCAGCGCGACCGGGGAGGCATCGAAGATGCTGCGGATGTCCTTGGCGAACATGACGCTGCGGCCGGGCAGGGTCAGCGGGCCGTGGAGCATGGTGTCGCTGGCCGGGAACATGTCGGCTGACAGCAGGTTCGCCGAGAATTCGAGGGGGTCGTGCGGGGTCGGGGCGTCGATGCGCTGCTGTGCGAAGGCCGGGAGGCTGCCGAGAGCGAGCAGGCAGGTGAGCATGAATCGGGGGCTGCCAAGCGTGAAGCGGTGGATGGCAGTGGGGCGGCCGGAGCCTTGGGCTGGGGTCGTCACGCGTCATGCACTTTGCGAAAGGAGGATGGATAGTGCACGACGACGGCCGGCGGCGGGTTCACATTTCGTTAGGCCCGGGGCCGAAAAGGTGATCGAAGTCGCGAAACGGGGCATCCGCCACCCCCGGTTCTCACTTCAGGACGCGCTTGGCCCCGGTGTAATGGTTCCGCCAGTAGGTGCCGTCCAGGTGGTCGAGGCGGACCGTTCCGCCGCTGCTGGGGGCGTGGACGAAGCGGCCTTCGCCGACGTAGATGCCCACGTGGCTGACGTTGCCGCCACTGCCGAAGAACACCAGATCCGCCGTGGCCAGCCGGTCCGGGGCGATCTTCGGGCCCTGGATCGCGGCCAGTTCCCGCGAGGTCCGCGGCAGCCGCAGGTCGAGCATGTCGCGGAAGACGTAATTGACCAGGCCGCTGCAATCGAAGCCGCCGTCCGGGGTGTTGCCGCCGTAGCGGTAAGGGGTGCCGACCAGGCCGATCGCCCGCATCAGCACGGCGTTGGCGGCCGCCGGATCGTTGGGCGCGGTTCCGGACCAGTCGCGGGATGGCGGCGGTGGCGGCGAGCTGCGCACGGTCTCCGGGCCGCCGCAGCCGGCCAGTGCGAGCCCCAACAGCAGGACAGCGGAGACGGCCGTGCGCGATGCCCATGCGGCCGGGGCCGATGGCGCCGGGGCGGCGGAGTGCGGATAATGCGCGGCCGCGATTTGCGTCATGTACTTCACGGCGGCCATCTTGGCCGCATCGCCGGGTGGCGATCAAGCCGCCCCCTGCCGCCACGCCGCGGCCCAGACCCGAACCAGATCGAGCCAGACCCATGAAAATCGAGAAAGACCGCGCTGTCCGTTTCCACTACTCCGTCGGCGAAGTCGGCCAGCCCGCCACCGAAAGCTCCCAGGGCGGCGAGCCGCTGGCGATCCTGATCGGTCACAACAACATCATCCCGGGCCTGGAGAAGGCGATGGAAGGCCGCGAGGCCGGCGAGACCTTCGCTGTCGACGTGGCCCCCGGCGAAGCCTACGGCGAACGCCGTGAAGGCCTGACCCAGCGCATCGCGAAGAAGCATTTCGGCGACCAGCGCCTGACCCCGGGCATGCAGGTCGTGCTGCAGACCGAATACGGCCCGCGCGCGGTGACCATCGAGAAAGTCGGCCTGAGCGTGGTCGATGTCGACCTCAATCATCCGATGGCCGGCAAATCGCTGCACTTCGACATCGAAGTAGTGGACGTGCGCGAAGCCAGCGCCGAAGAGATCGAGCACGGCCACGTGCACGGCGACGGCGGTCACCACCACTGAGCCTCCGCATTGCCATGGATTGATCGACCTCGACGGTCCGCTTCGGCGGACCGTCGTCGTATGGGGCCACGACATCATTCATGCGGCCATGGTGGGTAAGATCGCGGCATCGCCCGAACGCAGCCGACCTCCCCATGACCGAATCGACCGAACCGCGCCCGATCGCCGCCAGCGAACGCATCGAGGCGATGGATGTGCTGCGCGGCTTCGCGCTGCTGGGCATCCTGCTGATGAACATCGAAGCCTTCGTCGGCCCGCTGGCCGCGTCGCTCGATGGCCTGAATCCGACGCTGACCGGCGCCGACAGGATCGTCGATGCTGCGATCTACATTCTGGTGCAGGGCAAGTTCTATCTGCTGTTCTCGCTGCTGTTCGGCATGGGCTTCGGGGTGATGATGCAGCGCGCCGACGCGCGCGGGCATGGGTTCGGCGCGCTGTATCTGCGCCGCACACTGGCGCTGCTGGTCATCGGTCTGATCCATCTGCTGCTGATCTGGTCCGGAGACATCCTGACGGTGTACGCGCTGATCGCGCTGCCGCTGCTGGTGATCTTCCGGCAGGTGCCGACCGGGCAGTTGCCGTACTGGGCGATGGGATTGTTCGGGCTGACCCTGCTGATGGTGGCGGGCCTCAGCGCGATGGGCGCGCTGGCGCAGCTGGATCCGGCGGTCGGCGCGCTCATGCAGGACGAACTGCAGAAACAGGCGGCCGAGATGGCGCGGCTCATGGCCGCCGAACGCGCCGCCTACGGGAGTGGTACCTATGCGCAGGCGGTGTGGCAGCGTGTGCTGGACGCAGCGGTGATGCTGCCCTACACGCTGCTGATGGGCGGGCAGATCCTGGCGATGTTCGTGCTGGGGTCGTGGTTCGTGCGTAGCGGCGCGATCGTGCAGCGGCAGGCGTGGCCGCGGCTGTACGCCGCGTTGCGCTGGATGGCGCTGCCGGCGGGACTGGGCCTGATGCTGCTCTCGTTCTGGATGGTGCCGACCGTCGCCTTCGACAGGCTGGACCTGATCAGCGGCACGGCTGCCGTCCTGACGTTGATGGGATCGCAGGCGATGAGCCTGGGCTATCTCGCGTGGATCCTTCGCCTGCTGGATGCCGGCGTGCGGTGGTTGCGCTGGCTGGCGCCGGCCGGGCGCATGGCGCTGACCAATTATCTGGGCCAGTCGCTGGTCTGCACGCTGGTGTTCTACGGCTACGGCCTGGGATATTTCGAGCAGTTGCCGCGCGCGTGGCAGGTGCCGTTCGTGTTCGCCCTGTTCGCACTGCAGGTGTTGTTCAGCCGCTGGTGGCTGACGCGATACCGGTATGGACCGGCCGAATGGGTCTGGCGCGCGGTCACCTATCTGCGCGTACCGGCGATGCGGATCTCCGCTGCGGATTGATCCCTCATATTTGATGTCTGCCCGAAGCGGACATCGACCGGCCGGTGTGGACCAAGCGACGGCATAATGCGGCTCCTCCCTTCGCCGCGAAGACGATGCCGCAGACCGGAACAACAGCAGCCACCGTGGACGTCCTTATCGCCGGCGGCGGCGTGAACGGCCTGGCCGCCGCGCTCGCGCTGCTGGACGCCGGTCGCGGCGTGCGCGTGCTCGAAGCCAATGCCATCGGCAGCGGCGCCTCGCACGGCAACTGCGGCACGATCACCCCGAGCCACGCGCCGCCGCTGGCCGCGCCGGGCACGGTGGCCACCGCACTGAAGTGGATGTTCACCCCGGATGCGCCGCTGTACATCCCGCCGCGTTTCGATCCGCTGCTGTGGCGCTGGCTGCTGGGTTTCGCCGGACGCTGCAATGCGCGCGACTGGGAAGCCAGCGCGCGCGGCAAGTACGCGCTGCTGGACGATTCGCGTCGCCGGCTCGCCGACTGGGTGCAGCGTTACGACCTGCAGTGCGAATTCGTCGAATCCGGCGAGGACTACGTCTATCGCAACGCCCGCGCCTTCGCCCACGGCCAGCACGAACTGCCGCTGCTGCGCGAACTGGGCGTGGCGGTGGAAGCGATCGACGGCGCCGCCTACGAAGCGCAGGAGCCTGCGCTGAAAGCCGGCGTGGCCGGTGCGCTGCGTTTCAGCGGCGACGCCGCGCTGCGACCGGATCGCTATCTCGCCGAACTCGCGCGCGCGGTCCGCGAGCGCGGCGGCGAGATCGTCGAACACTGCGCCCTGCACGGACTGCGCGAAGATCGCGAGGGCGTGCTGGCCCACACCGATCACGGCGTGCTGCGTGCGCGCAACGCCGTACTGGCGCTGGGCGCATGGTCGGCGAAATCGGCCGACGCGCTGGGCATGCCGTGGATGAAGAAAATCATCCAGCCTGGCAAGGGTTATTCGATTACCTATCGCGCGCCGGGCCGCGTGCCGAAACGGCCGCTGGTGCTGCGCGAGCGCTCGGTCTGCGTCACCGCCTGGAACGACGGTTATCGCTTGGGCAGCACGATGGAATTCTCCGGTTTCGACGAGAGCCTCAACGCGCGCCGGCTGGGTGCGCTGGAGCGCGGCGCGCGCGAATATCTGCACGAACCGGTCGGCCCGGAGGTGCGCGAACGCTGGTACGGCTGGCGGCCGATGAGTCGCGACGACATGCCGCTGATCGGCCGCGCGCCCGGCGCGCGCCGCACCTGGCTTAACACCGGTCACGGCATGATGGGCGTGGGCATGAGCGCCGGCAGCGCGCAGCTGCTGGCCGACATGATGGCCGGGCGCGCGCCGGCCATCGATCCCGCACCCTACCGACCGGAGCGATTCGCATGAACGCAAGCACGGAAACGCACTACGACCTGATCGTGGTCGGCGGCGGCTCTGGCGGGCTCGCGGCGGCGTTCCGCGCAGCCGAACACGGTGCCCACGTGGCGCTGTGCGAGCCGGACGCGCTGGGCGGCACCTGCGTGAATGTCGGCTGCGTGCCGAAAAAGGCGATGTGGCTGGCGGCCGACGTCGGCGCGAAGATCGAACTGGCGCGGGCGCTCGGTTTCGATCTGCCTGCGGCCAAACTGGATTGGCCGACGTTCGTCGTCCATCGCCAGCGCTACATCCACAACATCCACGAAAGTTATCGCCGCCGGCTCGACGAGGCCGGCATCGCGGTGTCGGCCCGCCGCGTGCGGCTGCGCGATGCGCACACCGTGGTCTGCGCCAACGGCATCGCGATGCGCGGCAAGCGGCTGCTGATCGCCACCGGCGGCCGACCGCAGCGTCCCGATGTGCCGGGTGCGGCACTCGGCGGCGTGTCCGACGATGTCTTCCACTGGACTGCGCCGCCGCCGCGGGTGGCGATCGTCGGCGCCGGCTACATCGCGGTCGAACTGGCCGGCGTGCTGCAGGCGCTGGGCAGCCGGGTGGAGGTGTTCGGCCGCGGCGACCGCCTGCTCGCCGGATTCGACGCCGAAGTCGCTGCGCAGTTGGCCGAGGATTACCGCCAGGCCGGCGTGCAGCTGCATTTTGATTACGGACTGGAATCGGTCGAACGCGACGCGGACGGCGAAGGCCTGCGCCTGCGCGATGTGGCCGGCGGCATGAGCGAGCGCTTCGACGCGCTGCTGTTCGCGACCGGCCGGCGTGCGAACACCGACGATCTCGGTCTGGAAGCGGCGGGCGTCGCGCTCGACGACAAGGGTCGCATCGTCGTGGACGCGGCCAACGCGACGACTATCGACAGCGTGTACGCGGTCGGCGATGTCACCACCGATCCGGCGCTGACGCCCGTCGCCATCGCCGCTGCGCGCCGGCTGATGGATCGGCTGTATGCCGGCGCCACGGCGCTGCTCGATCGCAAGGACATCCCGACCGTGGTGTTCTCGCATCCGCCGCTGGCCAGCGTGGGCCTGACCGAAGAGGACGCGCGCGCGGAGCACGGCGATGCGGTGCGCGCTTTTCGCTCCGGGTTCTGTCCGATGCTGCATGCGCTGGCGAATTCGCCGCAGCGCAGCCTGTTCAAGCTGGTCTGTGTGGGCGACGAGCGCCGCGTCGTCGGCATCCATCTGCTGGGCGAGGGCGCCGACGAGATCCTGCAGGGCTTCGCGGTAGCGCTGAAGCGCGGCATCACGCTCGACGATCTGCGCGACACGATGGCGATCCATCCGACCAGCGCCGAAGAAGTGGTGCTGATGCGCTGAGCGCCAGCGACCATGATCGAAATCATGGTCGAAACCAGATCGAAGCCTGATCGAAGCCTGATCGAAGGCCGATCGAAGGCCGATCGAAGGCCGATCGAATCCGGACGAATACACCGATGGCTCCCGACATGCCGACCGCCGAACCGACACCGCCGATCTTCCAACTCCACCAGGGCACCGCGCCGCTGCTGATCAGCCTGCCGCACGACGGCAGCGCGATTCCCGAGGTGCTGTCCGCGCGGATGACACCCGAGGCGCAGCGCGCGCCCGACACCGACTGGCACGTGTCGCGGCTGTACGCGCTCGCGCGCGAACTCGGCGCCTCGATCATTGCGCCGCAGCATTCGCGCTACGTCATCGATCTGAATCGTCCGCCGGACGACGTGTCGCTGTATCCGGGCCAGAACACCACCGGGCTGTGCCCGATCGTGCGCTTCTCCGGCGATCCGGTGTATCTGCCGGGCGAGGCGCCGACGCCGGACGAGATCGACGTGCGCATCGAGACCTACTGGCGGCCCTATCACGACGCGCTGCGCGGCGAACTCGACCGCCTGCGCGCCGAGCACGACCGCGTGCTGCTGTGGGAAGGCCATTCGATCCGCGGCGAATGCCCGTTCCTGTTCGACGGACGCCTGCCGGATCTCAATGTCGGAACCGCGTCCGGCACCAGCTGCGCGCCGGAGCGACAGGCGCGCATCGAAGCTGCCCTGCATGCGCAGACCGGCTACGACTGGGTGCTCAACGGCCGCTTCAAGGGCGGTTTCATCACCCGTCACTATGGCGATCCGGCGAACGGCATCGACGCGGTGCAGCTGGAAATCGCGCAGCGCATCTATATGAATGAAGAGACGTTCGACTACGACGAAACGCGGGCCGCGAACGCGCAGCGCGCGATCCGGGCGTTGATCGAAGCGGCTTTGGCGTGACCGCGCGGTCGGTCTCTGGCGAGGGCGGGATCGCCGCAAACACACTCGACAGGAACAAGCCCGACCTGACAGGCGTACTGCTGGTCGCCCTCGGCGCCGTGGCGTTCTCGGGCAAGGCCATCATCGTCAAGCTGGGGTTCCGGCTGGGTGCCGACGCGGTGACCATGCTCGCGCTGCGCATGGCGGTGGCGCTGCCGCTGTTCCTGGCGATGGCGGCATGGGCGGCGCGTCGCGCCACGCCATTGGCCCGCGGCGACCGCTGGCGCATCGTCGCGCTGGGCGTGTTCGGCTATTACCTCGCCAGTCTCTTCGATTTCCTCGGCCTCGCCTACATTTCGGCGACGCTCGAACGGGTGATCCTGTATCTCACGCCCACGTTCGTGCTGCTGCTGGGCGCGGTGCTGGCGCGACGGCGGCCCACGCGGCGACAGCTCGTCGCGCTGGCGGTCAGCTATGCCGGCGTGGCGCTTGCGTTCGGCCACGACCTGCAACTGGCCGGCAGCGATGTCGTCCGTGGCGGGGTACTGGTGTTGGGCAGCGCGGTGTCGTACGCAATCTATCTCTACGGCAGCGGCGAGATCGTCGCCCGGGTCGGCGCAGTGCGCCTGACCGCTTACGCCAGCACCGTGGCGTGCGCACTGTGCATCGGTCAGTACGTTCTTTTGAAGCCGTGGAGCTGGCCCGATCTTCCGGTCGACCTCTATTGGCAGTCGTTGCTCAACGGCACGCTGTGCACCGTGGTACCGATTCTGGCGACGATGATGGGCATCCGCCGCATCGGCTCGGGCCCGGCCTCGCAGATCGGCATGATCGGGCCGGTGTCGACCATCGTACTCAGCCTGCTGATCCTGCACGAACCGATGGGCCCCTGGCAGGTTGCGGGCACGGTACTTGTGGTGGCGGGCGTGCTGATGGTGTCGCGCTCCAGGCCCGCCTGAGAGCCTGTTTGAAATATCCGCGCTCTTGCGATGGCAACCACGAAAACACACTCATCCCACGTAGAGCGGCCTTCAGGCCGCTGTGTAAACGGCCGCATCCGGTTCAGCGGCTTGAAAGCCGCTCTACAGGTTTGATCGAGAGATTTTGAGCAGGCTCCGAGGGCATCCGCCCGACGAAGTCTGGGGCATTTTTCGTGGGGCATCGACGCATGCGTTTGCGATGAATCTACACCGCGATCGCGTGCTCGTCCGACGGATGTCGGGATGCCGCGCCGTCGAGCATCGCCGAACCGGCAGGTGTCGCTGCTGCCTTCAGTGCCTCGGCGATCACGGCCGCCAGGCGTTCGCGGAATTGCTCGTTGCCGAAGGCTTCGGCATTGGCGCGCAGCACTGCCGGGTCGAACGCCTCTTCTATCGATTCGAATTTCACGATGGCCGCCCGCAGCGACTCCGGCGTCTGCTGGTCGAAGAACAGGCCTGTGGGATGCGGCGCAGGCCAGCTGCGGACGGTGTCGCGCACGCCGCCGACGCCGTACGCGATCACCGGGGTGCCGCAGGCCTGCGCTTCCACGGGAACGATGCCGAAGTCCTCGTGCGCCGCAAACAGGAACGCACGTGCGCTGCGCATGTGGTCGGCGACTTCGCGGTCCGATAATGCGCCCAGAAATACGACGTTCGGCGTGGCGATTTTCTCGAGCGCTGCGCGCTGCGGGCCGTCGCCGACGATCAACAGCCTGCGATCCGGCAGTTCGGCGAAGGCGCGCACCATCAGATCGTGACGTTTGTAAGGCACCAGCCGCGAAACCGTCAGATAGTCGCCGCCACCGCGTGTCTGGCGCAGCGAAAAGCGGGACAGATCGACCGGGGGCGGCAGCAGGGTCGACGTGCGCCCCCAGTAACGCGCGATCCGGCTGGCGGTGAAATTGGAATTCGCCAGCAACAACTGCGGCCTCGAAGCGCTGGTGACATCCCACATGCGCAGATAGTTGAACAGGAACGATGCCAGGACTCCGCGCAGCCCGCGATCCAGTCCGGCATCGCGGCGGTAAGTGTGTTCAAGGTCCCAGAGATAGCGCATCGGCGAGTGGCAGTAACACACATGCAGTGCGTCCGGGCGGGTGATCACGCCCTTCGCTACCGCGAAACTCGATGAAATCACCAGGTCGTAAGCGCTCATGTCCAGCGCTTCGATCGCGGTCGGCATCAGCGGCAGCGCGAGTTTATGGCGACGACGCAGCCAGGGAATCCTGCCGATCATCGACTGGCGCACATGGCTTGCGCCGAGGAAGCCGCGATCAGCTTCCGGCAGGGTGTCGGTCAGCGTGAACACATCCGCACCCGGGTACAGTGTCAGGATCTGCTCGAGTACACGTTCGGCGCCGCCGATGACGTTAAGCCAGTCATGGACGATCGCGACGCGCGATGAACCCGCCCCGGCGCTCATGCAAGGCGCTCCCGATGGGTGAGGTTTGCGTGAAGTACCGTGTTCAGCACCGCATCCGCGCATGTGTTCCAGGATAGATTTTCGGCGCGCTTGCGTCCAATCCCGATTTTTCGTTCGACTTCGTTCGCGCGGGTCGTCAATAGATGAAGTTCGCCGCACAATGCGTCGCTGTCGCCTGCCGGAAAGATCCAGCAGGCGTCCACGCCTATTTCCTGCGCAGTCGGCAGGTCGCTGGCGATGACCGGACAGCCCAGAGCCATCGCTTCCGCCAAAGGCAGGCCGAAACCCTCGTATCGCGACGGAAAGAGCAGCGCACGCGCTTTGCGCAGGATGGCAACCATGGTGGGATCATCGACATAGCCGAGACGGAGCACGCTGTCATCGAGAGCCGCGATTTTCGGCGGCGCGTGACCGAAGATATCGTTGCGTTGTCCACCGATCAGCACCAGCGCCGGTCCGGATGGATTGGTTCGAAGGTATTTCGCATGCGCTTCGATCGCGGTGTCGATGCTTTTGTGCGGCGCGCGACTGGCGACCACAACGAAATAGCCGCGACTGTGCGCCAGCGCCTCCACGGCAGAGGGCAGCGGAGCATGCGCGACCGTATGCACGTGATCGCAACCGGGCGCGGCCAGATGCAGGCGCTCGCGCGCGAACCCGGCGTATCTCTGCAGCTCGCGAGCGGAGAATACGGAATTGGTCAGCAGGACATCGTCGCGCAGGTGATACGCGCGATGCAGGAATTTGTACCATGTGCGGAAACGCCAGCCATAGGCGCTGGAGATCGCGTATACGCCGGCATCGTGCACGTAGGTCGTCTGGGTCCCTGCGCACAGCGGCGCCGTGTTGCACAGGTTGAGCAGCACACCGTCGCGGGCGCGCCAGGGCAATTCGATCTGTTCCCATGCGTTGCCGCCCAGCATCGTGCTGCGGTGCACGGGGATGCGTCGCGGTGCCGCTTCGATCGGGTCGTTCGGCGCGTGGATGCGCGGCCGCAGCCGTCTGCCTTGGCAATGCAGCAAGCCATCGGCGTCGACTCTCTCGTCCAGGGCATCGACGATGCAGCGGGCGACGCGCTCGACCCCGGTGATGCGCCGGGTGAGATAGCGACCGTTGATGATCAATGGTACGGGAGCAGTGTCGCATTGCCCTGCTGTCTGCGACGCGCCATCGGCATCAGGATTCGCTGCGAGCGTGGTATGCACTGTGGACGACATGGGTTGGCCTCGATTCAATGGAGAGGACGTGAGCGCAGGATTTCGAAGCTTTTCGCCAGCAGCAGACCATAGAGCATCGCCAGCATCGGATTTTCGACGATGTTGCTGACCGCGCCGTACCAGAGCACGATCAGCGCGAAAGCGCGCAGCGCCGCCGCGTTGTGCCAGCCCGCCGCACGCGTGTCCGCGTTCGCGATGCGCCATGCGCCATGCGCGGCGATGGCGAACAACGGCAGCGCCATGCCGCCCAAGGTCACCAGTTGATAGACGAACAGGTTGTCGGCGGCGTTGAAGCGGGAGGGTTCGAACAGCGTTTGTGCCGCGCCGATGCCGCCCAGACCTCGACCGAGCACAGGCAGCGGGCTTTCCAGCAGCAACTGCAGTGCGTCGGGCCACATATTGCTGAGCCGGTCGAGATACGAGCCATACGCCGAACGCAGTTGCAGGCGCGCCATCTGGCCCAGATCGACCGACCAGCCGAACAGCGGCGGAAACGTCATCCACACCAGGCCCGCCGCGAACAACGCGCGCACGACGAAACGCCAGCCGATGCGCTCGCATTCGATCGCGATCGCGACCACCAGCATGGCCAGCAGAATGCCGCGTGCGGTCGAGAGCAGCACGGCCGTAACGGCAAGCAGCCATACCGCACCACGCAGCCAGCGCCGCGCTTCGCCTGCGTTGAACAGTGCGGCAAGCACTGCGATCTGCGCGGCAGCGTCGAACGAGGATCGCGAGAATCCGGCCAGTCGTTGACGCTCGCCGATATGCCATTCGCGGGCGCCGCTGATCTCCTTGCCGGCGAGCTGGAAGTTCGCGCCCACCCAGGGATAGTCGGTCACACTGTTGACGAAGATGCCGATGCAGGCGATGACCAGGATGGCGAATGCTGCTGATCGGTGCCACGGATGGGCGGTAGCCGCGAGCTGCCCCGCGGCGAAACCGTAGATCAGCGGGGTGAGGACCCAGGCACCGAATACGACCTGCTTCACCGGCAAGGAGCACAGTCCGACCAGTCCTGCCGTTGTCAGCAGACAGCACAACAGGATCGCACTGCGCGACAAGGTGCGATTGCGCAGATGGATCATCGCGATCCATCCGACCTGTACCCAGAGCAGAAGCGTCGGCACATAGATCAATGCTTGCAGACCGACCATGCCCAGCGCCCATCGCAACACCCCCGCCAGGACCTGGCTCAGCAGGAACACCAGCAATACCAGCTGCGCTGCACGCAAACCCCAATCGATGCCCGCGCCGTCCACGGCCGTGGTGCCTGCAGCCATCGGCGGCAGCGCTTGCACGCTCATGCCTGAGACGCGCTCCGGTATTCCTCCAGCCATGCGTTGAGCTGCGCGGCATAACGCCGTGCGACTGCTTCGGGTTCGTGTTCGACCCGGGTCTCGATCGCCGCGATACCGATGCGTCGCACCCGTTCCGGATCATTGGCGCAACTGTCGAGCAGGCCAGCGAGCGCGCTGTCGTCGCCGGCCGGGAAACACCATCCATAGCGGCCGTTGCCGATGCGTTCGGGCAGTGCACCGCGATTTGCGACGATGCTGGGCACGCCAAGGCTGGCGGCTTCCATCACCACATTGCAGAAGCTTTCGTGCGCACGCGACGGTACCACCAGCAGGTCGATGCCGGGATAGAAACCGGATGAGGCGACATTGCCTAGCCAATGCACCCCAGCAAGCCTGGTATGCCTACGTCGCAGACTGTCGACATAATCGGTATCCCCGGTGCCGGCAAGATGCAGTTCGATCTTGCCCGCAGGAAGCCGTTCGGCGGCTTCGAGCAGCGTGTCGATGCCTTTCGCAGCTTCGAGTCGGCCGATGTAGCCGACGCGAAGCGGACGGCCCTGGATGCTGTCGCGCGCGGGCGCTTCGGGCCAGCCGGGCGGCAGTGCATTGCCGATCACCGCGGTGCGCGGAACATCGTCGAACCAGCCGAAGCGATGATGCCGCTCGATGATGCTGTGCGAAGGTCCGATGACCGCGAAGGGGCGCGCGGACAGTGCACGCCGTACCCGCGAGAGACAACCGCACGATAGGCAAGGCGTTTCGCACAGGCGCTCGCCGCGGGTCATCGCGGTGGCCGGGCAGATCAGTTCGTGATCGTGCAGCGCGTGTACGGTGCAAATGCCGAGTTTGATTGCAGCCTGCCATATGGATGCGGAAAAACCCTGCAGCTTGTGGGTGACGACGATGTCGGGCTTCAATTCGCGGAGCGTCCGCTCGACGGCCGTCGCCATCATCGGGTTGTGGACATCCAGCGCATGCCACGCAGCGCGTTTCAGCGCCGCAGGGCGCGCACCGCCGAAGGGAAAATACAGATTTCGAAGCGCGATACGGCGCACCTGCGAGGCGCTGTCTTCGGCACTGGCATGCTCGCGATCATTCGGTCCGGCCAGCGTGATGACGTCGACGTGATGGCCCAGCGCGGTGAATCCCGCGACCTGCAGCGCCAACTGTCGTTCGGCGCCGCCTATCCACGGGTGATCGTACAGGGAGGCGATCTTGCAGATGCGCAATGCTCTGTTCATGGCGAAGGACTCCGAGTCCCGGCCGCAGCGGAGATGGTGTTGTCGGTCGTGGAATCGCATGGAAGAGGTGTGTGGCGTTCCTGCAGGCCACGCACGCAGCGTCGCGCCCGATCGGAACGGTGCCGGATCAGGCCAAGCATCATCCAGGCGACGACTTCCGCGACGAGCAGGCCGATCGCCGCGCCCAACGCTGCGCCGTACCATGCGCCGACTGCGACCAGCGCAGTCACCGCCACCGCCTCCGCGTACTGGCTGCGTGCGACATCGGTGATGCGCGCTTGCGCGGCGAACTTGAGATTGAGGAATGCGCGGCGCGAGGCGTAGGACGGCAGCCATGCGCACAGCACCCACAAGATCGTTGCGCTGGCAGCGAAATCGGCGCCGAACAATAGCCGGACCAACCGGGGTGCGGAAAACGCGAGCACAAGACCCAGCGTCGCGGTCGCGACGAATACTGCGAAGACGATCCGGCTGGAGGCGCGTCCCGCCGCATCCCTGTCGACGCTGTGGCGGCGCGCGATCGGTGCGACGAAGGATTGATCCACCGCGCTTACCGCAAATACAACAGCGCGCACGAGTTTTTCCGCTGCGGCATACAGCCCGACCTGCTGCGCGCCGCTGAATGCGCCCAGCAACAGTTGCGGCGCGTACGACGATAGCGATGCCAGGAATCCAGCGCCGACCGCCGGTGTCGCCCGTATCCTGAGCGCGCGATGGCCATGGCGATCGAGCGCCGCGAATTCACGCCAACGTGGCAGCAGGATCGCGGCGATGAACAGGAGCCCAGACACTGCGGTGGCGCCGCACTGCAGCGCCGTCGCCAGAAGGCCGTCGCCGGGGTCATGGACCCAGAGCAATATTCCGCCGACCGCCGCGATACGACCGGCCAGTTGAAGCGCAAGCAATGTGCCCGTGGCGCCTGCCGCGATCAGCCACCACTGCGCGAAGAGCAGGGTGCCGAGCAGTTGCAGCAACGAGACCAGAAGATACGTCCACGGCAGACCCGGGATCATGCTTCCGCAGGCCAGGGCGATGGCAGCGGCCGGCAGTGCGAGCCTCGCTCTGGCGATCAGATTGTCGAGCAGCGGTTGCAGCGGTCTGGTTTCGCCGGTGGCGCCGGCTGTCCGCATCGATTCGGTATTGAAGCCGGCGTCGACCAGCAACACGGCGATGAAGCCGACGCTCTGCGCCAGCGCCATCAGGCCGAACGCATGCAGGCCCAGACGCTGCGCCAGCACAGGCAGTACGACCAACGGTAACGCCATCGACAGCAGGTTCGCCGTCATCAGCACGCCGGCATTGGCGAATTCCCGACGCGCGATCATGGCGTGCTTCCGCGGCGACGCAGTCGCAGGAACGTAAGTCCGCGGACGCGAAGATACGGGCGCAGGATGCGCATGACCCGCCTGCGCTGCGTGCGATCCTGCATCAGCATGTCCCATGCCAGGCACGCCATCAGCGTCAGCATGAAGGCGATGGCGACGCTCAGGATCAGGTTTCGTAAGGTTCGCGGGCCGGATTTCTGCGTCGGCGGCACAGCGGCATCCAGTACTTGTACGTTCGACAGGTCGCGCTTCTCGTCCACGCGCGACAGCTGCCGAGCCTTGGTCAGATACTCCAATACTTCCGTCTGGATCTGCAGCTCGCGTCGTGCAGGCTCGATCTGCGCCTGCAGGTCCGGGAATGTGCCGACCTGCATGACGACGCCAGGTTCATGTCCTTTGCCGATAGCGCGTCGACTCGCCTGCAGTGCGTCGATTTCCGCGCGCATGCGTCTTACCGCAGGGTGGGCTTCGGTCGCCACCGTCAACATGCGGGACAGCTGTGTGCGACGCGCCATCAGCGTCGATTCGAGTTCCGCCGCCGTCAGGCTGCTCGCTTCCTCCTGACCCTTCAGTCGGGTGTAACCGGTATCGGACTCGAGCGCGCGCAGCGCCGCCTCGGCGCTGACCAGCCGCGCTCGGGTTTCGCCTATGATCTGATCGTAGAACGCAAGTCGATTATCGGCTTCCATCTTGGAGAGCTGTTGCGCCTTGAGATACACCGCATCGATCATGCCGTTCACGATCATGGCGGCCTTCACCGGATCATCGTCGACGTATTTCAATTCGATGATGCCGTCCTCGCGGACCTCGACATGTGTATGCGCGACGAGGAATTGGCGCAGGCTGTCCATATCGTTGTCGCCGAGCCGTTCGGCGAGTTCAAAGCGCACGATCACGGCGTCCTGGACGCTGCGACTGAGGAACAGGCTCGCGTACAGTTCCGATGGGCTCTTGAGCGTCAGCGCGGACGCGCCCAGCGTCTCCGTGCCGCCGATCTGGCTGAGCATCGACGTGGCGGTCGCCGTATTGGTCCGCGGCGGCAGCAGGCGTGCCATCGCGGTGTATTCGTCCGGCGCCAGTGCGGCGGACCCGAGTGCCGCCGCACTGGCGAGCGCCGGAACGAATAGAAGGGCTGCGCGGTAGCGCGACAGCCGTAACAGCAGCCGCGGCAGACTGAGGCGCCTGCGCATGCTCATTCCTGAATCACTTTCAGCGCTGCGGCGCCGAGAGTCAGTTGATAGAGCAGTGTGGTCCAATCCCGGAGCTTGCGGCCGAATGTGGTGCGACCCACATCTTCGGGAACGATGATGCTGTCGCCAGGGTGGATGCGTTCGCCGCCGATGCCGCGACGCAGCGGACGCACAGAACCGTCCGCGTGAAGCACCACGATTTCGGACCGGTCGGCATGCGGGCGGGTGCCGCCAGCAGACCGAATGTAATCGCCCGCGTCAGCGCCGGGTTTCCACAGCAGTGTGCTTTGCTGGAAGACTGCGCCGACCACGGTCACCGTTTCGTTGCGGCCGGGGATGCGGACGAGGTCGCCGTCTTCGAGCGTCAATGCCGGCAGTGAAGCGACATCGTCGATTTCGTCTTCCAGTGCGAACACGATCCGTCCCACCGGTTCGACCGCGCGCAGTCGCGCAATGAGCGAGCGCGCATTGCCGGATTCTGTGCCCGACACCAGTGCGTCTTCCTGGCTGACCACGTCGCGAGAACGCGTGGCGAGAAAGCGGAAATAATCCTCTTCGACCTGATCCACCGCCTGCCGTAGCCGCTTGGATTCCTCTGCGCGGGCACTGGCGCGGCTCAGCAGCGTGCCGTACAGATACGCGCCCCGCGTGGGACCGCCGGCGCGGGCGATCGCATCGCGCAGCGTGTCGCCGACGGCCATCGAATACATCCCGGGCACCGCCACTTCTCCCTCGACCCGGACGATGCGCAGACGTTTGTGCTCGGGCTGCGCGAAATCGTCCTTCGCGTAGACCAGGATGGTGTCGCCCGGTTGCAGTACCGGATCGGTCGCGCTGTGCGGCATGGCCAGTGCAGCGCCAAGGTCGAAATCGATCAGGCTGGATTTGAGTGTTGCGGGATCGATACGCTCGATCGCGGCGTGATCCCAGTTCACTTCCGCCAAACGCGGCGGCGTCGGTTTTTCGTCCGGGCTTGCCGCCATGCCTGTGAGCGGGTTGCGTGCATTCTGTTTCGACCACGTCGTGTACGGCATCAGCGATGCGGCGTTGGGCAGGGCATCGCTGACGGTCATGCCGACCCGCCAGGGTTGGCGTAGAGGCACAGCGACATGGCCGCTGACGGTGATGCTGGCATCGAACCGCGGCGATGAAGGCACCAGCAACACGATGTCGCCGTCGCGCAGCCGCATCGTGCTGCGGCGGGCATCGCCTTCGATGCGCAGCACCGTGCGTCGGCCGTCCTCGATCCGCTCGATCCGCGCCTGCAGCAGATCCGCAGTCACGGTCGTTCCGCCTGCGAATCCCAGTAGTCGCTGCAGCGTCGTCTGGTCATCCAGGTGATAGATCGCCGGACGCTTCACGCTGCCCGCGATCGCGGCGAAGCCTCGCGCTGGCGGCAGATACAGCACGTCGCCGGGTAGCAACTGCGGGTCGCCGGATTTGTCGCCTTCGATCAGGAAGCGATAACTGTCGAGGGTGGCGATGGTGAGGCCGCCGCGGCGCAGTTCGATGCGGCGTAGATCGGCCGCAGGCGCGGGTCCGCCGGCGCTGAGCAGGCCGTAGAGCGCGGTAGCGGTCGATGGCACGGTATGCACGCCGGGCGACTGGACAAAGCCGCTCATATAAATACGGATGTCGCGCAACTGCGCCAGCGACACGGTGAGCTGGAAGTCACGGTACTGGGTGGAGACGATGCCGCGGATCAGATCGCGCGCTTCGTCCAGACGCAGACCTGCCACGGTGACATCGCCGATGCCTTGCAGGAAGACCGAACCGGAACGACCGACAGGTCCCTGATAATCGATGCTGATCTGTCCCCAGGCGCGGATCAGCAACTGGTCGCCCGGACCGATCCGATAGTCGGCCGGCACCGTCAGCGGGTCCACATTCGTCAGATTCGATCCCTCACGGAACACATTTTCGCCGAACAGCGGCAGATCCTGACCAATGCTTTGCGCCACCAGCTGACGGAATTCGAGTGCTGCGTTGACTGCGACTTTATCGGCGGGGCGCTCCGGTTGTGCCGCAGGGCGTCCACCGCTTCCGCCCACCGCGTTGGTCGTGCGGTTCTCGACGAGAGTTTCGACCGTTGTCGACAGATTCAATTGCGCCGGCACCGTCGGACGTTCGCGCAGTTCGTAGTCGATGTCGCCCGACGTATTCCCGCTGTTGTTGCCGCGTTGCGGCAGACGTGCGGTGTCGGGCGCGGATGGCAGCTGGCTGTCGGCGATCTCCAGCAGGCGCTGTGCCTTCGTCGAACTCTGGCTTTGCTGTGCGAGCGCAGCCTGCGGAAGCAAAGCGCACATCAGCGCGGCGTAGGAAAATGCATGAAAACTTCTCAGAACGCTGCGCAGAAATATCTTTCGATCGTGTACCGCAGCTGACATCAAATGACGTGCAATGCCGTTATCCGATGTGATGCCTTTGGGTACATCCATGACTACCACCTCTTCTGCGATGTGCGCGGATAGTGACTCGCCCGCGTTCAAGACGACTTTCTGATGCGTCTATTCAGGTCGCTGCAGCCTGTATGAACATACCGCGGCCCGTGCCGGAGACAGTGGATTTCCGCTGTACACAGATCCGTACATGCAAAAGCCGTGCCGTTGTCAGGGATTGGTCCAATGGTTTTGCCTATCGAATCGATCATTACAATCAATGACTACGTTTTCATGTGACGTGAATCACGCCTTTGGCCTGTTTTTAGGCCTTCTTGCGAAACGTTCGCATTGCGTTCGCGAATGCGTGGCAGACATTTTGCTACCACTCACTCGTGCATCGTCGCAGCCCATCTGTTCACGGACAGTGGGGGAGACGAGCGGAACCGGTTCGCGAGGGATGAAGCATTCCTTCTCAACAGCATTTATATCGTCTCTAAGGGGGGAACGATATGTACACACAAGCACACAGTGAGCTGGATGCGATCCGGCCTGCCATGACGATCTTCATCCGCTACGGCGTGCCGTTGTTTGCCGCGATCGTGTCGGGCGTCGCTATCGGTTTTGATTGGGACAGCGTCGCCACGCCTGCATTGGCACTGATGGTCGCGATCTTCATTTTCGTCGTCGGAGGCGTCGATACGGATGAAGTGGCGAGGCATCGGAGCCGTTTTCTGTATGTCGCAGCATCGGCGGCGACCCAGGCATTTCAACTCAGTGCGGTTGTCGCTCTGCTCGCGGCGCTGATGGGTGCGGATCTGGATTCGGTACGCGAAGGTCTGCTCTTCGGGGCGATTCATGTACCGACGATGGTCGTTTTCAGTTTGCTTGCGACGAAACTGGCGATATCGCCTTTTTTTCGCGCAAAACCCTGCAAGGTCGCTGTAGTCGCAGTGTCTCAGGCAAGTGTCGAATTCGTGTCGACACTCACGCAGGACCCATTCGTTTCGGTCGATTTCCGGGGGTTTTATGAGGACCGCGATGCTTCCCGGTTGCCTGCGGGCGCGAGCGTTCCGATCATCGGGCGTATAGACGGCATTGCGGCTCACATCGCCCGAGAGCCGGTCGATCACGTATTCATTTCCCTGCCGATGGAGGCCGCGCAGCGTATCGGGGTGGTGATGGATCAACTACTCGACTCCGCGGCGTCGGTACACTACCTGCACGATTTCGTCGCGTTCAAGCCGATCCACGAATCGCTGTCGTGGGTCACGGGAATCCCGGTCTATACGGTGATCGGACGCCCCGACTGCGGGTTGCCCGGTGCCATCAAGCGCGGCTTCGATATCGTCGGTTCGGTGTTGGCCTTGATCGCGCTCGCGCCATTGCTCGCCGTCGTCGCGTTGCTCATCCGCTTGGAGTCGCCGGGACCGGCCATTTTCAGGCAGGTGCGATACGGCACCGACGGCCGCCCGTTCTCGATCTACAAGTTCCGTTCCATGACGGTGTCTGCTTGTGCGTCAGGTCAGGTCATTCAGGCGACCAAAGGCGACGCGCGGGTGACGCGATTGGGCAGATTCATCCGCAAATCCTCCATCGACGAACTGCCGCAGTTGTTCAACATCCTGCGTGGCGACATGAGTCTGGTCGGGCCTCGTCCGCATGCGGTGCCGCACAACGAACATTATCGCGGCCTGATCCGGGGCTATATGCTCCGGCACAAAGTGCGCCCGGGATTGACCGGCTGGGCGCAGGTGCATGGTCTTCGCGGCGAGACCGAAACCATCGACAAGATGGAAAGCCGTGTGCGTTTCGATCTCGATTATCTGCGCCGCTGGTCGGTCTCACTGGATTTCTACATCGTGCTGCTGACCGTGCGGCAGGTGATGCGCGGTGTCTGATCCGAACTTCGAGTGAAGTGGCCAGCAGATACGCTGGCGGATATCCGTCCGCCAGCGCACCGGCACTGACGCTCCGACCCTCAACGCGGACGCTGCGCGCCGATCTCCACCGATGCGTCGCCGCGCACGTCCACCTGCACACGCCGTCGCGCGCGTTCGTCGTCGATCGACCACGGCAGCGGCAGATTGTCCGGGATCGCTTCGATGCTGTGCGCGCCCACCGCGACCCGCTCGAACACGAAACGGCCCTGGTCGTCGGTGCGGACGCTGTAGCGATCGTCGAGGACGATGGTGATGTTGGCGGCGGGCTGTTCGGACGCCGAACGCACGCCGTCCGCGTTCTCGTCCAGGAACACGCTGCCGGTGATGCGGCCGCTGGCCGCGCCGGGCGCGCCGCCCAGCACCTGACGTGCGCGGCCCGCGCTGTAGTCGTAGCGCAGGCTGACGTACACCGCGCGGTCGTGGGGCAGGGTGCCGAATACCGGCTGATTGGTCAGCGGATCCAGCGCGAACGGCGAGCGGCGCGAACCGCGGCTTTCGCTGAGGTTGCCCAGTAGCGTCCAGCGCGAGGCGATGCGCCAGCGCCAGCCGAGATTCAGATCGAGTCCATTGGAGTCGCCACCGGCCGAGGCGTCGTCGCCTTCGCTGCGGCTCCAGCGGAGGGTGCCTTCGATCGAAAAAGCATCGGTCAGGTCGAAGCCGCCGTAGGTCGCCAGCGTCATCGTCCGGCTGGCGGCGGATTGCCCGTCGGCCAGCTCGCCGATGCCGGCCGAGACCGACAGTCGCGAGCCTTCGCGCATGCGCAGCGCGTGATCGAGCAGGAATTGCCAACTGTCCGCATCGCGTTCGGCGCGCGCGAGGTCGAACTGCAGCCGCGTCTGCCCCAGGCGTGTGCCGGTGTCGACGAACAACTGCAGCGCCTGCGCTGCGCTGTCCGCGCTGTCGCGGCTGTCGCGCGCGGACAAGCCGCCGCCGTAACCCAGCCGTGGGCTGGCCTGGTAGCGCACGAACGCATTGCCGTACCAGCCGTCGAAGCCCGTGCCGGAGATCGAGTCGATGCGATCGATGCCCGCGTTCCAGCTCCAGCGCGCACGATTGAAATCGACGCGGTAGTAGCCCCCGCGCACGTCGTTGTTGATCGGCCATGCGCCCCAGGCCAGATCCGGCTGCAGGTGGAACGCGCCGTAGCGGTGACTGAAACGGCCGCGGTCGGCGCGGGCGTCCAGCCACACGCCCGCGGCCTGCGCGTCATCGCTGTCGCTGGCCTGCAGATTCACGTTGATGCTGTCGCGCGCCCCCTGCCAGCGGTTGCCGAACACCAGCGCGCGGGTCTGGCCGTTCTGGAACGCGGGTAGTCCCTGGTCGTCGGGCACGATCCGGCCGTCGGCGACCAGCAGCGAGGCCGCGCCGGTCCATTGCTTCGACCAGGCCCACTGCGCGCCGATCGTCGCGACCGTGCCGTCGCCCGGTTCGAAGCCGTTGATACGCGCGCCGTTGTAGGTGCCGCCGCGGCCGATGGCGGCCTGCAGTTGCATCCCGCGGCTGCGCTGGATCCATTCGCTGCTGGCGCCAAGCATCGGCACGCTGGGCAGGAAAAAACGATATTGCTCGCGCAGCAGACCGGGCATCGGCGTGTTCAGCACGCCCAGCCCGTTGTTGACCGACCAGCCGCCGGGCATCGCCAGGCCGCGCTGCCACAGCGTGGCGCTGCCGCGCCAACGGTCGCCGCCGTCGCGTTCGCGGTCGCTGCGGAACAGCAGCGCGTCTGCGGAAATCGCGCCGAAACTATCGGTGTCCCAGAAGCCTCCGAACGCGGCGCCCAGTTCGACGCTGCGCTCGCCGCCGAAGCGGCTGCGGTGCGCGATCAGTTCGAGATGCACGGCGCGCGGCGGGCCGGAGACGGTGTCTTCCTCGTCCTCGTCGACGGGCAAGGGCGCGAGCCGTTCCGGCGCGATGATCCTGTCGCGATAGGCCGGGGCGTCGTCGTCGCTGTCGGCGGCGACGCCAAGTTCCGAGAACGGGTCGTAATTCGCGTCGGCGGAGGATTCCGCGGACGAGGAAGCGGATGAGGATCCTGAACCGGACGAATCGGCGCTCCAGGCAGGCGCAAGCGCCGACATCAGCGCCAGCGCCAGCGCCGTCCGTGCCAGTCCACGACCGTCCGATGGCTTCCGCATGCGGTTCATCGATCCAGCGTGGTGTCGATATCCAGACGCTGACCGCCTGCATCCAGCCTGCCCTTGATGCGCAGCGGATAGACGATGGCAGGCGGCTGCGCGCCGCGGTCTTCCGGCTGCGGATAAAGCGGGATATCGCGGGTGGCGCCGACCAGCAGCGGACTGCTGTCCGGGACCAGCACGATCTTCCTCCCCTTGGCGTCCACGCCGCCGAGGTAGCCGTCCAAGCGGGCATGCATGTCGCCGCGGTTGCGCACGCGAAGCACGGGCAGCGTCTGCCCCTGCACAGCGGCGCTGCGGGTTTCCAGCACGTCCAGCACCGGCGCGGCGTCGCCGATCGCCAGATACACGATGACGCCGATCCGGCCGCTCACCGGCAGTGCGACATTGCCCTGGATGATCTGCGGTTCGCCTTCGATCATGATCGCGAACCGGCACTCGCCGCGCGGCGCGGTGGCCGGCACCGCCACCTCGAAACGATAGCGGCGCTTGCCGTTGGCCTTCACCGAAATCTCCGCCGCTTCCACGCCCACCCACGGTCGGCAGCTGTTCTCGACCAGCGACTCGGTGAACACCGGCGCGCCCTGTGCGTCCAGGGTCCAGTCCGCGGTCTGCACGGTGTAACGCGCGGCCTTGGACGAGGTGTTGTTGATCTCGATGACGTTGCGATAGGTCGCGCCGGCTTTCGCGCGGTCCTCGAAGCGCGGCGGCGTCACCACCACGGCGAATTCCTGTGCGGACACCGCGGCCGGCAACAGCAGGGCGACCAGCGCGAGCGCGCGACGCAGGCGGAGGGATGGCATCACGGGGACTCCAGTTCGATCTCGAACGAAAACACCAGATCCTGCGGGCGCAGCACGCGCTCGCCATCGGCCTGGATCGTCATGCGGAAGGTGTCTTCGAGCCGGTTCGATGCGATCGGACCGCTGTAGACCAGGGTGCGCTCGCCGTCGCGCAGCGTGCCGGGCAACAGCGGGCCGTTCGCGCTCCAGCGCACGGTGACCGGGCCCGAGGGCAGCGCCGGAAGCTTGTGATAGATGCGGCCGCGCCGTCCGCGCCAGGCCGAGACGTCCAGACGCACCTGCACCACCACTTCGCCGCTCATGGTCGCGGTCTGGCCGGGACGCGGCACCAGCGAATCCCAGCGCATCTTCAGCGGCGCTGACTGCAGCACCTGGCTGGCGCTGTCGTCCACGGGAAAGGTCTGCGCATCCGCCGTCGTCGGCATCGCGCAGGCGATGGAGAAGAGCAGCGCCAGCAGGTTCCGGATCATGGTGTGGCCAGCGTGTAGGTCGCACGCGCGTTGTAGGTGCCCGCGGCGGCGATGGCCGTGTTGGCATAGCGGAAGCTATGGCAGCTTTCCGCCCAGGTGTTGCGCAGCAGCGTGGCCAGCGTCTGCGTGCCGCCGGTGAACGCGCCCGCCGGGAATGGCTGAGCGCCAGCGTCGCCGTTGCCGCTGCTGGTCCAGCTGATCTGGGTGATCGGAATGGTGTCGCCGCCGGCGCTGGTCAGGTTCGCAGGCGTGGTGACGCGCAGGGTCGCGCTCTGGTTGGGATTGGTGGGCAGCCGGAAAAAGGCGCCGATATAGACCTGGCCCGCGTTGCAGAACGCGAAGCCGTCGAAATCGCTGGTGACGCGGCCGGTGCCGGTCATGTTCTGCACGGCCGCGTTGCCGACGGCGGCGGCCGGTACGGTCACGCTGACCAGATTGACGGTGGTGTTGCCGACGGGCGTGCCGCCGCCGTTGTAGTTCCCGCCGGTGATGGTGCCGTCGCCGATGCGCAGATACGCGGCCTTGGTGCCGGTGCCGATGGTGACGGTATAGGCGTGGGCGTTGCCGGACATGACCGCGATGAGCGTTGCGATCAGCAGCGCGATCTGCAGGACAGACAGCGATGCGCGACGCGAAGCCGCGACATGCGCGAGACGCGTTTCCATGGCGTATTCCTCTTGAACGGACGTATTACCGGAATTTCATTGCTGTGGAGAATGTCCGGAACAGACGCATGCGCAACCGACGCATGCCTCTCGAACGAAGGGGCTGCCCGGAAGACAGCCCCCTTCGTCGAAACGGATCCGAAGCGGTCTTCGATTACGGCAGGGCAGCGGTGTAGGTGACGCGACCGTTGTTGACGTTCACGCCGCCGTAGCTGCCGGCGCCGACGAAGTTGCTGTTGCTGTACGCGAACGACCAGTTCGCGGTGCGATTGACCACGCGGGTGCCGACGTTCGGCGTCACCGTGATCGCCGCGCTGGTGCCGCCGTCGATCAGGGTCGGGACGTTCAGGTTGGGATCGGAACTGGTGGACAGGATCTCGGCGAACGAGATGTTCTCGCCGGCGCCGTTGTTGAGCTGGCCGAGGGTGGTGCCGGTGAGCGACACGTTGCCGTTGTTGCTCTGCAGCAGCACCGGGACGGCGCCGCCGTTGGTACGGGCGATATCGGTACCGTCGCCGACGTTGGCGGCCGGAACCGCGAATTCGACGAGATCGACCGTGGCGCCGGCGCTGCCGACCTGGAAGCGGATGAACTTCGGAATCACCACCCGGAAATCGAGGCGGGCATTGGCGTTGAGCGCGCCGGCACCGGTCTGGAAATCGGATTCTGCGGAAGCGGGAAGCGCGACCGCCATGGCCAGGCACAGCAGGCTGGCGGCGCTGGAAATCTTGCGGCTATTCGACATATTCGACGTGACCTTCAGGTTAAGGATGGATGTGGAGTCGCAGCACACGGGCCGGGTGTGGCCCGAGGGGTGTGAGCGCCGGTTGTCAGGCAGGCGCTGTGCACGCACGTTCCATGCCATTCATTCGCCGTGGCGGCGCATCAAGAAACGTGCTGTCGATCACTTGAAAAGCCGATACGGTAAGCGGGGCGCGGCAACAAATGACGCATTTTGTCCGGGGGTTGAGCCGAGCACGTCGGAATCGGTGACCGCCTCCATGTCGATGTGTGTCGTTCGAGGCGGGTGGGTTATGGCGAAACCGTGACGGGGTTCGCGCCGGCCTCGGGATTCCGTACACTCCCGCTCGCTGGCCATTGCGGCCACGGGGGAATGGGGAATGAATCTTATGCTGGTGCTGGTCGTCATCCTGACGACGCTGATCGGTTGCGTGGTGTTGCTGTGGCTGCTGCTGCGGTTCGCGCTGCCCTGGTGGCTGCGCCGGAAAATCGCGGCGATGGCGGGCATGGCGCAGAACCCGGGCATCGCCGCGCGGATCACCCTGGTGCCCGCCGCGCAGGCGTGGCAGCAGCCGGGCACCGCGGGCCTGATCGACGAGATGCTTGCGCTGGGGTTCGACGAAGTCGGCCGTTTCGCGGTGCCGGAAATGCCTACGATGCAGCTCTGGGCAGGCAGCCATCCCCAGGACGGGGTGGCCGCGGCGGTGTACGACCACGGCACGATGCCGCTGTTCTTCGATCTGCTGCAGGTCTACGACGATCACGCCACCTGCACCGTCACCACCAACCCCATCCACGATCCGGGAAACGTGCCGCCGGGCAGCCGCTGCATCGCCGATCCCGCGTTGCAGCCGCGGACCGCGCTGGACATGCTGCGCGCGCAGCCCGTGGCGGGAAACCCGCTGCCGCTGGACGCCGGCAACTTCGAGCCGGTCTTCATCGAGCTGTACGCGCGCTCGATCGATCACATTCTGTCGAAGCAGATGCCCGACGCCGACGCGATGCGCGCCGTCGGCGCGCGCGTCTCCGAGGCGACCGGCACCCCGATGCCCGAACTCGACGACGCGCAGATGCAGCTCGCGGTCGACATGCAGCGCGGCACGCGCCTGGCCGCGCTGCAGGAAGCGATCGTCGACCGCTACCTGCAGTCGGGGCAGATCGGCGCGCGCGAGTGGGAGCGCGTGCGCGACCGGCTCGCGATCGTGCACGACCTGCTGAGTCGCGAAGACGCGGCCGAGCTTGCGCGCAGCAACTGCGATTACGCGGCCATAGAACCGATGGTCGAGAGGGTGCTGGCGCAGGAGCTGTCGCCTTTGGACACCTTCGAGAAGATCACCGCCGCGCTGCCCGAATCGCAGCGCCTGCGGCTGCTGGGCGAAGTGGACCACCCGCTGTATGCGCAGCTGTATGTGACGTCGGTCTAAGGCTTGTGTTCGAAACCTGCCGATCAATTTCGTAGAGCGGCCTTCAGGCCGCTGCTCCCATGTGACACCATTTCGCTTTCGTCGGCCGCGGGCACGGCCCTGACGTCGCCGCCGGGCGGGCTCTGCCTGGGCCGGCCCGAAGGCCGCTCTACGTGGAATTGCCCGGGTAGGGTTCCCCCGCAAACGCCCGGCGGCTATAATGGCCGGCTTACCCTGCCACTCCGGCAGCTGGGCTCCACAGGAACTATCGACTCATGGTCAAGATTCGCCTTACCCGTGGCGGCGCCAAGAAGCGCCCCTTCTATCACATCGTCGTCACCGACAGCCGCAGCTCGCGCGACGGCCGCAACATCGAGCGTCTGGGTTACTACAACCCGGTCGCCGCCGGTAACGAAAAGCGCGTCGAGCTCGACATCGAGCGCACCAAGCATTGGATCGGCCATGGCGCCCAGCTGACCGACAAGGTCGCCGATCTCTACAAGCAGTTCGCGAAGCAGGCCGCCACTGCTGCTGTCGCCGCGGCTCCCGCCGCCTGAGCGGCCGGCCGCGGTCCGCCGCGGCCACCCCAGTCTCATGAAAGATCCGACGCGCCGCATCCTGGTAGGCAGGATCCACGGCGCGTTCGGCGTGCGTGGCGAGTTGAAACTCGAGTCGTTGACCGAGCCGCAGAGTAATCTGCTGCGCTATCAGCCGTGGATCCTGCGCGACGCGCAGGGCCGCGAGCGTGAAGTCGACGGCGCCCGCGCTCGTGCCGGCGGCAAAGGCCTGATCGGCTCATTGCCGGGCGTCGATGACCGCGACGCGGCCGAAGCCCTGCGCGGCGCCGAGTTGTACGTGCTGCGTAGCGCGCTGCCGCCGCCGAAAGATGGCGAGTTCTACTGGGTCGATCTCGAAGGCATGTGCGTCGCGAATGTCGAAGGCGTCGATTTCGGTGTCGTTACCAGCGTGTTCTCGAACGGCGCCAACGATGTGATGGCGGTCCGCGGCGACCGCGAGCGGTTGATCCCCTTCGCCCGGCCCGATTACGTGATATCGCTGGATTTCGACAGCGGGAAGATCGTCGTCGACTGGGATGCGGATTTCTGATCGGCGCTTCCGTGGTTGGAGTCGCGACTTGAACTATGCGTGAGTTCGCGGCCGACGCCGCTCCTATGAAAATCAGCCATGCGCATCGATGTCGTCAGCCTGTTCCCCGAATTCGTGTCCCAGATCGCTGGTCACGGCGTCGTCGGGCGCGCGCAGGAGCGCGGGCTGCTGTCGATCCATGGCTGGAATCCGCGGGACTACGCCGAGGGTAACTACCGCCGGGTCGACGACCGCCCGTTCGGCGGTGGCCCCGGCATGGTGATGCTGATCGACCCGCTGCAGGCGGTGCTGAAGGCCGCCCGCGGGGCTGATCCGCGCCCGGCACACGTTATTTATATGTCGCCGCAGGGTGTGCCGCTGACCCAGGCCAAGGCGCGCGAACTGGCCGGGCGCGAGCGGCTGGTCCTGCTCTGCGGCCGCTACGAAGGCGTGGACGAACGCCTGTTGCAGGCCGAGGTTGACGAGGAGCTGTCGATCGGCGATTACGTGCTGTCGGGCGGCGAACTGGCGGCGGCGGTGGTCATCGACGCTGCCGCGCGGCTGCTGCCCGGGGCGCTGAACGATGTCGAATCAGCCGCGCAGGACAGCTTCGAGGGCGAGGGCGGGTTGCTGGATTGTCCGCATTACACCCGCCCGTTGGAACACCCGCTGGGCGGCGTTCCACCCGTGCTGCTGTCCGGGAATCATGCCGAGATCGCCCGCTGGCGGCGCAAGCAGTCGCTGGGCCGGACCTGGCTGCGACGGCCCGAATTGATCGATCGCGCCGCGTTGTCGAAGGCCGACCGGGCGCTGCTGGAGGCCTTCCTGGACGAACTCGCCCCCCCGGCCGCGGAGTAGGCCGGGCCTAGCATCGCGGGGAAATTTCCCCTTATAATGCGCGGCTTACCGTTTTATCCATTGCTTCACCCATGCCATGACGCGGGTCCACGTGCACTCGCGCAACAACAATGCCTCTTTGAAGGCAATCAACAACAGGCCCGTCCCATGAACAAACCCTCCATCAACACGCTGCTTCAGCAGTTCGAAGCCGAGCAGGTCGTGCGTCAGCTTCCGGATTTCGGTCCGGGCGACACCGTCATCGTCAACGTCAAAGTCAAGGAAGGCAATCGCGAGCGCGTGCAGGCCTATGAGGGCGTGGTGATCGGCATCAAGAACGGCGGCCTGAACTCCGCGTTCACCGTCCGCAAGATCTCGCACGGCTACGGCGTCGAGCGCGTCTTCCAGACCCACAGCCCGGTCATCGAATCGGTGCAGGTCAAGCGTCGCGGCGCGGTTCGCGCCAGCAAGCTGTACTACCTGCGTAAGCTGGAAGGCAAGAAGGCGCGCATCAAGGAAGATCTGTCGATGCACACCAAGACGAAGGCTGCTGCTGCCGTCTGATCAGTCGCAAGCCGCAAGGTTGTGCAGAGAGGCCACCGCAAGGTGGCCTTTTGCTTTTCGGGAGAACGCTGGCCATCGAAAGATGGCCTTTTACCTTCGTGGAAGGCGCCGGCTGCCGTAGACAATTTTCTGTTCCTGCGGACCGCTTGCCTATGAATGGAATTCGCGTGCGGTTCGGATCAACGCCGAGTTCACTTCGACCGCGCCGGACTGAGTCGCACCAACGGCATTTCGCCCAGCAGGCGCTCGTCGTGCGGAGTGACGATCACCGCGATTTCGCCGGGGATATACAGCCGGATCTGCGGATGCAGGCCAGCCATCTCCAGCATCGCCTGCGCTTCGGTTTCGGTGTAGAAACGCGAGCGCACGCCTTCGTCGTCGCCGGCGCGCGCCCAGCGCACGAATTCGCCGCGGTTGTCCGCATGATCGATCAGCGAGAACTGCACCAGGGCCGAACCGTTGCGGCGCAGGCAGCGTTTGATCTCGCACAGGATCCGGTAGGCGTCTTCCCGCTCCATGTGTTCGGAGACGTGGTAGAAGTACGCGAAATCGACGCTTCCGCTACGTACCGGAAGCTGCAGCGTCAATGGAATCTGTTCGAATTCCACGTTGGGAATCCCCGCCAGCCGGCGCTTCGCCTTGGCCAGCATGACCTTGGAAATATCGGTGCCGATCGCACGCTTGCATGCAGGGGCGACCCATTTGAGCAGCCTGCCCAGGCCGCAGCCGATATCCAGCACCACGTCTGAGCGTTCGACGAACGGCAAGAGCAGATGCGACGCGTCCTCGCGCCCGGATTCGTCGAAATCCCGTTCGGCGGTGAAACCGCACAGCACCGCGTCGCGGGCCGAGGCGTCGCTCTTGGCGGCGACGGTGTTCCAGTAATCGACAGCGATCTTCTTCATGACGTTCCCTGTGTCCGTTGATGGATCCTCGTCGCCCGGAGGGGCGGTTCGAGGCGCTTCCATGCCGATCGTTTCCTGCGGTTCCGACCGCGCACCTTCGATTCTGCTGAGACGCGACACATCCGGCAAGTCCCGGCCAGGGGTGGTGCCGGTATCCTTGGCTTCGCCTTCGTTTACTCCGTCCCCCGGAATCCCATGCAAGCCGATGCCGCCGCCATCACCGTCCGCCTCGATCTCTGGCTCTGGGCCGCGCGGTTCTTCAGGACCCGCAGTCTCGCCAAGCAGGCGATCGACACCGGCAAGGTCGATGTGGCCGGACAGCGCGCGAAAGCCTCGCGCACGGTGCGGGTGGGCGATGCGATGCGCATCGCGCGCGGCGACGAGGTGTTCGAGATCGTGGTCGCCGGCCTGAGCGAGCAGCGCGGTCCGGCGTCGGTGGCGCAGTGGTTGTATGTCGAATCCGACGCGTCGAAGGCGCGGCGTGCGGAAGCAGCTGCGGTTGCGCGTGCATCGCGTACCGGCTATCGCGCGCCGGACAGCAAGCCGGATAAGCGTGCGCGGCGTTTGATTCGTGCGTTGGGTGATATCGATGCGCTTTGACGATGTCGAAGCGACATCGCCGGGTACAGGCGCAGAACATTCCTACGAAGATCGACGCAGTGAAACGGCCGCGATGCGGCCGTTTCCTGTGTCGCTTTCAATGATCGCTCGAACTTCAGCTTTTTGCCGCCTTCGATGCCATCGCGAAGGCGTTGCCTTCGGTTGGCCTGCACGGCTGGAAGCCGTACTCCGCATCCGGTGCGATCAACTGCCAAAACACAGTGTCGTTCGGATTCAAGCGCCTCGTCGCGAACGATTCGCCCGCAAACCCGCCGGTTGCGGGATTGGCGCGGCCGTTGATGGACCAGAACCAGAACACGAAATCGGCGCTTGGATTTTTGGTGAAATCGTAGCAGGGATTGCTGATGTCGGCGGTGATCTCGTATGTGCTCAGCGGTGTGAGCGATCGCACATACAGCTGTCCGCCGATATTGACGGTGCTATAGGGCATCACCGGGGAGCTGAAATACACGCGATTGACTTCGTCCATCACCTGTTGAATCGTCGGGTTCGGCGTGTCGAGGCTGACGGTGTACGCGGGCGTGCTGACGGCATACGGGCCGCCGTACTGCGGCTGTTCGACGTATTGATTGGTTTTGCAGGTGAAATCGACCGGCCCGGTCACTGCGATCGGTAGGTTGTAGACGGCGGAGAAACGGTACGCGTCTGCTGTGGCGTCTTGCGGGCCGGTCGCAGCGATATGCACATCTTGCACCATCTTCGAGCCGACGTTGTGCAGCACATTCTGCAGCAGACGAAGCGAGCGCCGATACGAACCGAGATGGCGCGCGACGGTGTAGCCATTGAGCGCGCGATTGCTCAGATGCGCGACGCTGCGACGCAGCACGGCGCGTTCGGCTTTCGTGATGCCGTGCGTGCCTTCGGCGTCGGTGATCGGATCGATCAAGAAGCGTTGAAGCGCTTCGTCGTTTGAGAGAAGCAGTGCGATGTAATTCAGCAGATTGGAGTTGGATGTGTTCACAGGCGATATCCCATGGTTGATGTCGATGGATCTTCGGTTTTGCATGGCGCGCCGCGCATCGCCGGTGTCGTTAGCGAAGCCGCACGGCGGGCAGGGCCCGTGGTGGAGAATGTCTTCATGCCGCTTTCTGATGGATTGATGCATGCTGTCGGTCCGCGCACATGCAGCGATGCGCTGGATCGACGTTGCTGCAGGCTGCGACACTGCGCGCAGCCGTTCTTCATCGCTGTTACGATGCCCGTACCTGATGCTCGGTCTATCCTGTCGGATGGCTGCGCTGCACAGGGGGTCGATCCGGTGCCACTCCGGTGCGCTTAAGCGTCCATTGTGTTGATTCGGTATCGGGATGACGCACAAAAAAAGCCGGCGCGTGGTGCGCCGGCTTGGTGTGTTGCAATGATGCGGGGAGGGTGGGCTGCGGTGTCGATATCGAAGGCATCGGGATGCCTTCGATATCCTAGCGCGTGGGGCTTTGCGATCGGATCACATCAGATCGTAGCGGTCGTTGTTCATCACCTTGCCCCACGCCGCCGCGAAGTCGTGCATGAACTTGGCTTGCGCATCGTTCGCGGCGTAGACCTCGGCGAGCGCGCGCAACTGCGAGTTCGAGCCGAAGACCAGGTCCGACACCGTGCCGGTCCACTTCAGTTCGCCGCTGCTGCGGTCGCGGCCTTCCAGCACGTGGGTGTTGGTTTCGGAGCGCTTCCACTTCGTACGCATGTCCAGCAGATTGACGAAGAAGTCGCTGCTCAGCGTGCCCGGGCGCTGCGTGAACACGCCGTGTTTCGCGCCGCCGACGTTCGCATCGAGCGCACGCAGGCCGCCGACCAGCACGGTCATCTCCGGTGCGCTCAGGGTCAGCAGGTTCGCCCGGTCGACCAGCATCTCCGCTTCGGAACCTTCGAAGCCCTTCGCGACGTAGTTGCGGAAGCCATCGACCTTCGGCTCCAGCGGTGCGAACGAATCGGCGTCGGTCTGCGCCTCGGTGGCGTCGGTGCGGCCCGGCGAGAACGGCACAGTCACGTCGTGGCCGCCTTTCTTCGCCGCCGCTTCGACCGCGGCGTTGCCGGCGATGACGATCAGGTCGGCCAGCGACACTTTCTTGCCGCCGCTTCCGCTGGCGTCGAAGTCGCGCTTGATGCCTTCGAGAACGCCCAGCACTTTTGCCAACTGCGCGGGCTGGTTGGCTTCCCAGTCCTTTTGCGGCGCGAGACGGATGCGCGCGCCGTTGGCGCCGCCGCGCTTGTCGCTGCCGCGGAACGTCGACGCCGACGCCCACGCGGTCGAGACCAGTTGCGGAATGGTGAGGCCCGAAGCAAGCACCTTGGCTTTCAGCGCGACGACGTCGTTTGCATCGACCAGCGGATGATCGACGGCCGGCACCGGGTCCTGCCAGATCAGTTCCTCGGCGGGCACGAACTTGCCGAGGTAGCGCACGCGCGGACCCATGTCGCGATGGGTGAGCTTGAACCAGGCGCGGGCGAAGGCGTCGGCGAACTTGGCCGGGTTGGCCAGGAAGTCGCGCGAGATCTTCTCGTAGGCAGGGTCCATGCGCATCGCCATGTCGGCGGTGGTCATCATCGGCTGGTGGAATACGCCCGGCGTATGCGCGTCCGGGACGTTGCGGCCGGCGTCGCCCTTCGGCTTCCACTGGTGGGCGCCGGCCGGGCTCTTGGTCAGCTCCCACTCGTGGCCGAACAGGGTCTCGAAATAACTCATGTCCCACTTGGTCGGCGTCGGCGTCCACGCGCCCTCGATGCCGCTGGTGATGGTGTGGCCGGCCATGCCGCTTTCGTATGTGCTGATCCAGCCGAAACCCTGGTCGGCGACATCGCCGCCCTCGGGCTCGACCTGCACCAGCGATGCGTCGCCGGCGCCGTGCGCCTTGCCGAAGGTGTGGCCGCCTGCGGTGAGCGCCACGGTCTCTTCGTCGTCCATCGCCATGCGCGCGAAGGTGTCGCGGATGTCGCGTGCCGACGCGAGCGGGTCGGGATTGCCGTCCGGGCCTTCCGGGTTCACGTAGATCAGGCCCATCTGCACTGCACCCAGCGGGTTCGCCAACTGGCGATCGCCGGAGTAGCGGCTGCCGGGCTTGTCGCTGGTGGAGAGCCATTCGCTCTCGGGGCCCCAGTCGATGTCGGCGTTGGGCTCCCAGATGTCGGCTCGGCCGCCGCCGAAGCCGAAGGTCCTGAAGCCCATCGATTCCAGCGCGATGTTGCCGGTGAGGATGAACAGGTCGGCCCACGACAGGTTGCGGCCGTACTTCTGCTTGATCGGCCACAGCAGGCGCCGCGCCTTGTCCAGATTGCCGTTGTCGGGCCAGCTGTTGAGCGGCGCGAACCGCTGGTCGCCGGTGCCGCCGCCGCCGCGGCCGTCATGGATGCGATAGGTGCCGGCCGCGTGCCAGGCCATGCGGATGAAGAACGGACCGTAGTGACCGTAGTCGGCAGGCCACCAGTCCTGCGAATCGGTCATCAGCGCCTTGAGATCGGCGACGACTGCGTCGAGATCCAGCGTCTTGAAGGCCTCGCGATAGTCGAAGGCTTCGCCCATCGGGTTGCCACGCGGCGAGTGCTGGTGCAGCAGGCCGAGATTGAGCTGGTTCGGCCACCAGTCGGCGTTGCCGCGGTGGCGCGGGCGGGATTGCTTGTGGGCATCGCCCGAAAACGGGCACTGGGGTTCGGTAGACATGGTGTTCTCCTTGGGTGGTTTCGCCTGCCGCTCCGACCCGGTTCACGAGCTCGGGTGACGGTGGCGAAGATGCCTGGTGGTGGGGCTTGGGGGTGAAGACACACTAGGCCGGCGGAATGACAAGGGGAATTCGATTGTTTGGACTGTTTCGATAGCTTTTATCAATAGTCAGTGTCTATGACTGTCGGCACACCCGAACCCGGACAGACGTTCAGAGGCAGCGTTGATCGATCAGGTCGCTTGTCGCAGGGCGGGTGTATTCGACCTTCATGCCCAGATGCGCATCGAACACGCGGCGGTGCGCGGCCAACGACCAGGCATCGTCCCGCTCGTAATAGCCCTCTACCCATGCCTGCAGATGACCGAGCAGCGCGTCCTGCGCTTCGCGCGTGGCGTATTTGTGTGGCTCCCACGGACGAAGGCGATTGTTCTCGAGGCAGGTCTCGCATCCGGGATTGAGGAAGATCAGTTCGTCGCAGGCGGGCGCCGCGGTTTCGATCAATTCGCCATAGCAGCCTTCGATCACCCAGCGGTCGTGCGCGGCGAGGAAGGCATCGAGATCGGCGCGCACCGCGCCGGGCTCGCGCGCCACCGCGATCTTTCCTGGCTCCCAGACGATGTTGTCGAGATCGAGATGTTGCAGCCCACGGCGTTCCGATATCGCTTTCGCGAACGTACTTTTGCCCGAACCGGAATTGCCGAAGACGAGGAGTTTCATGGCTTCCATGATCGAAACCGACGGGTTTGCGTCGGCCGATTGACGTGTGCGGTCGAACGCTTCTCTCGCGATCAGCGCTTCCCGCCCAGCAGCCCGCCGCCGATCTTCAGCAGATCGCCGAGGCCGAGCTGGCCGTCGCCGTCCTGATCGAGCACCGCGCCGAGCAACCCGCCGCCCAGGCCGCCCTGCTGGCGCGCCTGTTGCTGTTCCCGACCGAGGATCGCGCCCAGCACATCGGCGGTCGGGTTGCCGCCGCCGGCCATGCCGGCTGCCGCGCCGCTGCCACCGTCGTTGCCGCTGAACATGCGCTTGGCGAGATAGGCCATCACGATCGGGGCGAGGATCTTCATCAGCTGTCCGGCGCGGTCGCCGCCCAGGCCGGTGGCTTCGCCCAGATGCTGTTCGGCGCGGCCCTGCTGGCCGCCGAGGATATGGCCGAGCATGCCGGCGCCATCGGTCTGGCGCGTGGCCGCGCCGCCACCCAGCACCATCCCGAGCAGGCTGCCGATATCGGCGCCGCCGGTGTGATCCTTCTGCAGCGCGCCGAACAGCGCTTCCGCGCCCTGCGGCTCGCTGGCGTTCTTGCCCAGCGCACCAATCAGCAGCGGCAGCGCGGCGCTGACCGCGCCCGCCGCCTGGGCCTTGCCGATGCCCAATTGTTGGGAAATCTGCTGCAGCGGCGCGCCCTCGAGCTGGGCGAACAGTTCATCGGTCAGTGCGGTCATGGCGGTCTCCTGAGCCTCGCGGGTATGGTGGTGGCACTGTAGACCCAGCCGCACGGCAAATGGGCGACTCCGCGGATTTTTTCGATGCCGCGCCAAGGGGGGACTCTGCCCGTGGGCGCCGGCCGTACGGCCGACATGCCCGTTCCCGTCAACGACAGAAGGATTTGAAGATGAAACGCATCAATGTTCGATGGATGGCCGTCGCGGCGCTCGCCCTGGGTCTGGGTTTCGGGGCATCGGTGTCCGCCGATTCGGACCCGCTGTGCTACAGCACCTGCCAGGAGCTGATGAACGATTGTCTGGCGCAGGTGCCGGAGCACCAGTTCAAGATCTGTTCGAGGCAATACCGCGAATGCCTTGCGAGCTGCGAACAGTGAGTTGACCGGCGAACGCCGGGACAGTGGGCCGCCGAGGGCGGTCCGCCGTTCGGCTTCGACGCATGCAATCCGTGTAAAGCCTTTGTAGAAGTCGCTTCACCGCCGATCACTGTCGATCGCCCCTGAAGGTCCCCCTACAGGCGAATCCGTCACTCCAACGCCTTCAACCTGTACAGCGCCTCCAGCGCCTGCTTCGGCGTGAGTTCGTCGGGGTCGATGCCGGCGAGGGCGTCGAGGGCGGCGGAGTTCGGTGCGAACAGTCCGAACTGCTGGGGTTGATCCAGGGTCTGCGGGGTGAGCACGGGCGCGGGATCGTGGCGACGCTGTTCCAGTTCGGCCAGACGCCCGCGGGCTTCGCGGACCACGGATTTTGGCAGGCCGGCGAGGGCGGCGACCTGCAGGCCGAAGCTGCGGTCGGCGGGGCCGTCCTTGACCGCATGCATGAAGACCAGGGTGTCGGCATGCTCGACCGCATCCAGATGCACGTTGGCGATGCCGCTGCCGGGCTGGGCGAGGGCGGTCAGTTCGAAATAGTGGGTGGCGAACAGGGTGTAGCAGCGGTTGCTCGCGGCCAGATGGCGTGCGCAGGCCTCGGCCAACGCCAGACCGTCGTAGGTCGAGGTGCCGCGGCCGATCTCGTCCATCAGCACCAGCGACTGCGCGGTGGCGTGATGGAGGATGTAGCTGGTCTCGCTCATTTCGACCATGAAGGTCGATTGCCCGCGCGCGAGGTCGTCGCCGGCGCCGATGCGGGTGAGGATGCGGTCGATCGGGCCGAGTTCGGCTTTGGACGCCGGCACGAAGCTGCCGATGTGCGCGAGCAGCACGATCAGCGCGTTCTGGCGCATGTACGTCGATTTACCGCCCATGTTCGGGCCGGTGATGACCAGCATGCGCCGCGCGCCGTCGCCGTCATCGCCGTTCAGCAGCAGATCGTTCGGCTCGAACGGTTCGTCGCGCACCGCTTCCACTACCGGATGGCGGCCGCGTTCGATGTGCAGCCGTGCGTCGTCGACCAATGTCGGTCGCGACCAGTCGAGTTCGCGCGCGCGCTCTGCGAAACAGCACAGCACGTCGAGTTCGCTCAGCGCACCCGCGGCGCGCTTCAGTGGTTCCAGGTCGCGGTTGAGTTCGTCGAGGATGCCCTCGTACAGCAGCTTCTCGCGCGACAGCGAACGCTCGCGCGCCGACAGCACCTTGTCCTCGAACTGTTTCAGCTCTTCGGTGATGTAGCGCTCGGCGCCGGTCAGTGTCTGGCGTCGGGTGTAGTGGACCGGCGCTTTCACGGCCTGGCCCTTGCTGATCTCGATGTAATAGCCGTGGACGCGGTTGTAGCCGACCTTGAGCGTGGCGATGCCGCTGCTCGCGCGTTCGCGCGCTTCCAGATCGATCAGGAACTGGTCGGCATGCGTGCTGAGCGTGCGCAGTTCGTCCAGTTCGGCATCGAAACCATCGGCGATCACGCCGCCGTCGCGCGCCAGCAGCGGCGGTTGTTGCACGATGGCGCCTGCCATCCATGCGGCCTGCGCGTCGTGTTCGCCGAGTTCGGCGCACAGCGAAAGCAAGCGCGGCGAATCGATGCCGGACAGCGCCTCGCGGACCTTCGGCAACAGCAGCAGCGCATCGCGCAGGGTCGAGAGATCGCGCGGTCGCGCGCTGCGCAGGGCCACGCGCGAAAGGATGCGTTCGATGTCGCCGAGGCCGCGGAAGGCGTCGCGGACATCATGGTCTGCGCGCGCCGCGAGCAGTTGCTGCACTGCGTCATGACGCTCGCTGACGATCCTGCGTTCGCGCAGCGGCCGATGCAGCCAGCGGCGCAGCAGGCGGCCGCCCATCGGCGTGACCGTGCTGTCGAGCACGCCGAGCAGGGTGTGTTTCGTGTCGCCATCGACGCGGGTATCGAGTTCCAGATGGCGGCGGGTGGCCGCGTTCATCGCGATCGCGCCGTCGCTGGTCTCGATGCGGATCGCGGTGAGGTGCGGCAGCCGCTGTTTCTGGGTTTCCTCGACGTAGCCCAACAGCGCGCCGGCCGCAGCGATGGCCAGTGGCTTGCCTTCGATGCCGAAACCGGTGAGGTCGAACAGATTGAAGAACTGCAGCAACAGTCGGCGGCCGCTGTCGGCGTCGAACAGCCACGGCGCGCGTCTGCGCACGCCGCTTCGGTGGGCCAGCGCCGCCGGCCAACCGTCTTCGTCGGGAAGTAATAGTTCGGCGGGATCGAGCCGCGCGAGTTCGGCTTCCAGCATGTCGTCGCTGGTGACTTCGTTGACCAGGAAACGCCCGCCGGCCAGATCCGCCCAGGCGATGCCATAACCCTGTTTGCCTCTTGCCACCGCCATCAGCAGGGTGTCGCGGCGGTCCTGCAGCAGCGCTTCGTCGGTGACCGTGCCGGGGGTGACGATGCGCACCACCTTGCGTTCGACCAGCCCCTTCGCCAATGCGGGGTCGCCGATCTGTTCGCAGATCGCCACCGATTCGCCCAGTGCGACCAGACGCGCCAGATAGCCCTCGTAGGCGTGCACCGGCACGCCCGCCATCGGGATCGGCTGGCCGGCGGAATTGCCGCGCTGCGTCAAAGTGATGTCGAGCAGTCGCGCGGCCTTGCGCGCATCGTCGTAGAACAATTCGTAGAAATCGCCCATACGGAAGAACATCAATACGTCCGGATGCTCCGCCTTGGCGGCGAAGAACTGGCGCATGAGAGGGGTGTGCTGGTCGCTGGCGACGCGGGGGGAGGATGCGGTGTCGGACACAGGTGCGTTCGGGGAGGCCGCCGGGCGCATCTGGGCGCTTGGCTTGGGGCAGAACAACTAGTATGCCAGCGCCCGTCAGGCAGTGCTTCAGTCATGCTTACAGTCGGCGGATCCTGTGCTACCGTCGGTGCGCGGTGATCCCTTGGACATAGGGAACAGGGGACGGCGACGCGGCTCTCGGGGGCAGTGCGGGGAATCGTAACGCTTCGCAATGCGCGCAATGGGGACGCGACAACACGCCGGAACACAGGCCGCCGATGATCGAACAACGACCACGTATAACGACAAACAACAATACTTAACGACACAGGGCGAGGAGGGGGAGTATGAAATATCGTGCACCGCAACATTCGGTTTTGACCCGGGCACTTCTGGTGGCGCTGGTTGGCTTGGTACAGGCGCCGCTGGCGCTGGCCCAGGACAGCGGTGCAGGCGAAGAGGAATCCTCGACGCTCGACAAGATCATGGTCACCGCGCAGAAACGCGAGGAAGCATTGCAGGACGTGCCGGTGGTAGTGACCGCACTGTCCGAAAAGATGCTGGAAGACAACGGCGTCCGCGACATCAAGGATCTGCAGCAACTGGTTCCGGGTCTCACCGTCACCAGCACCCAGAGCGAATCGCTGACCACCGCCCGCATCCGCGGTGTCGGTACGGTCGGCGACAACGCCGGTCTCGAATCTTCGGTCGGTGTGGTGATCGACGGCGTCTACCGTCCGCGCAACGGCGTGGGTTTCGGCGACCTGGGCGAACTCGAACGCATCGAAGTGCTGAAGGGTCCGCAGGGCACCCTGTTCGGCAAGAACACCTCGGCCGGCGTGATCAACGTCGTCACCAAGCGTCCGAGCTATCAGCAGAGCGCCGAAGCCGAACTCACCATCGGCAGCTACGGCACGGTCGGCGTGTCCGGCTCGTACGGCGATTCGTTCAACGACATGGCGGCGTTCCGCCTGTATGCCGCCAAGCGCAAGCGCGACGGTTATCTCGACATCAGCACCGGCGCCGGTCCGCGCACCGAGACCGAAGACCAGACCCAGAACTTCCACACGTTCCGCGGCCAGGTCCTGTTCGAACCCACCGATACGCTGGACATCCTGCTGACCGGAGATTTCAGCAATCGCGATGAAAGCTGCTGCTCGGCCGCCACCATCGTCCGCGGCCCGACCGCGGCGATCATCGATGCGCTGTCGCCGGATACCGGCGTGGCGCCGGTGGCCGATCCCTTCGCGCGCCGCGCGTGGTCCAACCGCAGCACCGCGCAGTACATGAAGGACCAGGGCGTCAGCGGTCAGGTCGACTGGGAAACCCCGTGGTTCGGCGGCGCCACGTTCACGTCGGTGACCGCGCAGCGCAAGTGGCAGTCCACCAACGGCATCGACTTCGACTACAGCACCGCGGATATCCTGTATCGCAATCCGCAGGAATCGGACAACTTCAGCCGTTTCAATACTTTCAGTCAGGAATTCCGCCTCACCGGCAGCAGCGAGAAACTCGACTGGCTGGTGGGCGCGTTCTACGCCGACGAAAACCTGAAGCGCAACGAGGGTTACCGGGTCGGCAACGCCTACGAGCCCTATCTGTCGATCGCGCTGCTGTCGCGGATCAACCCCGCGCTCGCCGCCAGTCCGACCGCGCCGCTGTTCCTGTCGCAGGCGTCGGGCCGTCCGTTCGGCACCGTGTTCGCCGGTCATGCCGCAGCCGACCGTTACGAACAGGAATCCAAGAGCGTCGGTCTGTTCACCAACAACACCTGGCACGTCAACGATGCGCTGGATCTGACCCTCGGCCTGCGCTACACGCGCGAGAAGAAAGAGCTGGCCTCGCGTTACAGCAATCCGAACGGCGGCCTCGGCTGCGCGTCGATGCTCTCCAATCCGGCTCAGGTCGTCGCTGCACTGGTGGCGCGCGGTCTTAGCGTCGCCCAGGCCTCGGCCGCGGCGCCGCAGGTGGTCGGCTTCGCCTGTCTGCCCTGGACCAACGTTCGCCACAACGGTCGCAGCACCGACCAGAGCCGCGAAGAGAAGGAATGGTCCGGCACGTTCAAGGCGGCCTACCGCTTCAACGAACACGCGATGGGCTATTTCTCGGCCGCGCGCGGCTACAAGGCCGGCGGTTTCAACCTGGATCGCGTGCAGTCGAACAACGGCCTGTCCAGCGGTACGTCGGGTATCGTGCCGGTGAACGACACCTCGTTCCCGGGTGAGTTCGTCGACAGCTTCGAGCTGGGCACCAAGACCACTTGGCTCGGCGGCAACCTGCTGCTCAACGCGACTTTGTTCCATCAGAAGTACACCGACTTCCAGCTCAACAGCTTCCTCGGCACCAGCTTCGTGGTGCGTTCGATTCCCGAAGTGACCTCGCAGGGTCTCGACGCCGAACTGCTGTGGAAGACCGGCGGCTGGATGGTGCAGACCGGCCTGACCTATGCCGACACCAAGTACGGCGACGATCCGTTGCCGGACGCCGATCTGGCGCTGTTGCCGGGCAGCCGCGCCAGCTTCGCACCAAAGGTGTCGTTGACCGGTTCGGTCGGTTACGAATGGGATGTGGGCAGCAATCTCGAAGCCAGCGCGCACCTCGGCGCCAAGTACATGTCCGACTACAACACCGGCTCCGATCTCGATCCCGAGAAGCAGCAGGACGGGTACTCCGTGCTCAACGCGCGCGTCATCCTCGGCCGTCGCGATGGCCGCTGGGACGTCGAGCTGTGGTCGCAGAACCTGACCGATGCCGAGTACTACCAGGTCGCGTTCGATGCGCCGCTGCAGACCGGCACGTGGAACGCCTTCCTCGGCGCGCCGCGCACCTACGGCGTCACCCTGCGCGTCAAGTACTGATCCCGCTATCGCGATCCCGCTTCGGCAATACCGCTCCAGCCAGACGGCCCGCTTCGGCGGGCCGTCTGTTTTTGCAGGTTGCGGCTGGCTGCCCACGGGCGCATGCTCCGCCGGGGAATCATTCAGGAATCGATTCGCGGGCTGGAGCAGCGACACCGCACGCCGCCGGCCAAAGGAATCCGAACGACGGGGCAGCCGACAGACTCGATCTGCCCGGCGTTCGAGGGGGACGGAATTCCCGCACGACAGGAGTTCCGCAGTCATCAGGTCGAAAGCCAAGGAGAACGTCGATGTCCAGACCATCGCTCATGCATGCAGATACCATCCGTCGCAGTCGCTATGCGCCTCATGCGCTCGCCACCACGTTGACCCTGGCGCTGGCCCTGTCGGGCTGCGGCCAGAAGCCGGAAGAGCCCGCGGCCCAACCCGCGGTCGCCGCAGCCGCACCGAAAGTCGAAGCCGCCATCTGTCAGGCCAGCGCAAGTTGGATCACCAATCCCAATCCGCCGCCGGAAGTCGCCGCTGCGGAAACCTTCTGCGATTTCTACCAGTTCTCGTGGCAGTGGTTCCTGGCGCAGACGTCGCCGGCGAACGGCAGCAACGAGCGCGTGTTCGAACAGAACCGTCTCATGAATCCGCAGGTGAAGAGCGGGCAGTGCTCGCTGCCGGCCCTGCTGGGACGCGCCAGCGCCGCGAAGATGCTGGCGGCCCGCGACGACAAGCCGCTGGGCCTGGAGGACACGCAGGCCGACGGCAACGCGATGTACGACCAGAACCGCAACCTGCTGTACTACAACATGTGGTATTCGCAGGCGATGTGCGAATCCACCCAGCAGGGCTTCGCCTGGGGCACGTTCGAGATCAAGGTCGCCTGGAAAGTCCTGCCGGCGCCGGATCCCACCTACTACTCGATGCAGGCCACCCTGCCGGGCGGCACCACGCCGGTCACGCTGGGCATGGTCGGCTTCCATCTCGCGAACTGGACGCAGAATCACCCGGAAATGATCTGGGCCACGTTCGAGCACAAGACCAATGCGCCGCTGTGCGATGGGTCCAGCCCGCTGCCGGCGTCCGGCTGGTCGTTCACCAGCAACGGAGCCGCGGCCTGCCTCACCGCGAACCCGCAGCCGACCTCGGGCCCGCCCAGCGCGGCCTGCGACAGCTTCAAGTTCAACACGCCCGACAAGTTCGCCAAGCCGCCGCCGCCTGCGACCAACACGCCCGACAACATCTGTCGGCAGTTCGCCCACGGCAACGAGCCGGGGCAGTCGGTCAACGGCAACGACAACGCCGCCAATCTGCTGGCCATCCAGCAGCTCAACGATCAACTGGTCGGCGCCAACGGCATGCTCACGAAGCTTCCCGACAGCGATCCGATGGCGATCTGGAAGAACTACGAAATGATCGGCGCGCTGTGGACCAAGGGCGGTGCGTCGTCCGGTAATGCGCCGGTGCCCAATGCGGGAGGGCCTGCCGATCCGACCAGCCCGCAGCGCGGCTCGCTGGAACTGGCCAACATGAGCATGGAAACCTTCCAGCAGGGCGCGACATCGTTCGTCCCCAACTGCTTCGGTTGCCACAACTTCAACACCGCCACACCGTTGAATGTCAGCCACATCTGCGACAACCTGTTCAGCGTCGACAGCACGGGCAAGAACTGCATCATTCCGCCCAAGGGCGAGAACGCGGCGACCGCACCGGCGGCACCTGCACCAGCCGAGAAGAAATGACCGGAAGCGCTTCGTTTCTGTGATCCAAGGCAATGGCCCGCCCCGCGCGGGCCATTGTTTGCTGGCCGCATTGTGCCCGCGGCGGCGGCCGGTATCATGCGGCACCGGGTGCTCTCCGCCGCGCCGCCACGGATCCGTACCGCATGACGTCTCCCACCGATGCCGAACTTCGCGACCACGCCGAAGCCCTCGGCATGCGTTTCCGCAATGCACGACACACCCTCGTCACCGCCGAAAGTTGCACCGGCGGCTGGATCGCCAAGACCGTCACCGATATCGGCGGCTCCTCCGACTGGTTCGACTGCGGCATGGTCGCCTACAGCTACGAAGCCAAGCAGGCGATGCTGGGCGTCCGCCCCGAAACCCTCGAAAGCCACGGCGCGGTCAGCCGCGAGACCGTGATCGAAATGGTCTCCGGCGCGCTGGTCCACGCCGGCGCCAGCATCGCGGTCGCGGTCACCGGCATCGCCGGCCCCGGCGGCGGCTCCCCGGACAAACCCGTCGGCACCGTCTGGATCGGCTGGAAACGCCGCGGCGGCTATGCGCACGCCCAGCTCTTCCATTTCGACGGCGACCGCGACGCCGTACGTCGGCAGACCGTTGCCGCGTCGCTGCGCGGGCTGGAAACGCTGATCGGGGTGGGTTGAGGCTCGAAGCCGATCGGTTCCCAACCGTCCTCGCCGCAAGCCCCCGTAGAGCGGAGCGCAGCTCCGCTACCGCGTGTCAGAAAGCGGCAGAACGGGAACCGCGGCTGTGCGACGCGGCTTATCTCTGCAACAGCCAGCGGAGCTTCGCTCCGCTCTACCGGATCTGTCGTGGCGGTTTCGTGCCCTCTCAATGCGAGGGCAGATCAATCAAGCGTTTCTGATCGTTGACGGGGCAAGGCGTTAGTAGTAATACTACTAACCATGGACCTGACCGAAACCCAACAAGCCATTCTCGCCCTCATCTCCGAGCGCATCGCCGCCGACGGCGTGCCGCCCTCGCAGACCGAGATCGCCCATGCCATGGGCTTCAAGGGCGTTCGCGCCGCCCAGTACCACATCGAAGCCCTGGAGCAGGCCGGCTGTATTCGCCGGGTACCGGGGCAGGCGCGCGGCATCCGGCTGGTGCACGAGGCCGCGAACGACGCGCTCGACCTGCCGCCCGTGCAGGCGCTGTCGGATGACGTGTTGCGCCTGCCGCTGTTGGGACGGGTCGCCGCGGGTCTGCCGATCGGCGCCGACCTGCGCTCCGACGATTACATCCTGCTCGACCGCGCGCTGTTCTCGCCCGCGCCGAACTACCTGCTGAAAGTGCAGGGCGATTCGATGATCGACGAAGGTATCTTCGAAGGCGACCTGATCGGCGTCTACCGCACCAGCGAAGCGCGTTCCGGGCAGATCGTGGTTGCCCGCATCGACGACGAGATCACCGTCAAGCTGCTGAAGATTGGCAAGGACCGCATCCGCCTGCTGCCGCGCAATCCCAGCTACTCGCCGATCGACGTGATGCCCGACCAGGATTTCGCGATCGAAGGACTGTACTGCGGCCTGGTGCGGCCGAACCGGTGAGACGCGCCGCCTTGAGGCGCGCCGTCGTGGGGCCAGTCGGCACGATGCGGACTTTTCCTACAGTCGCCCGCACCGTTTTCCGATGTCTCGCCAGACGACAGATCATTAAATTTCCGGGTGTCGCAGGTTTTGCGACGGGTCATCCCTAATCTGCAGCCACTCCCGGCTTCCAACCTTCTTTCTACACATTCACTGACGAGGATTCCACGATGGACGAGAACAAAAAACGCGCGCTTGCAGCAGCCCTGAGCCAGATCGACAAGCAGTTCGGCAAAGGCTCGGTCATGCGCATGGGCGACCGCCCGGTCGAAGCGGTCGAAGTCATCGGCACCGGTTCGCTGATGCTCGACATCGCGCTGGGTATCGGCGGCCTGCCGAAAGGCCGCGTCGTCGAAATCTACGGCCCGGAATCTTCGGGCAAGACCACGCTCACCCTGCAGACCATCGCCGAATGCCAGAAAGCGGGCGGCACCGCCGCGTTCATCGACGCCGAGCACGCGCTCGACCCGATCTACGCGCAGAAGCTCGGCGTCAATATCGACGAGCTGCTGCTGTCGCAGCCCGACACCGGTGAGCAGGCGCTCGAAATCGCCGACATGCTGGTCCGCTCCAACGCCGTCGACATCGTGGTGATCGATTCGGTCGCCGCGCTCACCCCGAAGGCCGAAATCGAAGGCGAGATGGGCGACCAGCTCCCCGGCCTGCAGGCCCGCCTGATGAGCCAGGCGCTGCGCAAGCTCACCGGCAACATCAAGCGCAGCAACTGCATGGTCGTCTTCATCAACCAGCTGCGCATGAAGATCGGCGCGATGATGCCGGGCCAGAGCCCCGAGGTCACCACCGGCGGCCACGCGCTCAAGTTCTACGCCTCGATCCGTCTCGATATCCGTCGCATCGGCAGCATCAAGAAGGGCGAGGAAATCATCGGCAACCAGACCAAGATCAAGGTCGTCAAGAACAAGCTCGCGCCTCCGTTCAAGCAGGTCATCACCGAAATTCTCTACGGCGAGGGCATCAGCCGCGAAGGCGAACTGATCGACATGGGCGTCGAAGCCAAGATCGTCGAGAAATCCGGCGCCTGGTACAGCTACGACGGTGAGCGCATCGGCCAGGGCAAGGAAAACGCACGCCAGTACATGAAGGAAAACCCCGCGGTCGCCGTCAAACTGGAAGCCGCGCTGCGCGCCCAGTTCGTGCCGGCGGATGCGCCTCGCGATGCGGGTGTCGACGACGACGCCGAAGTCTGATGCAGCGGGGGCGGGCCGGATGGCCTCGTCAGCGGACGGCCCGCCCCCGACGCACTTCGCGTTCGTACCTGTTCAAGAACACGACATGTCACGGATGGCATGTCGGCGGACCGGATCCCCAAGTCCGGTCCGCATCCGCGGCACCGCTCGCCGGTGGGGTCGCATGCCGGGAGGCCTCATGGATGGGGTTTTCCGGTTCTTTTATCGCGATCCGTTCTGATCTGCCATGCCGAGAAATGGAGAGTGAAGGTTGTCATCCCGAGCGTAGCGAGGGATCTGCTGATTGGCTGGTGCTTGAGTAGAAACAGGTCTCTCGCTGCGCTCGGGATGACAACGTTTCTCCGGGCTAATGATTTCCTGTATCCATGATGGCGGCAGCACATGCTCCAACTCCGTTCCAACTGCGAATGCTGCGACAAGAGCCTGCCGCCGGATTCGGCCGAAGCCATGATCTGCAGCTTCGAATGCACGTTCTGCAAGTCCTGCGCCGGATCGGTGCTGCAGGGTTGGTGCCCGAACTGCGGCGGCGCTTTCAGCCCGCGCCCGATTCGCCCCGCGCATCTGCTCGCGAAGTATCCGTCGTCATCGGAGCGCGTGCGCAAGGCTGGCGGTTGTGCTGCCGCTGTTTGATGGCGCTTCGGCAGCGATGGAATCTGCTGACACATATGCTGTCAGTAGCCGATATCCATACTGCCGGCTCACGACACCGGATGCACATGCATGACCCGCAAAACCATTCCAGCCTTTTCCGGAGGTTGCCTCTGCGGCGCCGTGCGCTATGCATCCAGCGCAGCCCCGGTCATCGAGGGCAACTGCCATTGCCGCGATTGCCAGAAGGCGTCCGGCAGCGCTTATGCCCCCACGCTGTTCTTCCCGCTGCAGGCGGTGACCATCACCGGCGATGCGAAGGTCTTCGAAAGCATTGGCGGCAGCGGCCAGCCGATCCGGCGCGGGTTCTGCCCGAACTGCGGTTCTCAACTGTTCGGTCTGCCTTCGATGCGCGACGACATGATTGGCATTCGTGCGGGCTCGCTCGACGACACCTCGGCATTCCATCCCCAAGCCGAGATCTTCACATCGCATGCCGCGCCCTGGGACAGCATGAGCGACGACACCGCGAAGTTCGAAACGTCGCCGCCGATGCCCTGAGATGCCAGCGACTCGCCGCGAATTCCTGACGGCAGCCAGGGCGGGGATGCTCGTCATGAGCCTGCCCGGCTGTGTGACCTTGAACGGAGAAAGATCGATGTACGGTTTGATCGGCAGGATGAAAGCGAAACCCGGCCAGCGCGACGCTTTGATCGCGATCCTGCTCGATGGCATTGATGCGATGCCGGGATGTCTGAGTTATATCGTCGCCAGCGACCCGGCGGATGCCGATGCGATCTGGATCACCGAGGTGTGGGACAGCGAGCAGAGCCACAAGGCGTCGCTGGCGTTACCGCAGGTGAAGGACGCGATCTCGCGGGCGAGGCCGATCATCGCGGGCTTCGACAGCCATGTCGTGACCACACCCGTCGGTGGCCATGGGTTGGGCGCCTAGGCGACGCGCTCAGTCGCCATCCACCGCGCGTCGCCCCAGCGCCGGATCGTCGGTGAAGAAGGCATCGATGCCCAATGCCAAGTACGCACGGATCTGGCGCATCGATCCGGCTTCGTGGCGGGCGGTGGGGCCGCCTTCGCCGCGATATTCGTCTTCCAGAAAATGATTCTCCGGCCGGAAGGTGTAGACGATCACCCGCAGTCCGGCCGCATGCGCCTCATCGACAAGCCGGCTGCGGCCTTGGGCCGGATCGAGGTCGCGATATGCGGGACCGATGGCGTCGGCATAGGTCGCGATCTCGCGTAGACCGTCGGTCGTCATCATCGTGCCGTAGCTCACCGGTTTGCCGGCGGCGACCGTGTCGTATGGACGGTCGCTCTTGCCGCCCAATAGTTGGAGCAGCGAAATATTCGAGCCGCTTTCGATTCCGCGGCGCAGCTCGCGCAGGTTGGCGGTCTCGAACGACTGGATCACCACCGGCGCCGCGCGCGTATGCGGGTGCGCGCGCAGGGCAGCGAGCAGCTTGGCTTCCATCGCCAGACCTAGCGCGGCGAAATGGGTCGGATGCTTGATCTCCGGGGCCAGCCCGATCGGCCGCCCGTGTTTCGCCGAGGCTTCCGCGGCAAGATCGATGATCTCGTCGAGCGTCGCGATCCCGTACTGGCCATCGAATGCGGTCGAACGCAGTTCCGGCAACCGCTCGCGGGCGCGCAACGTCTTGAGTTCGGCCAGCGTGAAGTCTTCGGTGAACCAGCCCGTGACCCGTTCGCCATCAATGGTCTTCGTGGTCTTGCGCGACGCGAAATCCGGCCGCTGCGCGACATCGGTGGTGCCGGAGATCTCATTCTCGTGCCGCGCCACCAGCACGCCGTCGCGGGTGCTGACCAGATCCGGTTCGATCAGATCGGCGCCGTCCTCGATCGCCTTCGCATAAGCCGCCAGCGTGTGTTCTGGACGCAGCGCGCTCGCGCCGCGATGGCCGATGACGAGGGCTTGGGATGAAGGCATCGGCGCAGATTCCTGGGGAATGGGCGAGGAAGCGCATCCTGCCACGACCAGCGCGAAGCCGAGCGGAAGGGCGGCGATCATGTCGAGGAAACGCATGCGATGTCCTGAAGTGGGCATGGAAGCCGCAGCATGCCGCAGCTTCGCGACAGCATGATGGCGAACCGACATGCGATTCGAAGCGAGGTTCGTGCCGATCAGGGAATAGGCGCGCCGCGACGCCGTGAAGCCAGCGCATCGGCCTGGCGCGTGGGTTCCGGCAGGCGGTAACGGCCGACGTGGCGCATCGTCGTCTCCACAGCCGTGTCCATCGAAACGCGGTGGCCGGGCGAGACCACCAGCGGCAGGCAGCGCAGCTTGCTCCGCAGCAGCCAGCCCACCTGCGGGCCGCGATGCCGCAACGGCACCCGCGCGCCGCGCAGATCGGGCAATTCGGCGTCCGCGGCGCCCGCCAGGATCTTCTTCGCCACGCCGATGCAGGGCAGGCCGGTGACCACACCGAAGTGCGCGGCGATCCCCAGCCGGCGCGGATGGGCGATGCCCTGGCCGTCGACGAACACCAGATCCGGCGTGTGCGGCAGCTCGGCCAGCACCGCCAGCAGCGCGGGCAGTTCGCGGAACGACAGCAGTCCGGGCACGTAAGGCATCGACGTGGGCACCCGGGCGATCCGCGCGTGCAGCACTTCGTCGCTGTCGGCATCCAGCAGCACCGCTGCCGCGCGGGTGGTCTCGCCGCCGTCCTCGAAACCCACGTCGAAGCCGGCGATCAGGCGCGGCGGCGAGGCGAAATCGTCTTCGAGCGACACCCGGGCCGCGAGCCGCGCCTGCAGCGCTCGTGCGCCGGCGATGCTGCCGTCCCAACCATCGAATGCCGGTAAGGCCGTGGATGCGGTGGCCGATGCGCGGCGCGGTGTCGAGGAATCGTCCATGGCTTCGATTCTGCCGTCCTTGCCGCGGCGGCGATACCGCCGACGCCGACGATCGCAACGGTCCGTTAAGATCTGCGCACTGCTTTCGATGGTCTTCCGCATGTCCTACGTCCGCTGTCTCCGTGGCATCGCTTCCGGTATCGAGTACGACGCCGACGTGCCGATGAACCTTGATCCCGTCGACGGCCGCCCGGTCGAAATGGTGCTGGATATCGAGCGTCTCGCCGCCGAAAAGCCCGACGCCGCCTGGTACGACCCGCAGCGCCGTGACCTGTGGCGCTTCGGTGCGCTGATGGCGCTGGACATCGCCGATCGCGAAGACGCGCGGCATATCGTCGCGCTCGGCGAAGGCCATACCCCCTTGCTCGACTATCGCGACCATCCGTTCGCGCAGGCCGCCGGGCTCGCGCTGCAGGTGAAGGAAGAGGGCAAGGCGCATGCCGGCTACGGCGCCAATCCGACCCAGAGTTTCAAGGACCGCGGCATGGCGATGGTCGCCGCGCAGGCGCGCCGGCTCGGCCTGAAGAAGCTGGCGGTGCCCACCCAGGGCAATGCCGGGGATTCGCTGACGCGGTACGCGCTGGCCGGCGATCTGTCGGTGGTGGTGGCGATGCCCGACGACACGCCGATGCCGATCCTCGGCAACGTCGCCGCCGCGGCCAAGCGCTATCCGGACCGCGTCAAGCTCGAGCTGATCGGCCCGACCATCCGCGAGGCCGGCGCCTATCTCAAGGAACACTACATTCCGCAGGGCTATTTTTCGGTCGCCACGTTCCAGGAGCCGGGCTGGCGTATCGAAGGCAAGAAGTCGCTGGGTCTGGAGTTGGCTGAGCCCATGCCCGGCGAGACGCGCTGGTCGCTGCCGGATGCGGTGATCTATCCCACCGGCGGCGGCACCGGCGTGCTCGGCATGTGGAAGGCGTGGGGCGAACTGGAGGCGCTGGGCCTCATCGACAGCCGCCGCCCGCGCATGCTCTGCGTGCAGAGCGAGGTCACGCCGCCGCTGGTGAACGCGTTCGACGCGGACGCCGACGACACCACCGTGGTGCTGGCCGGCAACACGATCAGTTTCGGCCTGAACGTGCCCGGCGGCGTCGGCCATTTCAAGGTGCTGCAGATCATCCGCGCCAGCGGCGGCGCGGCCGTCGCGGTCAGCGAAACGGATACCGCCGCCGAACTGCAGCGCGTGTGGCGCGACAAGCGCTGGTGGATGTCGCCCGAGGGCGCGGCGTGCCTGGCGGCGATTCCGCAATTGCTCGATCGCGGATTGCTGCGGCGCGGCGAGCGGGTGGTCGCGGTGAATACCGGTTCGGCCGAGAAATACCTGCCGGCCTTGCGACATCTGCTGTAGGGCGGCGATAACCCCTCGCATCCTTCCCCTTGCAGGCAGGCCGCGCGATTGAACCGCTCGCGTCGGCGTTCCCGCGGGACCGAGTCGGGCGCGGATCGTCGCACTTCCAGCCGATCGCCGTTCGTCGTACCGTACGGCGCATCAGGTCCGTGTTCGTGCGGTTCCACAAGCCGGGGAAAATATGCACATTCCATCGCTCAAGGACGTCGTCGACGCCGAAGAATGGCAATTGCGCTGCGATCTGGCCGCCTGCTACCGCCTGGTCGCGCTGTACGGTTGGAGCGATCTGGTTTTCACCCACATCAGCGCCAGATTGCCGGTATCGGTGTCGGGGGAAGGGCAGCATCATTTCCTGATCAATCCGTATGGGCTGATGTTCGACGAGATCACCGCCTCCAGCCTGGTGAAGGTGGACGAGTCCTGCAACAAGGTGATCGATTCGCCTTTCCCGGTGAATCCCGCCGGTTTCGTGATCCATAGCGCCGTGCACGAAGTACGTGACGATGCCGGCTGCGTCCTGCACACCCATACCCGCGCGGGCGTCGGCGTCAGCGCGCAGAGATGCGGCGTATTGCCGATCAGCCAGCAGTCGACCTTCGTCCTGGCGTCGCTGGCGTATCACGACTACGAAGGCGTCGCTTTCCGCGAAGACGAAAAGCCGCGCCTGCAGGCCGATCTGGGGCAGGCCGATTTCCTGATGCTGCGCAACCATGGCCTGCTGGTGGTCGGCCGTACCATTCCCGACGCGTTCCTGGCCATGTATACCTTCGAGAACGCCTGCCGCATCCAGATCGACGCGCAGGCCGGAGGCGAAACGATCGCCGTCGATCCCAGGATCGTCCAGGGCGTGGCGGAAGCGATGCGCGTGCAGACCGGCGGCATGGGCGGCGGCTTCGTCTGGCCGTCGCTGCTGCGCAAGCTGGACCGCCTTGACAGGAGCAGCCCCGACGCGAGTTACCGGTCATGAACGGCTCGCTGATCGTGACGCAACTGCTGGTGGCGGCGCTGGCCCTGGTCATGTTCGGCCTGGGGCTGTCGTTGACCACGAAAGACTTCACGCGTCTGTTCAATCATCCCAAAGCGGTGGCGGTCGCGCTGCTGCTGCAGGTGGTCGTGCTGCCGGCGCTGTGCTTCCTGCTGATCGTGGCGTTCGATGTGCCGCCGCTGTTCGCGGTGGGCATGATGCTGCTGGCCGCATCGCCCGGCGGCATTTCGGCGAACCTGTTCAGTCACCTGTTCGGCGGCAATGTGGCGATGAATATTTCGCTCACCGCCATCAATACCGTGCTGTCGATCGTCACCCTGCCGCTGATCAGCAACTGGGCCATCCAGCATTTCGCGGACACCGGGCAGGTGGTGCCGCTGCAGTTCGGAAAAGTGATGGAGGTGATCATCATCGTGCTGGTGCCGGTGTTGATCGGCATGGCCGTGCATCGCTGGAAGCCGGCGTTCGCGATGCGGGCCGAAAAGCCGATGAAGATCTTCAGCGCGGTCGTACTGGCCGTCGTGGCGATTGGCGCGATCGCCAAGGAATGGTCGTCGTTGACCGACAGCTTCGCCGTGATCGGCCCGGTGGTCGTGGGGTTCAACGTCCTCAGTCTGCTGACCGGGTATTACGTGTCGCGCGCAACGGGTCTCGATAAATCGATGGCGACCGCCATTTCCTTCGAGATCGGCATCCACAATTCGACCCTGGCCATCTTCATCGCGTTGGCGGTGTTGAACGATTTCCAGCTCGCGCTGCCGGCCGCGATGTATTCGGTCAGCATGTACTTTACGGCGACTCTGTTCGGTTTTTTGGTGCTGCGTCGGGGAGGGGGGGGCGCTCCGACGGCGATATCGTAAACCTGTGTCACAGTGGTTGCGCTTCGCCCGGAAACGCGAAGCGCCAGCCCGGAAGCCCGACTATCTGCCGGACGTGATCGGCAATAGATCATTGCTCCTTTTTGGTTGCGGCCTGCGCGCGTTTCTCGACTTCTGCGAGTTCCCTTGCGTATTCTTCGCTGCTGGGAAAGATCCTGACAGCGGTGCGCAGATCGCGAAGTGCGCGCGTATAGTCGCGATCCCACTCCCATAGCTTGGCGCGAAGCATCAGCTCCTCGCCGGGCGCACGTTCAAAACGAATATTCTGCGAGAGATAGAGCAGACCTTCGACGTGGTAGCCGAGCTTCGATGCGCTGTATCTTGCGCGGGAAAGCGGCTCGTATGAAGGTCCACTCTTGAGTGCTTCGCGCAACAGTGGCAATGCACTGCGATAATCTTCATTCACGTAGGCTTGTCGGCTTTTCTCGACCTCGCGATACGGAGTGAGCAATCTCAGCCGAGGATTCTCTGCAAAATGAGGCCGGGCATCCTCCACCATCGCGTCTTGTTCTTCCAGAGTCCCGCCCCAGAACTGACTCATGTAGGCCGAAGCGGTCGAACGGATGTAGTAACTGCTCGGAGACTGATTCAGCGCGGCCTTGAGCGCGCGCCGCATCAATTCAGGTTCTCCGCCCAGAACATAGGCCTCCATAATGATTTCGTAGGCAGGCAGCAGTCTGGGTTCCTGTTTAATCGCCCGGCTCAATAGTGTGCTGGCCTGCCGCGCCAGATTCATTGCCCGGCGCATGCGTTCGGGCGGGACATCCTTGGCGAATTCTCCGCCCCGAATCTCCCACGCCTCACTCATCAGGATCTTCGCGCGCGCAGTATTTGCGTATGGACTCGTCGGGGCACCTTTGAGCCAGCGTAACGTGTAGCGCTCGGCGTCGTCGTCGTTTTTCCAGCTGATCAGCGGGAACGAACGATAGATGCGATATTCCGGATCCTCTCCAGAGTAATGACGTTTGAGGAAACCGGCAAAATGCGCATCCAGTTTTTCCCATTCGCGCGCGTCGATCATCGGTTTGAGTTCGGCAGCGAACGACCCTCCAGTGAACTTGTCGCGGCAAAGTGCGTCGATCAGTGCCGGCGACCAGTCCAGGTGAGGAGGCGAGGGGTATATCAAACAGCGTTCGATAGGATCTTCTTCCGCTTCCGCGCGATCGATTTCGGCAAAGATTTTCTCATATTCTTTGCGATCGGAAAGCTCGGGGATCGCACTTGGTTTCCGGTCGCAACCGCTGACGGAAATACCAATGATCAGGCCGAAAAATGCGGCATGCAGAATGCCCAAACGGTAATTCCCCATCGGTGCCATCGACGATTTCCTTGCGGAGGGTGGATTTTCAGGCTGAGCGTATTGTGCGAGTTTCACGCAGACAGGATTCTTCAGGCTTTGTAGAACCCGCGATACCACTCCACGAATTTCTTAACGCCAACCTCCACCGACGTCGTCGGCGCATACCCGGTATCGCGGGCCAGGGCGCTGACATCGGCGTAGGTGTCGGGCACGTCGCCGGGCTGTAGCGGCAGGAGGTTCTTCTCGGCCTTGCGGCCGAGGCAGTCTTCCAGCACTTCGATGTAGCGCAGCAGTTCGACCGGGCTGTTGTTGCCGATGTTGTAGACCCGATAGGGCGCGGACGACGTGGCCGGGCTGGGGTTGAGCGGGTCGTGGGTCGGGTCGGGGCCGGGCACGCGGTCGAGGCTGCGGATCACGCCGTCGACGATATCGTCGATATAGGTGAAGTCGCGGCTGTGCTTGCCGTGGTTGAACACGTCGATGGGTTCGCCCGCGAGGATCTTGCGCGTGAACAGGAACAGCGCCATGTCCGGGCGGCCCCACGGTCCGTAGACGGTGAAGAAGCGCAGGCCGGTGGTCGGCAGATTGAACAGGTGGCTGTAGGTGTGCGCCATCAGCTCGTTGGCTTTCTTGCTGGCGGCGTAGAGGCTGACCGGGTGGTCGACGCTGTCTTCCACCGCGAACGGCAGTTTGCGGTTCGAACCGTAGACCGAGCTGGACGAGGCGTAGACCAGATGTTCGATGCCGCGATGGCGACAGGCTTCCAGCACGTTGAGGAAGCCAACGATGTTGCTGTCGATGTAGGCGTGCGGGTTCTCCAGCGAGTAGCGCACGCCGGCCTGCGCGGCGAGATTGACCACGCGGTCGGGCTTGAAGCTGTCGAAGGCGGCTTCCAGCGTCGCACGGTCTTCCAGCGAGCCTTTCACGAACGAGAAGCCCGGCTTGGGCGTGAGCAGCGCGAGGCGCGCGTCCTTCAGCGTCGGATCGTAGTAGTCGTTGAGATTGTCGTAACCCAGCACCTCGTCGCCGCGGGCCAGCAGGCGGTGGCTGAGGGTGGAACCGATGAAGCCGGCGGCGCCGGTGACGAGGATGCGCATGGGGGTCGCCTGTTCGATGCGGGTTCGGAGTTCGGGAGCACTATTGTCCGGCCGCGGGCGCGGTGAAGCCAGTCAATCAGTTCGGGTGTTCGGGCGCCAAGCCGCGGGCGCGCTCCACCCGGGCCCAGAGGTCGGGCGGGGTTCGGTTCTGCCATACGCCATGCAATGTCTGGCGAAAGAGTGGATTGAGACGGGCCTCCACTTCGATGCGGTCGATGAACGCTTCGCCTCGCAGTGCGATCAGATCCTCCAGCAGCCCCGCCGCGAGATAGCCCAACACTTGCTTCGGCGCACGGCGTGCGACGACTTTAAGGATGAAGCGCCAGACGGCCTCTTCATGGCCGCGATGGATGGCGAAAATGTCGGGATTCGACAGCAGCGCCTCGATATCGTCGCTCGCAGGCTCTGCTTGCGCTTTCGCGTTGAAGTGGGCCTCGAGCTCTGCCGGATCATCGGGCAGCGGTTTGCTGTGTTCCTCGATGAATCGGTCCACTCATTCATCGAGTTGACCTTCACTGTCGAACGGCCACGCCATCGCCGTCAGAGCCGCCCGTCCACCGCATCCCGCGGCAGCACCGCTTTCACGTCGAACAGCACGCTGCCCGGTTTGCCGAATGCACGGATGCCTTCGGCGCCCAGGTCGGCGAACTCGCGATGCGAGACTGCGAGGATCACCGCGTCGTAGGTGCCGGCATGCGGCTGCGCGGTCAACGTGATGCCGTATTCCTCATAAGCAAGCGCGGCGTCGACCCACGGATCGTGGACATCGACCTCGGCGCTGTAGTTGCGCAGTTCGGCGAGGATGTCGACGACCCGGGTGTTGCGCAGGTCGGGGCAGTTTTCCTTGAACGCCAGACCCAGCACGAGGATCCGCGCGCCAGCGGTGGGCAGGCCGCGCTGGGCCATCAGCTTCACCACGCACTGGGCCACGTGCGGGCCCATGCCGTCGTTGATGCGGCGGCCGGCGAGGATCACGTCGGGGTGATAGCCGATCTGCTGCGCCTTGTGGGTGAGGTAGTACGGATCCACGCCGATGCAGTGGCCGCCGACCAGGCCCGGCTTGAACGGCAAAAAGTTCCACTTGGTGCCCGAGGCCGCCAGCACTTCGTGGGTGTCGATACCGAGGCGGTGGAAGATCAGCGCCAGTTCGTTGATCAGCGCGATGTTCACGTCGCGCTGGATGTTCTCGATGACCTTGGCCGACTCGGCGACGCGGATGCTGGAGGTCTTGTGGGTGCCGGCGTGGATGATGCTGGCGTACAGCGCATCGACGAAATCCGCGACCTCGGGCGTGGAGCCGGAGGTGACCTTCATGATGGTTTCGAGGCGATGCTGGTGATCGCCCGGATTGATGCGTTCGGGGCTGTAGCCGGCGTAGAAATCGAGGTTGTAGCGCAGGCCCGATTCGCGCTCGACGATCGGCACGCAGACTTCTTCGGTGGCGCCGGGATACACGGTGGATTCGTAGATCGCGACGCCGCCGGCGCGGATCGTGCGGCCGACGGTGCGGCTTGCGGATTCCAGCGGCCGCAGATCCGGGCGTTTGTACTCGTCGATCGGCGTGGGCACGGTGACGATGAAGACGTTGCAGCCGGCCAGATCGGAGGGATCGCAGCTGAAACTCAAGTGCTTGGAGGCGCGCAGTTCGTCCGCGGTGACTTCAAGCGTTCGGTCGTGGAATTCGCCGAGTTCGCCGACGCGTTGCGCGTCGATATCGAACCCGACTACCGGGTAGCGTTTGCCGAACGCGGTGGCCAACGGCAGACCGACGTAGCCCAGTCCGATGATGGCGATGCGGATGTCGTCTTGGGCGGGAAGTGCGGCCTGCATCGTGCGGAATTCCAAGGTTCGTGATGAGCGGAGTTTACCAGTCGCATCCATGCCGCCCTTTCGGCCGGGCGGAACCAGGGCATCGGGTGTCGCAGGCGCGATTGCCCACTGCGGCGTTTTGCCGCAGCATGTGGCATCGGAGTCATCGACGCTGCTCCCCTGGTGACCCGCAGGCCGCTGCGAATTTCGTCGTTGCGGCCGTCGGGACATGCATCAGCAGGCGTCGGCTGTGTTGACGCGGAAAACGCGCTGTTCCGGCCATGCCGACGCGGCTGCCGTTCTTCTCCGCGTTTCGCGTTGGCAAGCGCGGTTGTCCTTTCCCCATCGTTTCTTGAAGAGTCCTCATGCGCGTTCTGGTTTGCGGCGGTGCCGGTTACATTGGAAGTCACACCTGCGTGGTGTTGGCCGAACGCGGTCATGAAGTGGTGATCGCCGACAATTTCTGCAACAGCTCGCCGGTGGTGCTGGATCGTCTCGCGCAACTGATCGGGCGAGTGCCGGACATGCGCAATCTGGACGTGCGCGATACCGCCGCGCTCACGGCGTTGTTCGCCGGGCAGTGCTTCGACGCCGTGATCCACTTCGCCGCTTTGAAGGCGGTCGGCGAATCGTGCGAACAACCGCTGGCGTATTTCGACAACAATATTTCAGGCACGATTTCGCTGCTGCGCGCGATGCGCGAGGCCGGGGTGGGGCGATTGGTGTTCAGTTCGTCGGCCACGGTCTACGGCGACCCGCAGACGGTGCCGATCGGCGAGGACGCGCCGCTGTCGTCCACCAATCCCTATGGCCGCACCAAGCTGGTCATGGAACAGTTGATCGGCGATGTCTGCGCCGCGGATCCCGGGCTGCAGGCGATCAGCCTGCGCTATTTCAATCCGGTGGGCGCGCATCCTTCGGGCCTGATCGGCGAAGCGCCGAGCGGCGTGCCTAATAACCTGATGCCGTACATCTGTCAGGTCGCAACCGGCAAGCGCGAGCGGCTGCAGATCTTCGGCGGCGACTGGCCCACGGTCGACGGCACCGGCGTGCGCGACTACATCCACGTCATGGATCT
>CALRWS020000025.1:0-76648 GCA_943371935.1 Chitinophaga pinensis | reverse complement strand
AGGATTTCGGCCAGCCGCTCCCGCGCCCACGGCAGGTGATTCGGGCGCTGCGGTTTGCTCAGGAAGGCCAGGCCTTCGTCGCGCAGGCGGGCGATCTGCGCCCGGCGGATCGCTTCCACCCGCTCGCGGCCGGTGGTCACGGTCTCCAGGCCGGGCCGCACCGTCTCGGCCCGGGCCAGCCAGCGCATCGCGTCCTCGAAGTCGCTGCGCACGGCCGCATCCTCGGCGCGGCGGATCAGCGCGCTCTCCACCGCGGCGACGCCCTGGCTGGCGCGCGGCTGGCCGGGTTCCAACAACAGCACGTGGCGGAACAACGGCAGCGCACCTTCCACGGGAGCGTCGGCGTCCGCCGTGTCCCCAAGGCGACCTTCGGCAAGGGCCGCTTCGGCCTCCTCGTTCAGTTCCCACAGGCGATCTGCATGATCGAGGCGGGCAATGAACGCCGCACCGCCCTCCACCCGCGCCAGTCCGACGCTGCGCATCACCGCGGCGGCCGTATGCGCACGACGCAGCGCCTCGGCGTCGTCGCCGGACTCCGCCAGCGCCGCGTCGCCGGCTTCGACCAGTGTCGTCAGTGCGCGGGTCAGCCCGGTTTTCGCCCGGGCGTCGTCGGGGTCCAGCTTCAGCAGCGCCAGATAAAGAGGTATGGCGGCATCGGCGTCTTCGTACAGCCGGCCTTCGGTCACCGCCACCGCGGCGCGCTTGCGCACGGCCGGCACGTCGGCCTCGACCAGTTCGATCTTCGGGCTGCGCCAGGTCAGGCGATCGGCGATGGCGTCGTCGCCGCTCACCGTCACCTGGCCATCGGCGCGCGGCCGTGGCGTGGCCCCGTCCCTGTCTTTCGGGGCGCGATCGTCGCGACCGCAGCCGCACAGCAGCACCAGCGTCGCCAGAACGCCCGCCGCCCATGCCCGTTGTGTCGCGCGCAACGCCAATCTCCGCTCCGGCTGTGGTGTTCGTCTGCGGTGGTCACCTTATCGTATCGACCGCGCCGGCCGATGACCCGGGGCCGACTCCGGTAGCATAACGGCCCGCCTCCGCCGACCCGAACCCGTGCCCCACTGGATCACCGACCCCGCAGCGCTGGACGCGCTGATCGCCGCGCCGCCGGCCACCATCGGACTGGACACCGAATTCGTGCGCGAACGCACCTACTGGCCGCAATTGGCGCTGGTGCAGATCGCGGCCGGGGATGAGATCTTTCTGGTCGACCCGCTGGCGCCGGGCATCCCCGCCGCGCTGGCGAAGCTGCTGTCCGATACCCGCGTCCTGAAGATCATGCACAGCGCCAGCGAAGATCTGGTCGCGCTGAAGTACGCCTGCAATGCCCTGCCGCAGCCGCTGTTCGACACCCAGGTCGCCGCCGCGCTGTGCGGCGTGGCCGCCGGGATCGGTTACCAGCGCCTGCTGCAGGATCTGCTGGGCATCACCGTCGACAAGGGCGAGACCCGCTCCGACTGGCTGCGCCGGCCGCTGTCGCCGTCGCAGCTGCATTACGCCGCCGACGACGTGCTGCACCTCGACGCCCTGCATCGCACCCTCACCGCCCGCCTCGAAACGCAGGACCGCACGGCCTGGCTGGAAGAAGACTGCGCGCGAATGCTGAACAACGCCGCGCAGGACGAAGGCGAACGCTGGCCGCACCTGGGCATGCGCTCGGCGCAGTTCCTGGAGCGCGACGGCCAGATCCGCCTGCTCCGCCTGCTGCGCTGGCGCGACGCCTACGCCCGCGACCACGACCGCCCGCGCACCTGGATCCTCGACAACGAACTGGCGCAGGCGCTGGCGCGCACCCCGCCGCGCGACCCGGCCGAACTGCAGCGCACCTTCGACAGCCAGCCCAAGGCGCCGCGCAAACTCGCGGCGCAGATCTTCGACGCCCTGAACGCCCCGCTGGCGGACGAAAACGAGCTGCCGCCCGCCCGCGGCGACGACCGCGACCGCCAGGCCTACAAGCGCCTGCAGCAGGCGGTGGCCGAGCGCAGCGCCGAACTGGGCCTGCCCGACGGCGTCCTGGCCTCGCGGCGCTGGATCGAAGCCCTGCAGGACGGCGAGGACTGGCCCGGCGCGCTGTCCGGCTGGCGCCGCGCCCAGCTCGAAACCCGATTGGCGCCATTGCTCGCGACGACTGGCGGCCGCTGATCGGCCTCCGTATACTTGCCACCTCATCGCGTGGGGCGGTAGCTCAGCTGGGAGAGCGCCACGTTCGCATCGTGGAGGTCAGGGGTTCGATCCCCCTCCGCTCCACCACTCGATGATTCAAAGCAGTCCGAAAAAGCCGAAGCGCACGCTTCGGCTTTTTTGTTGTTGGCAACATGGCCTCACGGTTTGAACACCTGCGATGCAGCACAGCGCTGCTCCGATGCACTGCCAGCACTGCAAGGATGATCAAAATTTCACCATCCATGCAGCTCCAGGCCTCGCGCACGGAGCGATTGAACACCAACCCCGAGGCTGTTTGCACCGATGCCGCAGCTCCCGGGCTCCAACGATGATGAAGATTTCACCATCCATGCAGCGCATCGCCCTGCGCCTGCAGCTACCGAGCACCAACGCCGGAGCTTGTTGCCTCGACACCGCAGCTCCGGACTCCAACGATGAGGCTGTCTGTTTCCCTTCTCACGCACAGCGGGGAGAAGGTGGCCCAAGGCCGGATGAGGGGCACTTTTCGCACCGCGCAGACGTCTCGGGCTAGGCGGCCTATCGTCAACACCCGCATCGACGGCATCGACGGACTGCGCCTGCATACTCAGCAAACGATACGTTAGGGGCGGTGAGCGATTTCGCGAGCGGATCGAAACGCTGATTCAGCAGATCGATGCAGGTCAGGCCATGCGGCCGGCCGAAATCAGATCCGGGAAATGAACCTGACCCCTTTTCCCATCCGAAAATTCCTACTGCAAGGACCGAACGATGAGGCCGCCAGCATCGACCTCAATCACCTGCGTACCAGCACCATTTCGGTGTGCATGCGTTTCGGCGATGACCGCAAGGGCGGATTGGAGGGTCGGAGAATCACCGGTGCACACCAGCTCCGGCACCGGATTCCCAGCCAGTAACGCGTCCACGGTCAGCTGGGACGGAAACCGGCGGTCTGCGTTACGCACTGAGAAGATCACCGTGCCGGGCTGAACCCGGGTCAAAAGGCCGTTCGCAAGGGCACGGGACTGGGCGTCCGTTCCGGCACGACCTCCGTGGTGGGGATAAACCAACACCGGCGCCTGAATAGCGACGCCCGCGGCCACAAGCGCATCAAATCCGATCTGGTCCAAATCGCCTGGGGCAAGCAACCAAGGTTGATCAGCCTGACTGATCAAGATGACCGCACTCAGGCGATTGGCGTTGGCTGCGGGACCATCGTCAGGCGCGTAAGCCACCCCACGGAGGCGCTGCTCCACGCTAGGAGCTAATACAGACACCTGTGCTGGTCCAACTGGAATCGGATTGGCCGGTTCGCCATGACCCAAGGAGGTGCGAACCTGCGGCCTATTACCACGACGTCGGACAAGGTCTTGCAGGGCGACGACCAAGTCGGTGAACACCTCGGTGTCGCGTGGATCGGGGTTAAGGTAGATTTCGTCGATCCAAAAATCTGGGTCTTCGTTCAAACGGGAGATCAGCGCGATCGCCCCGCCGATATGGTCGGCATCGGCATGCGAAAGCAGCAACGCAAGTACACGCCGCAGGTCTTGCGCTTTTAGGAAATTGGACAGCGCGGCCCCGGGTCCGGCGTCGATGACCACGCAGTTGTGGTCGTCGGCAAGCACGGTCGCGTTGCCGTGGCCGACGTCAACGACGTAGCAAGTCGGCATATTCCTCATCCAGTTCCGGAGCCAGTTCGAGATCGGTGATATACAGCTGATCCAGACTGGGCGCGCCCAGGTTCACCTGGGCCATGAAGCGCAGGCTTACATGGAGCTCCACGCCGGGCAGCCGCACCTGCAGGTCGCGGCGTTTGACCAGTTTGCCATCCGAACGATATCCCGGGATCAACAAGCCCACGTCATCTTCATCAATGCTGTCGATTCGTACGACAGTACGCAAAGGCAGAGATTGAGGCGAGTGATGTCCTTGTACGCGTTGACGGGCGCGGGCAACTGCATCGGCTAGACCACTGTGCAGCTCGCTGCGCGACAGCACTGCGGGAACCTTCGCCCCCAGCCAGATAAAATCCGGAAGACCCTGCTCCACATAGGTGCTCAGAATCACTGAGGGAATGTGGGCCTCAAACAGCCGGTTAGCCAGGATCATCCCATTGGCTGGGGCGTAATTTCGCGCCATCTTGTAGTCGAGCACCACAGTGTCGATACGATCCCGTTCTACCCTTTCGAGTAGCGCATCGATGCTGGGCAGTGGCTCAACTTGCGAGATCGCCTCGCCTTCCCCGAAGGTGTTAACGATCCAGTCCGCGGCAGTGGCCCGACTGTTGACCTGATCATCGACGACTAGGAAGGGCATATCAAGTCTCCGGTACCTGCGGTAAGGAAATGGTAAAACCGGCCCCGCCCAAGTCGCTACGCGCACGCGCCGTTGCCTTGCCGCCTAAATCGCGAGCCGCGGTACGCACAATGGCCAGCCCCAAACCCGTGCCTTCCTCGCGGGTCGTTTCGCCAGGATTCCACATATCCATCATGCCGATGCCCACGATGCCCGGTCCGCTGTCCGACACGTCGATTTCGACCGATTTCCCGTTTGAGCTTACATCGATGTCGATGCGCGCCACGTCCGGCGGATGTCGCTCGAAAGCCTGCAGGGCATTAGTGAGCAGATTCACCAAGATGCATTCAAGCGCTGCACGGGAGCCAAAGATGGCTGTGCGCTGGGCCTTGAGAGGAGATACGACGACCTGATGCAGCGTGAAGTAGGGCTGGAAGATCGTCAATACGCCGGCGATCACCTCTGTGACGTTGAGCTTGAGCTGCCGTCGGTTGCGCGCCTTGACCAAGGCCAACGTGATCTTGGCCACACTCTCAAGCCCATCGACTTCCTGCAACCCTCGATCAATGACCGGGGCCACTGCTCCCTGCAGCTCTTGCGAGCCGGCCCGATCAACCTTGAAACGGATACTCTCCAGCGCGCCGCGCAGATTCGCCAATGGGTTGTTGGCCGCTTCGTGGGCGAACACGCTCGCGGCGATGCCAGCCGTGCCCATAGTCCGGTACAACTCGAGCTCACGGCGTAGGCGCTTTTGCTGCGCGTTACCCAGATCGATCAATTTGGCGACCAGTGTATTAGCCTTCGCCCGGTTGACTTCGTCGAGCCCCGTCAGGACCGAGGTCAAATCCTCGACGACCTTTTTGACTTCCTTCACGTGCTTACGGGTCTGATCTTCCTCGAGCACGGTGCGGCGGCTCACGCGCACCGACTGCTGCCAGCGGATCGAGGCACGGACGAACTCGCGCAAAGCAGCGAAAGTGGGCGAGCTTAAAAATCCCGACCGGTCGGTCTTCTGACGCAAGGCCGGCTGCGCGCTCACCGCAACGTAAGCGATGGCGCTTTGCGTAGTCGGTGTCAGTTCCGGGCTAGCCGCACGCATGGCGTTCATGCCAACCCAGTCATCTCCAGGGTCGCCATAAGGCACCACGCGGATGTTGTCGACGAACACGTGTGTACCACCGTAAGTGCGCAGCAGCGCACGCACGTCCCGATACTGCTTCTTGCCGCCGGGGTAATACTCGGAGCTGAGCAGGTAGATCCACATTCGGAACCGAACCGACACCAAGTCCTTGGGGGAGGCGTCCTTGAAGCGAGTCTTCAGATCGGCGTTGTCGGCTTGGGCGAGCACCTGGCCGTCGCCATCGAGCAGCTTGGCATGCATACGCTTGCGGGAATCGACCGACGCTTCGAGGATGAACTGCGCCGCCTTCAGTGGTGCGTCCTCGCCCATGGCGATATCGGTCGCTTCGCCGTTGAAGTTCAGGACGACCTCGAAAGGGTCGGTTGCGGCTACAAAGGGGTTGGCGATCAGCCGCAGGCCACGCAGCAGCAGCTCCAGTTCCACTGCTGACAGCGGTCGTTCGATCCAGTCGATAACGATCGTGGTGCCGGGCGAGGAACCGCTGCTTGCAACCTTGGACCGAACATCAAGCGCGACTTGATTGGGCGTGACGGAGCGCTCGAAGCGCTTCCAATCGATGTTCAACGTGTATTCGCGTCCGCTGCGCGCGCGCGGTCGCGAGACGACGCTAACAGTGCGCCCTAGGCGCAAAGCGGTTAGTCGGCCTAGACCTTTGTCGCCGACTGGGCGACGGCCGCGACGGGTAGGCTTGTCGGCACGCTTGCGTGAACGGCCCAGGACCAGCCAGCCGTCGCGAAAGTCCTTCAGGTTCATCCCATCGCCGTTGTCTTCAATGGTCAGGCGACCATATTCGTGCAGCTTGCCTCGCACGACCCGCGGTTGGACGAGCGTGACTGTGCAAGCTGTGGCGTCGGCATCGTAGGCATTCTTGACCAGCTCGATGATGCCGTTGACTGGCGACGGGGTGAGCTCCTCGCCTAGCCGCCGCAGCAGGTCGCTGGCAAATCTAAGCGAAGCGCGGGCCATTAGGGCAACGGAATCTCACGCACCGCGCCGACGGTCAAGTGGCGGCAGCGGATGCGTTCATTGAGCCAAGTATGGGTCTGCGGGCGTCTCAGTGCTGCTGCGAGTTCCCGGCAAGCAGCCGCGGTGTGTTCGTGGGGGACGAGGACTATCAGGTGATTTTCCACCAAGATCGGGGCGTCACCAAGAACAATGGTGGCCCGTGCTCGCTCTCTGTCTTTAGGGCTGGAGGTGCGGCGAACCACTACGAAGGGCGGCACATGTGTGCTGGCCTTGTAGCCGACCGAGCGCGCGGGCGTGGTTTCCTCCCAGGGAGTGACATCCGCGACCGCGATGTAGGGTTGACGAGGGGCATTCTTGGGCGTGCGGTGGGGAACTACGGCGCCCACTCGCACTGAGCACACGTCGCCCAGCCGCCGCGCCGGCAAGGCTGGCGCAGGTTCCGGCGCGAGGTTTGTCGCCTCGACGCGGGCCCGACGGGAGCCCGCGGCACGAGTGGTGGCAACTAATAAGGCGACATCGATATTAGCCTCTTGGCTGAACAACCCTTGAGCCTCGAAGCGCATCTGCTCGCAGCGCTGATCCATCCAATCGCGCAAGCGCGCATAGCGACTACCGCTGCGCATCACTTCCGGCACAAGAGCCACCACGTGCACGCCGGGGGACGCGTGGCCGACCGCCCTTTCCAAGAAGGGCAAGGCGGCAGTGACTCGACCGGTCGCGTTGATCGTGCCCCGAGGCGCGGCGATTGCATGGAAGGGCGGGTTCATGACGAGCCCATCCCCGGCTCGCAACTCCCAAGCTTCGCGTAGCGCGTTCGCTACCCGGAATGACGCAGGGCAAATGGTGGCCAAGCGGAGGCGCGGGTGAGCCAAGCCGTGCCGTTCCATGGCCAACGCTTGGAGGCGATGCCACGCCAGAGCCAGAAAGGGGCCGTGTAAATCCATACCGGCCAAGCGCCCGGCCCAAAGCTTGAGCGTAGCGTCCAAGGTTGGGCTCAACGGCAGTTGGCGCGCGGCGGCTAGGACGAGGTCGCCGATGCCGCAGGCCGGATCCACAATTCGCTCGCAGCGCTCGACAGGCAGAGAATCAGCAACGATTTTGGCCCATTGGGGCCCGGAGAAAAAGATCCCTTGGCGCCGGCGTCGCGAACGTCCCAAGATATCGTTTACCGCCTGGGCAGGGTGCCCGTTCAAGACCTCATGCAAAGTCTGGGCTCGTATCGCATGCGACGGTGGCTGCCGGACCGCCACGCTCAACCCTGCATGCGTGGCATGCGCGTAGGCGGTCAGGGCGCTGAGCTGGTTGGGGGTCACGGGCGCTCCGGCTGGCCGAGTCCTATACATTCTGCAGACTGCAGACGGCGCGTCAAGAACATTCGCCAATTGCGTGTTCGGCCGGCGGTTCTGTTCTCAGGTTTCAGGGCGGTGAGGCCAATGCTCGCATGAGGTTTGCCAAGATCTGGTTCGTCCTCGCAGATCCGTACTCATCCCAATGGTGGTGAGTATGGCTTAACTCGAGAAATAGGGTCAGGTTCATGCACCAATGTCCACTCCTGTCCTTGGATTCAAACGATCTCCACTGGAACCGCCTACCTGAAGTCCTGACGGCCAGTCTGCTGCTTCGCCAGCAGGCCACCGCAGTTTTCCATCCATTGCACGATCAGGTGTTGCACGTCATCAGCCCGTTCCAGCCGTCCATTCTATGGCCCTGAGGCTCGATTCCAACAGCTCGCGCCGCTCTTCCTCGTCCGTCCACGGCGTTGACCATGCCGTGCTCTTCCTCAAGCTTCATGAAGGTCACGCCGCTGGCGGTCTCGGGTCGTTGGCGCATCCGCACGAGGCCGGCGAACCTCACGCGCCTTCCGTGCGGCAGCTTGGCGAGGTCGGCTGACCATAGGCATCGCCGTGCCGCAAGCTGCTAGCGGATCAACTGAGGGGATGCCACCCAAGGTTAGTGCGATCGAAGGTTAGTGCGATCGATGGAAGGACGGCCGCACCCAGACCGAGGGCGTGTGGTTCTACGACCTGCGCACCAACCAGCATTTCACCCTCAAGACGCGGCCGCTGAAGCTGGACGACCTGCGCGACTTCATCGCCTGCTACAACCCGGACAACCGCCACGCGCGGCAGGAAACCGAACGCTTCCGATACTTCAGTTACGACGCGCTGATCGCGCGCGACAAGGCCAGCCTGGATCTGTTCTGGCTGAAGGACGACAGCCTGGACAACCTCGATGACCTACCGCCGCCGGAGGTGCTGCAGCAGGAGATCATCGACCATCTGGAAGCTGCGCTGGCGGCGTTCCGGGATGTGGCCGCGGGACTGCAGCGCAGCTGAACGATAGACCGCGGGAACACTGGCCCTCGAAAATACATAGATAATTTTTTGTTCTTTGATTGTCATTACAACACTTAATCATCAATTTATTGATATTTAATCTGGGCGGGCATAGACTGGCTTGAACCTGCGGGCATCTTCCACCGCAAGCTTTCCCCATTCGGCAGCGACCCCATGCACTTCAGCTTCGCCACCGCCACCGAGATCGCACAGACGCTGGCCCAGCGGCTGAAGGTGGCGCGGCTGACGCTTGGGCTGAAACAGTCGGAGTTGGCGCTGCGGGCCGGGGTGTCGGTCGGGACGATCCGCAATCTGGAGCGCGATGGCGACTGCGCATTCGTCACCGTCATCAAGGTGGCGCAGTGTCTGCGCCTGGAGCGCGGCTTCGATGATCTGTTCGCGCCGGGGGTGCAATCGATCGCCGAGCTGGCGCGACTGGAAGAGGCGACGTCGAAGGTACGCCAGCGCGCGCCGCGCAAACCACCGGCGCCCAAGGCCGCGCAATGAAACTGCTCGATGTGATCTACGAGGGCTGGGGCGAGCATTGGCAGCTCGGCACCCTGGCCGATGCTGGACGGACCCTGTTGTTCGAATACTCCGTGGAAGCGCATCGCCAGGGGCTGGAATTGTCTCCGCACGGTTTGCCGCTGCAGGGCGCGGCGTTCCAGGGCTTTCCCACGCATCAATGGCGCCTGCCCGGCCTGATTGCGGATGCCCTGCCGGATGGCTGGGGGCTGTTGTTGATGGATCGCCTCTTCCGCAAGCGCGGCCTGCGTCCGGAGACCTTGTCGCCGCTGGACCGTCTGGCGTTCATCGGCGATCGCGGCATGGGGGCGCTGAGCTTCCGGCCGGCGGACGACATCGATCCGGGCGAGGACGATCTTTCGCTGCTGCAACTGGCGCAGGAGGCTCAGGCGATCGTCCACGATCACGACACCGAGGCGCTGCAGACGCTGGCGCGGCTGGGCGGCTCGCCGCATGGCGCACGGCCGAAAGTGCTGGTGCATTTCGATCCGCAGTCGCAGACGGTCGGCACGCATCCGTTCGCGGGGGCAGAGCCCTGGCTGGTGAAGTTCCAGGCCGGCAACGAACACCCGGAAGTCTGTGCGATCGAGCTGTTGTATTCGCGAATGGCACACGCGTTCGGCATCGAGATGCCGCAGACGCATCTGTTCGCGCTGAGCGACACGCTGTCGGCGTTCGGCATCCGTCGCTTCGATCGCGCAGACGGTCTGCGCGTGCCCACGCTGACGATGGCCGGCGCGCTGGATGTCGATTTTCGCGAGCCCGCGGTCGGCTACGACGTGCTGTTGAAACTGACGCGGATGCTGACGCGCAGTCAGGTGGAGGTCGACAGGGCTTATCGTCGCGCGGTGTTCAATGTCGCCTTCCACAACCGCGACGACCACTGCAAGAACATGTCCTTCCGTCTGGATGCCGCGCGTCGATGGCAATTGGCGCCGGCTTACGATCTGACGTTCAGCAGCGGTCCCGGCGGAGAGCACCACATGGACATCTGCGGCGAGGGTCGCGATGTGGGTCGGGCACATCTGCTGCAGCTTGCGAAAGAAGGCGATGTCGACGCCGGATTCGCATCCGCATGCATCGACGAGGCGTGCGAACTTGCCGAAGATTTGGAATCCATGGCAGCGGCGCTGCCCATCCGCGCGGAGACGCGCCGCGAACTGGTTCGTGCGATTGGACGCACTTCAGCATTGCTACGCGCCAAGTAATCGCGCTATTGATCCGGCCAAGAGAAGTTTGAACTCTGGATGCGCTCGTAGGAGGGCCTTCAGGCCCGATCTTTTTACAGAAATCCCTGCCAAAAGCATGCTCGGGGCTAAAGCCCCTCCTACGCGGGCAGAGCCATCGAATTCAAACATATTCGAGCCGGATCAATAGTGATCGCGCTTCGAAAGCGTGGTCGACTGGCTTGCGGACGCCACCAGTGCGCTACCGGTCGGACAGTTCCGCAGCGTTCACGGCGGTTCCGGCGTGGTGAACGCGTAGCCCACGTTCGGCACGTATTCGATCCAGTTGCCGGATCCGCCTGCGGTCGCGAGTTTGCGACGCAGGCGATGCACGACCTGTTTGAGCGATTCGCGATCGGCCGCATCGCGATCCGACCATACGAAGCCGATCAGCCGTTCCGCATCCACCGGCCGACCCTGCTGGCTGAGCAGCAGCCGCAACAGGCGCAGTTCGAGCGTCGACAGTCGAAAGTGCTGGCCGCTGGCGACGACCGCCTCGCTGCGCTCGATGTTGAGCGTCAATGGCCCCCACGCCAGCACCGCGTCGTCCAACTGTTCGCTGCCCCGGCGCAGCAGCGAGCGGATGCGCGCCAGCAGCGTGCGCGGGCTGAAGGGTTTCTTGAGGTAATCGTCCGCGCCGAGATTCAGGCCGCGCACCTCGTCCTCTTCCGCGGAGCGCACGGTCAGCATCATCACCGGCACCTGGCTGTGCTTGCGGATGAGGTCGAGCACCTCGAAGCCGTTGCGGATCGGCAGATTGACGTCCAGCAGGATCAGGTCCGGCCGGGTTTCCCGGAACCGCGAGATCGCCTGTTCGCCATCGAATGCGGTGACGACGTCGTAGCCCGCGCCGTTGAGCGCGAACTTCAGCAGGCCGACCAGTTCGACGTCGTCGTCGACGACCAGGATCCTCATGCGTCGCGCTCCAGCGGCAGCACGATGCCGATCCGCGTGCCCTCGCCGTGCAGCGGTTCGACCACCTTCACCACGCCGCCGTGCGCCAGCACGATCGCATGCACGATGGTGAGCCCCAGCCCGGTGCCGCGCTGGCTGGGCTCTTCGTGCGGCGAACGCTTGAACGGCGCGAACAGGTCGCTCACGGTGTGCGATACGGGCAGTCCGGGGCCGTCGTCCTCCACCCAGACCATCACCCGGTCGGCGGCCCACTCGATGTCGATCCAGATGCGGGTCTGGTCCGGGGCGAACTTGTTGGCGTTGGCGATCAGATTGACGATCACCGAGAACAGCCGCTGCGGATCCCCGGTCAGCGCCGGGCCGGACGCCAGCGACGCCACGACGCGCTGGTCGCGCTGATCGATGAGCGGCTGCATCAGTTCGATCGCCTCGCTGACCACTGCGACCAGATCCACGGGTTCGTAGCGCAGGCGCATCTCGCCGCTCTCGATGCGCACGCTGTCCAGCAGATTGTTGACCAGTTGCGAAAGCCGGATGGTGCCGCGGTACTGCGCGCTGGCCAGCTTCATCGCAATCTCGTCGCCGCATTGGCGCAGGTGATCGCGCAGCAGTTCGATGGACGCGATCTGCGCGGACAGCGGGGTCTGGAATTCATGCGAGAGATTGGCGAGGATCCGGTCGCGCATGCCGCGCGCGGCCTCGATCGCGTTCTCTTCGCGCACCACCAGCAGTTGCCTGTCCGGCGCTGCGCGCAGCCGGCGGGCGAGCAGCGGCCGCATCATGTCGGTCGCGAAGTAGCGCTCGGGAGGCGGCAGGCCGGCGATGGCATCGTCGCCGCTGCGGGCGTCGCCCGACAGGATCGGCACGAGGACTTCATCGACCTTCAGGCCCATCACCTCAGCGCGATCGCGACCCACCATCTCCAGCAACTGCCGGTTGGCGTAGTGGATCGTGTCGTGGTCGTCGATACCGAGGATGCCCTCGTCCACGCCGTCGAGGATCACATCGAGTTCCTGCCGCTGCTCGCGTTCCGATTCGGTGAGGGCGCTGACCTGGGTGCGCATGCGCTCCAGATCCTCGGCCAGCGACACCGGCTCGGCAAGGAATGTCGTCGGCGTGGGCACCGGCGTGGACAGATCGCCCGAGCCCAGGCGCCGGGCCGCGCTGGCCAGACGCGCGAAGGGCCGCGAGATGCGCGCGGCCAGCAGATACGCCAGCGCGAACGCCAGTCCGCCGGTGACCAGACTCGACAGGCCGAAGCTTGCGAGCCATTCCAGCATGCGTCCTTTCAACCACTGTTCGTCGACGCTGGCGACGAGCAGCGCCGCGGAGCGCCCGGTTGCGTCGCGGACATTGACGACGCGCACCGCGGCGGCGCCCTTGATGTTTTCATAGGTGTCGGATTCCCCGGTCGCGGAGACTTCGCGCAGCGCAGCCACCAGTGCGCCATCCGCAGCGGAGCCCTTGCGCAACACGGGCCGCAGGACGACGTGGACATACTCCACCTCGGAGCGTTCCGACAGCCGCTGCTTCAACGACTCGGCGACGACGATCGAGATGTCCTGGACGTAGGGCAGCTTGCGACGCACGACCCACCACGCCTCGCCCTTGCGCCCGAACGCCAGTCCTTCGGCGAGCGGCGGCGGGCGCGGTCCGATCTCGCCGAACATCGCGCCGGCCCTTTCAAGACCGATGTAGTCGATCCCGCTGGTCTTGCGCACATCCTCGATCAGGGTGCGCGACTTGGTGAATTGGCCGCGCTGCAGATAGAACGGCAGCGATGGCTGTTCGACCAGCAGGTCGGCGACCACGTTGGGCTCGCGCTGCCACTCCGCCAGACGGCGCCTGGCTTCGTAGGCGCTGCGTTCGGCTTCCTTGCGCGCCTGCGCCACGGCCGCCGAGCGGATCGTGCCCAGGCTGGCGGCCACCAGGAAGACCGCGAAGAAGACCACCAGGCCGATATGACTGAGCAGCAGGATTTGCGACAGTTGCCGGCGTGTCGACATGCGGGTCCAAACAGTGCGGGAAGTCGAACGTCCGATTATGCGGACATCGCGCGATCGGCGCGATTCGCCGGCGGAGGGCTGGGGAAATCGACGGCAGGCATGACACCCGGAGGTGGCCATGCCTGCCGCTGACCCCTAACTGGACCCTTGGATGACGCATTCCTTCGGGCAGGCGCTGCGGCGGGAATGCATCATGGGCGCGATTCGTTCGAACGGTGGTCGCAGGCGTGCTGGTGGAGAATCCGTGCCTGCATGCCACGACCGATGCCCGCAGAATCGACCATCGCCCCCGCGCTTGTCAGTTATGGGGCCGTTACGATCCGGGAATCGGAGTACCCGCAGCAGCGAGCGGCATACGGTCGAACGGCGCGGCCTGATGGCCTGCTCCCGGCAGCAACCACCGTCTTCCTGTCAGCGCGCAATAAAAAAAGCCGAGGCGGATGCCTCGGCTTTTCGCGGCAATGACTCCGCTGGTTTCAGACCGCGTCGCCCGCCTCCTTCACCTGCTGCTCCAGCCGCGCCTTGAGGCTGTCGTCGAGCTTGAGCTGACGCGCCAGTTCGTCCAGATACGCGCGCTCCATGAAGTTCTGTTCGTCCGCGGCGAGCAGGCTGGCGAGGTACATCTCCGACGCCATTTCCGGGGTGGTCGCGGCGCGCGCCACTTCGGCCGGATCCAGCGGTTTCTCCAGTTCGGCCTGCAGCCACTGGCGGACTTCGGGCGCGGCATCGATGCGGCTGAATTCGCCCTCGATCACTTCGCGCTCGCGCGCATCGACGTGGCCGTCGGCCTTGGCCGCGGCGATCAGCGCCTTGAGGATGGCCTGGCTGTGCGATTCGGCCTCCGGCGGCGGCAGCATGTCCACGGTGCGCGGTTCGACGGCCGCGCCGGCGCCGCCCTGCTGTTTCTTCCAGTCGCCGTAGGCCTTGTAGGCCAGCACGCCGACAGCGGCGAGCCCGCCGTAGACCGCGACCTTCCCGCCCATCTTCCGCGCCTTGCGGTTGCCCAGCAGCATGCCCAGCGCGCCGCCGGTCAGTGCGCCCTTGCCGAAATCCGCGCCGCTCTTCACGCCCGCGGCGTTGCCGAGGCTGCCGGCACTCTGCTGTGCGGTTTTCAGCAACTGGTCGAGGAAGCCTTGGATCTTCATGCGCGCTACTCCGTAAAAGGACAGGGGAACTACTTGCAATGTGGGCCGGGCAGCCCGGCTTCAACCCGCCGGAAGTTATGCGTGCTGCCCGGCGCCCGGCATGTTCAGGCAGACGCCGCCCATCCGGCGCAAGATGCCCAGGCCGCAGACCGGCCCTTCAACCCACCCGGACGCCGGTTCCGTCGCCAGCCCGTTAACCCGGTCACGGCAGGCGGACGCGCAGTCCGCTACAAGATCCCACCCACTTCCGACCTCGAGGCACGCCCCCATGCCCCAGTCCATCTCAGTGATCTTCAGCGTCAGCCTGCTGCTGACGTCCTGCACCGGCACCATCGGCAGCGATGGCGCCCGGCTCGAAACCACCAAGGCCGATCGCGAAGCCGCCGCGCTCCGCCGCGAGCGCCCCGCCCGCCCGGCGCAGCCCGCCGCGCCCGCGGCCGAAGCCGCCGAGAAGCCCAGGATCACCGGCGGGCCCAATCGCCCGACGCAGTTGCCGAACCCGCCCTTCAACAGCACCTCGTTCGGCACCTTCAACGAACCCTGGGCGATGACCTTCCTGCCCGACGGCCGTCTGCTGGTCACCGAGAAATCCGGGCAGTTGCGGCTGTTCAATACGGTCACCAAGACCACCGGCACCATCACCGGCCTGCCGGCGGTGGCCTACGGCGGCCAGGGCGGCCTGGGCGATGTGGTGCTGCATCCGCAGTACGCCAGCAACCGCTACGTCTATTACAGCTACGCCGAAGCCGGCACCAGCGGCACCCGCGGCGCGGTGGTCGCGCGCGCGCCGCTCACGCTGGACGCCAACGGCGGCGGCAGTCTCGGCACGTCGCAGATCGTCTGGCGCCAGTCGCCGAAAGTCGGCGGCGAGGGCCACTACAGCCATCGCATCGCCTTCGGCGCAGACGGCAAACTCTGGATCACCTCCGGCGACCGCCAGCAGGGTTCGCCCGCGCAGGACATGACCAAGAATCTCGGCAAGCTGATCCGTCTCAACGACGACGGCAGCGTGCCCGCCGACAATCCGTTCGCGAACCAGGCCGGCGTCGCCAAGGAAGTCTGGTCGCTGGGTCATCGCAACCTGCTGGGCATCGCCTTCGACGGCGCCGGCAGACTCTGGACCCACGAGATGGGCCCTGCCAACGGCGACGAATTGAATCTGATCGAACGCGGCAGCAACTACGGCTGGCCGCTGGTCTCCAACGGCAACAACTACGATGGCAGCAACATTCCCGACCACGCGCCCGGCGACGGCTACAACGCGCCAGAAGCGTGGTGGAACCCGACCATCGCGCCTGCCGGTTTCATCATCTATTCCGGCGACCTGTTCCCGTACTTCCGCGGCAGCGGGCTGATCGGCGGCCTCGCCTCGCAGGCGCTGGTGCGCATCCAGTTCAACGGCACCACCGCCCGGGAAGCCGAACGCTACGCGATGGGCAAGCGCATCCGCGAAGTGGAACAGGGTCCGGACGGCGCAATCTGGCTGCTGGAAGACGGCGCGGGTGCGCGGCTGCTGAAACTCACGCCGAAGCCGCTGTAAACCACGCCAAAACCGCGACTGTCTCGCCCCAGGAGCCCCGCATCGCGGGGCTTCTTCGTATGCGGCCGGGGCCGCGTGATCCTGTCCGCCCTCTTTTTACGCATACGGCCTGTGAAGAGAGCCGAGTCGAGGTTTTGGCATCGAACCCGCCATCGTTGCGACGATGACGATCGATCGAAACCCGCAGCGCAATCCGACCGACGAATTCAACCAGGAAAAAACAATGCGCATTCTGATGTGTGCGGCACTGCTGGCCATGACGGGCCTCGCCAGCGCCCAATCCGCCGATACGGGCAAGGGCGGCCAATACGTGACATTCCCCGAATTTGCGGCCCCCAACCGGGACAGCTTCAACTGGAACGCCCAGCCCCCGGTGCCACCCTCGTCCAGCGGCGAAGAAACCGTCGCCGTCGAAACAGGCGTTTTGCCCACGCAGATCGTCAATGGCGACTTCAATACGCGAACAGGGTGGTATGCCGCGCAGAGCGGCGGTGCCGGCTATTTCATCGGCCTCGACACCCGTAACCGGCTCGGCCAACCGGTCGCCTACCTCGCGTCGATGTGCAGTCTCGTAGGCCCCGGCTTCCCCACTGGCTGCAGCGCAACCGGGAGGATCGAACAAACAATCCATGTCGAAGCCGGCAAGCGCCTCGCATTCCAATGGGGCACCACACCGAATACGTATCAAGCACCCATTACGATCGGCATCTTCGACGCACGCACGAATCTTCTGCTGTTCTCCAAATTCGACCCGGATGCGATCGATCAGGGCAACGGCATCCGCTACAGCGAAATCGACCTGGGGCGCTTCGCGGGAACCGACATCCTGATCGGTTTCTACACTGGATATCAAGGAACTGCGGGCAGCGGAGTCGGAACGTGGGTCGACAGCGTCCGCGTCATCGATGCGCCCGCCCCCAACTACAACGGCAATGCGCAGCAGGGCAACTGGTATAACCCGACGCGCTCGGGTTCGGGCTGGGATCTGCGCCGCGCACCGGACGGCACGTTCTATGCGCTGTGGTTCACCTACGACCAGGCCGCCAATCCCACCTGGTACATCACCGGTCAAGGCGCGTTCGCGAACGGCGTGCTGAGCGTGCCGCTGTACGGCTGCTCGCGTAGCGGCGGCGAAGGCGCCTGCACCATCGTCGGCCGCACCGAACTCAGCCTGCGCAGCGCGAGCGCCGGCGTGATGCGGTTCGATTTCAACGCAGTAGGCGTAACTGGCAGTTGGGACGGCACGGAAAACTTCGAACTGCTGGTGGCCAACGGCGGCAACTACAGCGGCCATTTCCACTCCGCACAGCCCTACGACTCCGCGTGGGGCATCACCACGCTGTCCTACCTCGATGCGCAGAACAACGTGCAATTGATGGCGCCGATCTACTACTACGATGGCGCCGGGCAGGCGACGTGGTCCATTGCGGCGCAGCCGTTCTTCAACAGCGGCAGCATGACGGTCAACCGGCTCACCGGCGGCCTCTGCCCCACCTGCGCGGGCACGTTCCCCACCATCGCTCAAACCGCCGTCGGCTCGATGCTGCTGAATTTCGACACACCGGACCAGTCGTCGCTCATGGGCGAGATTTCTCTGTTCAACCCGCTGTGGTTCCGCGGACCGACCCGGTATTACAAGCTCAGCAACTGAGTGCGCAACGGTCCAAAGCCGGCTCGCGGGACATCCCCGCGAGTCGGCCTTGGACACAACTCACGGACATGCGGCAACCATGCTGCGGCTGATGCAGAGGCTTGCACAAAGGATTCCGTCCTATCGGGATGGACTCGTTTTCCCCCTCGCTCTTGCGCTGGATCACGAAAGCCCCGCATCGCGGGGCTTGTCGTTTGCATCGCTCGAATGCAGGGCGCCGGGCGTCCTGCATGGTCAATGGCCCGAAGATGAACCGCAGAACGCACATGGCCATGTGCGATGCCGACCCCATCCGCGATTCAGCCGGCATATGCACATAGTCCTTGGCGAACGATATCCGTTTCGAAGCGGTGAACGACCCGGTAGCGCCGATCGCGACACTCCCGCGGAACCCGTTTCCCGCCTTCGCCATCCAAGGAAATTTCAATGAAAACCCGACACGTGTTCCTGATGCCGGACCTCGCGTCCGCGCGCTTGGCGGTCTCCTCGCTTCAAACCTCCGGCATGCCGGAACAGGACATTTCCATCGTCGCCCGCGCCGATATCGAAATGGAGCGGATTCCCGACGATTACCGCAACGCCAGCACCGACTTCATTCCGGCGGCGCTGCGCGGCACGCTCGGCGGCGGCAGCGCCGGGCTGCTGGCCGGCCTGATCGGCGTTGCGGTACCGGCCATCGGCATCACCGTTGCCGGCGTCGCGGCGCTCACCCTGATCGGCGCGGCGACCGGCGGCTGGGCCACGGCGCTCGCGGGATCGGCGGTGCCCGATCCGATCCGCCGACGCTACGAACAGGAAATCGCCGACGGCAAAATCCTGGTGGTCGTCGATGTCGACGACGACGACCCGGAAGATACTGCCAGGATCGAGCGGATCGTGGCCGAACACGGCGCGGAGCCGCTGTCGTTCTCCGAACCCAGCGCGATGCGCTGAGCGCGACGCGCCCGCACTCTGCGGGCGTCGATCAACCCGCCCTGGATCACCGCCCGATCACAGCACCGTGCAGGTCACGTTGAAGGTCAACGACCCGGACACCGGAAGCGTGCCGATCACGACCCCGCCCGGCGACTGCAGCCCGGCGATGCTCACCGCCGGACAAACCGCGCCGCCGGTGGCGCTGCCGCAGGTCACCGTCGTGCAATTGAGGTTCGTCGGCGCCGGGTCGCGCAGCACCGAGCCGTTGGCGGCATTCGGGCCTGCGTTGCTGACCACGATGCGGTAATTGATCGTACTGCCCTGGACGACGGTATCGGCCGCCTGATCGACGTTGCCGTTCACGCCCGGCGTGTTGGTCTTGGTCACGCTCACGTCCGACGGCGGGCGCGCATTGGTGTAGCGGCACGCGATCGCCGCGCCGGTATTGCCGACGGTCAATGTATTGCCGCTCAACGTCGCGGGGCCGGTACAGCTCAAGGTGGCGGTGTACACGCCCGCGTTGCCGCCGCCCAGCACTTCCGCCAGCGTCAGGGTCTCGCCCTGGAAGACCGTCACCGGCGTAGGGTCGTTGTCCACTTCGGTTGCGGTATTGGCGGTGGACGCCAGCGAATCGATCACCGTGCCGGCCCGGCTCAGGCTGACGGTGGCGGTATCGTTGAGCGCCGCACCCGACCAGGCCTTCTGCAGCGTGAGCTGCGACGTCACGCAGGTGACGCTGCTGAAACTCAGGAACGCCTCGTCGAAATTCGCATTGTTGTCGAGGTCCACCACATAGGAGATGGTGCTGCCTGCGGTCACGTTGACGGTGCCGGAGACGAACACCCACGGCGCATTGCCCGACGTCGCCGGCGCGACGGGCGCGGGCATGACCGCGCTGGCGCTTGCCAGGATCGGGCCGGTCCGGCCGGCACCCTGGCGGATCGCGATGCTGCCGTTGCCGGAGAGGTTGTCGCGCGTCGAGAACCAGCCCGAGAAGGTCGCCGTACGCACCTGACCCACGCTGCCGCCGCAGATCGGCACGACGAAGGACTGGAAGAAGGTGTTGGCGCCGGACGCGATATCCAGATAATGCTGCTGCACACCCGCGCCGGTGGCCGGATCGGCGTCCAGGATCGGACCGCCGTTGCCGTAGTTGAAGTTCACGCTGCCATCGACCTTCACCACATTGGAGGTCTGGCCCGGCCCCAGGGTCCAGGGCGCGATCCCGTAGCCGATGTTGTTGCCGAACGCAGGCGGCGGATTGTTCTCGAACCCGGGATTGGAGATCAGGTTCTGCGCCGCTGCCGGCAAGGCCAGCAACAACGCCGCGATCGCCCCCACTCCCGCCCACATCCGCACGTTCTTCCACGATCTGGACTGCATCGTTTGGCTCTCTCCATGTCGAATCCCCAGTACCACTAGCAGCGATTCGTGACAAGCTGCTAGAAATGATGGGACATGGTAAGCGATTTTCTGCTCCGTACGGGACAAGAGCATTCTGCATGGTGGGGCTTGGCAATCTGGGTATCCGCGGCCGCAAGCGCGCTGGGTACCTCGGCGTGTGCGTCTTGAAGCAATCCAATCGAAGACGTAAGCCGTTGATTCATTGGAGTGGTGCGCAAACAACCATTGAGAGCCTCCCCCGAGACGTTGTCGCACCTTCAGGGGAGGACCTATTGTGGGGGTGCAATTTCGGTAAGACTTTTTACTTCGAAGATTGAAGCGATTCGGAAATGCGAATCGGTTCGGGCGTTTCGGCGTTTCAGATTGTGGGTGTCCCAGTCTTTCGCACGGCTTGCGCACCCGCACGGGATGTCGCCTAGCTCCAAATCAGGCCGCGACCTTAGGCAAGTCGTGAAGCTGTGCCGGGGTGCTTTACGCTTTGATGAGGGAGCCCAAACAACGTACCTGTCATATCTTGCAGTCGGGTTTGATTGACTCTTTCGACGTTGCAATGACAGTCTTGGTCATACACCTCAAATCCGGGGTCCGTTGGTAGTTAGCGCTCAAACAGGGGGTTCGATGGATCAACTACCAACCGATGCGGTCGGTTTCTTTATCTATGAAGGCGAAGGCCTAGCTCGTGGCACCATTGATGCTCGATCTGGCGGACTGGCTTTGATAGGGATCGACGAGTGCATTCGACACTTTGCCGAAAGAAAGAATCCCGCACTTCAACGACACGGATACGAACTTCCAGTAAGAACACAGGAAGGTTCATGGGAAGTAGTCCTACTTGGCATCGGCACTCTGTATGCGGGCCCTTATGTAATTAAGGCCGCGCAAAAAATGGCAGAGAACGACTTCAAGGACACAGGATTAAAAGATGCAATTAGGGCTTCGGCTCAGGCCCTAGTGTACCTAGTTCGCCTAATCAAGCACAAGCGTGGCGATGTGGATATTAAGAATGAAAAAATTTCTTGGGATATGAAAAATGAAGTTGCGATGATTGAGAACGCCGATGGCGAGAAGATGGAGATTCCAGCTGAGTTCATGAAATGGTATTCGTCACTCCCGAGTAGTGCTCTGAAGAACATTGCTTACGGCGTCAAAGAAGGCATCTCTCTTACCATAGGCGCAGAAACCGAAGAGCGAAAATACATCACGGCCAGCATCACCCGCGAAGAGAAGATACTTTTCGGCTTTCCAGAAGAGGAAGAGCCAGCAGAATTTCTCTTTCCCGAGCTTGCGAATGGCGATGAAGTTTTATTGCAAGGGCGGCTAACTCGGGGGAACGAGCAAACAAACACATTAGGCTTGGAGTACAACGGCCACATACTCAATTGCGTTCCACAAGTCGGCAACGTGAACCGCTACAAGACTTTGCTCTTCACAGAGTGCGTGGTGAGCGGCGTAATCACTCGCTTCCCCAAGGGAGGGGCGCGTCCGGAACGAAAGCCAACAGTGATAATTTCGGAAATACGGTCAGTGACTCTCTCGCATGTACAGCAGTCGCTCCTCTGAGCGCTAACACTTCATTCAAGCCGACGCCGCATCGTGGCGTCGGCTTAACTCATGCGTTAGGCGCTGAAATGGAGCCAACCTTGAACCAGGCAATAGACCCATATTTAAGGCCGTAAGACGTATTCGTAGGGTGGAACACGCGAAGCGGATTCCACCGTTGTTGAATCATGGCTCCGATGGCGTTTCGCGGAAACGGACGCATCGCTCTGGCGGAATCGCCTTCGGCGGTTCCGCCCTACGAACTGATTGAACAGCGAAAAACGTGGGGAAACCTCAGGGTCAGGTTCATATTTTCGGATCCGACATGTGGGAGACGAGGGCCTGTCTTTCAGCGCTGCTGGTTGAACAGGGACATCCGCGATGGGATAGCAAACGAACCTGCCCCACTTTGGGTCGGAACACGCGCATGCGCGCCGCGACTGGCAACAACGAACGCCGAGGCTTCATGAGATCAGGAGGAAGTGGTGGGCCGTGAAGGATTCGAACCTTCGACCAAAAGATTAAAAGTCTTCTGCTCTACCGACTGAGCTAACGGCCCACGTGTGATCTAGCGATCCGGCCTGGCGGCCGCCCGACCTTGCGCCGGGGCGCGCATTTTAGCCCAAACCGGGGCGAATGGGTCAGATGGCGGCATAACGGGTGGGATCGGCCACGCCGGCGGCCTCGAAACCCTCGGCGCGCAGGCGGCAAGCGTCGCAGTGGCCGCAGGCGGCGCCGTCGGCGTCGGCCTGGTAGCAGGAGACGGTCTGCGCGAAATCCACGCCCAGGCGCAGGCCCTCGCGGACGATATCGCCCTTGGTCATGCGCATCAGCGGGGCGTGGACGCGGAAGCCCGCGCCCTCGACGCCGGCCTTGGTGGCGAGATTGGCCAACGCCTCGAAGCCGGCGATGAATTCGGGCCGGCAGTCGGGATAGCCGGAGTAGTCGACCGCGTTGACGCCGCAGAACAGGTCGGTAGCGCCCAGCACTTCGGCCCAGCCCAGCGCGACCGACAGCATGATGGTGTTGCGCGCCGGCACGTAGGTGACCGGGATATCCGCGCCGATCACATGGCCGTCGGTGTCGACGGGCACCGCGATATCCGCGGTCAGCGCCGAGCCGCCGAGGCTGCGCAGGTCGACGTTCACGGTCTTGTGCGCGGCCGCGCCCAGCGCCTGGGCGACGCGCACCGCGGCGTCGAGCTCAGAGGTGTGGCGCTGGCCGTAGCGCACGCTGAGGGCATGCGGCGCGAAGCCCTGCTCGCGGGCGATGGCGAGCACGACGGCGGAGTCCATGCCTCCGGAGACGAGAACGACGGCGGGTTTCATGGTTCGGACTTCATTCCTGGGGATTGGGAAACGAGCGAGTGTTCTGTCATACCGAGCCGCAGGCGAGGGACCTGCTGTTTATTGCTATGACAGCACACGAAGCAGGTCCCTCGCCTGCGGCTCGGGATGACAACAAAGGCTCGCGAACGTCACCTGCGCCTGCGGATCGGGATGACGACAGGAGACTGCGGAGGTCACCTGCCCGGCTCGTCGTTCCACAGCAGCTTGTGCAACTGCATCTGGAACTTCACCGGCAGCCGGTCCTGCACGATCCAGTCGGCGAGATCGCGCGCGGACACATCGCTCTTGCTCGGCGAGAACAGCACGTCGCAGCGTTCGGACAGGCGATGTTCCGCGACGATGCCGCGCGCCCAGTCGTAGTCGTCGCGGCTGCAGATCACGAACTTGATCTGGTCGTGCGCGGTCAGCAGCGGCAGGTTCTCCCAGCGGTTGCGCTCGACTTCGGCCGAACCGGGGGTCTTGATGTCGAGCACGCGCGAGACCCGCGGGTCGACGTCGGCGACATCGATCGCGCCGGAGGTCTCCAGCGAGACGCGATAGCCGGCGTCGCAGAGCCGGCGCAGCAGCTCGATGCAGCGTTTCTGCGCCAGCGGCTCGCCGCCTGTCACGCAGACATGGCGCACGCCGTGGCTGGCGACTTCGGCCAGGATCTCGTCGATCCCGCGCCACTCGCCGCCGAAGAAGGCGTAGGCGGTGTCGCAGTACTGGCAGCGCAGCGGGCAGCCGGTCAGGCGCACGAACACCGTCGGCCAGCCGGCGTCGCGGGCTTCGCCCTGCAGCGACAGGAAGATTTCGGTGATCTTGAGGCGGTCCGCCGCTGCGGCGGTCGCGGCGGGGGCGACGGTATTCACCGCGGCATTTTAACGGGTCCCACGGCCCCGTAGAGCGGAGCGCAGCTCCGCTACGCCCTTGGGGGAAGCGGATGGCCTGAAAATCATCTGGATCGGATCAACGGGATCTCTTCTCTGAGGGACAGGAATTCCTCTGAGAAGGGGCAGCGGAGCTTTGCTCCGCTCTACAAACAGCGAATCCGGAACGTGTCGTAGCGAAGCCAGGATTCCGCTTGGCGCTGTTTGTGTTACCTGACCCGCGAGAGCTGGATCGCGCGCAGGCGGTCGTCGGCGGTGCGGGCGGCTTCGCTGCCGGCGTAGCGGGCGATCACCTTCTCCAGGGTGGCTTCCGCAGCGTCGAGCTGGCGCAGCCCGTACTGGCACAGGCCCACTTTCAGCAACGCGCCGCCGGCCTTGTCGTGGGTCGGATACTGGTCCAGCAGCGTCTGGAACTGCTCCTGGGCCAAGGCGTAGTTCTGGGTGACGTAATAACTCTCGCCCAGCCAATACATCGCATTCGGGGTGAAGGTGCCATTGGGATGGGCTTCGAGGAAGCCCAGGAACGCGCGCGCGGATTCGGCGTAACGGCCCGCTTTGAGCAGATCGAACGCGACGTTGTAGGCGGTGCGCTCGTCGACACCCTTGCCGAGCGTCGAGGCGTCGCCGTAAACCCGCGGCGGCGTGTCCTGCACAGCCGGCTGCGCTGCGGCGGCGGGCGCAGCCGGCAATGCGGATTGCGGTGCGGGCGCAGGCTCCGGTGTCGCGCTTTCGAGCCGGTTGAGGCGGCTGTCGAGATCAAGATACTGGGTGCGGCCGGTCTGTTTGTACTGCTCGTGCTGCTGCTGCAGCTCTTCGATCTGCGCGCGCAGCGACTGCACTTCGGTCTTCAGCTGGCCGAGCTGATTGAGCAGATCGAGATTGCCCGAACGCATCGCCGCAAGCTGCTGTTCGAGCGTGGTCAGACGGTCGGCGGTGCTGACGCGTTGCGCCGAGGCCGGCGCGGCGAACGCCAGCGCGAGAACAAGGCAGACGGAAAGCGGCAAACGTCTCATCATCACGACAGGCACGACCTCGGCGGAAAGGATTCGGAAACGCATCACCGCGCAATATCAAAGGAACGGCAAGGCGCGGTGAACATGCGAACAGGGAGCATCGCGGACGATGCTCCCTGCATTGCGAAACTCACTTCGCGGTGTAGACGATCTCTACGCGGCGGTTGCGGCCCCAGCAGTCTTCGTTGGAATCGGTGCAGACCGGGCGCTCTTCGCCGTAGCTGACGACCGTGATCTGGCCGCCGGCGCCGCCGTTGGCCTGAACCGAGGACGACACCGCATTGCCGCGACGCTCGCCGAGGCCCACGTTGTATTCGCGGCTGCCGCGCTCGTCGGCGTTGCCTTCGAGGGTCATGCGCGAGCTGGGACGGTCGCGCAGGTACTTGGCGTGGCAGGCGACGATGTTCTGGAATTCCGGCTTCAGCGCATCCTGGTCCAGATCGAAATAGACGACGCGCTGGCGCAGGCAGGCATCGGTATCCAGATCGTTCGGGCCGTAGAGGCCGCTGGGCAGCGTGGAGGTATTGCCGCTGTTAACGGTTCCGGTGTTGGTGGAACCGCTGTTGGTGCTGTCGGTTGCGGAGGTGTCGGGATTTTCCTTCACCTTCTTGCTGCAGGCGGCGGCAGTCACGCAGAGGATCGCGGTGAGCAGCACTCGGGTCGTCGTGTTCATGATGTTCCTCTCTTTGTCGCAGGGTAGGTCAAGGGGGATGGATGCAATGGCGGTGACAACAGGAAGCCGGGAAACTGCGATCAGAAACTGCGATCAGCGCGGCAGGCGGTACGGGCCCCATGCGGGTTCGCGCACATCGCCGTTGGCCAGCACCAGACGCTGGCGCACACGGGCATCGGAGGAGACGGCGTAGAGCACGCCACGGCCGCCTTCGCGCGCTGCGTACAACACCATGCTGGCGTTCGGCGCGAAGCTGGGCGACTCGTCGAGCGAGCCCGGCGAAAGCATGGACCAGCGCGGCGAACCCAGGCTGCGGTCGAGCATCGCGATACGGTACACGCTGCCGCTACCCTGCGCCACGGCCAGCTTTTTGCCGTCGTAGGACACCGTGACCTTGGCGTTGTAGCTGCCCTGGAAACTGACGCGAGTGGCCGAACCGCCGCCCGCGGGCACCTGATAGATCTGCGGTTTGCCGCCGCGATCGGAGGTGAAATAGATGAGGCTGCCGTCGGCGCTCCAGGTCGGCTCGGTGTCGATGCCGAACTGGTTGGTGAGCTGGGTCAGCGCGCGGCTGCCCAGGTCCATCGTATAGATCTCGGGGTTGCCGCTTTTGGAGAGCGCCAAGGCCAGCTTGCGGCCGTCGGGCGAGAAACTCGGGGCACCGTTGATGCCCTTGAAAGCGGCGACCGTTTCGCGCGCGCCGGTGCCGATGTCCTGGATCACGACCGAGGAATTGCCGCGCTCGAAACTGACGTAGGCGAGCTTGCGTCCATCGGGGCTCCACGCCGGCGAGAGCAGCGGCTTGTCCGAGCGCACCACGGTCTGCGGGTTGTAGCCGTCGGCGTCGGCGACCATCAGCGCGTAGCTGGTGTTCTTGCCCAGGCCCAACGCGGTGATGTAAGCGATGCGGGTCCAGAACGCGCCGCGTACGCCGGTGACCTTTTCATAGATGGCATCGGCGATCTGGTGCGAGACATCGCGCATCGCATTGGCGCGTGCGGTCAGCGCGAATGCCAGCAGACGGTTCTTGCCGATATCGTAAAGCTCGTATTCGACGCGGTAGCCGCCGTCGCCAGCATCGAGGACGCGGCCGACCACCACGAAGTTCTGCTTGGCCTGCTGGAAGAAGCCGAAATCGATCTCGCTGCCGCGGGTCGGGCGCTGCGCGCCCATCTCGCCCTGCGGCATCGGCCGGAACTGGCCGGAGCGCGCCAGATCGGCGCGGATCACTTCGGCGACATCGGTCTGCAAGGACGTGCCGGTGCCCTGGTAGGGCATGGCCACCACCGCGATCGGCAGGGCCGAGGCGTTGCCGCCGACGATGTCGATCTCCAGACCGCGCTGCTGGGCGAATGCGGCCAGCGGCAGTAGACACGCCAGCAACAGTGCGCATGTCGAGAACAGATTCTTTCGCGGCATACGGAACGGGAAGATCGAGCGGATCATCGAACGGGTCATCGGCAGTCCAGGCAAATCGGGGAGCGACGGCAGAGGGTGCCGGCAGGCCACAGCTTGGCCGCGAAAGCGGTCAGAAAGATGAACGAACCCGGACTCGGAGCCTGCGGCCGGCCGGATTCAACGGTCTTCGCCCCGGAAATTGATGGTCAGGGTGCGGTTGAACACGCTCTCGAAGCCCCGGTACGGCAAGGGTTGGGCCTTGAGCACCGCGGCCTCGACCGACCGCCGCCCCTGCTCGTCGTAGGGGCAGGACGGGTCGACCTCGGCGTCGATCACTTCGCCACCCGCGATCTGGCGGATCACGATCTTGCAGGCGACGGTCGACGAGATGTTCTCGGGCTGGGTCCAGTTCATGCGGATCGCCTTGGTCAGCGCATCGATGTAGGCGGCTCTGAGCGCGGCGTCCGCACCGCGGTCGCCCGGCGGCGGGCCGGCGTTCGCGGCCGCGGTATTGGATGCCTGCTGCGCGCGGCGGTCGGCGAGCTGGCGCAGGCGCTCTTCGGCGAGCTGCGCGTCGCGCTGAGCCGCGGTTCGCTGGCGGCGGATATCGGCCAGCTGCCGCTCGCGCTCCAACTGCATCGCGGTGCGCGCTTTCTGCTCGGCCTCCCGCTGACGCTCGCGCTCGGTCAGATCGACCTGGCCCTGGCGCTGCTTCGCTTCCTGCTCGCGCGCGGCGGTCTCGGCGGAGGCGGAATCGGACTTCACTTCCTGCTGGTCGACGGTGTCGGGATCCGGCAGCTGTTCCTGCGGCTGCAACTGCTGCTCGGGCGGGGTTTCCTCGGGCAGCGGTTCTTCCAGCGCTTCCGGCAACGGCTCTTCGGGCAGGGGTTCTTCCAGCGGTTCCTGCGGCGGCGCGGGCGCGAGCGGCACGGGTTCGCGCCGCAGGGCGCTGCGCATGCTGGCGGACAACGCATTGAGATCGACGACATCGGCGCTGATCGGCTCGCCCGCGGCGGCGGACGGCGGCGTGCGCCACAGCGAGGCCACCAGCAGCAGCAACACCGGCACCGCATGCAGCAGCAACGCGAAGACGATGGCCAGCGCGGTGTCGGCGCGGTTCTCGCGCATCGGGCCTATTTCCCGTCCGCCGGCAGGCTGACCAGGCTCACCTTGGTGATGCCGGCGTCCTTGATCAGGTCGATGCCCTGCATCACCGTCTGGTAGCTGGCGTCGCGCGCGCCGTTGACCAGCACCGTGGTGCCGTCGTTCTGGCCGTGGATGGCCTTGAGTTCGGCGGTGATGTCGGCGGCGGTCATTTCGCGGTTCTTGCCGCGTTCCAGCATCAGCGCGAGGCGGCCGTCGGCGTAGATGCTGACGACGATCGGATCCTTGGGCGTTTCCAGCGATTTCGCCCGCGACTGCGGCAGGTTGATGTCGGTACCGAGATTCAGCAGCGGCGCGGTCACCATGAAGATGATCAACAGCACCAGCATCACGTCGATGTACGGCACGACGTTGATCTCGGCTTTGAGCTTGCGCTTGCGGATGCGGCGCCCGGAGGCGGTGACGGCCATGCGGTTTCTCTCGGTCTGTCTTGCGTCGGTCTGTCTTGCTTAAGTGCGGGGGAGTTCAACGCTCCGGGACTGCGTGCGGGGTTGCGCGCGTCCGCTCAGGCGTCTTCGATATGCGCCTGGCGCTGCAGGATCGACGAGAACTCTTCGGTGAAGGTGTCGTAGCGCACCGCGATGCGTTCGACACGGGTGGCGAAACGGTTGTAGGCCCACACCGCCGGGATCGCCGCGAACAGACCCATCGCGGTCGCGAGCAGCGCTTCGGAGATGCCGGGCGCCACGGTGGCGATGGTGGCTTCCTTCATGTTGGCCAAGCCGTGGAACGACATCAGGATGCCGAGCACTGTGCCGAACAGGCCGACGTACGGGCTGATGGAGCCGACGTTGGCGAGGAATTCGAGGTTGTGCTCAAGGCCGTCGATCTCGCGCGAGACGTTGGCGCGCATTGCGCGCTGCGCGCCTTCCAATTGCGAGCGCGCGTCCATGCCACGACGCTGGCGCACGCGGTTGAATTCGCGCATGCCGCCTTCGAAGATCGATTCGAGTCCGTGGATCTGCTGTTTGCGGGCGCCGGCATCGGCGAAGAGCCGGCCGAGATCGCCGCCGGCCCAGAACCGCTCCTCGAACCCCTCGGCCTCGCGCTCGGCGCGATCGAGCACGCGCTTCTTGCGCAAGATGATGACCCATGAGGCCACCGATGCCAGCAGCAGCAGCGCCATCACGAATTGCACCGGAATGCTGGCGTCCATGACCAGTTGCAGATAGTTCAGACCGCCGCCGTGCGCGACTTCGCCGGCCGCCTGGGCGGTGGCCGCGACCGCGTCTTCGGGCAAGGGCTCGATGGCGGTGGCCTGCAGCATCATGGCTTGTGGAAACATCCTCGGTTACTCCGCGTTCGATGAATCAGTTGGATTGCTTGGATGGGGATGGGCCGACGCGGCTTCCTGCAACGCCTTCAACTGGGGATACAGCGCATCCGGGATCGGCCGCGGTTTGAAATCGGATGCGCGCAACACCGCGACCCGTACCTCCGCGTCCAGCAGGCGCGCGCCATCGCGCTCGATGCGCTGCGCGATCACCAGACTCGCGCGTCGGCACTCGCGCAGTACCACGCCGACCTGCAGGGCATCGTCCAGACGCGCCGGCAGCCGGAAGTCGATCGTCATCGCCCGCACCGCGAACACCAGATCGTGCTGCATGCGCAGAAGTTCCTGGCCGTGCCCGTGCGCGCGCAACCACTCGGTGCGTGCGCGCTCGAGGAACGCCAGATATTGCGCGTGATAGACGACGCCACCGGCGTCGGTATCTTCCCAGTAAACGCGGACGGGGTGGGTGAATGGGGTATTCATGTTGAAATGAAAGACGATGGCCGGGACATGATGCTGTCATCCCGAATCCCGGCTTTATCGGGTGAGAGATGCGCTTTTCGATGTTTCATGGGAAGACCCGAAAAACAGATCCCTCCCCTGCTGCGCAGGGTTCGGGATGACAGGGGAATGTCGCAGTCGAGGCAGAACGCCCGGCCGGTCACGCATCGCCCTCCACGAACAGATCGTTCGCGTTCGGCTTGGGCTTCAGACCCAGATGCCGGTAGGCCTTCTGGCTGGCCATGCGCCCGCGCGCGGTGCGCACAAGGAAGCCCTGCTGGATCAGGTAGGGCTCGATCACGTCTTCGAGCGTGCCGCGTTCTTCCGACAGCGCCGCCGCCAGCGATTCCACGCCGACCGGGCCGCCGTCGAAATTCTCGATGATGAGATTGAGCAGCCGGCGATCGAGATCGTCGAAACCTTCCGGATCGACCTTCAGCATCGACATCGCGGCGCGGGCGACATCGTGGTCGATATGCCCGGCGGCCCTCACCTGGGCGAAATCGCGCACGCGGCGCAGCAGGCGATTGGCGATGCGCGGCGTGCCGCGCGCGCGGCGCGCGATCTCGTCGGCGCCTGCCGGCGCGCAGTCGATGCCGAGGATCTGCGCCGAGCGGCTGACGATCCGGGTCAGTTCCGCGGCGCTGTAGAACTCCAGGCGCTGGACGATGCCGAAGCGGTCGCGCAGCGGAGCGGTCAGCAGCCCGGCGCGGGTGGTGGCGCCGATCAGCGTGAACGGCGGCAGGTCGAGTTTGATCGAGCGCGCGGCCGGGCCTTCGCCGATCATGATGTCGATCTGGAAATCTTCCATCGCCGGATACAGCACTTCCTCCACGATCGGCGACAGCCGATGGATCTCGTCGATGAACAGCACATCGTGCGGCTGCAGATTGGTGAGCAGCGCGGCGAGGTCGCCGGCCTTTTCGATCACCGGCCCGGAGGTCACCCGGAGGTTCACGCCCAACTCATTGGCGATGACGTGACTCAACGTGGTCTTGCCCAGACCCGGCGGGCCGAAGATCAGCACGTGGTCGAGCGCTTCGCCGCGGCGCTTGGCCGCCTCGATATAGATCGACATCTGCTCGCGCACGGGCTGCTGGCCGAGATATTCGTCCAGGCGCTTCGGGCGGATCGTGGCGTCGACGACGTCGTCCTCGCGGCTGGCGCCGCTGGCGATGATGCGGTCTGTAGTCATCCCGACATTATGCCGGCCCAGGCAGAACCTAGGGCGACGACGATCATCGGGCCGTGCCCACGGCTGGTGAAAGCAAAGCCACGACACTTCCGAATCCCGAAAGAGCCGGAAGTGAATCGAACGCAGCGGCGGGTCCCGCTGCCACAACGGCCACAACGGCCACAACGGCCACAACGACGATCAGGATGCGCTTTCGACGGCCACCCCACCCACCGACACGCTGCGACACGCTTCCGCCGCGAGCTCAAACGAATGCAAGCGCGCCGCGTGGTCGAAGATGGTGACGGTCAGCATCAACTCGTCCGGCCGGTGCCGGGCGACGAACGCCGCGATGCTGTCGCGCACCTGGGATGCATCGCCGACCACCGCGGAGGCCAGCATGTGTTCGACCATCGGCTTCTCATGCGGCTGCCAGTACGCCTCGATGTCGTCCACCGGCGGCGGGAGCAGTCCGGGCTGGCCGCGTTGCATGCGAACGAAACTCTGCTGCTGGGTCGTGAACAGGCGCCGCGCCTCCGCGGTGGTATCGGCGGCGACCACGTTCAGCGCCAGGATCGTGTACGGCGCCGCCAGATACCGGGAGGGGCGGAACCCTCGATGGTAGAGCGCCAGCGCCTCGTCCGTCGCCCCAGGCGCGAAGTGCGACGCGAACGCGAACGGCAGGCCCATGGCCGCCGCCAATTGCGCGCTGTAGAGGCTGGAGCCGAGCAGCCAGACCGGCACATCGATGCCCGCGCCCGGCACGGCCTGCACCGTCTGACCCGGGCGCGCAGGCTCGAAATAGCCCAGCAGTTCGGCGACGTCCTGCGGAAAGCGGTCGGCGCCATCCATGTTGCGGCGGAGCGCCCGCATCGTGGCCTGATCGGTTCCCGGGGCGCGACCCAGCGCCAGATCGATGCGGTCCGCATGAAGCGCCGCCAGCGTGCCGAACTGTTCGGCCACATGCAGCGGCGCGTGGTTGGGCAGCATGATGCCGCCGGAGCCGACCCGGATCGTGCGGGTGCCCGCGGCGACATGGCCGATCAGCACCGCCGTGGCGGCGCTGGCGATGCCCTGCATATTGTGGTGTTCGGCGATCCAATAGCGGTGGTAGCCCAGCGCTTCGGCGTGACGCGCCAGATCCAGCATGTTGGCGAACGCTTCGCGAGGCGTGGAGCCCTCGGTGACCGGGACGAGATCCAGCAGAGAAAAGGTAATCATTCGGGGGCGCCGTTCCATGGAGAGGCCCGATATGGGGGCCGCCGTGCCGATTGCCAAGCACGATCGACCCGTCCGCGACGCGACGCCGCGGGCCGCGCCCGCAGCATCGCGGGGAAACCCGCGCTAGATCTGCACCTGCGAGCCCAGTTCGACCAGGCGGTTGCCCGGAATCCGGAAGAAGCCGGTCGCCGAGGCGGCGTTCCGATGCATCAGCGCGAACAATTTGTCGCGCCAGACCGGCATGCCGCGATGCGGACTGGCGACGATGGTTTCGCGGCTGGCGAAATAGGTCGTATCCATCGGGTCGAAATAGATGCCGCCCTTGTCGCAGCTGCGCATCAACGCCAGCGGCACGTCCGGCGTTTCCATGAAGCCGAACTGGATGACGACGCGATAGAAATCGTTGCCGATGGCTTCGATCCTCAAACGCTTGTCCTTGGGCGCGTACGGCACGTTCAGCGTGTCGACGGTCAGCAACACGTTGCGCTCGTGCAGCACCTTGTTGTGCTTGAGATTGTGCATCAGCGCGTGCGGCACCACGGTCTTGTCGGCGGTCAGGAACACCGCCGTGCCCGGCACCCGCACCGGCGGCGCCAGCATCAGCCCGGGCAGAAACGTCTCAAGCTGGATGCCTTCCTTGCGGATTTCGGCATGCAGAAGTTCGCGGCCGCGGCGCCAGGTGCGCATCATGGTGAATGCGCCGATACCGATGAACAGCGGCACCCACGCACCGATACCGGAGAGCAATTTCGCGCCGTTGGCAAACAGGAACGCCAGATCGATCAACAAAAATATCCCGCACAGCGGCAGTACCCACTTCCGGGTGTCAGGCCAGCGCGTGTACGCGACGATCGCCAGCAGCAGCGTATCGATCAGCATGGTGCCGGTGACCGACAGGCCATAGGCTGTGGCCAGCGCGCTGGAACTACGAAACGCGAAGACCAGCAGAATCACTGCGGCCAGGAGCATCCAGTTGATCGACGGGACATAGATCTGACCCATCGTGTCTTTGGAGGTGTATTTGATCGCCAATCGCGGCAGGTAGCCCAACTGGATCGCTTGGCGTGCGACCGAAAACGCACCGGTGATGACCGCCTGCGAAGCAACCGCTGCAGCCACTGTGGCCAGCACCAGCATCGGGATCTGCGCCCACTCCGGGATCGACATATAAAACGGATTGGCAACGGCCTTGGGATTGACCAACAACACCGCGCCTTGACCGAAATAATTCAACACCAGCGCCGGCAGCACGAAGCCGAACCAACCCCAGCGGATCGGTTTCTTGCCGAAATGGCCCAAGTCCGCGTACAGCGCCTCGCCGCCGGTGACGGTCAGCACCACCGCGCCCAGAATCAGCACCGCATGCCAGTTGTGGGTCGCAAAGAAATTCCACGCCCAGTACGGATTCATCGCCTTCAGCACGATCGGGTTCTGGACGATGTTGTAGACGCCGAATGCCGCGATCACCACGAACCAGGTGATCATGATCGGACCGAAGGCCTTGCCCACCTTCGCGGTGCCGAAGCGCTGCGCCGAGAACAGCAGGACCAGGATCACCAGGCTGATCGGCACCACCCATTTGGTGAACACAGGCGAGATCACTTCCAGACCTTCGACCGCGCCCAGCACGGTGATCGGCGGGGTGATCATGCCGTCGCCGAAGAACAGCGCCGCGCCGAAAATGCCGAGAATGCCGACCGTATAGTTCAACCGCGAACCAGGCTTGAGGCTGCGCTGCGCCAGCGCGGTCAGCGCCATGATGCCGCCCTCGCCGTCGTTGTCGGCGCGCATGATCACGATCACGTACTTCAGCGTGACCACCAGCAGCAGCGACCAGAAGCCAAGCGACAACAGGCCCTTCACGGTCGCCGCGTCGGGCGTCAGCCCGAAATGCGGATGGAACATTTCCTTGATGGTGTACAGCGGACTGGTGCCGATATCGCCGAACACCACGCCGACCGCGCCGGCGACCAGCGCGACCATGCCGGCCGACGCGTGGCTGCCGTTGGGTTGTGAAGAATCTTGGGGCTTGGAAACGCTCATCGGAGGGAATGCCTGTGAAGGCCCTCGGTACGTGGAATCGCGGGGAACATCATCGAGAACATCATCGCGGCCGTCAGCGCAGCGCGGACTGCAGCGCTTTGCGGATGATGGTGGCGGCATCGTCGCCGACGGCGGTAGCGTCGCGCGCCATGCGCACGGCCTCCGCAGGTTTGTAGCCCAACTGCAGCAGCGCGCTGGTGGCTTCGGACTGGGCATCGGCACCGATGCCCGACGCCGCGCCGCCGGTGACCACGCCGTCGCCGTACAGGCCGGCGGTGCGGTCGCGCAGTTCCACCACCATGCGTTCGGCGGTCTTCTTGCCGATGCCGGGAATGCGGGTGAGCGCGGTCACGTCGCCGGTCTGGATCAGCCGCGCGAATTCGTCGACGCTGGCGCCCGAGAGCACCGCCAGCGCGATCTTCGCGCCGATGCCGCTGACTTTCTGGACGTCGCGGAACAACCGGCGCTCGGCATCGCGCAGGAAGCCGTAGAGGGAGACGCTGTCTTCCTTCTGCGCGTAGTGGGTGAACAGCGTCACTTCGCGACCGACTTCGGGCAGGTCGTAGAAGGTGCTCATCGGCGCTTCGAGTTCGTAGCCGACGCCATGGACGTCGATCACCAGCCACGGCGGCTGCTTGTGGATGAGCGTGCCTTTCAGGCGACCGATCACTGGAGGCTCCTGGAGGAGAACGCTTTCCCCCTTTGGAAAAGGGGGGGCAAGGGGGATTTGCTCTGGGGTTTGCTCTGCCCGGACACGAAAAGCAAATCCCCCCTGCCCCCCTTTTTCAAAGGGGGGAACAGCGAGGATTCGCAAAGGAGGGATGCAGCGAGGTGGTGCTTTGCGGCGTGGTGCTTCGCTGCGCAGCACTTCGCGGAGTGGTGCGCAACGGCTCGGCACTTCGCGGAGTAGTGCTTCGCGGCGCGGCACTTCGCAGCGCCGCTTTCCGCAGCCCGGCTTTCCCCCTTTGAAAAAGGGGGATCAAGGGGGATTTGCTCTGGGGTTTGCTCTGCTCCGGAACGAAAAGCAAATCCCCCCCGCCCCCCTTTTTCAAAGGGGGGGAAGAGCAAGGGCGCGGAACACGACGCCATCGATATGTCGCTCATCGGTTCACTTCCTCCACGCCTGGCGCGCGTTCACGCCCAGGCGCAGCGCGGTGGCGCGCACGTGGGCGTGGGTGATGGCGACGGCCAGCGCGTCGGCAGCGTCGGCCTGCAGCTTGCCCTTGAGATTGAGCATCAGCCCGACCATGTGCTGGATCTGCGCCTTGTCGGCGCCGCCGGTGCCCACCACGGCGAGTTTCACTTCCTTCGCCGCATATTCGTGGACCGGCAGGTCGCGCTGGACCACGGCGCAGATCGCCGCGCCGCGGGCGTGGCCGAGTTTGAGCGCCGAATCGGGATTGCGGGCCATGAATACCTTCTCGATCGCCACCTCGTCGGGGCGATGGGCGTCGATGATATGGCCCAGACTTTCGAGCAAACGCTTCAATCTCAGAGGAAAGTGGTCGCGCGCGTCCTCATCGGCCACCAGCAGATTGATCGGCGCATGGAACACGTGCGCGATCCTGCCGCCGGCGTCGACATCGATGATGCCCACGCCGGTACGCTGCGAACCGGGATCGATGCCGAGGATGCGTGTCACTGCGTTGCGCTCGGCGGATGCGCTCAGGCGTACGCGTCTGCGCCAAGTTCGGCGTTGGAATAGACGTTCTGGACGTCGTCGAGGTCTTCCAGCCAGCGCAGCAGTTTGACCACCTGCTGCGCGGTTTCGCCGGAGACCGCGATGTCGTTGTCGGCGCGATACGCGACCTCGGCCAGATCCGGGCTCAGGCCGGCGGCTTCCATCGCGGCTTTGACCGCGGCGAAGGCGTCGGGCGCGGTGAGCACATCGATCGCGCCGTCTTCGGGATACACCACCACGTCGTCGGCGCCGGCTTCGATCGCGGCTTCGGTGACTTTGTCTTCGTCGGCGCCGGCGGCGAACGACAGCACGCCGAGTTTCCTGAACATGAAGGACACCGAGCCTTCGGTGCCGAGATTGCCGCCGAGCTTGCTGAAGGCGTGGCGCACGTCGGCAACGGTGCGGACCTTGTTGTCGGTGAGACAGTCGACGATCACCGCGACGCCGCCGGGGGCGTAGCCCTCGTAGCGCACTTCCTCGTATTCGACGCCTTCGAGTTCGCCGGTGGCCTTCTTGATCGCGCGCTCGATCACGTCCTTGGACATGTTGCCGGCCAGACCCTTGTCGATCGCGGTGCGCAGGCGCGGGTTGGCGGCGGGATCGCCGCCGCCGGCGCGGGCAGCGACGCCGATCTCGCGGATGATCTTGGTGAAGATCTTGCCGCGCTGCGCGTCGACCGCGTTCTTGCGCGCCTCGATGGAAGGACCTCTACCCATGAATGTCCGGAGCCTGTGCGAATGCCGAGCCGGCGATTTTACCCCTATCCCGCGGCCGCTGCGGCCGGCCCGGCCGCGAATCGTCCATCGTGCAGGAAACGGGCCGCCTGCCGGGCGGCATCGGCGGACAGCACCAGGCCACTGTGGCTGGCGGGCACGATGCAATGGTCGGCCAGCCCCGGCAGCCGGGTCTCGGCCACGCTCACGGTGCCGTCGGACTCGCCCTCCATGCGCGCGAACCAGCCGCCGACCCCGCGCGCGACGTTACCGGCCACCATGCCGACCGCAGCCGGCCCCGACCAGGGCGCGCAGCCGGTTTCGAGCAGACCGCGGCTGCGGCCCAGCACCAGCGACAGCGTCGCACGGCCGCCGATGGCCGTGGCCACACCGCTGCCGCACAGCGGCGATCCCAGGCAGACCACCCGGCGCACCGGCATGTCCGGCGCCCGGCGCAGGGCTTCGAGGATGACCAGGCCGCCGAGGCTGTGACCGACCAGCAGCTCGACCGGCTTGCGGCGCAGGTGTGCGATCAGCCGGTCGCCGGCCCGTTCGGGATCGCGCCAGACGCTGTCGTAGCCGAACAGTTCGGGCGCCAGTCCCTCGCGGCGCAGGCGCATCGCGAACGGCGCCAGCCACAGTTTGGCGTTCCAGATGCCGTGGACCAGGAGGACGCGCGGCGCGGCTGCGGTGGTGGGCCTGCGGGCGGATTCCGTCTTCGGATTCATACGCATGTGTCTAGACACCCGTCGCCGAGGAGACCTGCGCCTTTCGCCATTCCCGCGGCGACAGGCCGCAGTAGGCCTTGAACGCGCGCGACAGCGCCGCTTCGCTGCCATAGCCCACATCGGCGGCCACCACTTTCAACGGCCGGCCCTGGCGCAGCGCATGTTGCGCCAGACCGACGCGCCAGCCCTGCAGATAATGCCCGGGCGTGACGCCCACCACCTCGCGGAAAGCGGTGGCGAAGACCGTACGCGACATGCCGGCTGCCGCCGCCAGCTCGTCCAGCGACCAGTCTTTCCCGGGCGATTCGTGCATGGCGACCAGCGCGTTGCGCAGGCGCAGATGCGACAGCCCGGCGAGCATGCCGCCCTGTACATGCCCGCTTTCCATCTGCTGGCGCAGGATCTGGATCATCACCACCTCGAACAGCCGGTTGACCAGCGCATGCCGGCCGCAGCGCTGGGTGAAGGCCTCCTCGAACAGCAGCTCCAGCACTTCGGACGACCCCTGCAGCGAGTCCAGCGGCAGGCACAGGAACGCCGGCAGCGCCGCGCTGATCGGGTTCTGCGCGCCGCCCTCGAAGCGCAGATTGGCGCAGACCATGTCGGCACCGCGCTCGGGATCGGTCACGAAACGACGCGCCGTCGGCCGCGGATACAGCAGCAGGCTTGGCACCTCGATACGCAACGGCGCGCCGCCATCGCCATGGTGCACGTCGATCGGCCCTCGCCGCACCAGATGCAGCTGCCCGACATCGCCTTTTCCGTCGAATGTGTTGATGCCGCACAGCGCGCCGGTGTGGAACACCTGGGCGTGGACCGAGAAACGTTCGAGCAGGACCGCCAATCGATCGACCATGGAAACTCCGGATTCAGTACCAAGGATCAAGTTTTCAGGATTTTATATCACCAACCGTATCGGTTGCGCGCGCAAAGTACACCCACCGAACGGCGCGGCGCCAAACGCTCCCGCCACCCCAAACCCACCGCAAGGAACACGCTCATGTCCATCGAAAAGATCCTCTACACCGCCACCGCAACCGCCACCGGCGGCCGTGAAGGCCAGGCCACCTCCTCCGATAGCGCGCTGGACGTGAAGCTGTCGACCCCGCGCGAACTGGGCGGCGCCGGCGGCGACGGCACCAATCCCGAACAGTTGTTCGCTGCCGGCTACTCGGCCTGCTTCCTGGGCGCGCTGAAATTCGTCGCCGGCCAGCAGAAGGTCGCCCTTCCCGCCGACACCCGCATCACCGGCAAGGTCGGCATCGGCCCGATTCCCACCGGCTTCGGCATCGAGGTGGAACTCACGATCGCCGCGCCGGGCCTGCCGCGCGAACAACTGCAGGCGCTGGTCGATCAGGCCCACATCGTCTGCCCGTATTCCAACGCTACCCGCGGAAACATCGACGTATCGCTGGTCCTGAGTGATTGACGTCGCCGACTGACCCGAACTGTCTCGTCCACGACGACGACGACCAGATCGTGCCGATCGACAACACCGGCCGCAGCGCGGCGAAGCTCATCCCGGGCGCGAAGCTGCTCGTCTATCCGGGTGCGCCGCAGGGCCTGGCGGACACGCACAAGGACAGGCTCACCCAGGATCTGCTGAACTTCCTGCAGCAGTGATCGAAACACCGACGTCAGAAAGCACAACGGCCGCGCGATGCGGCCGTTGTTGCGTGGATCATCGGCAGCGCTTCAGCCGCGCGCAGCAGCCGTCTTCGGGCGACGCAGGATGTATTCGTGGTCGTTGGTGTTGCCGACCGGGAACAGGTATTCGCCGACCTTCTCGAACCCGTAGCGGCCGTAGAACCGCTGCGCGCCCAGATTCTCGCTCCAGACGCCGATCCACAGCGTGCGCGGGCCGTCGCGTTCCAGCCAATCGAGCACGGTCTGGAACAGCTTGCTGCCCCAGCCGTCGTTGTGCGCTTCCTGCAGGATGTAGAGCCGTTTCAGTTCGCCGTCGCCCTCGGCCACATCGGGGTGCGGCAGACCCGCCGGTCCGGCGACTGCGTGACCGAGCGCTTCACCATCGCGCTCCAGCAGCCAGATCGCGTAGCCATCGTCGGCCAGCAGCGCTCGATGCGCATCGAGCGAGTAGCTGTTGTCGAGGAAGTACGCGAGATCCTCCGGCGGATACAGATGGCCGAAGGTCTCGGTGAAATTGCGCCGGGTGATGTCGACGACGCGTTCGGCGTCGGCGGGGGTGGCGCGGCGGATGGTGAAGCTCATGCAGGCACCTTGGCGCTTCGTAGAGCGGCCTTCAGGCCGCTTGGAGGTCGCGGGAATGATTCAGCGGCCTGAAGGCCGCTCTACGGAGTGCGTCAGGCTTTCAGCGGACGCACCTGCACATGTACTTCGGCCAGCTGCGCATCCGGGATGGGCGACGGCGCGCCGGTCATCAGGCACTGCGCGGTGGTGGTCTTCGGGAAGGCGATGACGTCGCGGATCGATTCGGTGCCGGCCATCAGCGCGGCGATGCGGTCGATGCCGAAGGCGATGCCGCCGTGCGGCGGCGCGCCGTACTTCAGCGCGTCCAGCAGGAAGCCGAACTTCAGCTCGGCTTCCTCGCGGCCGATGCCCAGCAGATCGAACACCGCCGACTGCATCGACGAACGATGGATGCGGATCGAACCCCCGCCGATCTCGTTGCCGTTGAGCACCATGTCGTAGCCGCGGCTCACCGCGGTCCTGGCGTTGGCGCGCAGGTCGGCTTCGTCGTCCACCGCGGGCGCGGTGAAGGGGTGATGCAGGGCGACGTAGCGCTGCGCGTCCTCGTCCCACTCGAACATCGGGAAGTCGGTGACCCACAGCGGCTTCCATGCGGCTTCGACCAGATTCAGATCCTTGCCGAGTTTCAGGCGCACCGCGCCCATGAAATCGCTGGCGGTCTTGTACGCGGCGGCGCCGAAGAAGATCGCGTCGCCGGGCTGCGCGCCGGTCGCCTGCACGATGGCGGCCAGCGTGGCGTCGTCGAGGAACTTGGCGATCGGCGAGTTGATGCCGTCGCGACCCTTGGCGGCGTCCTCGATCTTCATCCACGCCACGCCCTTGGCGCCGTACTTGGCGGCATGCGCGCCGATGTCGTCGATCTGCTTGCGCGAGAACGTCGCGCCTCCCGGGGCGTGCAGCGCGACCACGCGGCCGTCCTCATGGTTGGCCCAGTCGGTGAAGACCTTGAATTCGCAGGTCTTCACCAGTTCGGCGATATCGGTGAATTCCATCGGATTGCGCAGGTCGGGCTTGTCCGAACCATAGCGGCGCATCGCTTCGGCGTAGGTCATGCGCGGGAACTCGCCCAGCTCCACCTCCATCACTTCGCGGAACACTTCGCGGATCATCGATTCTGTGGCGTCCTGCACGTCGCGTTCGCCCACCCAGGCGAACTCCATGTCGAGCTGGGTGAATTCCAGCTGACGGTCGGCGCGCAGCGCTTCGTCGCGGAAGCAGCGCGCGATCTGGTAGTAGCGGTCGAAACCGGCCACCATCAGGATCTGCTTGAACAACTGCGGCGACTGCGGCAGCGCATAGAACTCGCCCGGATGCATGCGCGCGGGCACCAGGAAATCGCGCGCGCCCTCGGGCGTGGCCTTGGTGAGGATCGGGGTTTCGATATCCTGGAAGCCGCGCGCGTCCAGCCAGCGACGCAGCGCCTGCACCAGACGGATGCGGGTGCGCATCATCTGCTGCATCTCGGGGCGGCGCAGGTCGAGATAGCGATAGGTCAAGCGGGTTTCCTCGCCGGCATTCTCGTGGGCGTGGAACGGCAGCGGCTCGGCCTTGTTCATGATCTCGATCGCGGTCGGCACGATCTCGACCTTGCCGGTCCTGATCTTCTCGTTCACCGCATGGCGCGCGCGCACGGTGCCGGTGACGCGCAAACAATCTTCGTTGCCGAGCCCGCTGGCGACCTTGAACAGCTCGATCTGGTCGCTCTCGACCAGCACCTGCACGATGCCCTCATGGTCGCGCAGATCGACGAACACCTGATGGCTCTGGACGCGGGCGGTGTTGACCCAGCCGCAAATCGAGACGGTCTGGCCGATCAGCGCCTCGTCGATGAGGCCGCAGAAGTGGGTACGCATGGGGAGACTCCGGGTGTAGGATCGTCCGGCGCCTGCCGGTCATCCGCACATTTTAGCGGTTGCGGCGGCCCGACGTGACGCTGTCCGTTATCGTGTCCGCCGTCATGGTGCCCGGCGCCACCGCACGTCGTCCGCCCCCATCCAAGCAAGGAGACCGAAATGAAACGCCTGACGATGCTGCTGTCCCCACTGATGCTCGCCGCCGCCCTGTCCGGGCTGGCGACGCCCGCGCCGTCCGCGCATGCGCAGGAGGCGGGCGCCCGCGCCTACGCGCCCGAGCGCCTGTGGGAAATGCCGGTGGCCGACCAGCGCCGCGTGGTCTCGCTGGAGTACACCGAGCAGTCCAGCGGCGGGATCATCCCCGACGACCAGATGCGCTTCTATCTGGACCAGATCAAGTTCTCGCGGTGGACCTTCAGCCAGGTCAAGAACGACATCGCCCAGTCGCTGGCCGGCGGCGGCAGCAACCCCAACCCGGGCGGCAAGAGCATCCGCTGCGAAAGCCGCGACAGCCGCCAGGTCACCTGCGACACGCCTTGGCAGCGCCGTTCCGTACTGACCCGCCAGCTGTCCGACACCCGCTGCGTCGAGGGCCAGAACTGGTCGAGCACGCCGGGCACGGTCTGGGTCAGCGGCGGCTGCCGCGCCGAGTTCGCGTCCGCCCAGGGCAACGCCGGCGGCCCGGCCACCGAGCTGCAGTGCGAGAGCACCGATGGCCGCTACAAGCAGTGCGGAACGGGTCTGTACGGCACGCCGCGTCTGGTTCGCCAGCTGTCCGATACCGCCTGCCGCTACAACTTCACCTTCGGCCTGCGCAACGGCGCGGTCTGGGTGGACAAGGGTTGCCGCGGCATCTTCCGCGTCGAAGACAACAGCGACAACCCCGCCTACAGCGTCACCTGCAACAGCAACGACGGCAAATACAAGACCTGCGCCTGGGATCACACCCGCGGCGCGCCGGTGCTGCTGCAGACTCTCTCCGACCGTCGCTGCACCCAGGGCTATTCCTGGGGCTACAACCGCCGCGCCTCGCTGTGGGTGAACCACGGCTGCCGCGCACGCTTCGGCGTGCGTTGAGCCGTCGTCGGCGCCCGATCCCCCGCATCCATCCAACGAGTCCCCCAATGCCCACGATCCGCACCTTCAGCCTGCTCCTGATCGCGCTCGCCGCCTGGTCGGCCGCGCCCAACGCCCATGCCCAGTTCGGCGACAAGGACAGCGTCCGCTGCGAAAGCAAGGACACCCGACGCGAAACCTGCGACACCCCATGGCCCGGCCAGACCCGGCTGACCCGACAGTTGTCCGACACCGCCTGCGTCCAGGGCCGCAACTGGGGCGCGACGCCCGGAAAAGTGTGGGTGGAAAAGGGTTGCCGCGCCGAATTCGGCCCGCAGTACAGCGGCCAGGAAGTGCGCTGCGAGAGCAGCGACGGCCGTTACAAGGCCTGCGGCAAGGATCTGTACGGCAACGCCGACCTGATCCGCCAGCTCTCCGACACCCCGTGTCGCGAAGGCGTCAGCTGGGGCACGCGCGGCGGTTCGGTCTGGGTGGACAAGGGTTGCCGCGGCGTGTTCCGCGTCGGCGAAAGCGGCGGCCGTTACAGCACCACCTGCGCCAGCGAGAACGGCCGGCGCCAGACCTGCGCCTGGGATAGCAAGCGCGGCAAACCGGCGCTGCTGGAAGCGCTGTCGAAGTCGCCCTGCGTCCAGGGCCGTTCGTGGGGCTACGACAAGAAGCAGGGACTGTGGGTGGACGAAGGCTGCCGGGGCCGGTTCGGGCTGCGCTGAGCGCAACACCTCAGCTAATCACGACAACGCCGTCCGCGTGAGGGTGGATGCCGGTCCGTTAAGCGACATTTGCCTCCCGTAGAGCGGCCTTCAGGCCGCTGATCGCTCGCGGCAATGGCTTCAGCGGCCTGAAGGCCGCTCTACGGACTTCATCGCCGTATTCGCGCGCCGCATGTTCCAGCTGGGATCAATGACCCCACGGAGCAGGCGGCAGCGGCACCGGCTGGCTCAGATCGAATTCGACCTGGAACAGGCGCCCGTTCGGGCGCGACAGCTCGTACAGGAAACGGCGGCCGGGCTCGATCTCCATCGCCCAGGTGTTGGTCACCGAGGCGGTGAGGCCGTTGGCGTTGAAGTTGGCGATGGATTCCGCATCCACCGGAAAGGCCTGGCGCTGCGCCGTGCCGGCCGTGGCGGTGTCGCCGCCGTACATCGTCACCTTGTCGGACGTGCCGTCTTCATGGCGATGGTCGTGCTTCAGCTGCAGCCCATCCACGGTGCGGGTGAGCACCCAGGTGCGCGAATGGTCGTCGCCGACGTGGAACGGCACCCGCGTGGTGTCCGCCCCGCATTCGCGGACATGCATCACCAGCGGCTTGCCCGCGAACGCGTCGTTCGCGGATGCAGGCGTGTCTACCACGACCCGTCCGGCGAAGGCCTGCCCGCAATGGCTGCGGAGCGCGGCGAGGAAGTCCTCGACCGGTGCATCTGCGTTCGCGACATGGGATACAGGTGTGCTGGCGCAGGCCGAGAGCAGGCACAGCGCGGCGAGCGGAGCGATTCGGGGAAGTCGTTTCATCACCCCACCCTAGCCGTCCGGCCGAAGCCGGACAAGCGTGCCCGCACGCTCGTCTTGCTCGGTCGACTTGATCGGTCGACTCAGTCGGCCGGCTTGCCCGCGGCAGGCTTGGGGGCGGGCTTGCTTTCGGCAGACTTGGCGGCCGGCGCGGGGTCTGCTGCCTTGGCCGCTGGCGCGGCGTCGGTCTTGGTTTCCGACTTCGGCGCCTCGCCCTTTTCGGTGAGATTGCGCTTCTTGTCGCCGTCCTTCTTGAAGTCGGTCTCGTACCAGCCGCTGCCGGACAGCCGGAACGACGGCGCAGTCAGCTGGCGCCTGATTTTGGGCGCCCCGCATTCGGGACACACCTCGGGATCCGGGTCGGACATTTTCTGCAGGCGGTCGAACTCGTGACCGCAGGCGTCGCACTGGAAGGCATAGATGGGCATGGAAGACCGTGGGTTCGCAGAAGGAATGCAGCGATTGGCCGCCATTCTGGGGCCCGGCGCCGAGGAATCAAGCGGCGATGGCGGATTCCACGCCATGCCCGCTTCCACGACCGCCCGTCGGGGCGATCCTCGTCCGCACCGGCTGAATACGATTCCAGACCATCACCCCTGCCTCATGTGCATTCGCACATCGGGCCACAGTGGCCGCCCGTGGCGACAAGACCACGGATGGCGGCAACGCATCGAACAATGGAACGGACAACGGAGCGGACGATGATCGGTACATCGAGTGGATGGATGAAAACGGCTGCGGGCGTACTTCTGGCGCTGCTGGGCTGCTGGCCGCTGCATCCGGCGCAGGCCGCGATCAACCCCCACAACCTCGGCGCCAAATACGATGCGACCCAGGCCAACATCACCTTCCGCGTGTATTCGTCGCGGGCCACGCGGATCGAGGTCTGGATCTACAAGACCGCCGCCGGCGCGCAGGAAACCGTCAAATACGTGATGACCAAGGACGCCGCGACCCAGGTCTGGTCGAAGACCGCGTCGGTCGCAACGCTGAAGAACACTTACGGCATCACCGGCCCGGTCTATTACGGCTACCGCGCCTGGGGCCCGAACTGGACCTATGTCAGCACCTGGACGAAAGGCAGCGCCACCGGCTTCGTGACCGACATCGACGCCAGCGGCAACCGCTTCAATCCGAACAAGCTGCTGCTGGACCCGTACGCGCGCGAGATCAGCCAGGATCCGAACACCGCGACCTGCACCGACGGCACCGTCTACGCCTCCGGCGCCCTGCACCGCAACAAGGACAGCGGCACCTGCGCCAGCAAGGGCATCGTGCTGGCCACCGACACCACATCGTTCGGCACCAAACCCACCCGCGCATTGAAGGACGACATCGTCTACGAAGTGCATCCGCGCGGCCTGACCATGAACGACACTTCGATCCCGTTCTTCCAGCGCGGCACCTACGCGGGCGCGGCGCAGAAGGCCGCGCATCTGGCCAGCCTGGGCATCACCGCGGTGGAATTTCTGCCGGTGCAGGAAACCCAGAACGACACCAACGATGTCGATCCGAACTCGACCAGCGGCGACAACTACTGGGGCTACATGACCCTGAACTATTTCGCGCCGGACCGCCGCTATTCTTCCGACAAAACTGCCGGCGGCCCGACCCGCGAATTCAAGGCGATGGTGAAGGCGTTCCACGACGCCGGCATCAAGGTCTACGTCGATGTGGTCTACAACCACACCGGCGAAGGCGGCGCCTGGGGCGGTAGCGACGGGCTCACGGTCTACAACGTGATGTCGTGGCGCGGCCTCGACAACCCGACCTATTACTCGCTGACCGCCGACCTGCAGTATTCGTGGGACAACACCGGCGTCGGCGGCAACTACAACACCCGCAATCCCATCGCCCAGAACCTCATCATCGATTCCCTGGCGCACTGGCGCGACGTGATCGGCGTCGACGGCTTCCGTTTCGATCTGGCCTCGGTGCTGGGCAACACCTGCCAGCACGGCTGCTTCAACTTCGACAAGATGGATGCGGGCAACGCGCTCAACCGCATCGTCAACGAACTGCCGCCGCGCGCAGCGGGCGGCGGCAGCGGCCTGGATCTGATCGCCGAACCGTGGGCGATCGGCGGCAATTCCTATCAGGTCGGCGGCTTCCCGTCCGGCTGGTCGGAGTGGAACGGCCTCTACCGCGATGCGCTGCGCAAGAAGCAGAACCAGCTCGGCGTGGAAGTCGTCACCACCGGCACGCTGGCGTCGCGCTTCGCCGGCTCGTCCGACCTCTACGGCGACGACGGCCGCAAGCCGTGGAATTCGGTCAACTTCATGGTCGCCCACGACGGCTTCACCCTGAACGATCTGTACGCCTACAACAGCAAGCAGAACAACCAGCCGTGGCCATACGGCCCGTCCGATGGCGGCGACGACAACAACCACAGCTGGAACCAGGGCGGCATCGTCACCCACCAGCGTCGCGCCGCGCGCACCGGCATGGCGTTCATGATGCTCAGCGCAGGCGTGCCGATGTTCAACGGCGGTGATGAAGCGCTGCGCACCCAGTTCGGCAACAACAACGTCTACAACCTGGATTCGCCCGCAAACTGGCTGTACTGGACCCGCAGCACCATCGAAGCGGACTTCGAGACCTTCACCCGGCGGATGATCGCGTTCCGCAAGGCGCATCCCGCATTGCGGCCGCTGAATTTCTACGCCGGCACCGACACCAACGGCAACGTGATGGAGCAGTTGCGCTGGTTCAAGCCCGACGGCGGCGTCGCCGATGCGGCGTACTTCAACAGCAGCAGCAACCACGCCATCGCCTGGCGCATCGACGGCAGCGAGTTCGGCGACAGCGCCAGCGCGATCTACGTCGCCTACAACGGCTGGTCCGGCAACGTGAACTTCAGCCTGCCGTGGCCGGGCACCGGCAAACAGTGGTACCGCGTCACCGACACCGCGACCTGGAACGAAGGCGCCAACACGGTCGCGAATCCCGGCAGCGAAGCGCTGATCGGCGGCGAGTGGACGGTGTATGGACTGGAAGCCCGCTCGATGCTGGTACTGATCGCGAAGTAGCCCGGAGTAGGCATCGCGTTGCGCGCGATGCCTACCGATGCAGGAGAAGGATCGATCGCATCAATCGGAAGCGCGCGAAACCGCTGAAAAAAATACCGAAACGACGCGCACAGCCACTTGCCGGGTCATTTTTCGACCTGATTGCCCCTGTGCGTCACCCAATGACACGGCGCACCCCGCCGCGCTGATCGCCCCTGCATTCCGCAAGGTATGCACGCATGCGACCGCGCTGCGATCGCATCCGCGATCCATGCGTGCGGGCTCGATATCCCTTGATCGGGCAGAACACCCGGACGACTGCCCCCCCTATCGCGACGCATCGTCGCATGGGGCAATTCCGTCGCGCTGATATGCGACGCAGCCCGCAAAAAAACCCGGAATCTGGCACCGCATTTGCTTGTATCCCTCGTGGGAATGCCTCTCGCCGGCATCGCCCAAAGCATTGCAGAGAAGGAACACGGTCACCGGCGCCAGGATCGCAGCCGGACACTCCACAGACCCGTCATCGATACGGCACCGCAACGCCACAGGACACCGGGACATGCACTCACTCGCTGCACGCAGGACAGAAACGACGACCGACCCGACCGGCCAACCGCGCAGCGATCAGGCCGTCGTCGCAGCGGCGCCGTATGACCCGCATCTCATCGAAAGCCTCACATCCGACCATGCGTCGCTGAAGGCGGCCCTCGACCTGCTCGAGCACTACATCCTGCATCAGGAATTCGCGAAGATTCCGGGGATGCTGGCCCGGTTCAGCGACGCGCTGCAGCATCATCTCGATGACGAGTACGGGCACTTCTACCGCTACGTTGCCGTCTGCGTGCAGGACGATGCGGCGAAATCCGCGTTCGTCGAACGCACCAACGCCCGTATGGAAGGCATCGCCCGCCAGATCATGATCTTCACCAGACATTACAAGAGCATCGGCGTAAGCCGGGTCAACAAGGATGCGTTCCGCCACGATCTCGAAGTGATCTCCGATCTGCTGGGCGAACGGATCGAGCTGGAAGAAACATCGCTCTACGCGCTGTACCAGCCCGACCACGGCCACGGGCATGGCGGGATCGACGCCTCGCCCCACGAACTGGAATACGCGACACGATAATCGCGGCGGATCCCGTGCGAACTGCACTGGTGACTGCGTTTCAGACTCGCGGTGCAAGGACCCGAAGCGATTCAGGCCGGGGCCGATCGCAAAGCGGGCCGAGGTGCAATAACCGCCGCGACTCCATAAAACGAAAAGGTCGATTCCTGAAAGGAGTCGACCTTTTCGTTTATGAGCGCGCTTCAAAAGCGCGCTGCGGCGGCCGATCCCCGCGTTACAGCCTGTCGTAGTAATTCGCCCGCGACGAGCGCTCGAACTGGAACGGCGCGACGTAGCCGGTGATCGACGGCCTGAAGTAGAGATCTTCGATACCGTACCAACGGTTGCCCACCTTCGCGATCGGCCGGAAATAGCGCACGCGGATCGGCGCACACTGCGTCGCACCCAGCGCGAAGGCGGATTCGCAGCTGTGGAAATACTGGGTGTAGGGATCGCCGGTCGAAATGTTCGCGCGGTAGCGGGTGTCGTACAGATTCAGTCCGATCAGTTTCCAACCGGAACGCTGGACCAGGGTGACGGCGGGTTCGCCGAAGCCCTCCGACAGGAACGAGGTCTGCGTCTGCGTGCCGTCGGCGTTGCGGATGAAACGACTGGGACCCACTGCGAACTGCTCGCCGTAACCGTATTCTTCGGGCGCGTCGAACGAACCGTAGTGCCAGGTGCCTGCAGGTTCGGTCGCACCGAAGAATACCGGCTGATTGCCGTTGAGGACGATCGTGTGCCCTGCGAGCACCTGGGTTTCGCCTCCGCTCTGCGCCGTCACCTGGAACACCATCGCATCGGCAACGCCATCGGACAGACCCAACCGCCAGAACTTCGCGGAATAATCCGGACCATCGATGCGCAGCGTGCCGGCGTCGAGGCGCCATTGCACGCCCACGCTGCCGGACGCCGAAGCGGGAACGAGCGAGGTATCGACCTTGGCGCCGATGCCGTCCGCGTGGCCGAAGCCGTTGGCGCCCATGGTATGCAGCGCGAATTCGCAGTTCTGCAGCGCGGCGGGCTCGCCGTTCACCTGCGAAGGCTGCAGGCAGAAATACGGGATCGCACGGCGGCCGAGCACATCGGCCTCGGCGACCGGCATCACCGTATCTTCGAGCACCGAGGCGTTGAACATCGCGCTGGTGGTGGCGGCGACGGTCGGCTGCGCGGGATACTGCGGAAAGTTCCTCGACTCTTCGCGGATCTGCAGCCAGAGCTGCTGCCGCTTGCCCACGAACAGCCTGCGATAGGTCTCGCGCTGGACGGTGGCGCGCCTGACGATCATTCTGGAGGGATTGCTGGGATCGATCTGATTGGCGATCACCATCGTGTCGAAATACGGCTGCCCTTCCGGCGTCATGCGCAGATCGCCGTCGGCCAGCACTTCGGCGCCGAAATCCGGATTGCTGCGACTCTGGCCCGCGGACACCGCGAAACCGCCAGGCCGGCGAAGCATGAGCTGCACCACCGGCTGCACGAACGCCGGGCCATTGCGCGCGACACGCGTGGTCAGCAGCCAGTTCTTCTCCAGATCGTTCGCCGCGAAGGCGCCTGCCGGGAGGCTGCGCAGATAGGCATCCGCACCGCCCCTGATTTCGGGATACAGGATCAGGAACTGACGATACGCCTCGCGATCCGCCAACAGTTCGGTCGCACTGGTGAAACCGGACGGCAACTGGCGCTCTCCCTGCACGATCACGCGCTGCAGGTTCGCGGCAGGCGCCAGATCGGCGGCAGTCAAGGCACGCAATGCCTTGTCCATTTCGTCGTCGGACGTCGGCAAGCGCCCGCCGAGTTCGCGACTCACGAAAAAATGCACTGCGGTGCTGATCGGCGATACGCGCAGCGATGGATTCTCGGAGATGTCGAGGCGACCATCCGCGCCGGCCTGGCGCTTGAGCAGTTGCGCGCTGCCCAACAGTGCGCGGTATTGCAGGTTCGGCTTGGTGATCTCGATGCTGACGATGCTCGCGGCATTGAGCCGGGTCAGGTCGGCAATGAAGGTATTGCCGTTCACGGTCGCCGGCACCTGCTGATCGCCGAAACGGACGATCACCGTGGCCGTCTCGCTGCCCGAGGTCTCGATGTCGCCCGCGATGCGGATCGACACCGGCGGCAGCTTCGGCAGCGAACCCGGCGCTTCGACCGCGCCTTCAACGGGCGCGCGCGGAACGCGATTGCCGATCGGCACTCTCACCCGTGCGCCCGTAACGGGCCGCTCCAACATCGGCGCCCTCCGCGCATCGCCATAGCGATGTTTCGCGATTTGCACCCAGGATGCCGCCAACGCGGCCGTCATCGACGCCGCACACAACATGAACACGATCGACTTGCGCATATCCGGAAAATCCCCTGTCATTCGGCTCCGCCGAAAAACGATCGCCGCACTTCTCCATGCGCGACGCCCGGCACCGCCGGGTCGAGCAAAACATGAAACGAATGTGGTCGGATGGACTTCGCCGTTCCAACCCGCAATGCGGCAGAAATTCTACCTGCGACCAGTATTCCCAACAATCTGCGATGAGGAATCGCCAGGATCTATCGGGCATATTGCATCGATAGCGACCGCCTTACACGTCGTCGTACAGCGCCAGCAACTCCGCTTCCGCCGCTTCCAGCTGGCCGCGCAGCGCCTGCTGTTCGCGGCCGAGGTCGGCGGCGCGTTTGCCGCCGTCGAGGTAGGCCTCGGGGGCGGCCAGTTCGGTTTCGATCTGCGCCAGCCGCGTTTCGATCTCGGCGACGCGCGCTTCGGCCTTCGCCAGTTTGTGCGGGTTGATCTTCGCGGCTTTCTTCGCGGGCGCGGCAACGGGCGGCGGCGGCGCAGCCGGGGCTTCCACGGGTTTCGCCGCCGCTTTCTTCGGGTCGCTGCTGGCGCGCGTGCGCAGCCACGCCGCGTATTCGTCCAGATCGCCGTCGAACGGCGTGACCACGCCTTCCGCCACGCGCCAGAAGGTGTCGCTGACCAGGCCGATCAGGTGGCGGTCGTGCGAGACCAGCACGATCGCGCCGGGGAAATCGCTCAGCGCCTCGGCCAGCGCTTCGCGCATTTCGAGATCGAGGTGGTTGGTGGGTTCGTCCAGCAGCAGCACGTTCGGCTGGCGCCAGGCGATCAGCGACAGCGCCAGGCGCGCGCGCTCGCCGCCGGAGAAACCGTCGATCGATTCGAACGCGCGGTCGCCGGCGAAGCTCCACTTGCCGAGGAAGTTGCGGAAATCCTGCAGCGACGCTTCCGGCGAGATCTCGCGCAGGTGATCGATCGGCGAGGTGCCGGCCACCAGCGCTTCGACGGTGTGCTGGGCGAAGTAGCCGATGCGCAGGTCGGGATGGGCGTAGCGCTCGCCGGTGAGCAGCGGCAACTCGCCGACCAGGCTCTTGACCAGAGTCGACTTGCCGGCGCCGTTGGGGCCGAGCAGGCCGATGCGGTCGCCGGCCTCCAGGCCGAAGTTGGCGTTGTGCAGGATCGTCGTGGTGCCGTAGCCGCAATCGGCGTGGTTCAGACGCAACAGGGCATGCGGAAGCCGCAGGGGCGCCGGGAAATCGATGCGGACTTCGCGCTCGGCGCGCACCGCTTCGGTGTTGGCCATCTTCGCCAGCCGCTTGACCCGCGACTGCGCCTGCTTGGCCTTGGCGGCGCTGGCGCTGAAGCGGTCGATGAAACTCTGCAGGTGGGCGCGTTCGGCCTGCGCCTTCTCGTGAGTGATCTGCTGCAGGCGCAACTGCTCGGAGCGCTGACGCTCGAAGGCGGTGTAGTTGCCGGTGTACAGCTTGGCCTTGCCGCCGTGCAGGTGCAGGGTGTGAGTGTTGACGTTGTCGAGGAACTCGCGGTCGTGCGAGATCAGCAGCAGCGTGCCCGGGTACTTCAGCAGCCATTGTTCCAGCCACAGCACCGCGTCGAGATCGAGATGGTTGGTGGGTTCGTCGAGCAGCAGCACGTCGGACGGCGTCATCAGCGCGCGCGCCAGGTTCAGGCGCACGCGCCAGCCACCCGAGAACGATGCCACCGGGCGCTGCTGGATCTCGGCCGGGAACCCCAGACCGTGCAGCAGCTTCCCCGCGCGCGCGGCGCCGTCGTAGCCGCCCACTTCTTCCAGCCGGTGGTGGGCCTCGGCGACCGCCTCCCAGTCCTCGTTCGCGAAGGCGTTGGCCTCGGCCTGCAGGGCCTCGTGTACGACGGCGTCGCCGGACAGCACGAAGTCGACGGCCGGGTCCGGCAGCGAGGGCATTTCCTGGGCGATGCTGGCGATGCGCAGGCGCGAGGGCAGGTCCAGATCGCCGCGGTCGGCTTCGACCTCGCCGCGCACCGCTGCGAACAGGGACGACTTGCCGGTGCCGTTGCGGCCGACCACGCCCACCCGCCAGCCGGCGTGCAGGGCCATGTCGACGTCGGACAACAGCAGGCGTTCGCCCCGGCGGAGGGCGAAATTGCGAAAGGAGATCATGGGTGGAGAAGACTCTGGGGGCGCGGCGGAAACCAGCCGGGGCCGCGATTTTACGCTGTGTGTCCCGGTTCCGGGGCGCGGTCTCGGCGAAAATCGATCTCTTCATGCCGATGACGCGATTGACCCCCTCGGGGGCACGTGTTAAATCCCCGTGAAGGTTTTTACCCCCTCAGGAGCTTCAAACATGATGGAAAGACATCCGCTGACGCTCGGCCTGCTGGTCGCGCTGGCCGCCAGCCCTGCCTTCGCGCAATCCCCCGACGATACCCAGGAGGCCGAGGGCAGCCTTGAAACCGTCGTGGTGACCGGCACCCGTACCTCCACCCGCACCGTCGCCTCGTCGCCGTCGCCGATCGATGTGATCACCCCGCAGGCGCTGGAAGCCACCGGCACCACCGAACTGGCGACCGCACTGTCGCGCGCCCTGCCCTCGCTCAATTTCCCGCGCCCGGCCATCACCGACGGCACCGACGCGGTGCGCCCGGCGCAGCTGCGCGGCCTGGCCCCCGATCAGGTGCTGGTGCTGGTCAACGGCAAGCGCCGCCACACCACCGCGCTGATCAACCTCAACGGTAGCCAGGGCCGCGGCGCTTCGCCGGTGGACCTGAACGCCATTCCGATCGCCGCCATCCAGCGCGTCGAAGTGCTGCGCGACGGCGCCTCGGCGCAGTACGGCTCCGACGCCATCGCCGGCGTGGTCAACATCGTGCTCAAGGGCAGCGGTCGTGGCGGCAGCATTGCCCTGACCGGCGGCCAGTACAGCGCCGGCGACGGCCAGACCGCGCAACTGTCCGGCGATGTCGGCTTCAAACTCGGCGAAAACGGCTTCCTGCACCTCGCCGCGGAAGCCCGCGACCAGGACCAGACCGACCGCGCGCGTCCCTTCGTGCTGGCGCCGGGCGTGACCGTACGCCCGGCCACCGCCCCGCCGCCGGGCGCGGTGGTGCAGCGCTACGGCGACCCGGAAGTGGAGCAGTACGCGTTCTCGGCGAATGCCGAAGTCTTCGTCAACGACGCCCTGAGTTTCTACGGCTTCGCCAACGCCAGCCGCCGCGACGCGCTGTCGAACGGCTTCTTCCGCACCGCGCTGGACACCCGCAACATCCCGACGATCTATCCGGACGGCTTCCTGCCGCAGATCCGCAACATCGCCGAAGACCGCTCGTTCGTGGGCGGCCTGCGCGGCCTCACGGTGCTCGAGTGGGATGTCGACCTCAGCTACAACTACGGCAACAACGACCTGAGCTTCGGCGTCGAGAACAGCCTCAACCGCAGCATCGGCCCGACCTCGCAGCGCAATTTCGACGCTGGCGCGCTGGAGATCACCCAGCAGGTGCTGAACCTCGACGTGAGCCGCGGCTTCGACGTGGACTGGCTGACATCGCCGCTGAACGTGGCGTGGGGCCTGGAATGGCGGGGCGAAGACTTCCAGCAGACCGCGGGCGAACTCGCGTCCTACGTCAACGGCGGCGCGACCCTGCCGCCGGTGCCGCCGTCGACGACGCCGACACCGACGCCCTCCGGCTCGCAGGTCTTCCCGGGCTTCCAGCCGGGCGATGCGGGCGATTTCAATCGCGAAAGCTACGCCGCGTATCTCGACCTCGAAGCAGACGTTACCGAGAAGTTCAATCTCGGCCTGTCGGTACGCAGCGAGCAATACAGCGATTTCGGCAGCACCACCTCGGGCAAGGTCTCGGCACGCTACGCCTTCTCGGACAAGGTCGCGCTGCGCGGCACGGTGTCCACCGGCTTCCGCGCCCCCTCGCTGCAGCAGCAGTTCTTCCGCTCCACCGCCACCAACTTCATCGGCGGCGTGCCGTTCGACATCCGCACCTTCCGCGTCAACGATTCCGCAGCGGTCGCGCTGGGCGCCGAACAGCTGAAGGCCGAGGAATCGAAGAACCTCAGCCTCGGTCTGGTGCTGCAGCCGGTCGAGAATCTGTACGTCACCGTCGACGCCTACCGCATCGATATCGACGACCGGATCATGCTGTCGGAAAACCTCACCTCGACGCTGGTGCGCAGCTTCCTCAACAACCCCGTTCTGAACCCGGGCACCCCCGGCAACCTCGGCGGCGGCCGCTACTTCACCAACGCCATCGATACCAGCACCAAGGGCGTCGACATCATCGGCACCTATCGCTGGGACATCGGCAACGGCAGGCTCGACCTCACCGCCGGCTACAACTACAACAAGACCACGGTCGAACGCATCGCGCCGAATCCCGCGGCCCTGACCGCGATCGATCCCAACGCGGTGCGCATCGGCCGCGTGGAAGTGGGCCGGCTCACCGTGGGCGCGCCGCGCGACAAGTTCCAGCTCGGCGGCAATTACAACGTCGGCGCATGGCGCTTCGGCGCGAACGCCACGCGCTACGGCGAGTTCAGCGTGCTGTTCGGCAACAATCCGGCCGATACGTCGCGCGACCAGACCTTCGACCCCCAGTGGACGCTGGACCTGTCCGGCAGCTACGCGCTGGGCAACTGGGACTTCACGCTCGGCGCCGACAACGTGCTGAACGAGTATCCCGACGAAGTGCTGTTCGCCAACTCGACCAACGGCCAGCTGCCCTACAGCGCGAGTTCGCCGAACGGTTTCAACGGTGCGTACGTCTACGGGCGCATCGGCTACAAGTGGTAAGCCGTACGTTGCCCTGAACCACGACGCCCCCGGTCCGCCGGGGGCGTTTTCGTTTGGCCGACCGGCCCACGTCGACATGCGCATGGCGACGCGCTGTTCAAGGCGATCTGCACGACCTGAATCCACCGGACAGGAAGCGCCGAAGACATCGCGCATACTGCCCCGATGCCCCATCACACTTCCCTCATCGCGATTCTCTGTGTCGGCTTCGTGATGGCCTTCGTGTTCGGCCTGCTCGCGCAGCGCCTGCGCCTCTCGCCCATCGTCGGTTATCTGCTCGCCGGCGTGCTCGTCGGCCCGCACACGCCAGGCTTCGTCGGCGATCAGACGCTCGCTCCGCAGCTCGCCGAGATCGGCGTGATCCTGCTGATGTTCGGCGTCGGCCTGCACTTCTCGATGCGCGACCTGATCGCCGTGCGCCACATCGCCGTGCCCGGCGCGATCGTACAGATGGCCGTCGCCACCGCGATGGGCTGGTTTCTCGGCTGGCGTCTGGGCTGGCCGCATCCGCAGAGCATCATCTTCGGCCTTGCCCTGTCGGTCGCCAGCACCGTGGTCCTGCTGCGCGCGCTGGAGAGCGGACGCATGCTGGACAGCGATCGCGGACGGATCGCGATCGGCTGGCTGATCGTCGAGGATCTGGCGATGGTGCTGGCGCTGGTGCTGGTGCCCGCGCTTGCCGGCAGCAGCGGCGAGGACAAGGGCGGCAACCTCGGCATGGCGCTGCTCGCCACGCTGGCCAAGGTCGGCGGTTTCGTCGCGCTGATGCTGATCGTCGGCCGCCGCGTGCTGCCCTGGGTGCTGGAACGCGTGGCCGGTACCGGCTCGCGCGAGCTGTTCACCCTGTGCGTGCTGGCCTGCGCGATGGGCATCGCCTTCGGCGCGGCGGAGCTGTTCGGCGTGTCGTTCGCGCTCGGTGCGTTCTTCGCCGGCATGCTCCTCAACGAATCGCCGCACGGCCACAAGGCCGCCGAAGACTCGCTGCCGCTGCGCGACGCGTTCGCGGTGCTGTTCTTCGTCTCGGTCGGCATGCTGTTCGACCCGATGATCCTGCTCGAACATCCGCTGGAGGTGCTGGAGACGCTGGCGATCATCATGGTCGGCAAGTCGCTGGCGGCCTGGGCGGTGGTGCGGATGCTGGGCAAGTCCAACGAGATCGCGCTGACCATCGCCGCCAGTCTGGCGCAGATCGGCGAGTTCTCGTTCATCCTGATCGGTCTGGGCGTGTCGCTGGACCTGATGACGCCGGAAGCCCGCGACCTGGTGCTGGCCGGCGCGATCCTGTCGATCATGCTCAATCCGCTGATCTTCGCGGTGCTGGCACGTCGCCGCGCACGCGCCGAAGCCAGGACTGCGGCCGACGCACCCGCACCGTTGCCGATGCGTCATGTGCTGCTGGTGGGGTACGGCCGCGTCGGCATCAAACTGGCCGAACTGCTGACGCGCGCGGATGTGCCGTTCGTGGTGATCGACACCGACAGCGACCGCATCGAAACCGCGCGCGCGGCCGGGCACCGCGCGATCCGCGGCAATGCCGCCGACGACGACGTGCTGGAAGAAGCGATGCCCGAGCGCGCGGCGCTGGCGGTGCTGACCATTCCCGATCCGCTGGAGGCCGGCAAGGTCGCCAAGCGGCTGAAACAGGGCGCGTCGCCCATCCCGGTGCTGGCGCGCGCGCACAGCGATGCCGGGGTGAAACATCTGCTGGAACGCGGCGCCGACGCGGCGATCCTCGCGGAATACGCGCTGGCGCATTCGCTGACCGAGATGGTGATGTCGGCGCCGCCGTACCGGCACAAGCGCGCGCAGACGCTCTGAGTCCGCAACAGCGGCACACGGCGACGGCCGACCGCCCGTTTTCGGATGCACGCCATGGGCCGCACGTGTTTGGCGGTACGTTCGTGGGAGCGCGCTCCGGGCAAAGCGCCGCTTGGCAACGCGCCCCTTGGCAATCGCTCTCTAGCCGCCGCCTTTCAGCTGTCCGACCGCTTCCAATGATGCGATGCGGCGTTGCTCGATCGCATCGAAGTGTTGTGCGCGCAGTGTCGCGACGGCCTGCGCCCGCGCCGCAGCGGACAGCGTGCGATCCGCATCGATACGCGAACGCGCGGACAGGTACGCGTCGATCCGCGCATCCCATCGGGCGCGCGACGCATCCAGCTCGGCCAGGCGTTGCGCCGCCTCCTTGCCCCACAGCGCTTCGCGTTCGACGGCGCGCTGCTGCGGCGTCGATCGCTGCAGGTCGAAGCCCCGGTTCTGATCGGCGACATCGCTGGCGGTATCGGCTTCGGCCCTGGCGGAAAATCCCGCGGCAAGATCCAGATCGGCCAACAGTTCCGATTTTCTTTCCGGGCTCAGGCGGTCGTCGGCCGCAATCTTCATGCGCTTCAGAGTGAGCGTCGCCAGCGCTTCCTCCTCCGCGAAGAATGCGGCCGCCATCGCATCGCCCAGCGCCTGACGGCGCAGCGCCGACACCCTGTCCAGCCGCTCCTGCGGATCGCTCGACCGCGCAAGTTGCGCGTCGGCAAGCCGCTGCAGATAGCCAACGTAGCGGTCGAAGTAGGCCAGCACCGTCGCCGCATGCTGCGGGCCGTGCCGGTCCAGCAGATACGCATTGAGCAACTGCCGGATCTGCGCCTGATCGCGCTCGCCGATCAGGCTCAGGTAGTAATCGAACAGTCTCCGCAGACGCAGATCGAGCACGACATTGCCGTTTGCATCCAGCGACACGCCACCGTCTATCTCGGTGCCGCGCAAAGAACTGGCGTCCATCGCGAAGCCCGAGGCTGCCGGCGCAGCGGCGTCAGCCGATGAAACCGTGGAGGCGTTCGCCGCCGGTCCCGCTTCGGCTTGCGCGCCGGCCGCATCCGCAGGCTGGCGCGCGCGCTTGGCCGCCTGCCATGTCAGGACCGATGCCGCGATGCAAAGCACCGCGGCGCCGATTCCCACCGCACGCGTCAGGGTCACAGACCCAGGGTTTTCAGACGGTTCGCCTGCGCGCGCAGAACGCTGGCCGGGCTGGACGAAAACAGGCCGCGCAGGCCGAGGAACTGGTTCACTTCATCGAGGTGGTTCCAGCCATAGTCGTCGCGCAACACCGTGCCCCAGTGCGAAGAACAGCGCCCGACCAGACCGTCGTTCTGCTCGAAGCCGAAAAACAGGCTGCCCGCGCCCATGACAACGTCGCCGATATCGAGAATATTCGTCAGCACCGAAGTGCCGCTGAGCGAGTAGTAGCGGACGCCGTTGACCACCGCCGGCCCGGTGCCGCAGCTCGTCGTGGGTTTGCCCTGCGGGTGCAGGTTGTTGAAGCGGGTGGAGCCGGCCGTGCTCAGCGACGACAGCGCACCCAGGACGTTCTGCGGATCGCTGTTGCCCGAAAGCGCACCCAGAAAGCCGCTCAGCGCATTCACGAAACCGGCCACCAACGGCCGCAGCGGCGAGCCGACCGGAAGCGTGGTGCTGATCGCATCGGCGGCAGGTGCGCCGGTATTCGGCGAGCCCAGCAGCGTCACCGACGCGACCAGATCCGGCCGCACCGAGGCGACATAGCGCGCGGTCGGCCCGCCGTGGCTGTGACCGATCAGGTTGAATTTCTGCTTGCCGCTCACGGCGCGCAGCGTTTCAAGATCGCGGATCAGCTGTTCGCCGCGCACTTCGGTGAAATTGCTGGCGGACACGCTGGCGGTATAGACCTTGGCGCCGCCGGCCTTGAGTTCGTTGCCGATTCCGTACCAGTAATCGTAGACGCCCAGCACCGAGTCGAAACCGAACAGTCCGTGCACCAGCACGATCGGGTATTTGGTCTGGGTATACGTCGACTGCGCCTGCGCGCCGATCGAGCACAAACACAACATCAGAGCCGCAAGCGCGCTGCCGAACAGACGGCGATAGGTATGACGATTCATCTGCTCCCTCCTGGAGATAAACATGGATCGATGCACACGATCACCGCTTCAATACGGTGCCGAATGGTGAGCGGATATTGGCACGATTCAGCCGCTTGTCATCTTGCACAGCAACATTCGCGCGGAATCGAGACGGGTGTCACCTCGCTTCCACGCTCAACTTCTCAAAACCTCTCGCCGCGACCCCTCATCGGCGTGATGCCCGGCAGGCAGGGAGCAACCACCACCGGGAATTGCTGCTGCCCGGGCCCTGTCCGAGCCCGGGCGGGGCGTATCGTCCTGCCCCTGAAGCCGGCGATCAGCGGGCTTTGATGGTGAACTTGCTGAAGGCCACGCCCAGCGACCAGCCTTCACCCTTGCCTGCCAACGACAGCGACACATCGCCGTTGGTCATCGCCTGCGCGGACGCGCTCTTGTCGGCGGAGGCGTGCGCTTCCGCGGTGGCGTAGCTGCCCAACACATCGCGGATGTCGTTGACGTTGGCGAACTGGCCGAAGCCGTTGCGGATCTTGTATTTGCCGAAGCTCAGGCCGCCACCCTTGGTTTCGATCTTCACCGACAGCGTCTGGCCGTTGTCGCAGGTGATGTTGCCGGTGCCGGAGGCGGTCTTGTAGAACACCGACCAGCCGGTGAGGCTGTAGGTCATCTTGCAGGTCAGATCGCCGGCCATCGCCGATGGCGCCGCGACCAACGCGAGGCACAGCGCAAGACCGCGGAACAGGGTCTTGCGGGACATCGGTCGATGTGTCGGATTCCTGCGCAGTAAGCTCTTCATCGTCATGTGTGCTCTCCTCATGCGTGCCTCGTGCGGACGCCGGCACCTCATTGCGAACGTGCCGGCGGATCAGGCGCCAAGCTTGCTCCGCAAAAGATGAACGATGTCGCAAGCGCCGGGGCATGCGGGATCCCCGTTAGAATCAGGCACTCAGCACCATTCCGCATCAAGGAACCAGCCATGTCAGGAACCGCCATCGACAGCCCCGACGACGCGCCCGCGCAGGCCGGTCTGCCGCCGCAACTGACCGCGATGGAAGCGCGCATCCTCGGCAGCCTGGTCGAAAAGGCCGCGACCACGCCCGACGTCTACCCGCTCACGCTCAATAATGTCGTCCTCGCATGCAACCAGAAGACCGCGCGCGAGCCGACGATGAATCTTAACGCCGGCGATGTCGGCCATGCGCTGCGGCAGCTGGAAGTCCGCGGACTGGTCAAATCCGAGTACGGCGCGCGCAGCGAGCGTTATCTGCACCGCATCGAACGGGTGCTGGACCTCACCCCGGCCCAGACCTGTCTGCTGTCGCTGCTGTTCCTGCGCGGCCCTCAGACCCTGCACGAACTGCTGGCGCGCAGCGAACGCCAGCACCGTTTCGCCGATATCGACGACGTGCGCCACACGCTGGAGCGTCTGGCCGAACGCGAACCGTCGATGGTCCGCCGGCTGCCGCGCGGCAACGGCCAGCGCGAGGACCGCTACGCGCACCTGTTCTGCGGCGAACCGGCGATGCCCGAACGCAGTGTGGACACGTCGTCCCGCGCGCACGACGGCGATGCGATGGATGCGCTGCTGGCGCGACTCGAAGCACTGGAAGCACGGGTCGCCGCGCTGGAATCCGGCAGAGCGGCCTTGATGGCAGACGACGAGCGCGGCTGACCGCGGATACCGGCGACCCGTGCAGGCCCGGCACGGCCGACGCCTGCTCATCGCACACCGGGTCAGATATTGCGCCCGGACGCCGCATGAATTCGATATTCTGGTCGCGCGGCGGGCGGTGATGCCCGCCGCTTTGACGATCATCCGGGGGCCATCCAACCAATGAAATATTCCAAGTCCATTTCGCTCAAGAACATCGTTTTCAAGAGCGCTATCAGCACGCTGCTCTTCGCATTCGTCGTCGCTCCCATGGCGACATCGGCCCAGGACGCCGTACTCGGACCGCAGGCGCAGGGCACTCTCGTCATCGAGATCAAGCCATTCAGCAGCGAGAAGGAACTTCCCAAGAAAGTCACCAAACAGTTGCAAAGCGGCATGCTGGAATGGGGACAGCGCGACCGCCAGTTGGTGTTCACTCTGGTCAACAGGCGCTTTCTGGACTTCCCGGTCAACCATACGACCCGCTACGGCTCGAACGAACAACTGTCGCTGCCGGCAGGCGAATACAAGGTCACCGGCGTCGGGTTGGAAATGAGCAGCAGCCTGAGCGTCGACAAAGTGCTCGAGCGCGGCGCGTTCTTCAACGACGACATCCTCACGTTCCGGATCGAACCGGGCAAGACCACCACATTGACGATCAATCCGGTGATCAAGATCGACAGGACGTTCGCGGTGAACTATTGGATGCCATCGCTGATGGCGAGCGTCAACGACGGAGCCAGCGCAACCCCGGAAATCTCGTTGAACGATCGCAACGACAAATCGGTTCCGTGGGCGCAGTACACAGGCCCGCTGAAGTTCGTCGCCAAGTAACCCGGCGATACCGGCCGGATTAACGAACAAGGGCCGCAATGCGGCCCTTGTTCGTTTCGGGCCGGCGTTCGGCCAGCAGTCCGCGCGAACTTCAAGTCTTCCCGAACACCAGCTTTCCGCCGTCGGCATCCACGCCGACCGTATCGCCGTTGGCGTACTCGCCGCTCAGGATCCGCTGCGCCAGCGGGTTTTCCAGCTGCTGCTGGATCGCGCGCTTCAGCGGACGCGCGCCGTACACCGGATCGAAGCCGACGTTGCCGAGCAGATCGAAGGCCTTGTCCGACAGCGTGATGCGGATGCCGCGCTCGGCGAGACGCTTTTCGAGCCCGCGCAGCTGGATCTTCGCGATGTCGCGGATCTGCGCCTTGTCCAGCGGATGGAACACGACGATATCGTCGAGGCGATTGATGAACTCGGGACGAAAGTGCGCCTGCACCACGCCCATCACCGCCGCCTTCATCTTGGTGTAGCTCTCGGCGCTGTCGTCATCACTCATCTCCTGGATCATCTGCGAGCCGAGATTGGACGTCATCACGATCACCGCGTTGCGAAAGTCCACGGTGCGGCCCTGGCCGTCGGTAAGGCGCCCGTCGTCGAGCACCTGCAGCAGGATGTTGAACACGTCCGGATGCGCTTTCTCCACTTCGTCGAGCAGGATCACACTGTACGGGCGGCGACGCACGGCCTCGGTGAGATAACCGCCCTCCTCGTAGCCGACATAGCCCGGAGGCGCGCCGACCAGACGGCTCACCGCGTGCTTCTCCATGAATTCGCTCATGTCGATGCGCACCATCGCATCGTTCGAGTCGAACAGGAATTCCGCCAGCGCCTTGCACAGTTCGGTCTTGCCCACGCCGGTCGGGCCGAGGAACAGGAACGAACCGCTGGGGCGATCCGGATCGCTCAGCCCCGCGCGCGTGCGGCGCACCGCATCGGAGACGACCTTGATCGCCTCGGCCTGACCGACCACGCGCGCGCCCAGCAGTTGTTCCATCTTCAGCAGCTTGTCGCGCTCGCCTTCCAGCATCTTGCTGACCGGAATGCCGGTCCAGCGCGACACCACTTCGGCGATCTCTTCTTCGGTGACCTTGTCCTGCAGCAGCGTGAAACCCTGGGTTTCGGCTTCCTGCGCGGCCTTGAGCTGCTTTTCCAGTTCGGGCATGGTGCCGTACTGGATCTCGCTCATCTTCGCGAAGTCCTGCTTGCGCTGCGCCGATTCGAGTTCGAGCTTCGCGGCTTCGATCTGTTCCTTGAGTCTGGTCGTGCCCTGCACCACCGCCTTCTCGGCCTTCCAGATTTCCTCCAGATCGTTGAACGCGCGTTCGAGCGTGGCGATCTCGGTTTCCAGATCGGCCAGCCGCTGTTTCGACGCGTCGTCCTTCTCCTTCTTCAGCGCCTCGCGCTGTATCTTGAGCTGGATCAGCCTGCGCTCCTTGCGATCGAGCTCTTCCGGCTTGCTGTCGATCTCCATGCGGATGCGCGACGCCGCTTCGTCCATCAGGTCGATGGCCTTGTCGGGCAACTGCCGGTCGGCGATGTAGCGATGCGACAGCGTGGCTGCGGCGACGATCGCCGGGTCGGTGATCTCGACGCCGTGATGCACCGCGTAACGTTCCTTCAGACCGCGCAGGATCGCGATGGTGTCTTCGACGCTGGGTTCGCCGACGAACACTTTCTGGAATCTTCTTTCGAGAGCGGCGTCCTTCTCGACGTACTTGCGGTATTCGTCCAGCGTGGTCGCGCCGATGCAGTGCAGTTCGCCGCGCGCCAACGCGGGCTTCAGCATGTTGCCGGCGTCCATCGAACCTTCGGCCTTGCCGGCGCCGACCATCGTGTGCAGTTCGTCGATGAACAGGATGATCTGGCCTTCGTTCTTGGCCAGATCGTTCAACACGGCTTTCAAGCGTTCTTCGAATTCGCCGCGGAACTTCGCGCCGGCGATCAGCGCGCCCATATCCAGCGACAGCACGCGCTTGCCCTTCAAGCCTTCCGGCACTTCACCATTGATGATGCGCTGGGCGAGGCCTTCGACGATCGCGGTCTTGCCCACGCCGGGCTCGCCGATCAGCACCGGATTGTTCTTGGTACGGCGCTGCAGCACCTGGATGGTGCGGCGGATCTCTTCGTCGCGACCAATGACCGGATCGAGTTTTCCGGATTCCGCGCGCGCGGTCAGGTCGATGGTGTATTTCTCCAGCGCCTGGCGCTGTTCCTCGGCGTTCTCGCTCTGCACTTTCTCGCCGCCGCGCATCGCGTCGATGGCCGCTTCGAGTTTCTGCTTGTTCGCACCTGCGGCTTTCAGCGAGCGACCGGTGTCGCCGCCGTCGTCCAGCGTCGCGAGTACGAACAGTTCGCTGGCGATGAATGCATCGCCGCGCTGCTGCGCGAGTTTGTCGGTGACGTTGAGCAGGCGCGCGAGGTCGTTGCCGACGTTGACGCTGCCGGCCTGCCCGGAGACTTTCGGCAGCTTTTCGAGGCTTTCGCCCAGCCGCTCGCGCAGCAGCGGCACGTTGACGCCGGACTGCGCGAGCAGCGGCCGCGTGCCGCCGCCTTGTTGGTCGAGCAGAGCCACCAGCAGATGCACGGGTTCGATGACGTTGTGGTCGCGACCGACGGCCAGCGACTGTGCGTCGGCGATGGCCTGCTGGAAACGCGAGGTGAGTTTGTCCATGCGCATGGGCGGACTCCGGAAAAGGGCAATCGGAACAGGGCGGCGGCGCCGCGATGCTTCGGAAATGAGGCCGGCGCGGTGCGATTCAAGCCTGCAACGGAACCGAGGTCCGGGCGCTCAGGCGACGGTCACAACGCCGCCCGCGCGTTCGAGCGAGCGTCTGCCAGCTGTGGCTAGACGAAGCGATGCGCCTGCGCCGGGTCCGGCACCGGACAGGCGTCGTGGCGACCGAACCAGCGGTAGCGGTTACGCGCGACCATCCGATAGAGCGGATCGCGCACGCGGCGCGGCAGCAGCGCCGATAATCCCGCAATGCGCCAAACGCCGCCCAGGCCCATCAGCACGCGGCGCATGGCGTCGGTATCGGTGGAGACGCGCGGTGGCGCGCGGGAACCCTTCTCGATCAGGTCGTATTCGACCAGCAGGAAAGAGACCGGATCGTCGGGATCCAGCCCGTTGGCGATCAACAGCGCGCGGCCGCTGTCGCCCTGCATCGCGGCGAAACGATAGCGTTCGCGGCGATCGTGGCGCAGCAGAAAGCGCACCCAGCCGTTGCAGAGTACGCAGACGCCGTCGAACACGATCACCGCGCGCGGCGGAGAGGAAGGGGCGATATCGGGATCGTGATCGCGAATGATTGTCATGCCGGTTCCAGCCAACCGCGGTAATGCACCAGCAGACCGATGCCGGGCAGGCGGGCGCGGACATCGAAACGATAGCGCCCGCCTTCGCCCGATGCGTGCGACTCGCGTGCTTCCACGCCCGCGAACGCGCTCGCAGGCAGCGGCAACAGACCGAGGATGCGGATGCCGGCCACGCGCCAGACGATCGCATCGTTCTCGACCGTCATCCGATAGCGCAGCGTCACCGGACCCAGCCGTTCGTACAGCGCGCCACAGGCGATCCACAGCCGCGACGGCATCGCATGCGCTGCGCCGTAGCGTCGCGTCCAGCGTTCGCCGTGGTATTCGGCGCCATCGTGTCCAGCGACGATCTCGACCACGATTGGATGCGCGCCCGCCGGCGGCAGCCGCGTAAGCCATGCGCAAAGCCGCGACAACCTGCCGCGTCCGCGTTCGACCGTGGCCTCGCCTTGCCAGCGGCCGCTGCCACCGTGCAGCGCACGCAAGCTGGGCGGCAGCGATGCGTACGCCTCGCCGAGCACGGCGTGGAACAGCGGCGGGGGCGATGTCACGGGCGGTTCGCTCCAAGGCATCGGCCGACGGCGCTCAGTCGAACCTCACCAGCGTCGCCATCCGCCCGGTACGGGCGTCGCGCCGGTGCGAGAAGAAGCGCTGCGGGTCGGAGATCGTGCAGAGATCGCCGCCGTGGACGCGGGTCACGCCGGCTTGGGCCAGACGCATGCGCGCGATGGCGAACAGGTCGACCCGCCAGTGACCCGGTCGGGTCGGTACGAACGCCACTTCGGCGCGCGCGTCCTGGGCGAGGAAGCGGTCGCGCACCTCCGCGCCGATTTCGTAGCGCTGCGGACCGGCCGCGGGGCCGATCCAGGCGATCAGGCGGTCGGCGGGGGTATGCATCGCGGCGACCGTCGCTTCCAGCATCCCGGACGAGAGCCCGGGCCAGCCGGCGTGGGCGGCGGCGACTTCGCGACCGTCCTCGGCCGCGAACACCACCGGTAGGCAGTCGGCGGTGAGGATGGCGAGGACCGTGCCGGGCGTGGCGGTGACCGAGGCGTCGGCGATGGGTTCATGGCCTTCGCCCGGCGAACCATCGCATCGCACCACATCAATGCCATGCACCTGTTTCAGCCAGTGCGGCGCCGACGGCAGGCCAGCCGCTTCGACCAGCAGCGCGCGATTGCGCGCGACCGTGGCCGGATCGTCGCCATCGGCGGCGTAACGGTTGCCGAGGTTGAAATGATCGAACGGCGGCGACGAGACGCCCAGGCCGTGGCGCAGCGTGGTGAAGGCGTGCACGCCGGGCGGTGCCGGCCAGTCGGCGGGCAGGAAAGCCGGACCGACGGACGCACGACTCACCGCTCGCGCTCCGCAGCCTCGCGGCTGTCGTCGCGCAGCGCGCGGACCAGCGCCTGCATGTCGGCCGGCATCGGGGTGGAGCAGCGGACCGGTTCGCCGCTGATCGGATGGGTGAATTCCAGGGTTTCGGCGTGCAGCGCCTGGCGCCTGAAGCCGCGCAGGGACTCGATCAGCGCGGTGGTCGCGCCTTTGGGCAGTTTCAGCGACCCGCCGTAGAGCGGGTCGCCGATGATCGGATGCTTGATGTGCGCCATGTGCACGCGGATCTGGTGGGTGCGGCCGGTTTCGAGCCGGCATTCCAGCAGCGTGTGGGCGCGGAAGCGTTCGCGCAGACGGTAATGGGTGACCGCTTCGCGCCCGTCATCGCGCACCGACTGGCGCAGGCGGTCGCGCGGGTGACGATCCATCGCGGCATTGACCGTGCCGCCCGAGACCAGCGAACCCGACACCACCGCGAGGTATTGCCGGTGCACGTCGCGCGCCGACAGTTGGGCCACCAGCGCGGTGTGCGCCGGCAGGGTCCGCGCCACCACCATCACCCCGGAAGTGTCCTTGTCGAGCCGATGGACGATGCCCGCCCGCGGCAGGGTGACCAGCGCGGGGTCGCGGTGCAGCAGCGCGTTCACCAGGGTGCCGGCCGGGTTGCCGGCGCCCGGATGCACCACCAGCCCGGCGGGCTTGTTCAGCACGAACACGTCGGCGTCCTCATACAGGACGTCCAGGGCGATGTCCTCGGGCTCGGAGCGGGTCTGGACCTCCAGCACCACGGTCAGCGATACGGACTCGCCGCCGCGCACGGGGTCGCGCGGCCGCACCTGGCGGCCGTCCAGCAGGACATCGCCGGATTTGATCCATTCGGCGAGGCGTGAGCGGGAATATTCGGGGAACAGTTCGGCCAGCACCGCATCGAAGCGGCGACCGGAGGCGGCGTCGGGCACCACCGACAGGCGGGCTGCGGTCTCCGCGGCTGGCGTTGGCGTGGGTGAGGACATCCGGAGCTCCTGAGGGGGTGAGTGACGCGACCGGGACGGTATCGCGCGTTGAGCCGGCGGCGGCGAAACCGCCGACGACGTGGTCGGAAAGGCCGCGCCTGGGAATCAGGCGGCCGGGCTCCCTGCGGTGCGGGTCTCCGGCAAGCTGTTAAGGGGCTGGCCGGTCTGGGCTGGTATTATCGCCCGCTCACCCGTCCAGCAGCAGCCCGCATGCCCCTTCGCCGCCTTTCGCTCTCCGCGCTCCTGCGCCCCTCCCTGCTGCTGGTCCTGATGTTCGCCCTCGGCACCTCCGGCTGCGCCAGGATGAAGGGGGTCTTCAAGGACAAGGACGCGAACGAAGGCGTGCCGGTCACCGAACTGTACGAAAAGGGCCAGCGCTCGATCCGCAACGGCAATTACGATGCCGCCGTGCTGACCTACAAGCGCCTGATCGCGCAATACCCCTACGGCAATTACACCGAGCAGGCGCTGATCGAAACCGCCTACGCGCAGTACAAGATGGGCACGAACGACGATGCGATCTCCACCATCGACCGTTTCCTGCGCACCTACCCCACCCATCGCAACGCCGCCTATCTCTATTACCTGCGCGGGCTGGTCAACTCTAGTCGCGACACCGTGTTCCTGCAGCGGGTGTGGAAGCTCGACGCCAGCCGCCGCGATCTGGCCACGCCGCAGCAGGCGTTCAACGACTTCAAGATCGTCACCGAACGCTATCCCAACTCCCGCTACGCCGCCGACTCCGCCACGCGCATGGGCGAGCTGCGCGATCTGTTCGCGCGCCACGAGATCGAAACCGCCATGTACTACCTGCGCCGTACCGCGTGGGTCGCCGCGATCGAACGCGCCGAATACATGCGCGAAACCTACCCGGGCAGCGCCTTCGAGAACGACGGCGTCGCGGTGATGGCCGAGGCCTACACCCGGCTGGGCAACACCGCTCTCGCCGACAGTGCGCGCCAGCAGTTGCAGCAGAAAGCTCCGCAGCACCCGTGGCTGACCGACGGCGACAAGTGGCCGAACTACCCCTCGATCTTCCGCAAGCTCAACCCGCTGGCCAGCGAGAAGTCGGCGCTGGACAACGACTGAGTCCTGCGAGGCACAGTGCGAAGAAAAAGCCGCCGGAAGGCGGCTTTTTCATGTTCGGAGCCGAAACCCGCCTGTCGCAGCTGCCGATCAGAGTCGATGCGTCGGATCCAACGTCTGCCCATCCTGTTCGACGATCTCGCCGACCAGCCATTGACTGAAACCCGGCGCCTCGAATTCGAGGAATCCTTCCGGCCAGTTCACATCGATCCGCCAGCGATAGGATTGCGCGCGCGCATCGTCGCCGATGACCTCGCGTTCGATGCTGTCGATCGAAAACGCGGTCATGCCCGCACTGCAGGCCACGTAGTCCAGCATGAAGCGCAATCCGAAGACTTCATGGAACTGCAGGATCGCCTGGGCGATACGGAATCGATACCCGTCATCCTCCGGGAGCCATTCCAGGATGAAGTCGATATCGAGTACCAGTTCCGCAGTGCCCTGCGCGCCTTCGACGATCCGGAAACCATGCACGCGGACGTCGTGCCAGGACAGCGCATCGAAGTCGGCGGTGTACCAGCGCACGGGATGCAACTCGGGCGGCGGGCCTGAGCCCGTCCTACGCCGAATAACCGTTGGTGATCGGATACCGCCGCTCGCGGCCGAACGCCCGGCGCGAGACCTTGGGCCCCGGCGCGGCCTGGTGCCGCTTCCATTCGCTGATCCGCACCAGCCGCAGCATGCGATCGACGGTGTCGGCGTCGAACCCGGCGCGCACGATCTCGTCGCGCGACTGTTCCTGGTCGATGTGACGCAGCAGGATCGCGTCCAGCACGTCGTAAGGCGGCAGCGAATCCTCGTCCTTCTGGTTGTCGCGCAGCTCGGCGCTGGGCGGACGCGAGATCACCGCGGGCGGAATGACCGGCGCCCCGCCGACGGTATTGCGCCAGCGACAGAGCGCGAACACTTCGGTCTTGTAGAGATCCTTGATCGGCGCGTAGCCGCCGCACATATCGCCGTAGATCGTGGCGTAGCCGACCGCGTATTCGCTCTTGTTGCCGGTGGTCAGCAGCAGGCCGCCGAGTTTGTTCGCCAATGCCATCAGCATCGCGCCGCGGGCGCGCGACTGCAGGTTTTCCTCGGTCACGTCCACGGGCTTGTCGGCGAAGACTTCCGACAGCGCGTCCAGATAGCCTTGGAACGGTTTCTCGATCGGGATGGTGATCATCTTCACGCCCAGCGCCTTGCACTGTTCGTCGGCCAGGTCGTTCGACAGCTCGGCGGTGTAGCGCGAGGGCAGCCGCACCGCGGTGACGTTGTCGGCGCCCAGCGCATCCACCGCCAGCGCCAGCACCATCGACGAATCGATGCCGCCCGACAGGCCCAGCCAGGTCTTCTGGAAACCGTTCTTGCCGCAATAATCCTGGATGCCGCGCACGATCGCGCGCCACGCCAGCGCGTCGCGGCTTTCGTCGCCGTCATCCACCCACTGCACCGGCGCGAAACGGCGCTCGGCCGCGTCGTATTCCACCACCAGCCACTGATCGGTGAACGCGGCGGCGGCGGGATGCACCGCGCCGTCGCCATCGGCGACCACCGAAGCGCCGTCGAACACCACCGCGTCCTGACCGCCGACCGCGTTGAGATAGGCGATGGCGGCGCCGGTTTCCTGCACGCGCTGCGCCAACAGCGCATCGCGCTGCGCATGCTTGTCGCGCTCGAACGGCGAAGCGTTGGGCACCAGCACCAGCTGCGCGCCGTTGCGCACGGTGCTGGCGATGGGCTCGGCGAACCACAGGTCTTCGCAGATGATCAGGCCAACCGGCACGCCCTTCACGTCGAAGACGCAGTCCTCGCGGTCCGGATCGACATCGAAATAGCGGCGCTCGTCGAACACCGCGTAATTGGGCAACTCGCGCTTGCGGTACGTGTGCGCGATAGTGCCGTCGCGCAGCACGCTGGCGGCGTTGTAGACCACGCTGCCCGCCGCCTGCGGCCAACCGACGATGGCCACGATGCCGGTCGCCGCGGCGGCCAGCGTCTCGATCGCATCGCTGCAGTCGCGCAGGAAACCAGGCCGCAGCAGCAGGTCTTCCGGCGGATACCCGGACAAGGCCAGCTCCGGGAACATCACGATGTCCGCGCCGTATTCGTCGCGGGCCTCGGCGATCATCGCCGCGATCCGTTCGGCGTTGCGGCTCACAGCGCCGACCGGGAAATCGAACTGGGCGAGGGCGATGCGCAGGGTCGTCATCAAGGCTTTTCCTTCCGGTCACTGGCATGCGGTGGTTGCAGGCGATGGTCGACCTGCTCTTCTCCTTCCCCCGCCTGCGGGGGAAGGTCGGGATGGGGGCTGTCGGACAACGCGATCTGGATCATGCCGTAAACACCCTCGCTGTTCTCAAGCACGTCATTATTCCAGAAACGCAGCACCCGATACCCCAGCTTGGTCAAGCAGGCGTCACGGACACGGTCCTGCGAAGATTCCGCATGCTGGCCGCCGTCGACCTCGACAATCAATTTCCTGCGCAGGCAGACGAAGTCGACCACGTAGCGATCGATCGGGCACTGCCGCCGGAATCGCTCACCGAGTTGATGCCGACGCAGGAGTTTCCACAGATGCGACTCGGCGTCGGTCATGTTTCGACGCAGGTGTCTTGCGAAGTCGCGCTTTTGGCCTTCGCGCATGGGATCTCCGGGACTCTTTGGGAGATCCATCCTGGATGCCGGATGTTGGCGCGGCGATCGGGATAATCCACAACGCGATGTCAGGGTTTTCGCTTCCGTGGCGATGGGGCATCAGCTCTGTGACAAGCATCTGACCGTGAAAGCGCCCCCATCCCAGCCTTCCCCCGCATCGCGGGGGAAGGAGCAGTGCGCATGCGGGCGATTGATTCAGGCCACCGCAGCCGGCTTCCCGCATTCACCCAGCGCGATTATTGCGAAGCACCCTCGGATGCGATCTTCCACAGCAGCGCCTTGCTCAGACCCGATTCGCGACCTCCCGACTCAGAAGGCATCGTCGAACGCCACCGCGCCGCTGATGCCGACCTGGTACGCCGAAACCCGGCGCTCGAAGAAGTTGGTCAGTTCCTGCACGTCCTGCAGGTCGAGGAACGGGAACGGATTCTTCGCGCCGAATTCCGGCGCCATACCGAGGGCCGCGAGGCGCTGGTCGGCGACGTAGCCGAGATACTGGCGCATTTCCAGCGACGACAACCCGTTCACGCCGCCGGAGAGCACGTCATCGGCGAACGCGGCTTCCACTTCGACCGCCTCGTGCAACATCCGCCGCACGTCGCGCTCCATGCCGCTGTCGAACAGGCCCGGATCCTCCTGTCGCGCGGTGTGGATCACCTCGAACGCGAACGCCATGTGCCCGGATTCGTCGCGGAACACCCAGTTGGTGCCAGCGGCGAGGCCCGGCAGCAGCCCGCGCGAGCGCAGGAACCAGACGTAAGCGAACGCGGCGAAGAAGAACAGACCCTCGATGCAGCAGGCGAAGCAGATCAGGTTGAGCAGGAACTGCCTACGCTGTTCGCGCGTTTCCAGGCGCTCCAGCGACTGCACCGAATCCATCCAGCGGAAGCAGAACGCAGCCTTGGCGCGGATCGACGGAATGTTCTCGACCGCATCGAAGGCCTCGGCGCGCCGCGCCGGATCCGGGATATAGCTGTCGAGCAGGGTGAGATAGAACTGCACGTGCAGCGCTTCTTCGTACAACTGCCGGGACAGGTACATCCGCGCTTCGGGCGCATTGATGTGCTTGTAGAGATTCAACACGAGATTGTTGGAGACGATGCTGTCGCCGGTGGCGAAGAACGCGACCAGGCGTTCGATCAGATGCCGGTCGGCGGGCGCCAGTTTGTGCTGCAGATCGTTGAGATCGATACCGAAATCGATCTCCTCCACCGTCCACGTATTGCGGATGGCGTCGCGGTACATCTCGTAGAACGCGGGGTAACGCATCGGTCGCAACGTGAGCGCGAAGCCGGGGTCGAGCAGATGTTGGGTCATGGCGAAATCCTCTCCCTCCCCCGCGTGCGGGGGAGGCTTGGGGTGGGGGAATGCAGTTGAATCAGACGAATGAGGCGCTTTGCAGGCCCCCATCCCAACCTTCCCCCGCTTTGCGGGGGAAGGAGTTAAAAGCACGCTATTGGCAGGCTTCGCAGGCTTCGGGGTTCTCCAGCGAACACGCCAACGCTTCCTGTGGTGTGTAATCCACCGTGGGCGCGCTCACCGTCGTCTTCGCGATCCGCGTCGCAGGCCGCGAGCGCAGGTAGTAAGTTGTCTTCAGCCCAGCCTTCCACGCATACAAGTACATCGACGACAGTCGGCCGATGCTCGGGCTTTCCATGAACAGGTTCAGCGACTGCGACTGATCGAGATAAGGGCCGCGCGCAGCGGCGAGATCGATCAGCGCTTTCTGCGGCAATTCCCAAGCGGTGCGATACACACGCTTCAGCACATCGGGAATGCCGTCGACGCCCTGCACTGAACCTTCGGCAAGCTTGATCGCGTCGCGCGTGGATTCGGTCCACAGGCCGATGCGCTTGAGCTCGTCGACCAGATGGCGATTGGTCTGCAGGAAATCGCCCGATAGCGTTTCGCGCTTGAACAGATTGCTGACCTGCGGCTCGATGCATTCGTAGCAGCCGGCGATCGAGGCGATGGTCGCGGTGGGCGCGATCGCGATCAGGAGCGAATTGCGCAGGCCGTGCGCGGCGATCCGCGCCTTCAGCGCGGTCCACGCCGCCTGATCGTCGGGCACGACGTCCCACAGGTCGAACTGCAGCGTCGACGCCGCGGCGCGGGTGTCCGCGAACGCGGGATGCGCGCCCTGCTCTTCCGCCAGTTCGCAGGAGGTTTCCAGCGCGTGCAGATAGATGCGTTCGGCGATCCGCGTGGACAGGCGCAGCGCGTCTTCGCTGTCGAACGGCAACCGCAGCTTGAAGAATACGTCCTGCAGGCCCATCACCCCCAGTCCGACCGGGCGCCAGCGCAGATTGGAGGTGCGCGCGGATTCGATCGGATAGAAGTTGAGGTCGATCACCCGGTCCAGCTGGCGCACCGCGACGCGCACGGTCTCGGCAAGTTTCTCGAAATCGAAATACGCCGCGCCGTGATCGTCGAAGCCCATGTGCTGCGCGAGATTGATCGAACCCAGATTGCAGACCGCGGTTTCTTCCGCCGAGGTCACTTCGATGATCTCGGTGCACAGGTTCGACAGGTGCACCGTGCGGCCGGGTCCGACCTGATTGCAGGTGCGGTTGGCGGCGTCCTTGAACGTCATCCAGCCGTTGCCGGTTTCGCCCAGCACTTTCATCATCCGTGCGTACAGGTCGCGCGCTTTGACGGTTCTCGCGGCCAGCCCCTGATGTTCGGCCTGCGCATACGCGCGCTCAAAGGCTTCGCCCCACAGGTCGACGAATTCCGGCACCGTGTTCGGATCGAACAGCGACCAGTCGCCGTCGTTCTCGACCCGCTGCATGAACAGATCCGGCACCCAGTTGGCGAGGTTGAGGTTATGTGTTCGGCGCATCTCGTCGCCGGTATTGCCGCGCATTTCGAGGAAATCCTCGATATCGGCGTGCCAGGTCTCCAGATAGATGCAGGCCGCGCCCTTGCGCTTACCGCCCTGGTTCACCGCCGCGACCGACGCGTCCAGCGTCTTCAGCCAAGGCACGATGCCGTTGCTGCGACCGTTGGTGGAACGGATCAACGCGCCGCGCGAGCGGATCCGCGAATACGACTGGCCGATGCCGCCGGAGAATTTCGACAGCTGCGCCACGTCGGCGTAGCGCGCGTAGATGTCGGCCAGCGAATCGCGCGGCGAATCCAGCAGGAAGCACGACGACAGCTGCTCGTGGCGGGTGCCGGAATTGAACAGCGTCGGCGAGCTGGGCAGGTAATCCAGCGACGACATCAGGCGATACAGCTCGAGCGCGGCGTTCGGGGTATCGGTCAGCGCCACCGCGATGCGCATGAAGAAATGCTGCGGAGTCTCGATCACCGTGCGCTGCTGCGGGTGGCGCAGCAGGTAGCGGTCGTAGAGCGTCCGCAGGCCGAAATACTCGAAGCGGCGGCTCTGTGCGACGTCGATCGCATCGTTGAACTTGCGCGCATGGGTTTCGACCACCGCGCGCACGCGGTCGTTGATCAAGCCGATCGCATGGCCCTGCGCGATCGACTGCGAGAACGAATGCACGCCCTGTCCCGCGACTTCCTTGTCGATGTAGCCCGACAGCAGGCGCGCGGCGAGGCGCGCGTACTGCGGCTCGTCGGCGGTGAACGCGGCGGCGGTGCGGATCGACAGCTCGTCGAGTTCGCGGGTGGTGGCGCCGTCGTAGATGCCGACGATGGTCTTCAGCGCGACGCGCATCGGATCGATGTCGTCCAGCCCGTCGCAGCAGCGCTGCACGGCGCGCACGATCTTGCCGACATCGACCGGTTCGCGGCGGCCGTCGCGCTTGGTGATGCCCATGGTGGTGGCCGTATGCGGCGGCGCCAGCGCGAAACCGGGCTGTCCGGTGCGCGTGGTGGCAGTCGCCGGTGCAGTGGACGCGCCGGAGGGTCCGGCGGTCTGCGGCGCGTTGTGGAGCAGTGTGGTGGTCATTGATTCCTCTCCGGTGACGTGGAGAGGAAGCGAAAGCGGTGCGACGCGCGGCTCCGGCAGAGCAGACGTGGGACGACGCGCCGCCGGCAAATGCCGGGCGCGGATCCGCGCGAACACCGGCCCTCGCCCCCTCGGGCGAGCCTGCGTCTGCGCGGTTGCGAATGGAAGATCGAAGACGGACGGCGCGGACAGGGCGTCCGCGCACGAGGCGCTGCTTCGACCGACGCTCCCCGCGGAGACGGTTGGCCAGACGGCGCCGTGGCGCCGGTCGAGGCAGGTCTTCGGGCTCATGGGCGCGCGGCCAGGCCGCTCCTACTGCGCGTCGCTTCCCAGCCGATGTCCCATTGCGGGACGGAGCCAGTGCCATGACGCGGGTCGTTCCCAGTTACCGCTGCGGGGCAGCTCCGGAATGAGCGTCGGACTCAAGGTCTTGTTCGGACCATCGCCTTCTGCCGCACCGGATTCCCATTTCAGCCGACTTCGGGCGAGGTCGGCACCTTCGACGGGACACAACATAGTGTGCAAGCCGTGAGGGGTCAACACTAAATGTCGTAGGCCACGTTTCCTGCAGACAAAACGAAGGCCGCCCGGAGGCGGCCTTCGAAAAACTGCGCGAACCCGAAAGGAGTTACTTCGCCAGACGCTTCGCGATGGCGGCGCCGAGGTCGCCCGGGGAACGCACGGTGGTGATGCCGGCCTTCTCCATCGCCGCGAACTTGCCTTCGGCCGTGCCCTTGCCGCCCGACGCGATCGCGCCGGCATGGCCCATGCGCTTACCCGCGGGCGCGGACGCGCCGGCGATGAAACCGACCACCGGCTTGGTCACGTACTTTTCGATGAACTCGGCCGCTTCTTCCTCGGCGCTGCCGCCGATTTCGCCGACCATGATGATGCCTTCGGTCTGCGGATCTTCCTGGAACAACTTCAGCGCGTCGATGAAGTTGGTGCCGTTGATCGGGTCGCCGCCGATGCCGATGCAGGTCGACTGGCCGAGGCCGGCGTCGGTGGTCTGCTTCACGGCTTCATAGGTCAGCGTGCCGCTGCGCGAGACGATGCCGATCTTGCCGGGCATGTGGATGTGGCCGGGCATGATGCCGATCTTGCATTCGCCGGGGGTGATCACGCCGGGGCAATTCGGACCGATCAGCACGGTATCCGGATAGCCCTTCAGCGTGTTCTTCACGCGCAGCATGTCCAGCACCGGAATGCCTTCGGTGATGCAGACGATGACCTTGATGCCGGCGTCGGCGGCTTCCAGGATCGCGTCGGCCGCGAACGGCGGCGGGACGTAGATGACCGACGCGTCGGCGCCGGTGGCCTTCACGGCCTGGGCGACGGTGTTGAACACCGGCAGGCCGATGTGCTCGCTGCCGCCCTTGCCCGGCGTGACGCCGCCGACGACCTGGGTGCCGTAATCGAGCATCTGCTGCGCGTGGAAGGTGCCCTGCTGGCCGGTGAAGCCCTGGACGATGACTTTGGTACTTTTGTTGACGAGAACGGACATGGGATTTCCGATGTTGTAGCCCGGGTAGAGCGCAAAGCGCGAAACCCGGGGATGTTC